>NZ_CP135971.1:1991785-2655714 GCF_032463525.1 Pseudomonas sp. DTU_2021_1001937_2_SI_NGA_ILE_001 | reverse complement strand
ACATGCATGGTCGCCGTCCGAAGGCGGTCAACGTGCGCACTGCGCCATACCCGGCGTTCCCGACCGACATGCAGGCGCAGTTCATCTCGCTCAATGCCATCGGCGAGGGCACTGGCGCGGTGATCGAGACCATCTTCGAAAACCGTTTCATGCACGTGTACGAAATGCACCGCATGGGCGCGCAGATCCAGGTCGAAGGCAACACCGCCATCGTCACCGGCACCGAGGTGCTCAAGGGCGCGCCGGTGATGGCCACCGACCTGCGGGCTTCGGCCAGCCTGGTCATCTCGGCCCTGGTGGCCGAGGGCGATACCCTCATCGACCGCATCTACCACATCGACCGTGGTTACGAGTGCATCGAAGAGAAGCTGCAGATGCTGGGCGCGAAGATCCGTCGCGTACCGGGCTAGTGAACAGACGGCCCCGATGCCACCGGTATCGGGGCCGTCGTTCCATGTAGCGCCGAGATTTCCTTTGCCTGATCGCGCAATGTCCCTGCGTATCGGGTAAGCTCTGGGGTTCGCCACCAGGGCATGAGCTTCCTGATAAGGACCCGAGTTTCCCCATGCTGACCATCGCATTGTCCAAGGGCCGCATCCTCGACGACACCCTGCCGCTGCTCGCCGCAGCGGGCATCGTGCCGACCGAGAATCCGGACAAGAGCCGCAAGCTCATCATTCCCACGACCCAGGAGGATGTCCGCCTGCTGATCGTGCGTGCCACCGATGTGCCGACCTATGTCGAGCATGGTGCGGCGGACCTGGGCGTGGCCGGCAAGGACGTGCTGATGGAATTCGGCGGCCAGGGCCTTTACGAGCCGCTGGACCTCGAGATCGCCCGCTGCAAGCTGATGACCGCTGGCGCCATCGGTGCGCCCGAGCCCAAGGGGCGCCTGCGCGTGGCGACCAAGTTCGTCAATGTCGCCAAGCGCTACTACGCCGAGCAGGGGCGTCAGGTCGACATCATCAAGCTCTACGGCTCCATGGAGCTGGCGCCGCTGGTCGGCCTGGCGGACAAGATCATCGACGTGGTCGACACCGGCAACACCCTGCGTGCCAACGGTCTCGAACCCCAAGAGCTGATCGCCACCGTCAGTTCCCGCCTGGTGGTCAACAAGGCCTCCATGAAGATGCAGCACGCGCGCATCCAGGCGCTGATCGACACCCTGCGCAACGCCGTCGAGTCCCGACACCATAGCTAGCAGGTCTTTGAAGAGACGGCTGTAAAGCCGGAGCCCTTCACTGACCTGCTTCTGATCGCGCGGCCCTCGTGTCGCGCCCCGCTATCCGTGTCATAGCCAGATTGTTCAGGTGCCAGCGCGGATAGCTTGGTAGCTTATGGCACCTGAGCATTCGCCAATTACTGAGGCCCTCGCTATGACCACGTCCACCGCAATACGCCGACTCGATGCTGCCGACCCGGATTTCGCCCGACATCTGGATCATCTGCTGAGCTGGGAAAGTGTGTCCGACGACGCGGTCAACCAGCGGGTGCTGGACATCATCAAGGCCGTGCGCGAGCGTGGCGATGCCGCCCTGGTGGAATTCACCCAGCGCTTCGACGCGGTGCAGGCTACCCGCATGGCTGACCTGATCCTGCCGCGCGAGCGCCTGGAGCAGGCCCTGACGCGTATTTCACCGGCCCAGCGCCAGGCCCTGGAAGTGGCCGCCCAGCGGGTGCGCAGCTACCACGAAAAGCAGAAGCAGGATTCCTGGAGCTACACCGAGGCGGACGGCACCGTGCTGGGCCAGAAGGTCACGCCGCTCGACCGCGCCGGTCTCTATGTGCCCGGTGGCAAGGCTTCCTACCCGTCTTCGGTACTGATGAACGCGATTCCGGCCAAGGTTGCCGGGGTGGCCGAAGTGGTCATGGTGGTGCCGACGCCACGCGGTGAAATCAACGAGCTGGTACTGGCCGCCGCGTGCATCGCCGGGGTCGACCGCGTGTTCACCATCGGTGGTGCCCAGGCCGTCGCCGCACTGGCCTACGGTACCGAAAGCGTGCCGCAGGTCGACAAGGTGGTCGGCCCCGGCAACATCTATGTGGCCACCGCCAAGCGCCATGTGTTCGGCCAGGTCGGTATCGACATGATCGCCGGCCCGTCGGAGATCCTGGTGGTCTGCGACGGCCAGACCGACCCCGACTGGATCGCCATGGACCTGTTTTCCCAGGCCGAGCACGACGAAGATGCACAGGCCATCCTGGTCAGCCCGGACGGTGAATTCCTCGACCGTGTCGCGGCGAGCATCGCCCGGCTGCTGCCGACCATGGACCGCGCCGCGATCATCGAGACCTCGATCAACGGCCGTGGCGCGCTGATCAAGGTGGCCGACATGCAGCAGGCCATCGACGTCGCCAACCGCATCGCGCCCGAGCACCTGGAGCTGTCGGTGGAAGACCCGCAGGCCTGGCTGCCACAGATCCGCCACGCCGGCGCGATCTTCATGGGGCGTCACACCTCCGAGGCGCTGGGCGACTACTGTGCCGGCCCCAATCACGTGTTGCCGACCTCCGGCACCGCGCGTTTCTCCTCGCCGCTGGGGGTTTATGACTTCCAGAAGCGCTCGTCGATCATCTTCTGTTCGCCGCAGGGCGCGTCCGAACTGGGCAAGACGGCCTCGGTGCTGGCCCGTGGCGAATCGCTGAGCGGTCACGCGCGCAGTGCCGAGTACCGAATCACCGACCCCGGCTTCAAGCCAGGCCGTAACGAACAAGGCGAGTGAACATGAGCAAATTCTGGAGTCCCTTCGTCAAGAGCCTGGTGCCCTACGTGCCGGGCGAGCAGCCCAAGCTGACCAAGCTGGTCAAGCTCAACACCAACGAGAACCCCTACGGGCCTTCGCCGAAGGCGCTGGAGGCGATGCGCGCCGAGCTGTCGGACAACCTGCGTCTGTACCCGGACCCCAACAGCGACCTGCTCAAGCAGGCGGTGGCCCGCTACTATCAGGTGCAGCCTGAGCAGGTGTTCCTGGGCAATGGTTCGGACGAGGTGCTGGCGCACATCTTCCACGGCCTGTTCCAGCACGATCTGCCGCTGCTGTTTCCGGACATCAGCTACAGCTTTTACCCGGTATATTGCGGCCTCTACGGCATCGAGCATGAGGCGGTCGCGCTGGACGAGCAGTTCCGCATCCGCCCGGCCGACTATGCGCGCCCCAATGGCGGCATCATCTTCCCCAACCCCAACGCGCCGACCGGTTGCCTGCTGGCCCTGGAGGCCGTGGAACAGATCCTCCAGGCCAGTCCTGACTCGGTCGTGGTGGTGGACGAGGCGTACATCGACTTTGGCGGCGAAACGGCCATTACCCTGGTGGACCGCTACCCGAACCTGCTGGTGACCCAGACCCTGTCCAAGTCACGCTCGCTGGCCGGCCTGCGGGTCGGCCTGGCGGTCGGGCATCCGGACCTGATCGAGGCGCTGGAGCGGGTCAAGAACAGCTTCAACTCCTACCCGCTGGACCGTGTGGCGATCGCCGGCGCGGCCGCCGCTTTCGACGACCAGGCGCACTTCGACAGCACCCGCCAGGCGGTGATTGCCAGCCGCGAGGCGTTGACTGCTGCGCTGCAGGGCAAGGGCTTCGAGGTGCTGCCATCGGCAGCCAACTTCATCTTCGCCCGCCACCCGCAGCACGACGCTGCTGGTCTGGCGGCGCGCCTGCGCGAGCAGGGCGTGATCGTACGGCACTTCAAGCAGGCGCGTATCGCGCAGTTCCTGCGCATCAGCATCGGCACGCCGGAGCAGAACCAGGCGCTGCTGGACGGGCTGAGCGATCTCTGAGCCGCTTGCCACACACAAAAAAGCCGCCCCTTGGGCGGCTTTTTTGTGTGTTGTCCCGTCCTGAGCAGGGTTATCCGGCTGGGGCCGGTGTCGCAGGCGGAGCGGGTGGCGGGCGGATACCCACCTCCGCGGTCAGACGCAACTCCTTGTTGTTGCGCAGCACATTGATGGTGATCTTCTCTTTCGGCCTGGCCCGCGCCACCTGGTTCATCGAGCGGCGACCATCGCTGGCCGGCTCGCCATTGATGCTCAGGATCACATCACCCAACTGCAGGCCGGCGCGCTGTGCCGGCCCATCACGGAACACGCCCGACACCACGATGCCTGGCCGCCCCTTGAGGCCGAACGACTCCGCCAGCTCGGCGGTCAGCGGTTGCACTTCGATACCCAGCCAGCCACGGATCACCTGGCCGTGCTCGATGATCGACTTCATCACGTCCATGGCCAGCTTGGTCGGGATGGCGAAGCCGATGCCCTGCGAGCCGCCGGACTTGGAGAAAATCGCAGTGTTGATACCGGTGAGGTTGCCGCTGGCATCCACCAGCGCGCCACCGGAGTTGCCGGGGTTGATCGCCGCATCGGTCTGGATGAAGTCTTCATAGGTGTTCAGGCCCAGCTGGTTGCGGCCGGTAGCACTGATGATGCCCATGGTCACGGTCTGGCCGACGCCGAACGGGTTGCCGATGGCCAGGGCCACGTCGCCGATGCGAATGCTGTCGGAGCGGGCGATGGTGATCGCCGGCAGGTTCTTCAGGTCGATCTTCAATACCGCCAGGTCGGTTTCCGGGTCGCTGCCGATCACCCTGGCGATGGTCTCGCGGCCGTCCTTGAGCGCCACCACGATCTGGTCGGCGCCGGTGGTCACGTGATTGTTGGTGAGGATGTAGCCTTCGGGGCTCATCAGCACCCCGGAACCCAGGCTGGACTCCATGCGCTTCTGCTTGGGCTGGTTGTCACCGAAGAAACGCCGGAACTGTGGGTCTTCGAAGAGCGGGTTGGCGCCCTTGTTGATCATCTTGGTGGTGTACAGGTTGACCACCGCTGGCGCGGCGGCACTCACCGCGTCGGCGTAGGACGAGGGGCCCTGGACGATCTGCGTGGTCTGCGGTGCCTGTTGCAGGTTGACGTCCATGCTGGGCAAGCCAACCCATTGCGGGTAGCGCTGGATGATCAGCAGAGCGATGAGTACGCCTGCCAGCAACGGCCAGCCAAAGAAGCGCAGTGCCTTGAGCATTCGAAGAAGTCCTGGATGGTGATGGGCGCAGAATTTTGCAGCCGGGGTGCGCCATAATGGCGGGCATTATACGAGCCCTGTGGGCGCTGTCTCTCTATTCGTGTGCAATTAACCCGTCTACGACGCTGTCTTTGCCCTTACCCAACTCTTGATCGAGGAACCTCTCCATGGCCGTCGCCCTCAGCACGCTGGTCGAAGAAGCCGACCGCTACCTCAACAGTGCGCGTATCCAGGATTACTGCCCCAATGGTCTGCAGGTCGAAGGTCGACCGCAGGTGATGCGTATCGTCAGTGGCGTCACCGCCAGCCAGGCACTGCTGGATGCAGCGGTGGAGGCCCAGGCGGATCTGGTGCTGGTCCATCATGGCTATTTCTGGAAAGGCGAGAACCCCTGCGTGGTAGGCATGAAGCAGCGGCGCCTGAAGACCCTGCTCAAGCACGACATCAGCCTGCTCGCCTACCACCTGCCGCTGGACGTGCACCCCGAAGTGGGCAACAACGTGCAGCTGGCCCGGCAACTGGACATTACCGTCGAAGGTCCGCTCGATCCCAATGACGCCAAGGTGGTGGGCCTGGTCGGCTCGCTGGCCGAACCGGTCAGCGCGCGGGATTTCGCCCGCCGAATCCAGGAAGTGCTGGGCCGCGAGCCGCTGCTCATCGAAGGTCAGCGCATGGTCCAGCGCGTGGGCTGGTGTTCCGGTGGTGGCCAGGGCTACATCGACCGGGCGATCGCCGAAGGCGTGGACCTGTATTTCAGCGGCGAGGCCTCGGAGCAGACCTTCCACAGCGCCCAGGAGAACGGCGTCAGTTTCATCGCTGCCGGACACCACGCCACCGAGCGTTATGGCGTGCAGGCACTGGGCGACTACCTGGCGCGCCGGTTTGCGGTCGAGCACCTGTTCATCGACTGCCCGAACCCGGTGTGATCCGCCGCATGGCCGCCCAGGCCGGGTCTTCACACCGAACGGGCGGCTATATCGTTAGATCGTTTCGATCTACCTGACGCGCTGAAGTGAGCCGCCACGGCATGATAAAGTGCGCGGCTCGAATACGGCCCGTAGGCCGCAACAGGACTCGGTTTCCGGGTGGGCTCGCGCCGCGATGGCGCCTTGCGATACCCGGCGGTCCGAACCCAACACCAGCAATCCGTGAGTAGCCATGGTTGACAAACTGACGCATCTGAAACAGCTGGAGGCGGAAAGCATCCACATCATCCGCGAGGTCGCCGCCGAGTTCGATAACCCGGTGATGCTGTACTCGATCGGCAAGGATTCGGCCGTGATGCTGCATCTGGCACGCAAGGCCTTCTTCCCGGGCAAATTGCCGTTCCCGGTGATGCATGTCGACACCCGCTGGAAATTCCAGGAGATGTACCGCTTCCGCGACAAGATGGTCGAGGAAATGGGCCTGGAGCTGATCACCCACGTCAACCCCGAGGGCGTTGCACAGGGTATCAACCCCTTCACTCACGGCAGTGCCAAGCACACCGACATCATGAAGACCCAGGGCCTCAAGCAGGCACTGGACAAGCACGGCTTCGATGCCGCGTTCGGCGGCGCACGGCGCGACGAAGAGAAGTCGCGGGCCAAGGAGCGCGTCTACTCGTTCCGCGACAGCAAGCACCGCTGGGACCCCAAGAACCAGCGTCCCGAGCTGTGGAACGTCTACAACGGCAAGGTCAACAAGGGCGAGTCGATCCGCGTGTTCCCGCTGTCGAACTGGACCGAGCTGGACATCTGGCAGTACATCTACCTCGAAGGCATCCCGATCGTGCCGCTGTACTTCGCCGCCGAGCGTGAGGTCATCGAGAAGAACGGCACCCTGATCATGATCGACGACGAACGCATCCTCGAGCACCTCTCCGAGGAAGAGAAAGCGCGCATCGTCAAGAAGAAGGTGCGTTTCCGTACCCTCGGCTGCTACCCGCTGACCGGCGCCGTCGAGTCGCAGGCCGAGACCCTGACGGACATCATCCAGGAAATGCTCCTGACCCGTACGTCCGAGCGCCAGGGCCGTGTCATCGACCACGATGGCGCCGGCTCGATGGAAGACAAGAAACGTCAAGGCTACTTCTAAGCTTCAAGTTACAAGCGGCAAGCTGCAAGACGCCAACGGAGCGAGTAGTTTCTGGCTTTTGTCGTTTGCAGCCTGCTCTGCGGGCTCACAGGGAGTGGCCGCAGTGGATTTTGAGAAGTTGTCGGTTTGGCGGAGAAGCAAGGATCTGGCAGTCGGTGTCTATCAGGTGTTCAAGGAATGCCGAGACTTTGGTTTCAAAGGTCAGATTACCCGCTCGGCGGTGTCCATCCCTTCCAACATTGCCGAAGGCATGGAACGTCTGAGTTGGAGAGAAAAGGTCTGGCTTCTCGGCGTTGCAAAGGCTTCCTGTGCAGAGCTGCGCACGCAACTGATCATCGCTGCCGAGATCGGCTATCTATCTGCTGAACTGGCTGACAAGTGGATTAATGAAACTCGCCAGCTGTCGAGAATGCTCAGCGGGCTGATCAACAAAATTTCTAACTAGCTGTACGCCGACAAGCTTGCAGCTTGAAGCTTACAGCTTGGAGCTTGAACCCATGAGTCACCAATCTGATCTGATCAGCGAGGACATCCTCGCCTACCTGGCCCAGCACGAGCGCAAGGAACTGCTGCGTTTCCTGACCTGCGGCAACGTCGACGACGGCAAGAGCACCCTGATCGGGCGCCTGCTGCACGATTCCAAGATGATCTACGAGGACCACCTCGAGGCCATCACCCGTGATTCGAAGAAGAGCGGCACCACCGGTGAAGAAGTCGACCTGGCGCTGCTGGTCGACGGCCTGCAGGCCGAGCGTGAGCAGGGCATCACCATCGACGTGGCGTACCGCTACTTCTCCACCGCCAAGCGCAAGTTCATCATCGCCGACACCCCGGGCCACGAGCAGTACACCCGCAACATGGCCACCGGCGCCTCGACCTGCGACCTGGCGATCATCCTGGTCGACGCCCGCTACGGCGTGCAGACCCAGACCCGTCGGCACAGCTACATCGCCTCGCTGCTGGGCATCAAGCACATCGTCGTGGCGGTCAACAAGATGGACCTCAAAGGCTTCGACGAGCAGGTCTTCGAGTCGATCAAGGCCGACTACCTTAAGTTCGCCGAGGCCATCGACCTGACGCCGAGCAGCCTGCACTTCGTGCCGATGTCGGCGCTCAAGGGTGACAACGTGGTCAACCGCAGCGAGCGCTCGCCGTGGTACACAGGCCCGGCGCTGATGGAAATCCTCGAAACCGTGGAAGTCGCCGCCGACCGTAACTTCACCGACCTGCGTTTCCCGGTGCAGTACGTCAACCGTCCGAACCTGAACTTCCGCGGCTTCGCCGGCACCCTGGCCAGCGGCATCGTGCACAAGGGCGACGAAGTGGTGGTGTTGCCGTCGGGCAAGAGCAGCCGCGTCAAATCCATCGTCACCTATGAAGGCGAGCTGGAGCAGGCCGGTCCTGGCCAGGCCGTGACCCTGACCATGGAAGACGAGATCGATATCTCGCGTGGCGACCTGCTGGTGCACGCCGACAACGTTCCGCCGGTCACCGATCAGTTCGACGCCATGTTGGTGTGGATGGCCGAAGAACCGATGCTGCCGGGCAAGAAGTACGACATCAAGCGCGCCACCAGCTACGTGCCGGGCTCGATTGCCAGCATCACCCACAAGGTCGATGTGAACACGCTGGAGAAGGGCGCGGCCAGCGCGCTGCAGCTCAACGAGATCGGTCGGATCAAGGTGGCTCTGGATGCCTCCATTGCTCTGGACGGCTACGAGAGCAACCGCACCACCGGTGCCTTCATCGTCATCGACCGCCTGACCAACGGCACCGTGGGTGCCGGCATGATCATCGCTCCGCCGGTGCTACCGCACGGTGGCAATGGCCAGCACGGCAAGCAGGCTCATGTGTCCACCGAAGAGCGCGCGCTGCGTTTCGGCCAGCAGCCAGCCACCGTGCTGTTCAGCGGCCTGTCCGGTGCGGGCAAGAGCACCCTGGCCTATGCCGTGGAGCGCAAACTGTTCGACATGGGCCGTGCGGTCTACGTGCTCGACGGCCAGAACCTGCGTCATGACCTGAACAAGGGCCTGCCGCAGGATCGTGCCGGGCGTACCGAGAACTGGCGTCGTGCCGCCCACGTGGCGCGTCAGTTCAACGAAGCCGGTCTGTTGACCCTGGCCGCCTTCGTCGCGCCGGATGCCGAAGGCCGCGAGCAGGCCAAGGTGTTGATCGGCAAGGATCGTCTGGTCACCGTCTACGTGCAGGCATCGCCAACCGTATGCCGTGAGCGTGACCCGCAGGGCCTGTACGCCGCCGGTGGCGACAACATCCCGGGCGAATCCTTTGCCTACGATGTGCCGCTGGATGCCGACCTGGTGATCGATACCCAACAGGTGGGTGTGGAAGAGGGCGTGCGTCAGGTGCTGGAAGTGCTGCGCAAGCGCGGCGCGATCTGAGGCGGGTTGACGGCTGGGCGCGAAAGCTTCGCGACCCCGCCGTCCACACCAGACGGCAGTCAAGAAAAAGCCCCCGGCCTTGCGGCGCGGGGGCTTTTCTTTGTGTGCTTCGTTACTTCTTCAAGCCGTAGTGCTCATCCAGCATGCCGGGAGCATTCGGTGCCTTGGGCGCGTAGTCTTTCGGCGCCTCGGTGTAGTGCGGCGGGGTGATGCGTTCGCGTGGCGCGTGCTGGGCCTCGGGATGCATGGCGGCCAGCAGGCGTTGGCGGGTCAGTTCGTCCAGCGCCAGGCGGTTGGCGCCTTCGGCGAGATGTTCCTGAACTTCATGATACTGCTGGCTGAGTTTCTGGATCAGGCTGGCCGTGGCATTGAAGTGGGTGACCACCTCGTTCTGATAGGTATCGAAACGTTCCTGAACGTCATCCAGCTGACGCTGGGTGCTGTTCGGAGCGGCGTTGGGCAGCAGACGCGCGACCAGGAAACCAATGACGACACCGGCAACCAGGGCAAGAGTCGGCAACAACCAAACTAAGAGCGAGTGTTCCACGAGTCCTTCCTCTATAAACGGCTTTGCTTTACGTTAACGGCTCGAACAGGCGCTGTATACCCGCGACGCGTCGCCGATATGCCAGCCACAGACAATCAGCTAGACGAGTCGACCCACCATGGGGTCACGGAGTTCTTTCCTGCCATGCGCGAAACCCCTGTCTTCATCGATGGCCCGCAAGGCCCGCTCGAAGCCCTCTACCAGGACCTGCCCGATGCCAAGGGCGTGGCGCTGATCTGCCATCCTAACCCGATTCAGGGCGGGACGATGCTCAACAAGGTGGTCTCCACCCTGCAGCGGGCCGCGCGCGATGCCGGTTTCGCCACCTTGCGCTTCAATTATCGCGGCGTCGGGGCCAGTGCCGGCACCTCGGTGGCCGGTGTCGAGGAGATCGACGATGCACGCGCCGCTGCCCGCTGGCTGCGCCAGGCCCAACCCGAGCTGCCCATGACGCTGTTCGGCTTCTCCTTCGGCGGCTACGTGGCCGGCGCCCTCAGTGGCGAGCTGGAAGCGGCAGGCGAGCGCCTGCGCCAGGTGTTCCTCATCGCCCCGGCCGCGGCGCGCTTCAAGGAGGCCGATGCGCTGGCGCAGAGCGTACCGCTGACCATCATTCAGCCCGAGGCCGACGAAGTCATCGAACCTGGTGTGGTGTATGACTGGTCTGGCGCATTGCAACGTCCCCATGAGCTGCTGAAAGTGGCAGAATGCGGACACTTCTTCCACGGCAAGCTCACCGATCTCAAGGACCTGGTGATGCCACGGCTGCTGGCCGAGCCCGTTTGACACCGCCTTCTACCGATGCAGCCCACTGATTAAGCGACCCGCCATGACCACTCGTATCCTGACCGGTATCACCACCACCGGTACTCCCCACCTGGGCAACTACGCCGGCGCGATCCGTCCGGCGGTGGTCGCCAGCCGCCAGCCCGGCGTCGACTCGTTCTACTTCCTGGCCGACTACCACGCCCTGATCAAGTGCGACGATCCGCTGCGCATCCAGCGTTCGCGCCTGGAAATCGCCGCCACCTGGCTGGCCGCCGGTCTGGACCCGGAGCGCGTGACCTTCTATCGGCAGTCGGACATCCCCGAGATTCCCGAGCTGACCTGGCTGCTGACCTGCGTATCGGCCAAGGGCCTGCTCAACCGTGCCCACGCCTACAAGGCCTCGGTGGACAAGAACGTTGAAGCCGGTGAAGACCCCGATGCCGGCGTGACCATGGGCCTGTACAGCTACCCGGTGCTGATGGCCGCCGACATCCTGATGTTCAACGCCCACAAGATTCCGGTGGGCCGCGACCAGATCCAGCACGTGGAAATGGCCCGTGACATCGCCCAGCGCTTCAACCACCTGTTCGGCAACGGCAAGGATTTCTTTGCCCTGCCCGAAGCGCTGATCGAAGAAAGCGTGGCAACCCTGCCGGGCCTGGACGGGCGCAAGATGTCCAAGAGCTACGACAACACCATTCCGCTGTTCAGCAGCCCCAAGGAACTCAAGGACGCCATCTCGCGCATCGTCACCGACTCGCGCGCGCCGGGCGAAGCCAAGGACCCGGACAACTCGCACCTGTTCACCCTTTACCAGGCGTTCTCCACCCCCGCGCAGAGCGCGGCGTTCCGTGCCGAGCTGCTCGATGGCCTGGGCTGGGGCGAAGCCAAGGCGCGGTTGTTCAGCCTGCTGGACGCCGAGCTGAGCGGCCCGCGGGAAATCTATCAGGGGCTGATCGCGCGCCCGGCTGACCTGGAGGACATCCTCCTGGCCGGCGCCCAGAAGGCTCGTCGCATCGCGACGCCGTTCCTCGAATCGCTGCGCGAAGCCGTTGGCCTGCGCTCGTTCCGCAGTGCGGTGCAAGCGGCTGACACCGGCAAGAAGAAGGCCGCCAAGGCTGCACGTTTCGTCAGCTTCCGCGAAGACGATGGCAGCTTCCGTTTCCGCCTGCTGGCCGCCGACGGTGAACAACTGCTGTTGTCCCATGCTTTCCCTGACGGCAAGGCCGCCGGAGCGGTAAGCAAGCAGTTGCAGCAGGGTGGCGAGCTGGACATCCGTCCCGAAAGCGACCGCTTCAGCCTGTGGCTCGATGGCGTCTGCGTGGGCGAAAGCCCGGTGTACGCCGATACCGCTGCGCGTGACCTGGCTATCGAAAACCTCAAGTCGGCACTGGCCCCGCAACAGGACTGATTGCCAATCGCCAGGGCCGTCGCTACAGTGTCGGCCCGCTTTTATTGCCCGCTGATGACCTATGACGCCCCTGGAACGATATCAAGCCGACCTTAAACGCCCGGACTTCTTTCACGACGCCGCGCAGGAAAACGCCGTGCGTCACCTGCAGCGTCTGTACGATGACCTGATCGCCGCGCAGAACAACAAGCCTGGCCTGCTCGGCAAGCTGTTCGGCAAGAAGGAGCCCGAGGTCGTCAAGGGCCTGTACTTCTGGGGTGGCGTAGGGCGGGGCAAGACCTACCTGGTCGACACCTTCTTCGACGCGCTGCCGTTCAAGCAGAAGATGCGTACGCACTTCCACCGCTTCATGAAGCGTGTGCACGAAGAAATGAAGACCCTCAAGGGTGAGAAGAACCCCCTGACGGTGATCGCCAAGCGCTTCTCCGAGGAAGCCCGGGTGATCTGCTTCGACGAGTTCTTCGTCTCCGACATCACCGATGCCATGATCCTCGGCACCCTGATGGAAGAGCTGTTCAAGAATGGTGTATCGCTGGTCGCCACCTCGAACATCGTGCCAGACGGCCTGTACAAGGACGGCCTGCAACGCGCGCGCTTCCTGCCGGCCATCGCCCTGATCAAACAGCATACCGACGTGGTCAACGTCGACAGCGGCGTGGACTACCGCCTGCGCCATCTGGAGCAGGCCGAGCTGTTCCACTACCCGCTGGACGAAGCGGCGCACCAAAGCCTGAAGGCCAGCTTCAAGGCCCTGACGCCCGACTGCGCGGAAACCGTCGAGAACGACGTGCTGATCATCGAGAACCGCGAGATCCGTGCGGTGCGCACCTGCGACGACGTGGCCTGGTTCAACTTCCGCGACCTGTGCGACGGCCCGCGTAGCCAGAACGACTACATCGAGCTGGGCAAGATCTTCCACGCCGTGCTGCTCAGCGACGTGGAGCAGATGAGCGTGACCACCGACGACATCGCTCGACGCTTCATCAACATGGTCGATGAGTTCTACGATCGCAACGTCAAGCTGATCATTTCTGCCGAGGTCGAACTCAAGGACCTCTACTCGGGTGGCCGCCTGAACTTCGAGTTCCAGCGCACCCTCAGCCGCCTGCTGGAAATGCAGTCCCACGAATTCCTGTCCCGCGCCCACAAGCCCTGAAGGCAGCGGCTGTAGGAGCGGCTTCAGCCGCGAAAATCTTTGACCGCCTGAAGCCGCTCCTACGCGGTGCCTGCAAGCGACTCAGGCGGCCTGCTGGTACTGCTGCCGGTACTGGTTGGGCGACAGCTCGGTGTGCTGGCGGAACAGCCGGGCGAAGAAGCTGGCGTCGTCGTAGCCCACTTCATAGCTGATGGTCTTGATGCTCTTGCTGGTGGCCGAGAGCAGGCCCTTGGCGGTCTCGATGCGCAGGCGCTGCAGGTAGTGCAGGGGCTTGTCGCCGGTGGCGCTCTGGAAGCGGCGCATGAAGTTGCGGATGCTCATGCCATGTTCGCGGGCCACGTCTTCGAAGCGGAACTTGTCGGCGAAGTGTTCTTCCAGCCATTGCTGGATCTGCAGGATGCTCATGTCCTGGTGCAGCTTCTGCCCGCCGAAGCCGATGCGCCCCGGTGCATAGTTGCGCCGCACTTCGTAGAGGATGTCGCGGGCCACGGCCTGGGCCACGTTGGCACCGCAGAAGCGCTCGATCATGTAGATGTACAGGTCGCAGGCCGAGGTACTGCCACCGGCGCAATACAGGTTGTCGGCGTCGATGATGTGCTTGTCCTGGTTGAGCAGCACCTTGGGGAAGCGTTCGCTGAACTCGTTGAAGAAGCGCCAGTAGGTGGTGGCTTCCTTGCCGTCCAGCAGGCCGCTGGCGGCCAGCCAGAACACACCGCTGGCCTCGGCGCAGAGCACCGCACCCTGGGCATGCTGGTCGCGCAGCCAGGGCAGGACCTGCGGGTAGCGTTCGCAGAGTGCGTCGAAGTCATCCCAGAAGGCCGGCAGCACGATGATGTCGCTGGATTCCAGACCGCCGTCGACCGGCAGCATGACATCGCTGAAGCTGTTCACGGGAAGACCGTCAGGGCTGACCAGGCGGATCTCGAAGGCGGGCTTGATGCCGTGGCCGAGTTGCTTGCTGTAGCGCAGGCTGGCCAGGTGGAAGAAATCCTTGGCTTGCATCAGGGTCGAAGCGAACACCCGGTCGATGGCCAGGATGCTCACGCGCCGCAGAACGGCGGAGGGTGGGATCGGCATAGTCTTTGTTCTTATAGGTAATAGTGGTCAAACAGCGGCTGAATCGTCTTATGTTTTTTCCGCTCTGTCCAGCCTCGACCGCTCTGTCGCCGGGGGCGGGCCAAAGGTGAAGGCAGAGATGAAATTGAGGTTGAGCTTCTCGTTGCAGCCTGTATAATTGCGCACCTCTTGGCAGAGGGAGTGATGCCCCGCCTGCTAAAGATTTCGCCGTATACGGACGCGCTGACCCGAGCCCCCGATAGCGTCTGTTTCCGGCTGCCACTGGCGGGCCTCTGGCTTGTCAGGGATTGCACTATTCAGTAAGCTCCGCCGTCTATTTTTCAAGGCGGCCCCTGAGGCTATAAAGAATGAAAACTTTTACTGCTAAACCGGAAACAGTTAAGCGCGACTGGTTCGTCGTCGACGCTGCTGGCCAGACCCTGGGTCGTCTGGCCACCGAAATCGCGAGCCGTCTGCGTGGCAAGCACAAGCCTGAATACACTCCGCACGTTGACACTGGCGACTACATCGTCGTGATCAATGCCGAGCAGATTCGTGTGACCGGTGCCAAGTCCTCCGACAAGATCTACTACTCTCACTCCGGCTTCCCTGGCGGCATCAAGTCGATCAACTTCGAAAAGCTGATCGACAAGGCTCCTGAGCGCGTGATCGAGACTGCGGTAAAAGGCATGCTGCCTAAGAACCCGCTGGGTCGCGACATGTACCGTAAGCTGAAAGTCTATGCGGGCGCTGTGCACCCTCATACCGCTCAGCAGCCCCAAGAACTGAAGTTTTAACGGAATAGTTGATTATGTCGGCGACTCAAAATTACGGCACTGGCCGTCGCAAGACCGCAACCGCTCGCGTTTTCCTGCGTCCGGGCACTGGTAACATCTCGATCAACAACCGTTCGCTGGACGTGTTCTTTGGCCGTGAAACTGCCCGCATGGTAGTTCGCCAGCCTCTGGAACTGACCGAGACCACCGAGAAATTCGACATCTACGTCACCGTTATCGGTGGCGGCGTAAGTGGCCAGGCTGGCGCAATCCGCCACGGCATCACTCGCGCGCTGATGCAATACGACGAGTCGCTGCGCAGCCCGCTGCGTAAAGCCGGCTACGTCACTCGTGACGCCCGTGAAGTTGAGCGTAAGAAAGTGGGTCTGCGTAAAGCGCGTAAGCGTCCGCAGTACTCCAAGCGTTAATACGCGCTTACGTTTCAAGAAGAACGCCCGCTTCTCCGGAAGTCGGGCGTTTTTTTATGCCCACGATTTTTTCGGGGCAGGGCGAAATGTTCGTTGTTGATACATCGGTGTTTATCCAGTGAGGCAATCTGCCTCACTGCTGCAAGTCAATGTTTACACCTATTCCTACCTTTTGAAGGGTCTTAAGACCTTGTTGACAGAAGGGGCATTATTTACCATCCCGGCCACTTGGCAATGACTAGATTGTTATCGAGCAGGTTCCTGATTGATCAGGCCTGCGTGGACGGGAGAGGGCGGAATGAGCAATGACGGCGTCAATGCGGGCCGGCGTCGCTTCCTGGTAGCGGCTACCTCGGTGGTGGGCGCGGCGGGGGCGGTAGGGGCTGCGGTCCCGTTTGTAGGATCGTGGTTTCCCAGCGCCAAGGCCAAGGCCGCGGGCGCGCCGGTCAAGGTCAACATCGGCAAGATCGAGCCGGGCCAGCAGATGGTTGCCGAGTGGCGCGGGCAGCCGGTGTTCATCCTGCGCCGAACGAGCCAGATCCTTGAGGGTTTGGGCAGGATAGGCGGCCAGTTGGCGGATCCTGAATCGAAACAGTCCGTGCAGCCGGGCTATGTCGACCATGCCCTGCGTTCGATCAAGCCAGAGATCCTGCTGCTGGTCGGTCTGTGCACCCACCTGGGCTGCTCGCCGACCTTCCGTCCGGAGGTGGCGCCTGCCGACCTGGGGCCGGAGTGGGTCGGCGGCTACTTCTGCCCATGCCACGGCTCGCGCTACGACCTGGCCGGCCGCGTCTACAAATCACAACCTGCGCCATTGAACCTGCCGGTACCGCCGCACAGCTATGAGTCGGACACGGTCATTGTCATTGGCGTCGATCAGGAGGGGGCGTGATGAGCAAGTTCATGGATTGGATCGATGCGCGTTTTCCTGCCACCAGGATGTGGGAAGAGCATCTGAGCAAGTACTACGCACCGAAGAACTTCAACTTCTTCTATTTCTTCGGCTCGTTGGCGCTGCTGGTTCTGGTCAATCAGCTGGCGACCGGCGTTTGGTTGACCATGAACTACACGCCGACGGCGGAAGAGGCTTTCGCCTCTGTCGAGACGATCATGCGTGATGTGGAATACGGCGCCATCTTGCGTCTGCTGCACTCCACCGGTGCCTCGGCGTTCTTCATCGTGGTGTACCTGCACATGTTCCGGGGGCTGTTGTATGGCTCGTACCAGAAGCCGCGTGAGCTGGTGTGGATATTTGGCATGTTCATCTACCTGGCGCTGATGGCCGAGGCCTTCATGGGCTACCTGCTGCCGTGGGGGCAGATGTCCTATTGGGGGGCCCAGGTGATCATCTCGTTGTTCGGCGCGATTCCCTTCATCGGTGATGCGCTGACCGAGTGGATACGCGGCGACTATCTGATCTCCGGCATTACCTTGAACCGCTTCTTCGCCCTGCATGTCATCGCGCTGCCCATCGTCATTCTCGGCCTGGTGGTGCTGCACATCCTGGCCTTGCATGAGGTGGGGTCGAACAACCCGGACGGTATCGATATCAAGAAGCTCAAGGACGAGAACGGCAAGCCGCTGGATGGCATTCCATTCCACCCTTACTACACGGTAAAGGACATCGTCGGCGTGGCGGTGTTTCTCTTCGTGTTCTGCACCATCGTGTTCTTCTTCCCGGAAATGGGCGGCTATTTCCTGGAAAAGCCTAACTTCGAGGCCGCCAATCCGTTCAAGACACCCGAACACATCGCGCCGGTGTGGTACTTCACGCCGTTCTACGCCATCTTGCGCGCCATCCCTGACAAGCTTATGGGGGTAATGGCCATGGGGGCTGCGATCGCCGTGCTGTTCGTGCTGCCCTGGCTGGACCGCAGCCCGGTGCGCTCGATGCGCTACAAGGGCTGGCTCAGTCGTTTGTGGCTGGCGGTGTTCTGCCTGGCCTTCGTGACGCTCGGCGTGCTGGGTGTACAGCCGCCCACGCCGGGACGGACCTTGTTGTCGCAGGTCTGCACCTTCCTGTACTTCGCGTATTTCATTCTGATGCCGTTCTATACCCGGCTCGAGAAAACCAAACCGGTGCCAGAGAGGGTAACAGGCTGATGAACAAGCTATTGGCGGTATTGATGCTGGCCTGGCTGCCGGTGCTCTGCACGGCGGCCGAACAGGTTGCCGAGCTGGAGCCGGTGAAGATCGACGTCTCCGACAAGGCGGCGATGCAGGATGGTGCGCGAACCTTCGTCAACTATTGCATGGGGTGTCACGGGGCCAAGTACCAGCGTTACGAGCGGGTGGCCGATGACCTGGGCATTCCTCATGAGCTGATGCTCGAGAAGCTGGTGTTCACCGGGGCGAAGATCGGTGATCACATGACCAGCAGCATGCGACCGGCCGATGCCAAGGCCTGGTTCGGTGCCGAACCTCCGGATCTGACCCTGGTGGCGCGGGTGCGTGGGACCGATTGGTTGTATCACTACCTGCGCTCGTTCTACGAAGACCCGTCCCGGCCGTTGGGGGTGAACAACCGTGTCTTCCCCAATGTCGGCATGCCCAATGTGCTGGTCGGCCTGCAGGGGCGCCAGGTGATCGGCTGCAAGCAGGTACCGGTGGTCGAAAGCGGCAAGAAACAGTACGACCCGCTCACGGGTGCGGTCCTGACCCATGAAGCCTGTGACCAGTTGACCGTGTTGCCCAACACCGGCAGCCTGAGCCAGGAGCAGTTCGATGAGAAGATCCGTAACCTGGTGACCTTCCTGGCCTACTCGGCCAACCCGATGAAGCTGGAACTCCAGCGTATTGGCACCTGGGTGCTGCTGTACCTGGCATTCTTCTTTGTGTTCGCCTGGCTGCTCAAGCGCGAATACTGGAAGGACGTGCACTGATCGCTTGGCCAGCTTTCCGGGGACAGGCGCGGATAATAGGGCGCATATTCGTTTCAGCAGAGCACCAGGCGGTAGCGCTTTCAGGAAAAAGACCCGCGTTGCGAGTATAGTAGCGGAGCAAGATTGCAAATTTGCCTCAGGTGAATAAGCTATCCTGTTCGCGTATCGACGCCCTGCTGCCAGCGTGCATCCACGCAGGCATGTCAGGGCGTATTTGCGCCGTCGTTACACTCATATCTACAAGCGAGGAGGATCACCATGGGCGTGACCAATCGGTTGGCCTGTTATTCCGACCCCGCCGACCACTATTCCCACCGCGTGCGCATCGTGCTCGCCGAGAAGGGCGTCATCGCCGAGATCATCGATGTCGTGGCTGATCGCCTGCCGCCGCAGCTGGTCGAGGTGAATCCCTATGGAAGCCTGCCGACTCTGGTTGATCGGGATCTGGCGTTGTACGAGCCGACCGTGGTGATGGAGTACCTGGAGGAGCGCTACCCGCATCCACCACTGATGCCGGTTTATCCGGTGGCCAGGGCCAATACCCGGCTGCTGGCACATCGCATACAGCGGGACTGGTGCGGTCTGGTGGACAAGATCCTGGATCCGCGCTGCAAGGAGAGTGATCGGGTCCAGGCGCGCAAGGAGCTGCGCGAGAGTCTGACAGGGGTATCGCCACTGTTCGCTGACAAGCCGTTTTTTCTCAGTGATGAGCTAAGTCTCGTCGATTGCTGTCTACTGCCCATACTCTGGCGTTTGCCGGTTTTGGGTATCGAATTGCCACGGCAAGCCAAGCCGTTGCTCGACTACATGGAACGCCAGTTCGCGCGTGAGGCATTCCAGGCAAGCCTGTCTGCTGCCGAGCGTGAAATGCGCTAAGGCCTAAGGAGCCGTTGATGAACTCCAGTCGCCCTTATCTGATTCGTGCTCTTTACGAGTGGATTGTAGATAACGATTGCACCCCTCATATCCTGGTCAATGCCGAGTATCCCTCGGTGCAGGTGCCCCAGGGTTTCGCCAATGACGGGCAGATCGTCCTCAACGTATCGCCGAGTGCGGTGCGCCAGCTGCACATGGATAACGAAGCAGTGAGCTTCGAGGGCCGCTTCGGTGGCGTGCCGCACACCTTGTACGTGCCGGTCGGTGCGATCCTGGGCATTTACGCTCGTGAGAATGGCCAGGGCATGGTCTTTGACCTGGAGCCGGCCCTGGAGGAGCGGGATGTCGAAGAAATCGACATGGACGACGACAACTCGCCACCCGACAGTGAGCCGCCGCGCCCCAGCGGCAGGCCGAGCCTGAAAGTCGTGAAATGAAAAAAAGGCGATCTGCGGATCGCCTTTTTTCATTTCAGGATGCCGCCTGGGCCTGATTGCCGATAGCCTGCCAGCCCGGCGAAGCGGCTCATGGTCAGTCGATGTACTCGAACAACTTGACGATCTTCTGCACGCCCGAGACCCCTTGGACCAGATTGGTCGCGCGGTTGGCTTCCTGTTGAGTGACCAGGCCCAGCAGGTAGACGATACCGTTCTCGGTCACCACCTTGATGCGTGAGCCGGGAATGGAGTTGTCGGCCAGCATCTGGCTCTTGATCTTGGTGGTCAGCCAGGTGTCGTTCTGGCGTGCCAGGAACGAAGAGGGCGGGATGACCTGCAGCTCGTTGTTGACCTTCTTGACCCGCTGCACCGAGGCCGCCGCCTGTTCGGCGATGTTCTTCAGCTCGGCGCGCGGCGTCTGGCCGGCCAGCAGGACGATGCCGTTGTAGCTGGTGACCACGATGTGCGAGCCCTCGGCCAGGTCCGGATGGGCCTTGGAGATGTTTACCGCCGCCTTGGTCTCGATCAGCGAGTCGTCGATCTTGCTGCCAAGGGTGCGTGTGCCGCGGTCATCCTCGATGGGCTGGTCGCGGGTGGCGGTCAGTACCGAGCTGCAGCCGCCAAGGCCGAGGCACAGGGCCAGAACTGCCAGGCTGAGACGATTAGGGGTCATTCTTCGCTCCCGAACAATTGGCTGTCGATCAAATCGCAGAGGCAGTGGATCGCCAGCAGATGGACTTCCTGAATGCGCGCGGTGACCTTGGCCGGGACGCGGATCTCCACGTCCTCGGGCAGCAGTAGCGAAGCTACGTCGCCACCGTCGCGTCCAGTCAATGCTACGACAATCATTTCGCGATCATGTGCGGCCTGGATCGCCTGAATGATATTGGCCGAATTGCCGCTGGTGGAAATCGCCAGCAACACGTCGCCCGGTTGGCCAAGGGCGCGGATCTGTTTGGAGAACACCTCGTTGTAGCTGTAGTCGTTGGCGATCGAGGTGATGGTCGAGCTGTCGGTGGTCAGGGCGATGGCGGGCAGGCTGGGGCGCTCACGCTCGAAGCGGTTGAGCAGCTCCGAGGAGAAGTGCTGGGCGTCGCCCGCTGAGCCGCCATTACCGCAGGCCAGCATCTTGCCCTCGTTGAGCAGGGCATTGACCATGACCTGGCTGGCCAGCTCGATATGCGGTGCGAGGACCTCCATGGCCTGTTGCTTGGTATCGATACTGGCCTGGAAGTGCCGGCGGATTCGGGATTGCATGTCCATCTGGAGTGACCTTGGTTAGCGCGTCGGGTCGCGGTTCGGCGCCCTGGGCAATCGCCGCAGGCGCCCTGCATCATCGGGTTGGCCGGCGCGGCAAACGAAAAAACGGTGTTGGATTCGGTGGGTGCTCGGGGTGGCGACGGCTCAGCTGTCGAAGGCGCTCTTCAGCCAGTTCAACACATTGCCCTCGCCAGGCGTCCCCTCGACCGCGATGACATCGAAACGGCAGGGGCTTTCGGCCCAGCGCGGCTGTTCATGGAGAAACTGCTGCGCGGCGGCGATCAGCCGTTCCTGCTTGCGTGCATCGATGCTTTCCATGGCGCTGCCCCAGCCGTTCTGGCGGCGGTAGCGGACTTCGACGAATACTACTGTAGAGTCGTCCAGCATGACCAGATCAAGCTCGCCGCGTCGGCATGTCCAGTTGCGTGCCAGCAGTTGCAGGCCATGCTGTTGCAGATGCTGCAGGGCGAAGGTTTCAGCCTCGCGCCCTGCAACCTGGCTGCCTGGTCTCAAGGCGCGGTGTCCGGCAGGCGCTGGACCTGGCCGTTGACGAACTCGGCCCAGGGCAGTTGACGTTCAACGCGACGGTTCTGGTTCAGGCTCAGGCTGCCGGACAGGCCGTCGAGGCGGCTGTCAGGCAGGGCCTTGAGCTGTGTGAGACGCGGCGCCAGGCGGTAGGCGTCGACGCCCATGGCATAGAGGCGGCCCAGGCTGCCCGCTGCCTGTGGCCACTGGGCGACCACCTGCTGGCGCAGCGGGTCGTTGGCATTGAGCAGCCATGGTGTGTCGCAGAAGCGAACGCCATTGAGGTCCATGTACTGGGCGTGATCGTTGCTGTTGGTGAACAGCTGCGAGGTGGCGTACACCGGTACATCACCTGCGTACTGGAAGACCATGGTCGGTTTGATCTGCTGGGCCAGTTGCGGGGTGGCGACCAGGAACATGAAGTCGATGTCCTGGCGGCGCGAAGGCTGGGTCGCGACCTGGCTGCCGGTGGCGGCCTGCAGACGCTGGGCGCGGCCTTCGCTGGAGCGCAGCTGGAACATGTCGGCGATCTGGCGGGCCAGGTCGACGGGCTGGTCGATACGCTCGACGGCGACCAGAGTGCCGCCCTTGGCGCGCCAGCTGTTGTTGAAGGCGGTCAGTACACGGTCGCCCCATTCGCCCTTGGGCACCATCGCCACGGCAGTACGCTTGCCTTCCGACCAGGCGCGGCGAGCCACTTCGCGAGCTTCGTCCTCGGCGGCCAAGCCGAACTGGAACAGTTCCTGCGGGCCAGCGGTAGGGCTGTCGCTGTAGTTCAGGGCCAGGGTGGTGATGGGCAGTTGAGGGCGGCTGCTGAGCTGCTTGACCAGTTCCTTTTCAAGAGGGCCGACCACCAGCTGTACGCCGGCAGCCTTGGCCTGGCGGTAGAAATCGTCCATGGAGGTCACTCGAGAGCTGTCGAAGACCTGGATGGCCGGCGGATTCTGGCCAGCCTGTTGGGCCTGGTAGTGGGCGGCCAGGAAGCCTTCACGCAGCGCCTTGGCGACGTTGGCCAGCGGGCCTTCCTGAGGCAGCAGCAGCGCGATGCGGGTCAGCGGTTCACTGGTCAGCGAGCGCAGCTGCGCCAGTGCGGTGGGCAGCTGCTGGGCGGCCGGGTGTTTCGGGTTCTGCGCTTTCCAGTTGTCGATGGCGGCCTGCTGTTGCTCCAGGGTGCCGGCGTTCTTGATGGCGCTGGCCAGGTTCAGCCAGCCGCTCAGGTCATCGTTGCCAGTGGCCTGCAGCTGTTCAGGCGGCAGTGCGGAGACCAGCTTCCAGATGGCGTCGTTGTTGCTGCTGGCATCCTGGCCTTCGAGCAGCGGGCCGGCGAACACGCGCTCGCGCACTGCCGGGAGGATCTGGCCGTCCTGCTCGAGTGCCTTGGCATGCACCATGTGGGTACGCACCTGCTGCTCGGTCGACAGCTCGCCCAGGCGTTGCATGCTTGGGTGGGCCAAGGCCTCGAGCGCTGCCTTGGGCTGGTTGCGGCCCAGGGCCAGTTCGGCGGACAGGGTGCTGGCGAAGACCTGCAGGCCTGGCGGCAGTTGGTCGATCTGCACTTGTGCTAGCAATTGCGCGGCGCGGCCCGGATTGCCCTGGCGGTTGGCCAGGTCCGCGGCGCTCAGGCGCAGGGTGGCGGCCTTGTCCGGTGTCTTGGCGTTGGCCGCCTGTTCCAGCAGCTGTTCGATGCTGGCGTCGGGCGTGCGCGGCAGTTCACCGAGGTTCGACGAAGGAGAGCTGGCGCAGGCCGCCAGCAGGGCAGCGAGGCAGAGGGCAGATAACAGCCGCAGGCAAGCGATCATGTATATGTTCCTGGTACTCAAGCGAATTAGCGGGGAATTGTACCCAAGCACTGGCCGGGGTGCGACTTCGAAGGCGTGCGCGGCCGCAACCTGAGCGCAGCGCGAGGGGGTGTTATCGTCGTGAAGGGGGCGGGACTCTCATGCCTTGGCTTCCTTTTGCAGGCCTGTCGGGGTGCGGACTCCTGTCAGGGCATGGAGTCTGTACAATGCTTTCTTTATATATGTGTGGAGTCATGAACATGGGGTGTGCGTTTTGACTGTTGCGGCTGCTTCGAATTCCGCCACGGGATCGCTTTATGTCGTGGCCACGCCAATTGGCAACCTGGACGACATGAGCGTGCGTGCGCTCAAGGTGCTGCGCGAGGTCGCTCTCATTGCGGCTGAGGATACCCGGCATTCATTGCGTCTGATGCAACACTTTGGCATAGCCACGCCGCTGGCGGCCTGCCACGAGCATAACGAGCGCAACGAAGGCGGACGCTTCATCGAGAAATTGCTGGCGGGCGAGGATGTGGCGCTGATCTCCGATGCGGGTACACCGCTGATTTCCGATCCGGGCTACCACCTGGTGCGCCAGGCGCGTGCCGCCGGGGTGCCGGTGGTTCCGGTGCCGGGGCCCTGTGCGTTGATCGCGGCCTTGTCGGCGGCGGGCTTGCCGTCGGACCGCTTCATCTTCGAAGGTTTTCTGCCGGCCAAGGCCGTGGGGCGCAAGACCCGTCTCGAGCAGCTTTGCGAAGAGCCGCGTACCCTGATCTTCTACGAAGCGCCGCATCGGATCCTGGAATGCCTGCAGGATATGGAGGCGGTGTTCGGCGGCGAGCGTCCGGCAGTGCTGGCCCGCGAATTGACGAAAACCTTCGAGACGCTCAAGGGCTTGCCATTGGCGCAGCTGCGCGCATTCGTCGAGGCCGATGGCAATCAGCAGCGCGGTGAGTGCGTGGTGCTGGTGGCAGGCTGGAGCGAGCCGCAGGGGGATGATGCCATCGGCAGCGAGGCGCGTCGGATTCTGGGATTGCTGCTGGAGGACCTGCCGGTCAAGCGGGCGGCAGCCTTGGCGGCGGAAATCACCGGCGTGCGCAAGAATCTGCTCTACCAGCTGGCGCTCGAAGAACAGCAGAAGAAATAAGGCACTTTCATGGCGGGCGCAGCGGGCTTCAGGCTTTTAAAGCTTGTTCTTGGGCGCCCGTGCCGTTAACCTTGGCGGCGGAGAGTCGATTGGACAGTCGCTGCCGCTTGTTGTTCCGCAACAGGTGGGGGAGGAAAGTCCGGGCTCCATAGGGCGGAGTGCCAGGTAACGCCTGGGAGGCGCGAGCCTACGGAAAGTGCCACAGAAAACAACCGCCTAAGCACTTCGGTGCCGGTAAGGGTGAAAAGGTGCGGTAAGAGCGCACCGCACGTCTGGTAACAGTTCGTGGCTAGGTAAACCCCACTCGGAGCAAGACCAAATAGGGTTCCAAGGCGTGGCCCGCGCTGGAACCGGGTAGGTTGCTAAAGACGTCCAGTGATGGCCGTCGTAGAGGAATGACTGTCCTCGACAGAACCCGGCTTACAGATCGACTCTCCATCCCTCCTTTATCCGCGTTTCATGGTCGTGACGCGCTTCGTAATATCAAAAAAATCTTAAACTTCATAAATCACTTTAACTTCGATTCTCATCGCTTTGTGGTGCGTCGTTTTATTTGCGCAGCGTCCTCGCAAATTCCTCTCCGCTTATCCAATACCACTCCTAAATTGCCGTTCTGTAAGGGTTTTCCTTAGAGCCCTACCTTGACGGTGTGGTGGGCGCGTTCCTATAGTGTGCGCAAGTGGCAGAAAGTGGCACGAAGTGGGTTTTTGTAGCGCAAAAAAGTAGAATTCGGAGAGCGCGCCTGTGTTCCGTGGTGCCAACGCAATCAATCTCGATGCCAAGGGTCGTCTCGCTATGCCGAGCCGGTATCGTGACGAGCTTGATTCGCGTAGTGCCGGTCAGTTGATCGTCACCATCGATGCCATAGATCCCTGCTTGTGCATTTATCCGCTTTCCGAGTGGGAGTTGATCGAGGCGAAGCTGCGTGAGCTCGCCACCTTCCGTGAAGAGAACCGCCGCTTGCAGCGGCTCCTGATTGGTAATGCGGTCGACCTGGAGCTGGATGGCAGCGGACGTTTTCTGGTGCCGCCCCGTTTACGCGAATACGCCAAGTTGGATAAGCGCGTGATGCTGGTGGGCCAGCTCAACAAGTTTCAACTGTGGGACGAGGACGCCTGGAACGCTCTTGCCGATGCGGACCTGGCGGCCATTCAGCAACCTGGCGCGATGCCCGATGATTTACGTGACCTGATCCTGTGACTATGAATGGCGGTTTTACCCACATCACCGTACTGCTGGAAGAAGCCGTAGAGGCTCTGGCCGTGCGCGCCGATGGCTGCTATCTGGACGGCACGTTCGGGCGTGGCGGTCACAGTCGCCGGGTGCTCGAACACCTGGGGCCGGACGGTCGGCTGCTGGGCTTCGACAAGGACCCTCAAGCGATTGCCACAGGGCAAACGCTGGCGGCCGAAGACGGCCGCTTTGTCATTGTGCAGCGCAGCTTTGCCGAACTGGGCGAAGAAGTTGCGGCGCGTGGCCTGCAAGGCCAGGTCAGTGGCGTGCTGCTCGACCTTGGTGTTTCTTCGCCACAGCTCGACGACCCTGAGCGTGGCTTCAGTTTCATGAACGACGGCCCCCTGGACATGCGCATGAATCCGGGGCAGGGCATCAGTGCCGCCGAGTTCGTCGCCACCGCGTCGGCCGAAGAGCTGGCGCGCGTCTTCAAGGAATATGGTGAAGAGCGCTTCGCTCGTCGTATGGCCAATGCCGTCGTCGAGCGTCGCCAGGTCCAGCCGTTCGAGCGTACCGCCGACCTGGCCGAAGTGCTCAAGGCCGCCAATCCGGCCTGGGAGAAGGGCAAGCACCCTGCGACCCGTGCTTTCCAGGGCCTGCGCATCCACGTCAACAACGAACTGGGTGATCTGGAAGCCGGTCTGGAGGCCGCGCTCGACGCCCTTGAAGTGGGCGGCCGCCTGGTGGTCATCAGCTTCCATTCGCTGGAAGATCGTATCGTCAAGCTGTTCATGCGCAAGCTGGTCAAGGGCGAGGCGGACAACATGCCGCGTAACCTGCCGATCCAGGCCAAGATCTTCGAGCCACGCGTGCGTCTGGTCGGCAAGGCGCAGTTCGCTTCCGAGGCAGAAACCCGTGCCAATCCGCGTTCGCGCAGCGCTGTCATGCGCGTAGCGGAGAAGCTCCGATGAGCCGTCTGTTCTTCAAACCTCTGCCGCGCGGCAGCTTCATCATGCTGCTGCTATTCATCGCCGTCCTCGTGTCGGCGATTGGCGTTTCTTACAGTGCCCACTGGAATCGTCAGCTGCTCAATTCGCTTTACACCGAAACCACGATTCGCGACAAGGCGCAGGCCGAATGGGGCCGGCTGATTCTCGAGCAGAGCACCTGGACGGCCCACAGCCGTATCGAGGCCCTGGCCACCGACCAGCTCAAGATGCGCATTCCCAATGCCGGTGAAGTGCGGATGGTGGCGCCATGATGAAGCTTGAAGGGGCTTTGTACCCCTGGCGCTTCCGCCTCGTGGTGGCTCTGCTGTCGTTGCTGGTGCTCGCCATTTCCTGGCGCATCATCGACCTGCAGGTCGTCGACCACACCTTCCTTCAGGAACAGGGCGACGCCCGCAGCCTGCGGCATATTCCTATTCCGGCGCACCGTGGCCTGATCACCGACCGCAACGGCGAGCCATTGGCGGTGAGTACGCCGGTCACCACCCTGTGGGCCAACCCAAAGGAAATGCTCCAGGATCGCAGCAAGTGGCCGCTGCTCGCCCAGTCGATCGGCCAGGATCCCAAGGCGCTGGCCGAACGCCTGGAGTCCCAGGCCAACAAGGAATTCATTTATCTGGTTCGCGGCCTGACCCCTGAACACGGCCAGGCCGTGCTCGACCTCAAGGTGCCGGGCGTCTATGGCATCGAAGAGTTCCGCCGCTTCTATCCCGCCGGCGATGTGACTGCGCACATGGTCGGCTTCACCGACCTGGACGATCATGGCCGCGAGGGTGTCGAGCTCGCCTACGACGACTGGCTGGCCGGTGTGCCGGGCAAGCGGCAGGTGATCAAGGACCGGCGCGGCCGACTGATCAAGGATGTTCAGGTGACCAAGAACGCCAAGGCTGGCAAGACCTTGGCGTTGTCTATCGACCTGCGTCTGCAGTACCTGGCCACCCGTGAGCTGCGCAACGCCATCGTCGAGAACGAGGCCAAGGCCGGCAGCCTGGTGATCATGGACGTCAAGACCGGCGAGATCCTCGCCATGGTCAACAGCCCGACCTACAACCCCAACAACCGTCGCACCATGGTGCCGGCGGCCATGCGCAACCGGGCGATCATCGATGTGTTCGAGCCTGGCTCGACCATGAAGCCGATCTCCATGAGTGCCGCGCTGGAAAGCGGTCGCTGGAAGCCTTCCGACAAGGTCGAGGTGTATCCCGGCACCTTGCAGATCGGTCGCTACACTATTCGTGACGTAAGCAAGACCGAAGGCCCGGTGCTCGATCTGACCGGCATCCTGATCAACTCCAGTAACGTCGGCATGAGCAAGGTGGCCTTCGACGTGGGTGGCGAGGCGATCTTCCGCACCATGCAGCGCATGGGCTTCGGCCAGTACACCGGCCTGGGTTTCCCGGGTGAGCGCGTCGGCAACCTGCCCAACTACCGCGAATGGCGCAAGGCGGAAACTGCCACGCTGTCTTACGGCTACGGTGTTTCGGTCACCGCCCTGCAGCTCGCCCACGCCTACGGCGCCCTGGCGAACAATGGTCGTATCGTGCCCCTGAGCATTCTCAAGACCAGCGCCGAGCCGACCGCGGTCCAGGCCATTCCGGAGGCCACCGCCAAGACCCTGCACGGCATGCTTCAACAGGTGATCGAAGACACCCGTGGCGTCTACCGCGCACGCGTGCCTTCCTACCACGTGGCCGGCAAGAGTGGTACGGCGCGCAAGACCTCCATCGGCACCAAAGGCTACGCCGAGAATTCCTACCGTTCGCTGTTCGCCGGCTTCGGGCCGATGAGCAACCCGCGCTATGCGATCGTCGTGGTGATCGACGAGCCGAGCAAGGGCGGTTACTTCGGTGGCCTGGTCTCGGCCCCGGTATTCAGCAAGGTGATGTCCGGTACGTTGCGGTTGATGAACATTCCGCCGGATAACCTGGAGCCGGAACAGGCCGCAGCGGCCCCGGTCGCCAAAGGAGGGCGTGGCTGATGTCGTTCAATCTGAGCAAGATCTTCCCGGGCACCGACCGTGACCCGCTGATCCGCGAACTGACCCTGGACAGCCGCAAGGTGCGTCCGGGCGACCTGTTCCTGGCCGTGCCGGGTATCCGGGTCGATGGTCGCGAGCACATCGCCGACGCCCTGCAACGTGGTGCTGCTGCCGTGGCCTATGAAGCCGAAGGCTCCAGCGTGCTGCCACTTACCGAGGTGCCGCTGATCCCGGTCAAGGGCCTGGTCGGCCAGCTGTCGGCCATCGCCGGGCGTTTCTACGGCGAACCGAGCCGCCGCCTGAACCTGGTGGGGGTTACCGGCACCAACGGCAAGACCAGCGTGACCCAGCTGGTGGCCCAGGCCCTCGACCTGCTGGGCCAGCGCTGCGGTATCGTCGGCACGCTCGGCACCGGCTTCTATGGCGCCCTGGAAAGCGGCCGTCACACAACCCCTGATCCGATTGCCGTGCAGGCCACTCTGGCTGACCTCAAGCAGGCCGAAGCGCGTGCCGTGGCCATGGAGGTCTCGTCCCATGGCCTGGAGCAGGGCCGGGTCAAGGCCGTTGAATTCGACGTTGCGGTGTTCACCAACCTGTCTCGTGATCACCTCGACTACCACGGCACCATGGAAGCCTATGGCGCCGCCAAGGCCAAGCTGTTCGCCTGGCCAGACCTGAGCTGCCGGGTCATCAACCTGGACGACGCCTTTGGTCGTGAGCTGGCCGACGCGCCGCATCGCTCGAAGCTGATTACCTATAGCCTGACCGACAAGAGCGCCTACCTGTTCTGTCGCGATGCGCGGTTCGATGACGATGGCGTGCGCGCCACGCTGGTCACGCCGCAGGGCGAACACTTCCTGCGCAGCAGTCTGCTCGGCCGTTTCAACCTGAGCAACGTACTGGCGGCCATCGGCGCACTGCTGGGGCTGGACTATGCCCTGGACGAAATCCTCAAGGTGCTGCCGCAACTGGTCGGCCCGGTTGGCCGTATGCAGCGTCTGGGTGGCGGCAAGCAGCCGCTGGTGGTGGTCGACTATGCGCACACCCCAGACGCTTTGGAGAAGGTGCTCGAAGCCTTGCGTCCGCATGCCAAGGGTCGCCTGCTGTGCCTGTTCGGTTGCGGTGGTGACCGTGACCGTGGCAAGCGCCCGTTGATGGCCGAGGTTGCCGAACGCCTGGCCGACAGCGTGCTGGTCACCGATGACAACCCGCGCAGCGAAGCGCCTGCGCAGATCTTCGACGACATTCGTGCCGGTTTCGCCAACGCCAACCAGGTGCGTTTCGTTGAGGGGCGTGGTCAGGCCATTGCCGAGTTCGTTGCCGCTGCTGGCGCCGACGACGTGGTGCTGCTGGCTGGCAAGGGACACGAAGACTACCAGGAGATCGATGGCCAGCGTCATCCGTTCTCCGATCTTGAACAGGCCGGTATCGCCCTGGCTGCCTGGGAGGCTGCGCATGTTTGACGCCCTGAGCTTCAGCGAACTGCTGACCCCGCTGGACGCCCGCCGCACCGGTGCCGACTGCCGTTTCTCCGGGGTCAGCACCGACAGCCGTAGCATCGCCCCCGGGCAATTGTTCGTGGCCCTGACCGGCCCGCGTTTCGACGGTCATGACTACCTTGCCCAGGTGGCTGCCAAGGGCGCCGTCGGTGCGTTGGTCGAGCGCGAGGTGCCAGGCGTCGACCTGCCGCAACTGGTGGTGCTCGACACGCGCAAGGCCCTGGCACAGCTGGGTGCCCTGAATCGCAACGCCTTCGTCGACCGCCCGGTGGCTGCCGTTACCGGCTCCAGTGGCAAGACCACGGTCAAGGAGATGCTCGCCAGCATCCTGCGCACCCGTGGGCCGGTCCTGGCGACCCGTGGCAACCTGAACAACGACCTCGGCGTACCGCTGACCCTGCTGGAACTGGCGCCCGAGCACACGGCGGCAGTCATCGAGCTGGGCGCTTCGCGGGTCGGCGAGATTGCCTACACCGCAAGCCTGACCAAGCCCCACGTGTCCATCCTGACCAACGCCGGCACCGCTCATGTGGGTGAATTCGGCGGTCCTGAGCGCATCGTCGAGGCCAAGGGCGAGATCATCGAGGGGCTGGACAGCCAGGGTGTCGCGGTACTGAACCTGGACGACAAAGCCTACCCGCTGTGGGTCATGCGTGCCGGTGACCGCAAGGTACTGAGCTTCGCCCTGGAAAACCCCCAGGCCGATTTCCACGCCAACGAGCTGGGTCGTGATGCACGCGGTTGCCCGGTGTTCGTGCTGCAGGGCCCTCAAGGCTCGGCGCGGGTGCAATTGAACCTGCTGGGCGTACATAACGTCAGCAACGCCCTGGCCTCTGCTGCAGCGGCCCATGCAATGGGCGTCAGCCTGGACGGCATCGTCGCCGGCCTCGAAGCCTTGCAGCCAGTCAAGGGCCGTGCCGTGGCGCAGATCGCCGCCAACGGCCAGCGGGTCATCGACGACACCTACAACGCCAACCCGGGCTCGATCAAGGCCGCTACCGACGTGTTGGCCGGTTTCGACGGCCGGCGCGTCCTGGTGCTGGGCGACATCGGCGAACTGGGCGAGTGGGCCGAGCAGGGCCACCGTGAAGTGGGCGCCTATGCCGTCGGCAAGGTCGATGCCCTGTATGCCGTCGGCCCGCTGATGCGCCATGCCGCCGAGGCCTTCGGCCCGCAGGCCCGGCACTTCGCAACCCAGGCCGAGCTGATCGCTGCGCTGCAAGGCGAACAAGATTCAAACACCACTTTATTGATCAAGGGATCGCGCAGCGCCGCCATGGAACATGTCGTCGCGGCCTTGTGCGGCTCCAGCCTGGAGAAACATTGATGCTGTTGCTGTTGGCCGAATTTCTACAACAGTTCTATAAAGGCTTCGCAGTCTTTCAGTACCTGACCCTGCGCGGGATTCTGGGTGTGCTGACTGCGCTGAGCCTGTCGTTGTGGCTCGGGCCATGGATGATCCGCACCCTGCAGATCCGTCAGATCGGCCAGGCGGTGCGTAACGACGGTCCGCAATCGCACCTGTCCAAGTCCGGCACCCCGACCATGGGCGGTGCGCTGATCCTTTCGTCCATCGCGGTGAGCACCCTGCTGTGGGCCGATCTGACTAACCGCTACGTGTGGGTGGTACTGCTGGTGACCCTGCTGTTCGGTGGCATCGGCTGGGTCGACGACTACCGCAAGGTCATCGAGAAGAACTCCCGTGGCCTGCCGAGCCGCTGGAAATATTTCTGGCAGTCGGTGTTCGGCCTGTGCGCCGCCATCTTCCTGTTCGTCACCGCGCAATCGCCGGTCGAGACCACCCTGATCGTGCCGATGTTCAAGGACATGCACTGGCAGCTGGGTATCGGCTTCGTGGTACTGACCTATTTCGTCATCGTCGGCTCCAGCAACGCCGTCAACCTCACCGATGGCCTGGACGGCCTGGCGATCATGCCGACGGTGATGGTCGGCGGTGCCCTGGGCATTTTCTGCTACCTGTCGGGTAACGTGAAATTCGCCGAATACCTGCTGATTCCCTACGTGCCAGGCGCGGGCGAGCTGATCGTGTTCTGCAGCGCGCTGATCGGTGCCGGCCTGGGCTTCCTGTGGTTCAACACCTATCCGGCCCAGGTGTTCATGGGCGACGTCGGCGCCCTGGCGCTGGGTGCCGCGCTGGGCACCATCGCGGTGATCGTGCGCCAGGAAATCGTGCTGTTCATCATGGGCGGCGTGTTCGTCATGGAAACCCTTTCAGTGGTCATTCAGGTGGCTTCGTTCAAACTGACCGGTCGCCGCGTGTTCCGCATGGCGCCCATTCACCACCATTTCGAACTCAAGGGCTGGCCCGAGCCTCGGGTGATCGTCCGTTTCTGGATCATCACCGTGATTCTCGTGCTGATCGGCCTTGCCACGCTGAAACTGAGGTAATCGCGAGTGTCTTTGATCGTTACCGACCAGTTCCGCATCGTTGTCGGCCTCGGCAAGAGCGGCATGTCCCTGGTTCGCTTCCTGGCGAACCAGGGCGTCGCCTTTGCCGTGGCCGACACGCGGGACAATCCCCCGGAGCTGGCGACCCTGCGTCGCGAGTATCCGCAGGTGGAGGTTCGGTGTGGCGAACTGGACGTCGAGTTCCTCTGCCGCGCCAGTGAGCTGTACGTCAGCCCCGGCCTGGCACTGGCTACACCGGCGCTGCAGCAGGCCCAGGCCCGTGGCGTGCGGCTGTCCGGTGACATCGAATTGTTTGCCCGGCATGCCAAGGCACCGATCGTGGCCATCACCGGCTCCAATGCCAAGAGCACGGTCACCACGCTGGTCGGCGAAATGGCCGCCGCAGCGGGCAAGCGTGTCGCCGTGGGCGGCAACCTCGGTACTCCGGCGCTGGATCTGCTGGACGACGCGGTGGAGCTGTACGTGATGGAGCTGTCCAGCTTCCAGCTGGAAACCACCGACCAGCTGAACGCCGAAGTGGCCACCGTGCTGAACATCAGCGAAGACCACATGGACCGCTACAGCGGCCTGCCGGCCTACCACCTGGCCAAGCACCGGATCTTCCGTGGTGCCAGGCAAGTGGTGGTCAACCGCCAGGACGCCCTGTCGCGGCCGCTGATCGGCGAGGGCTTGCCATGCTGGACCTTCGGCCTGAACAAGCCAGACTTCCATGCCTTCGGTATCCGCGAGGAAAACGGCGAGAAATACCTGGCCTTCCAGTTCGACCTGCTGATGCCGGCCAGTGAGCTGAAAGTACGCGGTGCACACAACCAGGCCAATGCCCTGGCCGCGCTGGCCTTGGGGCATGCCGCCGGGTTGCCGATGGACGCCATGCTGGCCAGCCTGCGCACCTTCACCGGCCTGGAGCATCGTTGCCAGTGGGTGCGTGAGCGCGCTGGCGTGCAGTACTACAACGACTCCAAGGCCACCAACGTCGGTGCCGCGCTGGCGGCTATCGAAGGCCTGGGCGCGGACATCACCGGCAAGCTGGTGCTGATCGCCGGTGGCGATGGCAAGGGTGCCGACTTCAGCGGCCTGCGCGCACCCGTGGCGGCCCATTGCCGCGCCGTGGTGCTGCTCGGGCGGGATGCCGAACGCCTCGCCCAAGCCCTGGGGGATGCGCTGCCGCTGGTACGTGTGGCCACCCTTGAAGAAGCCGTGCAGCGCAGTGCGGAGCTGGCCCAGGCCGGCGATGCGGTACTGCTGTCGCCGGCCTGCGCGAGTCTGGACATGTTCAAGAACTATGAAGAGCGTGGGCGTCTGTTCGCCCAGGCCGTGGAGGCGCTGGCATGATCTTCGGCGTCCTCAAACCTTACCCTTCGCCGTTGATCAGCGGCCGTGGCATCGACGTGGACTTCCCGATGCTGGCCGGCTGCCTGGCACTGCTGGGCCTGGGCCTGGTGATGATCACCTCGTCGTCGTCGGAAGTCGCGGCGGCGCAGTCGGGCAACAGCCTGTACATGATGACCCGGCATCTGGTCTACCTGCTCATCGGCCTGGGGGCCTGTGGCGCCACCATGATGGTCCCGGTCGCCACCTGGCAACGCATGGGCTGGATGATGCTGCTCGGCGCCTTCGGCCTGTTGCTGATGGTGCTGGTACCGGGCATCGGTCGTGAGGTCAACGGCTCGATGCGCTGGATCGGCTTCGGCGCGTTCAACGTGCAGCCCTCTGAAATCGCCAAGGTGTTCGTGGTGCTGTTCCTGGCCGGTTACCTGGTGCGTCGTCAGCAGGAAGTACGGGAAAGCTGGATGGGCTTCTTCAAGCCGTTCATCGTCCTGCTGCCGATGGCCGGCCTGTTGCTGATGGAGCCGGACTTCGGGGCTACCGTGGTGATGATGGGCGCGGCGGCGGCGATGCTGTTTCTGGGGGGCGTCGGCTTGTTCCGCTTCTCGCTGATGGTGGTGCTGGCGGTGGTGGCCGTGTTCGTCCTGGTGCAGGCCCAGCCTTACCGCATGGCGCGTCTGACCAACTTCACCGACCCCTGGGCCGACCAGTACGGTTCGGGCTACCAGCTGACCCAGGCGCTGATCGCCTTTGGTCGTGGCGAATGGTTCGGCGTGGGCCTGGGCAACAGTGTGCAGAAGCAGTTCTACCTGCCTGAGGCGCACACCGACTTCGTGTTCTCGGTATTGGCCGAAGAGCTTGGCGTGGTCGGTTCGCTGATTACCGTCGCTCTGTTCCTGTTCGTCAGTATCCGTGGCATGTACATCGGCTTCTGGGCCGAGCGTGCCAAGCAGTTCTTCGGTGCCTACACCGCCTATGGCCTGTCGTTCCTGTGGATCGGCCAGTTCCTGATCAACATCGGCGTGAACGTCGGCCTGTTGCCGACCAAGGGCCTGACCCTGCCATTCCTCAGCTACGGTGGCAGCTCGCTGGTGATCTGCTGCGCCAGCCTGGGCCTGTTGCTGCGCATCGAATGGGAATCGCGCAACAACATGGGCAGTGAGGAAACCGAATTCAAGGAAAGCGATTTTGCCGAGGAGCCGCCCCATGGACGCTAACGTGCTGATCATGGCCGGCGGCACCGGCGGGCACGTGTTCCCGGCGCTGGCCTGCGCTCGCGAGTTCCGCGACCGTGGCTACAAGGTCCACTGGCTGGGCACGCCGCGCGGCATCGAGAACGACCTGGTGCCGCAGGCCGGTATCACCCTGCACCGCATCGATGCCACCGGCCTGCGCGGCAAGGGGCGCCTGTCGCTGCTCAAGGCGCCGTTCATGCTGCTCAAGTCACTGCTGCAGGCGCGGCGCATCATGCGTCAGCTCAAACCGGCATTCGTGGTCGGCTTTGGCGGTTATGTCACTGGGCCGGGCGGCCTGGCCGCGAAACTGGCCGGCGTGCCGCTGATCATCCACGAGCAGAACGCCGTGGCCGGTACCGCCAACCGCAGCCTGGCTTCGTTCGCCAGCCGTATCTGCGAAGCCTTCCCAGATACCTTTGCCGCGTCCGCCAAGCGCCGCACTACCGGTAACCCGGTGCGTGTCGAGCTGTTCTTCGAGACGCCGCGACAGCCCCTGGCCGGCCGCAAGGCACGCTTGCTGGTGCTGGGCGGCAGCCTGGGGGCCGAACCCTTGAACAAACTGCTGCCCGAGGCCCTGGCCCTGGTGCCGGAAGAGATCCGCCCGGAAATCTTCCACCAGGCCGGCAAGCAGCACGACCAGGTGACCGCCGAGCGCTACCGCAGTGCCGGTGTGCAGGCCCAGGTCGCGCCTTTCATCCAGGACATGGCCCAGGCCTATGCCTGGGCCGACCTGGTGGTGTGCCGTGCCGGCGCGCTGACCATCAGTGAACTGGCGGCCGCCGGCCTGCCTGCGCTGCTGATCCCGCTGCCCCATGCGATCGACGACCACCAGTCCCGCAATGCCGATTATCTGGCCCGCGAAGGCGCTGCCTTCGTCATGCCACAAGCGACAACTGGCGCCGCCGAAATGGCCAGCCGCCTGAAAGAGGTTCTGATGCAGCCCGAACAAATGAACAGCATGGCCCGGACCGCCCGCCGACTGGCCATGCCCGATGCTACCCGTACCGTCGTCGATACCTGTGTGGAGGTGGCCCGTGGTTGAGAGTCAACGCGCCATGCCGCAACCGGAAATGCGCCGTATCCGCCGTATCCACTTCGTCGGTATCGGCGGCGTCGGCATGTGCGGCATCGCTGAAGTGCTGCTCAACCTGGGTTACCAGGTGTCCGGTTCCGACCTCAAGAGTTCGGCGGTCACCGAACGCCTGAAATCCTTCGGTGCCGAGATCTTCATCGGCCACCAGGCCGAGAACACCGTGGGCGCCGACGTGCTGGTGGTTTCCAGCGCGGTCAACACCTCCAACCCGGAAGTCGCCACCGCCCTGGAGCGCCGTATCCCCGTGGTGCCGCGTGCCGAGATGCTCGCCGAGCTGATGCGCTACCGGCATGGCATTGCCGTGGCCGGCACCCACGGCAAGACCACCACCACCAGCCTGCTGGCCTCGGTATTCGCCGCCGGTGGCCTGGACCCGACCTTCGTCATCGGCGGCCGTCTCAATGCTGCGGGCACCAATGCCCAGCTGGGCACCAGCCGTTACCTGATCGCCGAGGCCGACGAAAGCGACGCCAGCTTCCTGCACCTGCAGCCGCTGGTCGCCGTGGTCACCAACATCGATGCCGATCACATGGCCACCTACGAAGGCGACTTCAACAAGCTGAAGAAGACCTTCGTCGAGTTCCTGCACAACCTGCCGTTCTACGGTCTGGCGGTGATGTGCATCGACGACCCGGTGGTGCGCGAGATCATGGCCCAGGTCAAGCGTCCGATCGTCACCTACGGCTTCGACGAAGCCGCCGATGTGCGTGCCATCAACGTGCGCCAGGAAGGCATGCGCACCTTCTTCACCGTGCTGCGTCGCGACCGTGAGCCGCTGGATGTGTCGGTGAACATGCCGGGCAACCACAACGTGCTCAACTCGCTGGCGACCATCGCCATCGCCACCGACGAAGGCATCAGCGACGAAGCCATCATCCAGGGCCTGTCGGGCTTCCAGGGTGTGGGCCGACGCTTCCAGGTCTACGGCGAGCTGCCGGTCGAGGGCGGCCACGTGATGCTGGTCGACGACTATGGCCATCACCCGCGTGAAGTGGCTGCGGTGATCAACGCCGTGCGCGGCGGCTGGCCGGAGCGTCGCCTGGTGATGGTCTACCAGCCGCACCGTTTCAGCCGCACCCGCGACCTGTACGACGATTTCGTCCAGGTCCTGGCCGAGTCCAACGTACTGCTGCTGATGGAAGTCTACCCGGCCGGCGAAGAACCGATTCCCGGTGCGGACAGCCGCAACCTGTGCCACAGCATTCGTCAGCGTGGCCAGCTGGACCCGATCTACATCGAGCGGGGCACCGAGCTGGCGCCGCTGGTCAAGCCGCTGCTGCGTGCCGGCGACATCCTGCTCTGTCAGGGTGCCGGTGACATCGGTGGGCTGGCGCCGCAGTTGCTCAAGAGTCCGCTGTTCGCTGGCGCCGTAGTGGCGCCCACCGAAGGGAAGCTCAAATGACCGATCTGAGCGTATCCACCTTGTCCTGCAACCTGGCACCGGAATCCTTCGGCCGGGTGGCAGTGCTGTTCGGCGGCAACAGCGCCGAGCGCGAAGTCTCGCTCAAGTCTGGGCGAGCCGTGCTCGATGCGCTGCTGGGCGCCGGGGTGGACGCGTTCGGCATCGATGTAGGGGCCGACCTGTTGCAGCGCCTGAGCGGCGAGAAGATCGACCGTGCGTTCATCGTACTGCACGGCCGTGGCGGCGAAGATGGCAGCATGCAGGGTCTGCTGGAGTGTCTGGGCATCCCTTACACCGGCAGCGGCGTACTGGCTTCGGCACTGGCCATGGACAAGCTGCGCACCAAGCAGATCTGGCACAGCCTCGGCCTGCCGACGCCTTTGTACGCCGTGCTCGCCAGCGAAGATGACTGTATTTTTACAGCGACGGAACTGGGCCTGCCTTTGATCGTCAAACCGGCCCATGAAGGTTCCAGTATCGGGATGGCTAAGGTGAGCAGCGTCGAGGAATTGATCGCCGCCTGGAAGAATGCCAGTACCTACGATTCGCAAGTGATGGTTGAACAATGGATCGAAGGTCCGGAGTTCACCGTTGCCAGCCTGCGTGGCCAGGTCCTGCCGCCAATCGGCCTGGGCACGCCCCACAGTTTCTACGATTACGAGGCCAAGTACCTGGCCGACGACACCCAGTACCGGATTCCCTCCGGGCTCAGCGAAGCCAGCGAGCAGGCCCTCAAGGACCTGGCCGCCAGCGCTTGCCAGGCCCTGGGCGTGAGCGGCTGGGCGCGTACCGACGTGATGCAGGACGCCGAGGGGCGCTTCTGGTTGCTGGAGGTCAATACCGTGCCCGGCATGACCGACCACAGCCTGGTGCCCATGGCGGCGCGCGCGGCGGGGCTGGATTTCCAGCAACTGGTGTTGGCGATTCTCGCTGACAGCGTTCAGGTGCGAGGTTGAGCATGCACGGCGCATCGGCACGTCATCAGCCCCCGGTTTCCGGCCGCAAGCCGGCACCACGGGGTGCGAGCCGCATGGTGGCCAAGGAGCCGCTGTCGGCGCGCATGCCCAAGCCCAGCGCAGGATTCTTCAAGCGTCTGATGTGGCCGGTGATGCTGGTAGGTCTCGGCTTCGGCACCTATTACGGCGCGCAGTACCTGCTGCCGTACGTCGACCGACCGATCAGCCGGATCAACGTGCAGGGCGACCTGAGCTACATCAGCCAGCAGGCGGTGCAGCAGCGTATCGCGCCCTATGTGGCGGCGAGGTTCTTCACCATCGACCTGACCGGCATGCGTACCGAGCTGGAACAGATGCCATGGATCGCCCATGCCGAGGTTCGGCGGGTGTGGCCGGACCAGGTGGTGATCCGCCTGGAGGAGCAACTCCCGGTGGCGCGCTGGGGCGATGAGGCATTGCTGAACAACCAGGGACAGGCGTTCACCCCGCGTGAATTGTCCAATTACGAGCATCTTCCGCAGCTGTTCGGCCCGCAGCGGGCCCAGCAGCAGGTGATGCAGCAGTACCAGGTGTTGAGCCAGATGCTGCGACCGCTGGGCTTTTCCATCGCGCGCCTGGAATTGCGTGAGCGAGGCAGCTGGTTCCTGACCACGGGGGCTGGCAGTGCGGGACCAGGGATCGAGCTGTTGCTGGGGCGTGACCATCTGGTCGAGAAGATGCGCCGCTTCATCTCGATCTACGACAAGACGCTGAAAGAACAAATTACGAATATTGCGCGCGTCGACTTGCGCTATTCCAACGGCCTTGCGGTCGGATGGCGTGAGCAGGCAGCGCCGGCGACGGACAAACCCGCCGTTGCGAAGAATTGACTAGAGGCAGAACCATGGCAAATGTGCAAAGCGGCAAAATGATCGTCGGACTGGATATCGGCACCTCCAAGGTGGTGGCGCTGGTAGGCGAAGTCGCGGCCGATGGTTCGCTGGAGATCGTCGGGATCGGTACCCATCCGTCCCGCGGCCTGAAGAAGGGCGTCGTGGTGAACATCGAGTCCACCGTCCAGTCGATCCAGCGTGCGGTCGAAGAAGCGCAGATCATGGCCGGCTGCCGTATCCACTCGGCGTTCGTCGGCGTGGCCGGCAATCACATCCGCAGCCTGAACTCCCACGGCATCGTGGCGATCCGCGATCGCGAGGTCAGTTCTGCCGACCTGGAGCGCGTACTGGATGCCGCCCAGGCCGTGGCCATCCCGGCCGACCAGCGTGTGCTGCACACGCTGCCGCAGGACTACGTGATCGATAACCAGGAGGGCGTGCGCGAGCCGCTCGGCATGTCGGGCGTGCGCCTGGAAGCCAAGGTGCATGTAGTCACCTGCGCGGTGAACGCTGCACAGAACATCGAAAAGTGCGTGCGTCGCTGCGGACTGGAAGTCGATGACATCATCCTCGAGCAACTGGCATCGGCCTATTCGGTGCTGACCGACGACGAGAAAGAGCTGGGCGTGTGCCTGGTGGACATCGGTGGCGGTACCACCGACATCGCCATCTTCACCGAAGGCGCCATTCGCCATACGGCGGTGATTCCGATCGCCGGTGACCAGGTCACCAACGACATCGCCATGGCCCTGCGTACGCCGACCCAGTACGCCGAGGAAATCAAGATTCGCTATGCCTGCGCCCTGGCCAAACTGGCCGGCGCCGGTGAAACCATCAAAGTACCGAGCGTGGGCGACCGTCCACCTCGCGAGCTGTCGCGCCAGGCCCTGGCCGAAGTGGTCGAACCTCGTTACGACGAGCTGTTCACCCTGATCCAGGCCGAACTGCGTCGCAGCGGCTATGAAGACCTGATCCCGGCGGGCATCGTGCTGACCGGCGGGACCTCGAAAATGGAAGGCGCGGTCGAGTTGGCCGAGGAGATCTTCCACATGCCGGTACGCCTGGGCGTACCACACAGCGTCAAGGGACTGGCCGACGTCGTGCGCAACCCGATCTATTCCACGGGTGTAGGTTTGCTGCAGTACGGGCTGCAGAAACAATCGGATGGCATTTCGCTGTCCGGTCTCGGTGTTGGTAACGGTTCTTATGGCGATGAACCAAAGGCTCCGGTACTGGAGCGCTTCAAGCGCTGGGTCCAGGGCAACTTCTGAACCCCACGCTTGGCCAGTGGTAACGGCAGGCGATAGGCGTAAATAAAATAGAGAGCTGAAGGAGAGGGAAAATGTTCGAACTCGTAGACAATGTCCCGCAAAGCCCGGTAATCAAAGTTATCGGCGTGGGTGGTGGTGGCGGCAACGCGGTCAACCACATGGTCAAGAGCAGCATCGAAGGCGTCGAATTCATCTGCGCCAACACCGATGCACAAGCGCTGAAGAACATCGGCGCGCGCACCATCCTGCAACTGGGTACCGGTGTGACCAAGGGCCTCGGCGCTGGCGCCAACCCTGAAGTCGGCCGCCAGGCTGCGCTGGAAGACCGCGAGCGCATCGCGGAAGTCCTGCAGGGCACCAACATGGTGTTCATCACTACCGGCATGGGCGGCGGTACCGGTACCGGTGCTGCGCCGATCATCGCCGAAGTGGCCAAGGAGCTGGGTATCCTCACCGTTGCGGTGGTGACCCGTCCGTTCCCGTTCGAAGGTCGCAAACGTATGCAGATCGCCGATGAAGGCATCCGCATGCTGGCCGAAAGCGTCGACTCGCTGATCACCATCCCCAACGAGAAGCTGCTGACCATCCTGGGCAAGGATGCCAGCCTGCTGTCCGCCTTCGCCAAGGCCGACGACGTACTGGCCGGTGCCGTTCGCGGTATCTCCGACATCATCAAGCGTCCCGGCATGATCAACGTCGACTTCGCCGACGTACGTACCGTGATGAGCGAGATGGGCATGGCCATGATGGGCACCGGTGCCGCCAGCGGTCCGAACCGTGCACGCGAGGCCACCGAAGCGGCAATCCGCAACCCGCTGCTCGAAGACGTCAACCTGCAGGGCGCTCGCGGCATCCTGGTCAACATCACCGCAGGTCCCGACCTGTCGCTGGGTGAGTACTCCGACGTGGGTAGCATCATCGAGGCTTTCGCTTCCGAGCACGCGATGGTCAAGGTCGGTACCGTTATCGATCCGGACATGCGCGACGAGCTGCACGTTACCGTAGTGGCCACCGGTCTGGGTGCGCGTATCGAGAAGCCGGTCAAGGTCATCGACAACACCCTGCAGAGCGCTGCGCCGCAACAGCAGGTTCAGCAACCGGCTGCTACCGTGCGTGAACCGGCCGCGGTGAACTACCGTGACCTGGAGCGTCCGACCGTGATGCGCAACCAGGCACACGCCGGCGCCAGCGCTGCGACCAAGCTCAACCCCAACGATGATCTGGACTATCTGGACATCCCGGCCTTCCTGCGTCGCCAGGCCGATTGATGGAATTTATCAGGGGGATTAGGCTGATTGGTGTTCAGCAAAGGCTCGGTCTGCTATTATCGCCAGCCTTTGTTGATACCCGTTCGCAACTAGTGCTCAAGCGGCCAATGCCATGATTAAACAACGTACCCTGAAAAATATTATCCGTGCCACAGGTGTCGGTCTGCATTCCGGGGAAAAGGTTTACCTGACCCTGAAGCCCGCACCTGTGAACACCGGTATCGTCTTCGTCCGTACCGACCTGGACCCGGTTGTCCAGATCCAGGCTCGTGCGGAAAACGTCGGAGAAACCACCCTGTCGACCACGCTGGTCCAGGGCGACATCAAGGTGGACACTGTCGAGCATCTGCTTTCGGCGATGGCTGGCCTGGGTATCGACAACGCCTATGTCGAACTCTCGGCGTCCGAAGTCCCGATCATGGACGGCAGCGCGGGTCCCTTCGTGTTCCTGATCCAGTCGGCCGGCCTGCAGGAGCAGGAAGCGCCGAAGCAGTTCATCCGTATCCTGCGTGAAGTCACCGTCGAAGAAGACGGCAAGCGTGCCACCTTCGTGCCTTTCGAAGGCTTCAAGGTGAGCTTCGAGATCGACTTCGATCACCCGGTATTCCGGGATCGCACGCAGAGCGCCAGTGTGGACTTCTCCAGCACTTCGTTCGTCAAGGAAGTCAGCCGGGCCCGTACCTTTGGCTTCATGAGCGACATCGAGTACCTGCGCAAGCACAACCTGGCCTTGGGTGGCAGCGTGGAAAACGCCATCGTGGTCGACAAGGAAGGCGTGCTGAACGAAGACGGCCTGCGTTACGAAGACGAGTTCGTCAAACACAAGATCCTGGACGCCATCGGCGACCTGTATCTGCTGGGTAACAGCCTGATCGGTGAATTCCGCGGCTTCAAGTCCGGCCACGCGCTGAACAACCGCTTGCTGCGCGCACTGATCGCACAAAAGGATGCCTGGGAAACGGTGGTCTTCGAAGACGCCAGCACCGCTCCTATTTCCTACATGCGTCCTGTGGCCGCAGCGTAGTAAAAAAGCTTTACTCTCTTTCCTTATTCTTTCAGGGCTGCCTTCGGGTGGCCCTTTTTTATAGGGACGGAAAGTGCCGGTACCTGGCGAGTAAGCGGATTGCGGTCCCATACACCCCTTTGGTTCACGGGCGGCGAGGCAGCAGAAAGCATCCAGGCGTCGCATGCCCTGACGGCAGATGCTGCTGGCCAGTCAGACTCTGTTTGGCTCAGGAACGATCTTTGGCGTGGCTGGCCAGGCGCTCCAGGGCGGCGCGCAGCTTGGGGTCGGTGATGCCTTCAGCGGTTGCCTGGATGTTCTCTGCCGCGCTGTGGGACAGGTCGAGGGTGTGAGTCGCGGCGCCCTGCTGCAGTGTCGATGGCTGGACCTTGAACTGGATGCGGGTCAGGCTGGCGAACTCGTCGAACAGCGCCAGTTGCCGTTGCAGGCGGCGTTGCTGGTAGCGCAGGCGCGTGGCCCAGTGGCCATCGGTGACCACCAGCAGCAGGCAGCCCTCGCGCCAGGACGCGACCTTGCAGTGTTCTCGCGCAGCCGGTTGCAACTGGCTCTCCAGCAGTTTCTGCAAGTGGCTGAGTCGTTCGGCCTGGCGGAAGATCGCCCGCAATGGCCGGGCATCGCGCAGCAGGGCGGCGGGGGAGCGGGCATCGAGGGGACGAAAGGCCATGACGAGGCTGCCTTGGGAAGTCGGGTTGCTGGAGCGGGCCAATGTTATCAGAAAGTGTCGCCAGGCTCGCCAGGGCTGTGTCCCTCGCGACCAGGCAGGCAAGTTTCATGTTTATCAGGGTTGAAGTCGGGCAAAAAGACCCCATTGTGACCGTGCCCCCTTACAGCGCTGTGCCAGCATCGTGGATTAACGCCACTTTCCTCACCATCGTTTCCGGGTAGAATGCTCGTTCGCATGCGGCCATGAGGGCCGCACGGGCGACTCACGGGGCCGCCCTCCATTCCTATGTGTGGAAGATCCTGTCGATATGTTTGCGCCTTTGTTAAAAAAACTTTTTGGAAGCAAGAACGAGCGTGAAGTCAAGCGCATGCTCAAGACGGTACAGATCGTCAATGCCTTCGAAGAGCAAATGGTGGCCCTTTCGGACGAGCAGCTGCGCGCCAAGACCGAAGAGTTCAAAGCCCGCATAGCCAAAGGCGAAACCCTCGACCAACTGCTCCCAGAAGCCTTCGCCGTGGCCCGTGAGGCCGGTAAGCGGGTCATGGGCATGCGTCACTTCGACGTCCAGCTGATCGGCGGTATGACCCTGCACGAGGGCAAGATCGCCGAGATGCGTACCGGTGAGGGCAAGACCCTCGTGGGTACCCTGGCGGTGTACCTCAATGCGCTGTCCGGCAAGGGCGTGCACGTGGTCACGGTCAACGATTACCTGGCCCGCCGCGACGCCAACTGGATGCGTCCGCTGTACGAATTCCTCGGCCTGACCGTCGGCATCGTCTCGCCCTTCCAGCCGCCGGAAGAGAAGCGCGCCGCCTATGCCGCCGACATCACCTACGGCACCAACAACGAATTCGGTTTCGACTACCTGCGCGACAACATGGCGTTCAGCCTGGAAGACAAGTTCCAGCGTGAACTCAACTTCGCGGTCATCGACGAAGTCGACTCCATCCTCATCGACGAGGCCCGTACACCGCTGATCATCTCCGGCCAGGCCGAAGACAGCTCGCGGCTGTACACCGAGATCAACCGCCTGATTCCCAAGCTGCAGCAGCACATCGAGGCTGTGGAAGGCGAAGTCACCCAGGCTGGCCACTTCACCATCGACGAAAAGGCCCGCCAGGTCGAACTCAACGAAGCCGGGCACCAGTTCATCGAGGAAATGCTCACCGAAGCCGGCCTGTTGGCCGAGGGCGAGAGTCTCTACTCGGCGCACAACCTGGGCCTGCTGACCCACGTCTATGCCGGCCTGCGTGCGCACAAGCTGTTCAACCGCAACGTTGAGTACATCGTCCAGGACGGCCAGGTGCTGCTGGTCGACGAGCACACCGGCCGTACCATGCCCGGCCGTCGCCTGTCCGAGGGCCTGCACCAGGCCATCGAGGCCAAGGAACACCTCAACATCCAGGCCGAAAGCCAGACCCTGGCTTCGACCACCTTCCAGAACTACTTCCGTCTGTACACCAAGCTGTCCGGCATGACCGGTACCGCCGACACCGAAGCCTTCGAATTCCAGCAGATCTACAATCTGGAAGTGATGGTCATCCCGCCGAACAAGCCACTGGCGCGCAAGGACTTCAACGATCTGGTGTACCTGACCGCCGAAGAGAAGTACGCGGCCATCATTGCTGACATCAAGGCCTGCGTGGCGGAGAACCGTCCGGTGCTGGTGGGGACCGCGACCATCGAGACCTCCGAGCACATGTCGGCCCTGCTGCGCAAGGAAGGCATCGACCACAAGGTCCTCAACGCCAAGTTCCACGAAAAGGAAGCCGAGATCATCGCCCAGGCGGGCCGTCCCGGTGCGCTGACCATCGCCACCAACATGGCCGGTCGCGGTACCGACATTCTGCTGGGCGGCAACTGGGAAGTCGAAGTCGCCGGCCTGGAGAACCCCACCCCCGAGCAGATCGCGCAGATCAAGGCCGACTGGCAGAAGCGTCACCAGCAGGTCATCGAGTCCGGCGGCCTGCACGTGATCGCCTCCGAGCGCCACGAATCGCGGCGTATCGACAACCAGCTGCGTGGCCGTGCCGGCCGTCAGGGCGACCCGGGTTCGAGCCGCTTCTACCTGTCGCTGGAAGACAGCCTGATGCGCATCTTCGCCTCCGACCGGGTGAAGAACTTCATGAAGGCCCTGGGCATGCAGTCCGGCGAAGCCATCGAGCACCGCATGGTCACCAACGCCATCGAGAAGGCGCAGCGCAAGGTCGAAGGCCGCAACTTCGACATTCGTAAGCAACTGCTGGAATTCGACGACGTCGCCAACGAGCAGCGCAAGGTGATCTACCACATGCGCAACAGCCTGCTGGCAGCCACCAACATCGGCGACACCATCGCCGAGTTCCGCGAAGAAGTGCTGAACAACCTCATCAGCCAGCACATTCCGCCACAGTCGCTGCCCGAGCAGTGGGACGTCGCCGGCCTGGAGGCCTCCCTGCTGTCGGACTTCGGCGTGCGTCTGCCGGTCCAGCAGTGGCTCGACGAAGACGACCACCTGCACGAGGAAACCCTGCGCGAGAAGCTCTTGCAGGAGCTGCTGGCGGCCTACAACGAGAAGGAAGAACAGGCCAGTGCCGAGGCGCTGCGCACGTTCGAGAAGCAGATCCTGCTGCGCGTGCTGGACGACCTGTGGAAAGACCACCTGTCGACCATGGATCATCTGCGCCACGGTATCCACCTGCGTGGCTACGCGCAGAAGAACCCGAAGCAGGAGTACAAGCGCGAATCCTTCACGCTGTTCCAGGAGCTGCTCGACTCGATCAAGCGCGACACCATCCGCGTCCTGTCTCATGTCCAGGTGCGTCGCGAAGACCCCGAGGAAGAAGAAGCGCGTCTGCGTCGTGAAGCCGAAGAGCTGGCCCAGCGCATGCAGTTCCAGCACGCCGAGGCCCCCGGCCTGGAGCAGGCAGTTGCCACCGAGGAGGAAGGCGAAGTCGCCGTGGCCTCCGCACCGGTGCGCAACGACCAGAAGCTGGGCCGCAACGAGCTGTGCTGGTGCGGTTCGGGCAAGAAGTTCAAGCATTGCCACGGCCAGATCAGCTGAGTCCAGGCCGTTGACACCCACGCCGCGACCGGCCCCGCCGTCGCGGCGTTTTACCATTATCGAGCGCCGTACCGATGGGCGGACGGCGCACAGAGAGCTCAAGGAGCGCACGCATGGCTGTTGGTCTTGGTCCTTTGCCTACATTGCACCCGGTGCCCGGTTTCGAACTGGGTATCGCCTCGGCCGGTATCAAGCGCCCCGGGCGCAAGGATGTAGTGGTCATGCGCTGTGCCGAAGGCTCCAGCGTGGCGGGCGTATTCACCCTCAACGCTTTCTGTGCGGCGCCGGTGATCCTCGCCAAGCAGCGCGTACAGGGCACCGTGCGCTACCTGCTGACCAACACCGGCAATGCCAACGCCGGTACCGGCGAGCCGGGTCTGGCTGCGGCCAAGCGCACCTGTGACGCGCTGGCCCAGCTGACCGGCGTAGCCACTGACGCGGTGCTGCCGTTCTCCACCGGGGTGATCGGCGAGCCTCTGCCGGTCGAGAAGATCGAAGGCGCCCTGCAGGCCGCCCTCGACGACCTCTCGGAAGACAACTGGGCCGCTGCGGCCACCGGCATCATGACCACCGACACCCTGCCCAAGGGGGCCAGCCGCCAGTTCCAGCACGATGGCGTGACCGTCACCGTCACCGGCATCAGCAAGGGCGCCGGCATGATCCGTCCGAACATGGCCACCATGCTCGGCTACATCGCCACCGACGCCAAGGTTTCCCAGAACGTGCTGCAGGACCTGATCCGCGACGGCGCCAACAAGTCGTTCAACCGCATCACCATCGATGGCGACACCTCGACCAACGACTGCTGCATGCTCATCGCCACTGGCCAGGCCAATGTCCCGGAAGTGACCGAAGCCAAGGGGGCGCTGTTCGAGGCCTTGAAGAAAGCCGTGTTCGAAGTGTGCATGGAAGTGGCCCAGGCCATCGTGCGTGACGGCGAAGGCGCGACCAAGTTCGTCACCGTCGAAGTCAACGGCGGTGGCAATCATCAGGAGTGCCTGGACGTCGGTTACGCCGTGGCCCACTCGCCGCTGATCAAGACCGCGCTGTTCGCCTCCGACCCGAACTGGGGCCGTATCCTGGCCGCCGTGGGCCGTGCCGGCGTGCCAGAACTGGACGTGAGCAAGATTGACGTGTTCCTTGGCGAAGTCTGCATCGCCAGCAAGGGTGGCCGTGCCGCCAGCTACACCGAGGCCCAGGGCGCCGAGGTCATGGCTCGCGAGGAAATCACCATCCGTATCGAACTGGGTCGTGGTGATTGCAGCGAGACCATCTGGACCACCGACCTGTCACACGAGTACGTGAAGATCAACGCCGAATACCGGACCTGAGGTCTGCGCGGCCCCGGTATCTGCGCAACAGCCGGGGCCTTATTGAATTCGCGACGTCCGCCTGTCTTCCCGCATTGTCGGCAGGCGGTCAGGAGGAACTTGAACCGTGAAACGCATACACGTAGTGGCCGCCGTGATCCGTGGCCAGGATGGCCGTATTCTCATTGCCCGGCGTGCCGACACCCAGCATCAGGGCGGGCTCTGGGAGTTTCCCGGCGGCAAGGTCGAGGAGGGCGAAGCCCCTCGCGTGGCGCTGGGGCGTGAGCTGCAGGAAGAGTTGGGCATCCAGGTCGAGGCGGCGCGCCCGCTGATCAAGGTGCAGCATGACTACCCCGACAAGCACGTGCTGCTGGATGTCTGGGAGGTTTCGGCATTCGGCGGTGAGCCGCATGGCGCCGAAGGCCAGCCGCTGGCCTGGGTCACCGGCCGTGAATTGCCCGACTACGAATTCCCCGCCGCCAACCGGCCGATCGTGGCCGCTGCGCGGCTGCCCGGCGAGTACCTCATCACCCCGGATGGCCTGGAGAACGGTGAACTGCTGCGTGGCATGCAGAAAGCCATTGCCCAGGGCGCCAAGCTGATCCAGCTGCGTGCACCGGGCGGCTACGACCCGGCCTATCGCGACCTGGCGGTGGATGCCGTAGGGCTGTGTGCCGGCAAGGCGCAGTTGATGCTCAAGGGGCCGCTGGAGTGGCTGGGCGACTTCCCCTCGGCCGGTTGGCACCTGACCGCCGAGCAACTGCGCAAGTACGCGCCCAAGGGGCGACCATTCCCCACCGAGCGCTGGCTGGCAGCTTCCTGCCACAACGCCGAGGAATTGGCCCTGGCCGAGCAGATGGGCGTTGATTTCGTGACCCTGTCGCCGGTCCAGCCGACCCAGACCCACCCTGACGCGTCGCCGCTGGGCTGGGAACAGGCGGCGCAGCTAATCGGCGGTTTCACCCAGCCGGTGTTCCTGCTCGGCGGTGTCGGCCCGCAGCAGTTGCAGCAGGCCTGGGAGTGCGGCGCCCAAGGCGTGGCCGGCATCCGCGCCTTCTGGCCGGCTGGCTGAGATTCACCTGTAGAGCTTCAGCCGCTAAATGGCCGGTAAGTTCACCGCCTCTGCCGTGAACTTGAGGTTGCTGCGCGCAAGCCCTTTCTACCCGTTGCGTAGTCAAAAGCCAGGCGTCGCTCAAGACGCCGGTTTGGCCGCCGGTTGCCAAAGGATTTCCGCGATGCCCTGGCGGCGGCCGATCAGGCGCGCGGCGACGAACAGCAGGTCCGACAGCCGGTTGATGTAGGCCAGCCCGACACCTTGCAGGGGTTCGATGGCATTGAGCTGCTGGCAGCGGCGTTCGGCACCGCGCGCCAGGCTGCGGCACACGTGGGCCTGGGCCAGCAGTTGCGAGCCTCCGGGCAGGATGAAGTTTTCCAGCGGGCCCAGCTCTTCGTTCCAGCGGTCGATGGCCGCTTCCAGGCGTTCGATCTCGTTGGTGTTCAGGGCCTGATAGGCCGGCATCGCCAGCTCGCCGCCAAGATCGAACAGGCGGTGCTGGCAGGGCGCTAGAACCTCGATGACCTCGTGCAGCGCGGGGTGCTGCACAGCCTGTTCAGCGAGGCCGGCAAGCAGCAGCCCCAGCTGGCTGTTGAGGGTATCGACCTCGCCTATGGCTTCGATGCGCGGGTGGTCCTTGGGCACTCGGCGGCCATCGCCGAGGCCGGTTTCGCCGCTGTCTCCCTGGCGTGTGTAGATCTTCGACAGACGAAAGCCCATGGCTGGCTCCTGTTCAATGTGTACTGATGGTTTGCTGGGGCACTTCCACCGCCGGGGCTTCCAGCGGCAGGCGCAGGGTGAAGCAGGTGCCCGTGCCGACGGCCGATTGCACCTCCATCTGACCCTTGTGGTTATTGGTGATGATGAAATACGACACCGACAGCCCGAGCCCGGTGCCCTGACCGATTTCCTTGGTGGTGAAAAACGGCTCGAAGGTGCGCTTGCGCACGGTTTCCGACATGCCGATGCCGTTGTCTTCGACCTGGATCTCCGCCCAGGGCGGGTTGAGACGTGTGCGCAGAGTGATGCGCCCCGGTTCGCTGTCGTCCTCGCGCTGGTGAATGGCCTGTGCGGCGTTCTTCAGCAGGTTGAGCAGCACCTGCTCCAGCTCGTTGGCGATGCACGGCACCGGACCCAGTTCCGGGTCGAACTGGCGCACGATGTTCTGGCCCTTGAAGTCGAAGCCGACCGTAAGGTCGAAGTCGTTGCTGGCGATTTCCAGGGCCTGGTCGATCAGCGCCGGCAGGTCGCAGGGCGACAGCTGCCGAGTGCTCAGGCGGCTGAAGTTGAGCATGTGGCTGACGATCTTGGCGGCCCGCCCGCCAGCCTGCTGGATACCGTCGAGCAGTTGCGGCACGCCGCGGCCGGCCAGGTAGCGGTTGACCCGCTCCAGGTCGATTCCGTCGCTCTGTGCCTGTTCCAGGTTCTTGGGCAGCTCGGGGGAAAGGCGACGGCGGATGTTCTGCACGTTGTGCAGGATCGCCCCCAGCGGGTTGTTGATCTCGTGGGCCATGCCGGCAGCCAGGCCGCCCACCGAGAGCATCTTTTCCGACTGCACCATCATCTCTTCCAGGGAGATGCGCTGGGTGATGTCGTCGATGCGGATCACCACCCCGCGCCCGGCATCGCCCACCAGCGGGTAAAAGGTCATCGCGTAATGGCGGGGCACATCATGCTTGATCCAGGTGACCCGCTCGATGTGCGTGACGCGGTGCTGTTCCACCGTCTGCTTGAGTTCGGGCATGAAGCTGCGCATCGGCTCGAAGGCGAGAAAGATCGGCTGGTTGAGTGCCTCGTCCAGCGTGGTGCCCGACAGGGTGCTGGCCTCCTGATTCCATTGGGTGACATACAGCTGTTCGTCCAGGGCGATCATGGCCGAGGGCATCGAGTCGATGATGCTGTTGAGGTAGTTCTGAAAGCCGGTTAGCTTCTTCTCGATCTTGCTGCGCACCTGCACTTCCAGCTCCAGCTTGCGGTTGGTGCGACGTGTTTCTTCGGCCAGCCCGCGAGCCTGGTCGTAGGCTTCCTGGGATTCGTCGCGGGCGCGCTTGAGCTGCTGCTCGCGGGCTTCGATACGCGCCAGCATGGTGTTGAACGCCGAGGCCAGGCTGCCGATCTCGTCCTTGTTGCCGGTGCGCACGCGCAGGGCGTAGTTCTCTTCGCGGGTGACCTGCCGGGACAGCTCTTCGAGCTGGTAGATCGGCTCGGTGATCAGCCGGCGGATCTGTCGGGCGACCACCACCCACAGCAGAATGCTGAACACCAGAATGCCCAGGCTGGCGGTCAGGGTGCCGCTGTAGAACGCTGGCGGCAGCTCGCTGCTGGCCACCAGCAGCAGGTGGCCGGGGGATTGCTCGCCCTTGGGCACCGGAATCACCTGGGTGTTGCGGAACTCGGTGAGGCGCCAGCCTTCGATGTCCTTGTAGTGATGCGGCAGCTCCAGGTCCTGCCCTTGCTGCAACTGGGCCAGGCGCGTGCCGTCGTTGTCGTAGACTGCCGCTGCGCGCAGCGGGCCGTAGCTCTTGAGTTCGTGCAGCAGGGCCTGGGCGTCGGCGGGCGAGTTCAGCGCGCGTTCATTGAGGTAGGCGCTGCTGATCAGCCGGCCGATGGTCTGCAGCGCCTGGGGCGCCATGGCCTCCTGGGAGATGTAGTACGCGGCGCTGATGAAGGTCAGGTTGGCCACCAGCAAGACGGTGGTCAGCAAGACCAGGAGGGCGGCCAGCAGCTTCTGGCCCACGGGCAGGTTGTCGAGTCGCTGACGCAAGGACATGAAGGGTCACACCGCTGAGGCTTGAGCCGGCAGGTTAGCGCGGCCTAGTCGGTTCGCAAACCCTTGCCTGCCAGATGCTGCTGCAGACGCGTGAGCGTCGCCCTCAGGTGCGGCACCGGATACTGGTGGCGGGCTGCCGCAGCGCAGGCGTGGCCAAGCAGGTAGCTGATCTCGGTGCGTCGGCCGTGCGCGACATCCTGGTACATCGACGAATAGTTCGCGGCCGTGGCCTGGATGACCCGCTGGACCTCGTCGTGCAGAGCCTCGGCGGCGCTCGGCTGACCGCAGTGTTGCAGCAGGCCGACCAGCTCGTCACACAGCGTGGCGACTTCGCAAGGGTGTTCAAGCAGGCCGCCGTTGCGGCAATCATGCAGGACCGTCAGCGGGTTGATCGCACAATTGAGCGCCAGCTTGCGCCACAGGCGGGTGAGGATGTCCGGGGTCCATCGGTGGGGAATGCCGGCGCTGTGCAGGTCGTCCAGCAGGGGCTGCGGTGGAGTCTGTGCCTGGGCGTCGCCGAGCCAGGTGAAGCCATGTCCGGCGAAGCGCACCTGCCAGGCCGACTCGCGGAACGCGCCTTCGGTGCTGGACGCGAATACGCAGCGCGCCGCCGGGATGCACGCCGCCACCGCCTCCTGGCTGCCCAGGCCGTTCTGCAGCAGGATGACCTGTGCTCCGGGAGCCAGGCGTGTCGCCAGGCTGGCGACCGCCTGTGGCGCATCGTAGGCCTTGCAGGCCACCAACAGGCGTTCGATGGGCTCGGCGCTGTCGATGAGCTGCGCTGGCAACGCCTGGCGTTGGCAGTCCTCGTGGCTGAGCATGCTCAGGCAACTGCCCTGGCGTTGGTAGTCCTGCAGGCGCTCGGCGTTGCGCAGGACCAGGCGCACCGGCAGACCGGCGCGGGCCAGGCGTATGGCCCACAGGCTGCCCAGGCTGCCGGCGCCGAGGATGTGCCAGGTGCTCACGGCCAGAGGCCAGGCGTGGCGGGGTAAGATGAGCGCATGCGGACGAAGCTCGCAGTAACGGCGGTAAAAGTGCCGTTATAATGAGCGCTCTTTCGTACCGTCAAGTCATGCGCGCCCAAAAGTCACTCTTGCGCGCCGTTCATCTGGAGAAAATACATGCCCTCGTTCGACGTAGTGTCCGAATTGGATAAACACGAAGTCACGAATGCCGTCGACAATGCGATCAAGGAGCTGGATCGCCGTTATGACCTCAAAGGCAAGGGTTCCTTCGAGTTCAAGGAAAAGGACCTGGCCATTACCCTGACTGCCGAGGCCGAGTTCCAACTCGAGGCGATGATCGAGATCCTCAAGCTGGCCCTGGTCAAGCGCAAGATCGACGTCAAATGCCTGGAAGTCAAAGAGCCCTACGCCTCCGGCAAGGTGATGAAGCAGGAAGCCAATCTGCGTGAAGGCATCGACAAGGACCTGGCGAAGAAGATCGTCGCCCACGTCAAGGACTCCAAGCTCAAGGTCCAGGCCGCCATCCAGGGCGAGCAGGTGCGCATCACCGGCAAGAAGCGTGACGACCTGCAGGACGCCATTGCCTTGCTGCGTGCCTACGACGCCGAGCTGCCGCTGCAATACAACAACTTCCGCGACTGATTTCGCGGCCGCGAGCCGGGCCTGCGGAACCCCGCCGGCCCGGATGCGTCCGACCTTCCTGTAGCCCGCGAAGTGACTCGCTTCTTCAGAACGCGAGTGGTTTCGTCGTTGGCGATCCAAAGGCACCTAGGAGTAGAAGATGGATTTGAATGCTGAAGTCGATCAGCTGTGGCGGGTTTCCCAGTCGTGGATTCCGCTGATCATGCAATACAGCAGCCGGGTGCTGCTGGCCCTGGTAACCCTGAGCATCGGCTGGTGGCTGATCAACCGGGTGACCAACAAGCTTGGCGCGCTGCTGGCACTGCGTAACGCCGACCAGGCCCTGCAGGGCTTCGTCAGTACCCTGGCGAATATCATCCTCAAGGTGCTGCTGCTGATCAGCGTGGCCTCGATGATCGGTGTCGAGACCACCTCGTTCGTCGCTGCCATCGGTGCGGCCGGCCTGGCCATCGGCCTGGCCCTGCAAGGCAGCCTGTCGAATTTCGCCGGGGGCGTGCTGATCCTGCTGTTTCGTCCGTTCCGCATCGGCGACTGGATCGAGTTCCAGAGCATGTCCGGGACCGTGGACAACATTCAGATCTTCCACACCATCCTGCGTACCGGCGACAACCGCACGGTGATCGTGCCCAATGGCGTGCTGTCCAACGGCATCATCACCAATACCAACCGTCAGCCGACCCGCAAGGCCGTGTTCGACGTCAAGGTGGGCTACGACGCTGACCTCAGGCAGGCCCTGCAAGTGCTGCTGGACATGGCCGATGACCCTCGGGTGCTCAAGGACCCGGCGCCCCAGGCGGTGGTCAGCGCGCTGGGCGACAACGCCGTGGTGCTGCAGTTGCGGGTGTGGACCAAGACCGGTGACCTGGGCGACGTGCTGTCGAAGTTCAATCTCGAAGCCCGCGACCGCCTGAAGGCGGCCGGCATCGAGATCCAGTACCAGCAGCAGGTGGTGCAGATGAACAAGGAAGCGGCCCAGGGCTGATCAGCGCACCGGGTCTACAGGGCTTCAGCCGCCACGGGCTTGCTGCTGAAGCCGATCCAGCGCGATGAGCCTATCAGGCCTCAGGCTTCTCGACCGCTGCCGGGGCTTGCGGCGGCGGCTCGGGATGCCGGATTTCCCGGTTCCACTGCAGAATGATCATGATCAGCGTCGGCACCCCGAGCAGGGCGGTGATCAGGAAGAAATTGTGGTAGCCGAGCTTCTCTACCATCACCCCTGAGTAACCGCCGATCAGCCGCGGCAGCAGCAGCATGATCGAGCTGAGCAGGGCGTACTGGGTGGCCGAGAAACGCAGGTTGGTCAGGCTCGACAGGTAGGCGACGAAGGCCGAGGTGGCCATGCCGGAACTGAAGTTGTCCAGCGAGATGGTCACCACCAGCATCTGCAGGTTCGGCCCCATGTCGGCCAGCATCAGGAACAGGATGTTGGTGGCCGCCGAAGCGAAACCGCCGATGAACAGGATCGGCATGATGCCGAAGCGCACGATCAACAGGCCCCCGACTCCGGCACCGACCAGGGTCATGACCAGGCCGAAGATCTTGCTGACACTGGCGATCTGGTCCTTGGTGAAGCCCTGGTCGATATAGAACACGTTGGCCATCACCCCCATCACCGTATCGGACATTCGATAGGTGGCGATCAGGCCCAGCAGCAGCAAGGCCTGCCAGCGATAGCGCATGATGAAATCGTTGACCGGCGTCAGCACCGGCGCCAGGCCGCGGCGCCCCATGGACGACAGGCAAGCGCTGGTCAGCACGGCATAGAGGATGGCGCGCAGGAAGGCGCGGTCTTCGAGCAGCAGGGTCAGCCAGCTGACGTCGCCGAACAGCACGCTGGCGAAGTCGGTGTTGTACAGCTGGGTAAAGAGGGCGGGGACCGAGACCAGCAGGACGATCAGCACGAACACCGAGGCCAGTTGGTGGATGAACCCATAGCGCGCCGCTGACAGTTGCGTGCGCAGGGGCACCGGCGGTTCGCGCATGATCAGCGTGGTGATCAGCGCCGGCAGCATCATCACCCCGAACAGCACGTAGGTGCCGGTCCAGGCCGAATGCTTGTAGGCGAAGCCGGTGGAGCCAAAGCCTTCGGCGAAATACAGCGCCCCGGCGGTAGACAGCAGGGCCGCGACCCGATAGCCGGACATGTAGCTGGCCGCCAATGCCGCCTGCTGGGTGTCCTGGGCAATTTCCAGACGGTAGGCATCGATGGCGATGTCCTGGGTCGCGGAAGCGAAGGCCACCACTACGGCAATGGCGATCAGCCAAGAGAGGTGCTGCTGCGGGTCGCAGAAGCCCATGCCGACCAGCCCGAGGATGACCAGCACCTGGGACAGCACCAGCCAGGAACGACGGCGGCCGAGCATGCCCAGGCCCGGCAGGCGCCACTGGTCGAGCAACGGCGACCACACCCATTTGAAGGCATAGGCCAGGCCGATCAGGCTGGCGTAGCCGATGGTTTCACGCGCTACGCCCGCTTCACGCAACCAGACCGACAGAGTGGAAAACACGAGCATATAAGGCAGGCCGGCGGCAAAGCCGAGCAGCAGCAACACGAGCGTCGACGGGCTGGCATAAGCGGCGAGCGCGGCGCGCCAGGTTTTACGGGGCATGAGCTGGTGACTGCCTCAGGTAACGAAAAACAAAGGGCGCACTCTAACCTCTGTGCCATAGGGGACGCCAGCCATGGCGTAGCATATCCACACGATTGTTACGGACGGTTATGCCTTCGGCGCGCAAGCGGGCGCGCTGCTCATCACCGGAAGGGCTGCCGGCCGGCAGGCTGATGCGACCGCCAGCGCCGATCACCCGGTGCCAGGGCAGGGTAGAGCCTTCCGGGAGCTGGCTCAGGGTCCGACCCACCCAGCGCGCGGCACGGCCCAGGCCGGCCATCTGGGCCAGCTCACCATAACTGGTGACGTACCCTGGGGGGATCTGTTCCAGGGTCATGTACAGGGCCATGCGCCGCGCCTCGGCGGGTGATGGCTCGGCAGGAGTGTCTGAAGCGCTCAAGACTGGGGTTTTTCCGGGGGCGATGCAGGGGCTGAGCGGGACCGTGAATGAACTACAGCGTATTCCCGTGGTCTGTGATGCTCGCGCCTGCGGTTTCGTATTCGGGATGAATTCTGCCGAATGATGCCTGAATTTTCGTCAAACACAGCCTTGTAGTTGCTTATGTTGTCCAGAACCCTGTTGTGCCTCGCTGTATCCACCGCCTCCATGCCCTTGCTCGCCGACACCGTCTGGCTGAAGAACGGCGACCGCCTGACCGGCACCATCAAACTGTTCGACGGTGGCAAGCTGCTGCTGCAGACCGACTACGGTGGAGCCATTCCGCTGGATTGGAGCAAGATCAAGACCCTGGAAAGCAAGGAACCGCTGCTGGTCAAGCAGAACCAGTACACCGGCGAAGTCGCCAAATCGCTGCAGCCCAGCGATGACGGCAAGGTGGTGCTGGCCAATGGCGATGCACCCAAGACCGTCGAAATGGCCAGCATCCAGCAGATCGTCAAGCCCAAGCCGGTCATTACCGACCTGGTGTGGAAGGGCAACATCGATGCCGCGCTGGATTTCCAGCGCGCCGAGAGAGATTCCGACGACTACAACCTGTCGTTCAAGACGTCGGCCCGACACGACCGCTGGCGGCACAATGCCAAGGGCCAGTACAACCGCGAAACCCAGGACGACGTGGTCACCACCGACGACTGGAGCGCCGAGTACTCGCTGGATTACTTCCTTACCGACAAGTTCTACTGGGACGGACGGATCAACTACAAGCGTGACAAAGTCGAGGACCTGAGCCGTGAGCGTACCGTGGGTACTGGTCCGGGTTATCAGTTCTGGGATGACGAGCTGGGCGCATTCAAGGTGGGTGGCCTGCTCAACCGCACGGACTACGAATTTTCCAACGGCGAGAAGACCAATTTCTATTCCGTCGCCGGTACCTGGGACTACAACCGCTACCTGGTGGGCAAGAAGTTCGAGTTCTTCACCAATGGCGAGCTGGGCAAACCGCTCAGCGGTGTCGCCGACTACTCTCTGGATGTCGAGGCGGGCCTGCGCTACAAGGTCACCGACTGGGCCTCGCTCAACCTCAAGGCCGAGCGTGACATCATCAGCGGCTCTCGTGACGGTGATGTCAACAAGACCCGCTACACCGCCGGCTTCGGCGTGACCTGGTAAACCTCTTCCAGCAAACAGACCCGCTGCCGTCATGGCGGAGCGGGTTCGACTGGCTGCCCAGGTCCACTCCGCCTCAAGCAGGCGCGCTCTGGCCCTTGTGGGGGCGAGCTTGCTCGGGAAAAGCGGGCAAAGTCGCTAAGTCTGCTGTGAACGCGGCGCCGCCTTCGCGAGCAAGCTCGCTCCCACCCCCTAACCTAACTGTATTCGTTGAGCAGCGATCCGAGCCGGCTACAGACGCATCGCGCCGTCCACCTCCAGTACCCGGCCGCTGAAGTAATCGTTCTCCAGGATGAACGCCACCGAGCGGGCGATTTCCTCGGGCTTGCCCATGCGTTTCAGTGGAATTGCCGAGGTCATCTTTTCCAGCGCCTCGGGCTTCATACTGCCGGTCATTTCCGTCTCGATGAAACCGGGGGCGATGGCCGCGACACGAATGCCGAAGCGCGCCAGTTCCCTCGCCCAGGTCACGGTAGCCGCTACCACACCGGCCTTGGACGCCGCATAGTTGGTCTGCCCGATATTGCCGGCCCGCGAGATCGACGAGATGTTGATGATGACTCCCTGGCTCTTCTGCTCGACCATGGTCGCCGCAACTTCCCGGGTGCACAGAAACACGCCGGTCAGGTTGACGTCGATCACCGATTGCCACTGCGCCAGGCTCATGGTGCTGATCTGCCCGTCCTTGACCTTGACCAGCATGCCGTCGCGCAGGATGCCGGCATTGTTGATCAGCCCGTGAATCGGGCCGAAATCCGCCGCAATACGTGCCACGGCGTCGACCACCTGCGCTTCATCGGCCACGTTGCAGACATAACCGCGAGCCTGGATGCCCAGTGCCTTGCAACTGGCCACCGCGCTGTCGAGGCGGGCCTGGTCGATGTCCATCAGCGCCAGGTTGGCGCCGCGTCCGGCCAGGTCGCGGGCCATGGCCAGGCCGAGTCCCTGGCATCCGCCGGTGATAATGATTAACTTGCCTTTCAGTTCCATAAGCGTGCTCACTGGTTGTAGAGGCTGCTGCCGTGGGTGCAGCACTGCGCCGCAGACCGCTACAGGTATAGCAGCGCCCGGCCGGCTCTGGCCATGGCCTCGGCAAAAACACTAACGAGGGAGTCAAGATGAGCGTTCAAGCCACCCGGTCGGCCCGTGAACTGCTGCTGCGCGAATACCGCGGTGCGCTGGCCACGCACTCGATGTCGATGCCGGGCTTTCCATTCGGTTCGGTCGTGCCTTATTGCCTGGACGGGCAGGGCAGGCCGCTGATCCTCATCAGCCGTATCGCCCAGCACACTCATAACCTGCAGCAGGACCCCAAGTGTTCGCTGCTGGTCGGCGAGCGCGAAGCGGCGAACATCCAGACGCTGGGGCGCATCACCTTGATGGCCGAAGGGCGCAGGCTTGCCGACCCGGCTGCCGTGGAGCTGGCTGCACAGCGCTATTACCGGTATTTCCCCGACTCCCGGAACCACCATAAAGACTACGACTTCGATTTCTGGGTGCTGACCCCGGTGCGCTACCGCTATATCGCAGGCGTCGGGTCCATCCAGTGGCTCGATGACGTGGCGTTGGCCAATCCTTTCTTCGGCTCCAGCGAAACCTCCATGGTCGAGCACATGAACCAGGACCACGCCGAGGCCCTGGCGCATTACGTGAAACTCGCCGGTCTGCCGCAGAGCGCCACGCCGAAGATGGTCGGCATCGACAGCGAAGGCATGCACCTGCGCATTGGCGACTCGCTGCACTGGCTGGCCTTCCCGGAGCCCTGTAATACCCCGACACAGGTCCGCGAAGCCTTGGTCCATCTGGCGCGCGCAACACATTGGCCTGCCCGCGGCGGTACTCAGGCTTGATTTAACGACTTTCCGACATCACTTAGGGTCTACTGGAAGGCGTTCTTCCGTAGAGGAAAAAACTCGATGCGTGCTTTTTTACTGCTGTTTCTCCTGTTTCCCGTGCTTGAGCTGTTCGTTCTGGTGAAAGTCGGCATGTCCATAGGCTTCCTGTGGACCTTCCTGCTGGTGCTGACCACCTCGATGCTCGGCCTGTTGGTGATGCGCGTGGCCGGGCTGGCCACCGCACTGAGTGCCCGCGAAAGCCTGGCGCGAGGCGAGCTGCCTGCGCAGCAGATGCTCGAAGGACTGAGCATGGCGGTCGGTGGTGGCCTGTTGCTGCTGCCAGGTTTCATCAGTGACGTGCTGGGCGTGCTCTGCCTGCTGCCGGTGACCCGCCGCCTGCTGATTGGCAAGCTGCGTCAGCGCGCCGAAGAGCAGGCCATGCGCCAGCGCGCTTTCGCCGATGACCTGCGCACCCATCAGCATCCTGGGACCGGGCGCCCGGAGGCCATCCATCAGCCGACTCGCGAACCTGAAGTCATCGAAGGCGAGTTCGAACACCGCGACAAATGACCAGCACTGGGCAGGCCTACGGCACCTTCGGGTGCCGTAGGCGTTTGAGGGCCGGGTAAAAATTTTTTTTGCGCCGCCCTTGTAATCAAATCGGGCGCCCTCATGTATGGGTCACCGCAAGGTTTCTGGCGCACTGCCAGACCGTTTTCTGCGGTTCGCATGCCGAACCGTAACCGGCCAGGCCGGATTAACAACTCGCCGGTGCCCTTCACCGGACGTACCAACAAAATCAGGAGATCGACAATGAAGCTTCGTCCTCTGCATGACCGCGTCGTAATCCGTCGCAGCGAAGAAGAAACGAAAACTGCCGGTGGCATCGTGCTGCCAGGCTCGGCCGCCGAGAAGCCGAACCGTGGCGAAGTCGTCGCTGTAGGTGCCGGCCGTGTTCTGGACAACGGTGAAGTCCGTGCGCTGACCGTGAAAGTGGGCGACAAAGTGGTATTTGGCCCTTACTCCGGCAGCAACACCGTGAAAGTAGACGGCGAAGACCTGCTGGTGATGAACGAGAGCGAGATCCTCGCCGTCATCGAAGGCTGAGTCCTTCCCGCTCAATTTCCCGCTACTACACAGTATTTAAGGAATATCGATCATGGCTGCTAAAGAAGTTAAATTCGGCGATGCCGGCCGCAAGAAAATGCTCGCTGGTGTCAACACCCTGGCTGACGCAGTAAAAGCCACCCTGGGCCCGAAAGGCCGTAACGTGATCATCGAGAAGAGCTTCGGTGCTCCTCTGATCACCAAGGACGGCGTTTCCGTCGCCAAGGAAATCGAGCTGAAAGACCGCTTCGAGAACATGGGCGCGCAACTGGTCAAGGACGTGGCTTCCCGTGCCAACGACGACGCCGGTGACGGTACCACCACTGCGACCGTTCTGGCCCAGGCCATCGTCAACGAAGGCCTGAAGGCCGTTGCCGCCGGCATGAACCCAATGGACCTCAAGCGCGGCATCGACAAGGCCACTGCGGCCATCGTCAGCCAGCTGAAGTCGCTGTCCAAGCCATGCACCGACACCAAGGCCATCGCCCAGGTCGGCACCATCTCGGCCAACTCCGACAGCTCCATCGGCGACATCATTGCCGAAGCGATGGAAAAAGTGACCAAAGACGGTGTGATCACCGTTGAAGAAGGTTCGGGCCTGGAAAACGAACTGTCTGTTGTTGAAGGCATGCAGTTCGACCGTGGCTACCTGTCTCCTTACTTCATCAACAAGCCGGACACCATGGTGGCCGAGCTGGACAGCCCGCTGCTGCTGCTGGTCGACAAGAAGATCTCCAACATCCGCGAAATGCTGCCAGTCCTGGAAGCCGTTGCCAAAGCCGGCCGTCCACTGCTGATCATCGCTGAAGACGTCGAAGGCGAAGCGCTGGCGACTCTGGTAGTCAACAACATGCGCGGCATCGTCAAGGTCGCTGCGGTCAAGGCACCTGGCTTCGGCGACCGCCGCAAGGCCATGCTGCAGGACATCGCTGTCCTGACCGGCGGTACCGTGATTTCCGAAGAAATCGGCCTGAGCCTGGAAAGCACTACCCTGGAGCACCTGGGTAACGCCAAGCGCGTCGTGCTGAACAAGGAAAACACCACCATCATCGACGGTGCAGGCAACAAGTCCGACATCGACGCGCGTATTGCCCAGATCCGTCAGCAGATCGGCGACACCAGCTCCGACTACGACAAAGAGAAACTGCAAGAGCGTCTGGCCAAGCTGTCCGGCGGTGTTGCGGTGATCAAGGTCGGCGCCGGTTCCGAAGTCGAAATGAAAGAGAAGAAAGCCCGCGTTGAAGACGCCCTGCACGCAACCCGCGCAGCCGTCGAAGAAGGCGTGGTGCCTGGCGGTGGCGTAGCCCTGGTTCGTTCCCTGCAGGCTATCGAAGGTCTGAAAGGCGACAACGCTGACCAGAACGTCGGTATCGCTCTGCTGCGTCGTGCGGTCGAAGGCCCACTGCGTCAGATCGTGGCCAACGCTGGCGACGAGCCAAGCGTCGTGGTCGAGAAGGTCAAGCAAGGTTCGGGTAACTTCGGTTACAACGCCGCTACCGGTGAGTACGGCGACATGATCGAACTGGGCATCCTGGACCCAGCCAAAGTGACCCGTTCGGCACTGCAGGCCGCTTCCTCGATCGCCAGCCTGATGATCACCACCGAAGCGATGATCGCCGACATCCCGGAAGAGAAGCCGGCTGCTGGTGGCATGCCTGACATGGGCGGCATGGGTGGCATGGGCGGCATGATGTAAGCTGGCCCCAGCCTCTTTGCTTCACCCAAAGAACCCCGCCTCGTGCGGGGTTCTTCATTTATGAGGCAGATGCGCTTTGCGCAGTACGTGCTTCATCGGGAGGCATTGCCTGCCTTCCATGGTCTGAACGAGTGCAGGGACGCGGCTTGCGCGGCCACTGCTTCAACCCCTAAGCTGCGCCAGCCCCAATTGCATGCGGAGAGTCCTATGCGAATTCTTCTGGTCGAAGACAACCGCGATATCCTGGCGAACCTGGCCGATTACCTGGGCATGAAGGGTTATACGGTCGATTGCGCGCAGGATGGTCTGTCCGGCCTGCATCTGGCCGCCACCGAACATTACGACCTCATCGTGCTGGACATCATGCTGCCCGGCATCGACGGTTATACGCTTTGCAAGCGTCTGCGCGAAGATGCGCGGCGCGACACGCCGGTGATCATGCTCACTGCCCGCGATCAGCTCGACGATCGCCTGCAGGGCTTCCGTTCCGGCGCCGATGACTACCTGCTCAAGCCCTTTGCCCTGTCGGAGCTGGCCGCGCGTATCGAAGCCGTGCTGCGTCGCGCCCAGGGGGGCGGGCGGCGCACCCTGCAGGTCGCCGACCTGGTCTATGACCTCGACACCCTGGAGGTCACGCGCGACGGGCGCATGCTCAAGCTCAACCCGGTGGGCCTGAAGCTGCTGGCAGTGCTGATGCAGAAGAGCCCACACGTGCTGCGTCGGGAAATCCTCGAAGAGGCACTGTGGGGCGATGACTGCCCGGACAGCGACAGCCTGCGCAGCCACGTGCACCAGTTGCGCCAGGTGATCGACAAGCCATTCCCCAAGGCGCTGCTGCACACCGTGCATGGTGTGGGCTATCGATTGGCCGAGGGCCGGGATGGAGTTTAAGCAGAGTCTCGCACAGCGGATCATCATCGCCTTTGCGCTGATGAGCGCATTGGTGGCCGGCTCGTTCGCCGTCGGCATCATTTCCACTGTGCACTTTATCGAAGAGAAACTCATATCAGCGGGCCTGGGCGGTGACCTTAATCGCCTGCTGCTGGCTGAAAGCGTCAGCGACTGGAGCCACCGTCCCAAGCAGGACCAGTTGTTCTACTTCAGCAATGGCCCAGGCGACTTCGACCTGCCCCCGGATATCCGCCACCTGGAGCCGGGCTTTCACGAGGTGTTTCGCGGACCGCTGTCCTATCACGCAATGATCGAGGTGGTCGACGGTCGTCACTATGCGTTGCTGCAGGACCAGAGCGATTTCGAAGAGCGCGAGCGGCTGCTGTTCGCCGTGGTGCTGGTGGGCTTCGTCCTGGCCCTGGCCCTGGCAGTGTTCCTGGGCTGGATTCTCGCTCGTCGGGTCATGGCGCCGGTGGTGCGCCTGGCCCGCCAGGTGCGCCACCGTGATCAGTTGCTGGGCCTGGCACCGCCCTTGGCGCCGGATTATGCCGCCGACGAAGTGGGCGAACTGGCGGTGGCTTTCGACGCCACTCTGGGGCGCCTGCGCCAGGCGCTGACCCGCGAACGCATGTTCACCAGCGACGTCAGCCATGAGCTGCGTACGCCACTGATGGTCCTGGCCAGCTCCTGCGAGCTGCTGCTTGAGAATCCGGCACTGGACCAGCGGGCTCGGCGTCAGGTGGAGCGCATCGCACGGGCCTGCGAGGAAATGCGCGACCTGGTGCAGACCTTCCTGATGCTTGCCCGCACTCAGCGCGAAGACCCGACCATGACCCCCAAGGCCACCCTGACCGGTGTCGCCGAGCAGCTGATTGCGCAGTGGCGCGGCCCCATCGAGAGCAAGGGCCTGGAGCTGATCTACAAGCCGGCCGAGGACGACCAGGCGTCGGAAATCCGCTACAACGCGACCTTCCTGCTGGCGGTGATGGGCAACCTGCTACGCAACGCCCTGCATTACACCGACCAGGGTTTCATCGCTCTGACACTTCATGGTCGAGGCTTCGTCGTCGAAGACAGTGGCGTGGGCATTCCCGAAGAAAAGCGCGAGGCCATGTTCGAGCCGTTCGTGCGCGGCAACGAGCAGCGTGGCGAAGGTCTGGGGCTGGGGCTTTCGCTGGTACAGCGCATCTGCGTCAACCAGGGCTGGACCGTCAGCCTCAGCCCCATGGAGCCCAACGGCTGCCGTTTTGAAGTCAATCTGGCCCCCACTGGCAACGAGCGCTGAACAGGGTGGCCGGGCAACCGGCCCACTGTTGAACCGTAACGCCCTCCTGACACGTGCGTATCTTGCTCGCGACGCGCTTGTCCGTCTCGGATATGTCTGTAAGATCTTTCTAACGCATTGAAATTACTGGAAACATTCTCTCGCGTTTGACGACGTTTTTTTCACGAGTGCATGACCTGACGCAGACGGCCGTTCACCTATCGTGAAGGCATCTGAAGCGGAGAGCCCTCATGAGCAAGCGTATCGAACTGGAGTTTTCCAACAAATACGACCGTGACCACGCGCGGCAATATCTTGAAAAACATCGGAACGGTCTCTGGCGTCGGCTGTCCCATCTGCGGGACGAGCAACTGGCTCGCAAGGCGCTGCAACTGGCCGGGGATCCCGGTGTGGTGCTGGATTTGCCCTGCGGCGCCGGGCGTTTCTGGCCGTTGCTGGCTGAACACCCTACCCGAATGATCATCGGCGCCGACAACTCGGCCGACATGCTCAGGACCGCTCGGCAGGGCCAGGCGGACGAAGTGGTGCAACGGGTACGTACTTTGCAAACTTCTGCCTTTGCCATTGACCTGCCCGACCATTCGGTCGACAGCATCTTCTGCATGCGCCTGTTGCACCATATTGGTCAGGCCGAACACCGGATGGCGTTACTGCGTGAGTTTCAACGGGTTAGCCGCGACAGCGTGATCGTGTCGCTATGGGTCGATGGCAACTTCAAGGCCTGGAAGCGCAAGCGTCTTGAGCGTCGGCGCCAGGGCGAGCAGCCGGTGTCCAGTGGGGCCGAAAGTTACCAGAACCGTTTTGTGTTACCGGCTGCAACGGTTGAGCAGGAATTCGAAGCGGCAGGATTCAGCATCCAGAAGCACCTGAACTTCCTGCCGAAATATGCGATGTGGCGAGTCTATCTGCTACGCAAACAATAACCAGGATGGGCAGTCAATGACGGCGCAGGCGACACTGAACACAAGCAACGACGATTTCGGGCAGTTCTGGCAGCTGCAGGGCGACTGGGTCGAGGCACCCAACGTGCGGCGTGGCGGAGAAAGCGGCGTGCAGCGTGTTCGCGCCGAGGACGGCGGGCTGCTTTATGTCAAGCGCCAGATCGGCCATGTATACCGTAGCTGGCTGCATCCCTTCGGCAGGCCGACAGTGCTGCGTGAGCGCGATGCACTTGAAGGCCTGCGCCGGCTGGGCGTGCGGGTGCCGGAAATCATCTATTGCGGCGCCGAACGTGACGAACGTCAGCAATGGCGCGCTCTGTTGGTGACGGCCAATCTCGAAGGCTTCGAAGAAATAGACCATTGGTACGCCGGTGGCGGTCGTGAGCGCTACGGCGAGGCCGTGCACGAGCGCCTGCTACAGGCCATCGGCGAGACCCTGGCACGCATGCACCGCGGCCGCTGGCAGCACAGCTGCCTGTACAGCAAGCATGTATTCGTGAAAGTCACCGGCCAGGGTGACCAGGCGCAGCCACAGGTGGCCTTGCTGGATTTGGAAAAAGGCCGCCGGCGCCTGACCGCTCGTGGTGCTGCGCTGCACGACATGAAGCAATTGCGCCGCCATTCGTCATTCAGTGTCGCTGACTGGGACAAGTTGATCTACTTTTACCAGACGGCGTTTGGCAGCGCTCTCAAAGGGTTAGGCTAATGAAACTAGAAATGGCTCGAGGTTTGTTTCTCGTCGCGGCCCTGGCCACCACGACGATGGCAGTTGCAGCCTGGGAGCAACCTTCCACCAAAGTGCTGAGCACGCCGCATGGCGAGGGGCACTGTCCCTTGCCCAAGGTGGCCAAGGTCCAGCAGGTGACGCAGCCGGACCACGACCTGCTGCTGTTTCTCTACAGCCTGGCCCAGGGCACGGGAGTGCGACGCTGAATGACTGACCTGACATGAAGGCCCCGGTTTCGATACCGGGGCCTTTTCGTTTCAGGGCTTTTACCGCGTCTCGGCCTTCGGTGCCAGCAGGGTATAGACGCAAGGCAGCACGAACAGGGTGAACAAGGTGCCCACCGACATGCCGGTGGCGATGACGATACCGATGTCGAAGCGGCTCACCGCGCCGGCGCCGCTGGCGAAGATCAGCGGCAGCATGCCGAACACCATGGCTGCGGTGGTCATTAACACCGGGCGCAGGCGAATCGCGGCGGCCTGTTCGACTGCCTCCCTGGCCTCCAGGCCTTGCCGGCGCAGGCCATTGGCGAATTCCACGATCAGGATGCCATGCTTGCTGATCAACCCGATCAGTGTCACCAAACCAACCTGGGTATAGATGTTCATGCTCGACACGCCGAGGAACATCGGCAGCAGGGCGCCGCAGATCGACAACGGGACGGTCACCAGGATCACCAATGGGGCGCGGAAGCTTTCGAACTGCGCCGCCAGCACCAGGAAGATGATCGCCAAGGCCAGGGCGAAGGTCAGCCACAGCGTGCTGCCTTCCTGCACGTACTGCCGCGAGGCCCCGGCGTAGTCGAAGGCGAAGCCGGCGGGCGCCTCTTCCTGCGCGATGGTGCGCACCGTGTCGATGGCTTCGCCCATGCTGGCGATGGGAAATCCTTGGATGATCGCCGAGTTCAGTTGCTGGAACTGGTTGAGCTGGCGTGGCCGTGCCCGATCGCTGACGCTGATCAGCGTCGACAGCGGCAGCAGCTTGCCCTGGTCGTTCCTGACGTAATAGCGGTTCAGCCAGGCGGGGTTGTCGCGGTAGGCGCGCTCCACCTGGGCGATCACCTTGTAGCTGCGCCCGTCGATGCTGAAGCGGTTGATCTCCGATTCGCCCAGCAGGGTCGCCAGCGTGCCGCCCAGGTCTTGCATCGAGACGCCCATCTGCGCCGCCTTGGCGCGGTCGATGTCGACTACGATCTCCGGCTTGTCGAACGCCAGATCGACGGTCATGAAGGCGAACTTGCCCGATGCCATGGCACGCTTGCGGACCCTTTCGGCCAGCTCCAGCAGCGCGGGGTAATCCCCGGTGCTGTTGATCACGAACTGGAATGGCAGGCCTTCACCGGTGCCCGGCAATGACGGCAGGTTGAAACCGAAGATCTGCAGGCCGGGTATTTCATCGAGCCTGGCCTGGACTTCGGGAAGGATCTGCATCTGGCTGCGCTGGCGCTCGCCCCAGGGCTTGAGCAGAAAACCGCCCACGCCGGTCTGTACGCCGTTGAAGCCGTTGATCTGGAAAGAGGAGTAGTACTCCGGAAAGGTCCTGAACACCTTGGTGAACTGATCGGTGTAGGCATTCATGTAGTCCAGGCTGGTGGTCTGCGGTGAGGTGGACATCATGAACACGATGCCCTGGTCTTCGTCCGGCGCCAGTTCCGAGCGGCTGAACATCAGCAGCACCGGAATCAGGCACAGCACGATAACACCGAACAGCAGCACCACCGGGCGGGTTTCCAGGGTGCCGTGCAGCAGGCGCTGGTAACGGCGTTTCAGACCGTCGAAAAGCCGGTCCAGGCGCGCGGCCAGCCCCCCTTGGGCCTTGTCGTGTCGCAGCAGCAGGGCGCACATCATCGGCGAGAGGGTCAGGGCCACGATGCCGGAAATCACCACCGCGCCCGCGAGGGTCAGGGCGAATTCCTTGAACAGCGCGCCGGTCAGGCCCTGCAGGAAGCCGATGGGGGCGTATACGGCAGCCAGGGTCACGGTCATCGACACCACTGGCATGGCGATTTCCCTGGCACCCTGCAGGGCTGCGTCGAACGGGCGTTGGCCCTGTTCGATGTGGCGATGGATGTTCTCCACTACGACGATGGCGTCGTCCACCACCAGGCCGATGGCCAGGACCATGGCCAACAGGGTCAGCAGGTTGATCGAATAGCCCATCAACTGCATGAAGAACAGTACGCCGATCATCGACAGCGGGATGGTTACCACCGGGATCAGTACCGAGCGCAGGGCACCGAGGAACAGGAACACCACGACTATGACGATCAGTACCGCCTCGGCCAGGGTCTTGATCACTTCATTGATGGAGGCCTGGATGAACAACGTGGCGTCGTAGGCGATCGACACCTTCAGACCTGGTGGCAGCTGGCTTTCGATCTCCGGCATCACCCGCCGCACTTCCTTGATGACCTCCAGCGGGTTGGCGCTGGGCGTGCTCTTGATGCCGATGTACACCGACGGCGTGCCGTCGAAGGAGCTGATAGTGTTGTAGTTCTCGGCGCCCATCTCGACACGCGCCACGTCGCCGAGCAGCACCCGGCTGTCACCCTGGACCTTCACCGGAATGTTGGCGAAGGCCTCGGCGGACTTGAGTTCGGTGGCGGCATTGATGCTGGTCACCACGTACTCGCCCTTGACCTCACCGGCGGCGGACAGGAAGTTCTGCCGACGCACCGCGTCGGTGACGTCGGCAGCGGTGAGGCCGAAGCCGGCCAGGCGCACCGGGTCGAGCCACAGGCGCATGGCGAATACCTGGTTGCCGAGAATCTGCGCTTCGGCCATGCCGGGCAGGGTGGCCAGCTTGGGCTGGATCACCCGCGACAGGTAATCGGTAATCTGCGGGTTGCTCAATTGCGGGCTGTAGAAGCTGATGTACATCAGCGCCGAGGCATCGGCGGCTTCCTTGCTCAGTACCGGGTCTTCGGCGGCCTGTGGCAGCTCGTTCTTGACCTCGTTGGCCTTGGCCAGCAGTTGCGTGTACAGACGGTCGCTGTCGGCGCCGATGCGCGCATAGACGGAAATGACCGAGAAATTCTGGCGGCTCACCGAGGTCATGTAGTCGATGCCTTCGGCGCTGGCCAGGCTCTGTTGCAAGGGCTGGGTAATGTAGCCCTGGATGGTTTCTGCATTGGCACCGGGATAGGCGGTGGTGACGGTGATCAGCGCGTTTTCCATCTGCGGGTACTGGCGGATGCTCAGCTTGCCGAAGGCCTGCAGGCCCAGCAGCACGATCAGCAGGCTGACCACTGTGGCCAGCACCGGGCGGCGGATGAACAGGTCGGTAAAGGCCATGGCGGATGACCTGCTCAACCGGCGTCAGGCTGGCCGGCCGATGCGGCCGGAAGGGTCGGGTCGGCCAGCGGCTTGACCTCGGTGCCCTGGTCGAGCTTCAACTGGCCTCCGCTGACCACCACCTCGCCGGCCTTGATGCCCTTGAGAATGATCACCTGGCCATCGCGTCGCTCGCCCGTTTCCACGGAGCGCCGCTCGACCTGCCAGCGCGGTTGGCCCTCGGCGTTCATCTGCGCCTGGCCCTGCTCATCGTGGCTGGCGACGACGACGTACACCGAGTTGCCATACAGGGTGTAGGTAATGGCTGTTTCAGGCACCAGGACACGCGAAGCGTTGCCGGGCAACTGCACCTGCAGGCTGGCGAACATACCCGGCAGCAAGCGTCGTTCCGGGTTGGGCAGGGTCGCGCGAACCTGCACGTTGCGGGTGGTTTCGTCGACCTTTGGATTGATCGCGCTGATGCGCCCTTCGAATGACTGTCCGGGCCATGCCGCAACGTCGGCCAGTACGGGCTGGCCGATGGCGAGCTGCGGTACGCTCTGCTCGGGCACGTTGAAGTCGAGGTAGAGGCTGCTCAGGTCCTGCAGGGTGGCGATGACCGTGCCACTGGCCAGATAGGCGCCGACGTCCACCTGGCGAATGCCGATGGTGCCGTCGAAGGGCGCGAGGATCTGCTTCTTGGCCAGCGCGGCCTTGAGCTGATTGACGGTGGCGGCAGACTTCTGCTGTTGGGCGGCGAGCCGGTCGAAATCTCCCCGCGAGATGGCCTGATCGCCCACCAGGCGGCTGCCGCGGCCATATTCGACACGGGCCAGACCCAGGTCTGCCTCGGCAGTCGCCAGCTGGGCGCGCTCCACATCGCTGTCCAGTTGCAGCAACGGCTGGCCGGCGCGCACCGGCTGCCCCGATTCGAACTGGATCGTCTTGACCGTGCCGGCGACTTCAAGGCTCAGCTCGACGCCCTGAAGAGCCTTGAGCGTGCCGATGGCCGGTAGCCGCGCTTGCCAGGGTTGTTCGCGCGCGGTGGCCACCGCCACGCTGACCGCAGGCTTGGGCGCGCTGAACTGCTGGATCTGCCGATAGATCGAGAAGGCCTTGTAGCCGGCGAGCAACAGCACACCGAGCAGTACCAGCCCGAGCATGATCAGGATACGGCGGCGTAGCATGCGTCACTTCCCTGGAAAGAACCTGGCATGAACTCCTGCAGGTATCTGCCGATATTCGGCCTCTTGCGGCGTTATTACAAGTGTGATCTTCGAAGGGATGGGCGAATGGATAACTTCAAAATCTGAGGAATACTCCTACATATGTAAATGCTGTTTCTTGCAGATTCAGTTAGTTACATATGCCATCTTTTTCCTTGCCCCGTATTTCAATACGAACGCTTTCAGAATATCGCCATAAAAGAAGGAAGAATTGCGATGGGTCCCACATGGACGAAACTGCTGATTGCCTTGCGTGGCGGCCTGCAGGATGCCGCCGAAGATACCGTGGTCTACCAGGCCTGGCGGGTGCTGGACCACGAGCTGCTTGAGGTCGAGGCGCTGGTCGAGACAGGGCGATCCAGCCTGGCCAACCTGATGGCGAAGAATATCCTGGCCGGCAGGGAAGTGCATCAGACCCAGAGGCGACTGAGGACGCTCACCGATGAACTTCGCCATTCGCTCGAACGCGCTGAAGATGAACGAGCACTGCAGGTCGCCGGGGAAATCGCGGAGCAGGAAGTCCTGTTAATGGAAGAAACCCGCGTCGCCCGTGAGTACTCCAGAAGCGTGGAACATCTGCGCCATGCACTGGAGGTCAATGAAAGCCGTTTACGCGCCCTCAAGAAACAGGCCGAGCTCATGCGGGGGGCCGATATCCTTCGACAGGGGGCGACAGGCCCCGCCTCATCACGCCGCGAGCCGGTCGCCCAATTGCAAGTGATTGCCGACACCCTGGACACCATCCGCCAGCATCAGGAAGAAATGGCCAGTCGCCTGGCCACCGAAGAGGCTCGCTGCGTGCGCGATCCCGAGCTGGACAGGCACCTGCATGAAGCCCCGCCGCAGGCTTGCCAGGCGCGGGCCCGCAGCGTGATCGAGCGAATCAGGGCAGAAGAGCTGGTGCAGCTCCCCTGAGCCCGTACAGCGGCTTCAGGCCAAGTGCAGGTGGTTGTCCCAGAATGCGCTGGGCAGCTCCAGTGGTTTGGGCTGCAGGCTTGCCTGGCGGCAATCGTAGAAGCGGCAGCGACCCTGGCCAGAAGTCACCACAAACCCGTCGGCCACCGCACCGACGCCGGCGCAATCCGGCATGGAGGCGTCCAGTTTCAAGGCTGCGCTGTCCAGATCCCAGATGAAGAACCGGTTGGCCCTGGGGGCGGTCAAGGCCACCAGGCGCAGCTCGTCATGAATGGCGACGCTTGCCGTATAGTGGTTCATGCTGCGCAGCTGCTCTTCGGCCACCGCAAACGCCTGGAATGGCTGGCCCGGGCGCTTGATCGCCAGCAGCTCGGCCAGGGTCGTCGAGTCGCCCATGAACTGCTGTCCCGCGACGATGGTGCCGTCGCTGGCCACCGCCAGGTGACGCACGCTGTTCATCTGTTGGCTCAGGAGTTCCTTGCTCAACAGCGTACCGTCGCGCTTCATCAGCACCAGGCTTGGCTCCATGGCATCGAGGTTCATTTCCACCCGGCTTTCGGCCTCGGTGCGAATCCCGCCATTGGCGACGATCAGGGTTTCGCCGTCCGGCATCCACGACACCTGATGCGGCCCGATACCATGGGTCGGAATTTCACCTGCATGCTCCAGACGCTGATCGACGAAGCGATACACCCCCAGTACACCGCGCCCTGGGTCGCGGGTGTCATTCTCCGTGGCGTATAGCCATTCCCCATCCTTGTGAATCACCGCATGCCCATAGAAGTGCCGGTCGGGTTGCGACTCGATGGTCTGCAGCAACTGGCCGCTACGCAGGTCGATGAGGTAGCTCTGCGTCCCCGGACGCCGCGCGATGAATACCGCCAGCGGCAGTTCGGGATGGTTGATGATGTCATGGCAACGTTGGGCGACCTCGGTGGAGAACACCTGCTTGCCGTCCAGTCGATAGCCCACGGCGTAGTGCTTGCCATCGGCATCGTCACGCGCCGATAGCAGCAGTGGGCCGCTGTCCTTGTGGCGGAACAGACTCCAGCCGCCCAGCGTGACCGCACTCAGCAGCAGGCTGCCCAGAGCCAGGGCCTGACGTCGCAGCATCATCTGCTCTTCCTCCGATCAGTCGCCGTCGTTGGCATTGAAGCCCAACTGAATGCCCAGTGCCTTGGCCAGCTCGCCCTCATGCAGGCGGTGGACGGCATTCAGGCTGTCATAGAACGCATTGAGCTGCTGGCGCCCGGCTTCGCTGGCCAGCAGGTCGGCCAGCGGCGGCTTGAGTTCGGCCAACAGCTTGCGACTGTTGGCATAGGCCGCGTCGATCTTGTCGGCCAGGGGCTTCTGCTCGGCGGGCAGGAGGCTGCGCAGGCCCTTGTTGTCGACACCTGCCCATACGGTCTCGGCACTCGCCAGGCTGGCCTGCAGGCTGCTGAGCGATGCCTGGCTGCGCCAGGAGTCAGCCTGGAATGGCTGTGGTACGCCCTTGGACTGGCGGCCCAGCGGCGTACCCAGTTTCTTCTTGAGCGTATCCAAGGCGGTGACCTGTACGCGAAGCAGCTCGGCGATCGCCTCGTGGGAGTCGGCATACCGATTGTTGGGGAACTTGCTCAACTGCGCCAGCATGCCGTCGTTGCTGTTCCAGCTGTTGAGGATTTCTTCGGCGAGCAGCTTCTGGCGTGCACCGATAGCGGTCAGCAGCGGGCAATAGCGGGCCTTCTGCTGGGCATTGGCCATGTCGATGTCGGCGTCGAAGAGGATGTATTCGTAGGCCGACAGACCCTGGACCACGACGCTGGCCTTGGTCAGTTCCTCGACGCTGATCGAAGGCTGCGCCGCCACCAGTTGCTCGACCTGACGGCCCACCAGGTTTTTCTTGTCCGGCCAGAACTGGACCTGCCAGGCACGGTTGCTCTCGGCCAGTGGCCCGATCAGCAGAGGCTGCAGCTCGGCCCAGGTCTTCTGTGCCTTGAGGAAGTCCGCGCGAGCGGTCTGCAGGTCGGTCTTGCCTTCGCAGAATGCCAAGGCGCTGGCCGCCAGTTGCCGGTCCGCCTCTACCCAGCGGCTGTAGGTAGGCAGGATCACCTGTTTGGCGATCGCCGCCGAGGTCACGGCCTGCGGATCGGCGGGGGTACAGGCGCCCAGCGCCAGGGCGGCGAGGCTGGTGAACAACAGCTTGGGACGGAACATCTCGGGCTCCTTGGTTAAGGGCAGGCAATCATAATGAATTGAGGAAGCTCAGCAAGGCTGCGCGCTGTTCGGCATCGAACGCCAGCACCTGCCGTTGCGCGGCCTGCGCTTCGCCGCCGTGCCAGAGGATTGCCTCCAGTACGTTGCGCGCCCGGCCATCATGCAGCAACTGGGTATGTCCGCTGACCGCCTGGGTCAGGCCCAGCCCCCACAGGGGCGGCGTGCGCCATTCCCGGCCATTGGCCTGGAACTCGCTGCGGTTGTCGGCCAGGCCTTCACCCATGTCGTGCAGCAGCAGGTCGGTGTAGGGACGAATGACCTGATTGGCCAGTTCCGGTTCGGCGGCGTCGCTGCGGGTGGTGAACTGCGGCGTGTGGCACTGGTTGCAACCGGCCTTGAAGAACAGGCTCTTGCCGGCCAGTACCTGCGGGTCGTCGACCGCACGGCGCGCCGGCACGCCGAGGTTGCGGGTATAGAACTCGACCAGGCGCAGGATGTTGTCGCTGACCTCCGGTTCGCCGTCCGGGCCATTGCCATTGGGCGCCTGCTGGCAGGCCGTCTGCGCCGATGTGCAGTCGTCGTGGGGCAGCAGGTGGGTGGTCAGCCCCATGTCGCCGGCGAAGGCGTGGGCGTTCTGCTGATTGAGGCTGGGCTGGCCGGCTTTCCAGCCGAAACGCCCAAGGGCGACCTGCTGGCGGGCCTCATCCCAGACCCAGTTGGGGCGTCCGGAAATGCCGTCGTCGTTCTTGTCGTCCGGGTCGGCGTTGGCCAGGATCGCCGTCTCGGGAATGGCCTCCAGCAGCCCGAGGCCGATCATCGGCGGGGCGATGCGCGCCGAGACCCGGGTTTCCGGATGCAGCGGACCGTAGCCCAGGTGGGTGATGCGCAGCGTCGGCTGGCGCAGCTCCACCTCGGTGCCGTCGCGAAAACGCATCACCAGCGGGTCGTACTCGACCCGCACCTTGCCTTCCGGAACGACGCCCGGAATCGCCATGTCCTGCAGTTGCGTGCCGTACACCGGCTCGGGCACTACGCCGATGCGCTGCAGAGCCTGCGCCGAAGCCTCGCCACCGGGAATCGACAAACGTACCAGCATCGATACGGCATTGTTGTCACCAGGCTCGGGCGGATGCCCGCGACCATCACGGATATGACAGTTCTGGCAGGCGTTGGTGTTGAACAACGGGCCCAGGCCATCGCGCGCGGTGGTGGTGGACGGGGCGATGACCCACGGGTTGCGGAAGAAACTGTTGCCTACGCTGAAGTCCACGCGGCGCACTGGCGGCAGATTCGCCGAGGGCAGGGCGAAGGCGTTCTGGTCGCGTCGCTGCACCGTAGCACTGCCGCCCGAGAGCGCTTCGCCGGGTTCGGCTTTGGTAAAGCGCGGGGCGTCATCGCATCCGCTCAGGAGCAAGGCGAGCAGAAGACTGAAGGGGATACGCAGCGGCGGGGTCATACGGGGTCTGCAACAGCTGAAATTCAGGGCGAGCAGCTTAACAGCCCTGCGGATCTGGAATAAGAGGGATTATCGTTCAGCAGAGACTGTGTAACCTGTTGTTACGAATTGCTCAAGGTTGGACTTGCACAATCCTTGCCTCCCCCGGATGAACGATCCCGGCGCAGAAAAATGCCGGTCAGCGCACTGACCGGCATTGGATGGCACACCTGCCTGGGCCGGATCAGAAATCGTGATCGGCGTTGTCAGGGTTCAGGTCGGTGATGCCCAGCTTGCCAGCGGCCTGCTCGATGGCACCGGTCTGCTTGACCAGGGCACCGATGGCGTCGCGCACCACTTGGTTGCCTTCGGTGTTGCCCGCAGCGATCAGTTGGTCGAAGTGCTCGCCTTTGTTGGCGCGGTCGACCAGTACCTGCAGCTTGGCCTGGGTGCTGTCCAGGTCGGCGCGCAGGGTGGCGTCGGCGGCCGCATCGGCCTTGGCCACCAGCGACGACAGGCTCGGGCCGCTGATCTTGGTGCCGTCGGTGCGGGTGTATTCACCCAGGTAGACGTTACGGATGCCCAGGCCGTTGTAGTAGTGCGAGTTGTGCGTGTTGTCGCTGAAGCAGTCGTGCTCGTCTTCGCTGGAGTTGGCTTCCAGGGCGACTTTCATGCGCTCGCCGGCCAGTTCGCCGAGCGACAGGCTGCCCATGCCGAAGAGCATCTTGCGCAGGCCGCTTTCGCCCGACTCGGCCTCCAGGCTAGCGCGGTAGTTGTCGGCCACACCCGGTTTCCAGTTGTCGACCATTTCTTCCAGGTCACTGACCAGCAGCTCGGTGACAGCTTTCAGGTAGGCGCGGCGACGGTCGTTGTGGCCTCCGGTGGCGCCGGCGCCTTCTAGGTAATCGCTGGCCGGGCGCTCGCCGGCACCCGGCCCGTTGCCGTGCAGGTCCTGGCCCCACAGCAGGAACTCGATGGCGTGATAGCCGGTCGCGACGTTGGCTTCCGAACCGCCCAGCTCGTTGAGGCTGGCCAGTTTCTCAGGCGTGATTTCCTTGACGTCGACCTTGTCTTCGCCCACCTGGATCTCGGTGTTGGCAATGATGTTGGCGGTGGCGCCCGGGTTGCCCAGAGCGTGCTGGTAGTCCTTGGCGACATAGTCGATCAGGCCTTCGTCCAGGGGCCAGGCATTAACCTGACCTTCCCAGTCGTCGATGATGGTATTGCCGAAGCGGAACACTTCGCTCTGCATGTAAGGAATGCGCGCGGCCAGCCAGGCATCGCGGGCAGCCTTGAGGGTCTTGTCGTTCGGGGTGGCGAGGAACTCGTCTACCGCAGTCTGCAGCTTCTTGGCGGCATCGTGGGCATCGCTGAATACGGCATAGACCATGCTGCTGTAGTTGGCGACCACGGCCTTGGCGGCGGCTTCATCCAGTTGACCGGTGCTGGTGGTGGCGCCTGCGGCGGGGCTGGCGCCGCTGGGGCGGCGGCAGGGGCCGGGGTGGAGGCGGGCGCTGGAGCGGCAGCCTTGTCCTTGCCTTCGCCGCAACCGGCGAGGGAGATAGCGATGGCCAGCAGACTGGCGGATGCCAGAGGCATACGAATCATGACGAAATCCTGCGTCTAGGAAGGGGTGATGGCGCCAGGCGCCCGAAAAAACTGCGACATGATGCGAAAGATTTGCATTCGATGTAAAGGCATAACGCCTTTAAACGCAGGAGCCGATCATCGTCGGATGTAACTGGAGTTTTCGAAGGGACCCCGGCAGCAGCCCTTGGAAGCCGGGCGGTGAGTGCCGACGAGGTTATAGCGTGGCCGCGCTGCGACGCTTGGCCTGCTTCAGGTAGGCCAGCAATTCCCGGCCCGGCAGCGGCTTGCTGTAGAAATAGCCCTGGCCTTCGTGACAGCCTTCGGAAATCACATAGGCTTCCTGTTCGGCGGTTTCCACGCCTTCGGCGATCACCTGCATGCCCAGGCTCTTGCCGAGCTGGATGATGGCCCGCACGATGGTCGCGTCGTCGTCATCGACGATAAGGTCCTGGACGAAGCTCTTGTCGATCTTGATCTTGTCCAGCGGCAGGCTCTTGAGGTAGCTCAATGACGAATAGCCGGTGCCGAAGTCGTCGATGGCGATCAACGCCCCCGAGCGACGCAGGCTCAGCAGGTGCTGGGCTGCGGTGCTGATGTCTTCCATCAGGCCGGTCTCGGTGACCTCCAGTTCCAGGCTGCGCGGCGGCAGACGGTAGATCTGCAGCAGGTTGTTGACCACCCTCGGCAGCTCGGTGTGGTGCAGCTGTACGGTCGACAGGTTCACGGCCATGCGCAGTTCGCTGAAGCCTTGGTCGTGCCACTCGCGCAACTGTCGGCAGGCCTGGTCGAGCACCCATTCGCCGATGGCGATGATGGTGCCATTCTGTTCGGCAAGAGGAATGAACACGTCGGGCGGCACCAGGCCGTGCTCAGGATGTTTCCAGCGGATCAGCGCCTCTACGCCCATTACGGCATGGTCGCGGTAGCTGACCTGTGGCTGGTAGACCAGGAACAGTTGGTTACGTGGCAGCGCCTCGCGCAGTTCCTTCTCCAGTTCACGGCGCCGGCGCATCTCGCTGTCGACGCTGGCGATATAGAACTGGTAACGGTTGCGCGAGCGGCTCTTGGCCAGCGTCATGGTCTGTTCGGCCTTTTGCAGCAGCTTCTCGGTGCTGTCGCCATCTTCGGGGAACAGGGTGATGCCGATGGTGGCGCGCAGACGAATCTCATGCTGCTCCAGGGCGAAGGGGGCTTCCAGGTCGTCGAGGATGTTCTGCGCCAGTTCGGCGGTTTCGTAGGGCTGCTCGATGTCGGCCTGCACCAGTGCGAACTGATCGCCGCCCAGGCGCGCCAGGGCACCGAGCCGGCCACTGTGGACCCGCAAGCGGTCGGCCAGGGCCAGCAGCAGTTGGTCACCCGCCTGGTAGCTGAACTGCTCGTTGATGCCCTTGAAGTCATCCAGGCCCACGCACAGTACGGCGACTCGCCGCTGCAGGCGTCCGGCCTCGTCGAGAATCTTGTCCAGCTGTTCCTGCAATTGCTGGCGGTTGGGCAGGCCTGTGAGGAAGTCGTACTGGGCCATGCGCTGCAGGCTGCTTTCGGCTTCGTGGCGCAGGTGGGTGTTGCGCTCGATGGACGCCAGTAACTGGTTGGCGGTATCGATCCACAGACCCAGCTCGTTCTTCTCATGACCCTTCAGGCGCGGCAACTGATGTTCGCTGGGGCGGTCGGGGTTGATCTCGGTCAGCGACTCTATGATCTTCGACAGCGGCTTGGTGAGCATCCAGTGATACACCAGGTACAGCACCAGGCCCATGGCCAGGGCGCGGAGGGTGCCGGAAATGAAAATGATCAGCGCACTCATCAGGAAGCTTTCGCCATAATGCGCGGTGTCCAGAGTGATGCGCAGGTCGCCGTAATATTCGTTGTAGGGAGGGCGGCCGGTCAGCTGTGTGGTGAAGCTGCGTTCCTGGCCCAGAATCAGGTCAGTCAGCCAGCGACTGCCGGAGGTTTCCAGTGGACGTTCCTTTTCCGCCAGCACGGTCTCGTTGGGATGGCCAATGGAAGCCTGGCGTACCGAGGCGTCCTGGAACAGCCCCTCGATGACCTGCATGCCCATTTCCCGGTCAAGGCTGTACACCGCCTGGGTGGACGGGTCGCGGAACATGTCGAGAATACGACCGGCATCGGCGGCCACGGCCTGGCGGGTCTTGTAGGCATCGAAGATGATCTGCGCGCAACTCAATGCCACGCCGACGACCAGCGCGCAGAGCAGGACGACGCGCAGCAGTTTCACCGACAGACTGTTTCTGAGTTCCAGCTTCAAGAGGTCATTCCTTAATCCGTTTCGGGAACCTTGACGTCATCGACAACCCTTCGAATCGCCTGCCTCCCTGTGCCGGCCTGATATACCAGGCCGTTGCTGCCTGCCTGTGCAGGCACGTGCATGTCACTGTGTCGGACGCACAGGGGAGGAACTTGAGCAGGAACCTGCACGATACAAAAAGCGATATTGCTTCGCTATCGCTTTATTGAAGCTCATTTGTGGCCGGGCAATGCGAAAGTTTGCGCGGGTTTGCCGGGTGTTTTGCCCGGCCGCTCAAGCCGGGGACTTTCAGCCAGGCCCCGGGTTGCTGCACCGACGCGAGGGTTCTGGCAGGCAACAAAAAACCCGGCAATGGCCGGGTTTCTTGTTGGAAACGGGGATCAGGCTGCGTATTGCTGAGCCACGAAGTCCCAGTTGACCAGGTTCCAGAACGCCTCGACGTACTTCGGACGCAGGTTGCGGTAGTCGATGTAGTAGGCGTGTTCCCAGACGTCGCAGGTCAGCAGCGGGGTGTCGCCGGTGGTCAGCGGGTTGCCGGCGCCGATGGTGCTGGCCAGGGCCAGGGAACCGTCAGCTTTCTTGACCAGCCAGCCCCAGCCGGAACCGAAGGTGCCGATGGTGACCTTGCTGAACTCTTCCTTGAACTTGTCGAAGGAACCGAACGCGGCGTTGATGGCATCGGCCAGTGCGCCGGTTGGCTGGCCGCCACCGTTTGGCGACAGGCAGTTCCAGTAGAAGGTGTGGTTCCAGACCTGAGCTGCGTTGTTGAAGATGCCGCCCGAAGAGGTCTTGATGATTTCTTCCAGGGACTTGCCTTCGAACTCGGTACCCGGCACCAGGTTGTTCAGGTTCACGACGTAGGTGTTGTGGTGCTTGTCGTGATGGTATTCCAGGGTTTCCGGGGAAATGTGCGGTACCAGTGCATCTTTGGCGTAGGGCAGTGGCGGCAATTCAAAAGCCATGGTTCATCTCCTTTCAGGTCTATGCGTTCGTCGCGGGGCCGCTCACGGTGCGGCCATCCAAAACAGCAGTGCGCCGGGAGTTTTCCACTCTCTATGCGGCACAGGTCCCGGATCATAGCACCGGGTCTGCGGGTTAACCACGTAACAACTGTATGGAATAGAGGTTCCCCGACGCGGGATGAACATGCCGCGACGTATTCAGACACCCCGTATCAGTTGCACGGCGACGCTGAACATCATCACCGCGACCATCAGGTCGACCAGCCGCCAGGTGGTCGGCCGGGCCAGCCAGGGGGCCAGCCAGGCTGCGCCGAAGGCCAGCAGGCAGAACCACAGCATCGAGGCGCTGGCGGCGCCTGCCACATAGGCGCCTGGCATGCTCTGCTGGGCGCCCAGCGAGCCGATCAGCAGCACGGTGTCGAGGTACACGTGCGGGTTGAGCAGGGTCACCGCCAGGGCACTGAGCAGCACCGCGCGGCGCGAGCGTGCGCCTTGGGTGGCGCTGTTCTCCAGGCTCTGCCGGGCGCAGGCGCGGCGCAGTGCCTGGATGCCGTACCAGCTCAGGAACAGCGCGCCGCCCCAGCGTGCGATGGCTAGCAGGGTCGGGTTCTGCAACAGCAGGCTGGCCAGGCCGAACACACCCAGGGCCACCAGCACCGCGTCACAGAGAATGCACAGCACGGCAACCGAGACATGGTGTTCGCGGCGCAGTCCCTGGGACAGGACGAAAGCGTTCTGTGCACCGATGGCCATGATCAACCCGAAGGCCACCAACAGACCGTTTACATAGCTTTGCCACATGAGAGGAACATCCGCGTCGAAGTAATGGCTGGCGATTCTGGGCTGCTTGCCTGTATAAGAAAAATCAATCTTACTCATTGCTCATTAGGAAAACTGATGTTCGATTACAAGCTGCTTTCCGCGCTGGCGGCCGTCGTCGAACAGGCCGGCTTTGAACGCGCCGCCCAGGTACTGGGTATTTCCCAGTCGGCGGTGTCGCAGCGCATCAAGCTGCTCGAAGCGCGCGTGGGCCAGCCGGTGCTGGTGCGCTCCACGCCGCCAGGCCCGACCGAGATCGGCCAGCGGCTGCTCAACCATGTGCAGCAGGTGCGTCTGCTCGAACGCGACCTGCAGGGCCAGGTGCCGAGCCTGGATGAAGAGGGCCTGCCCGACCGGCTGCGTATCGCGCTCAATGCTGACAGCCTGGCCACCTGGTGGGCGGGTGCGGTTGGAGACTTCTGCATCGACCATCGCCTGCTGCTGGATTTGGTGGTGGAAGACCAGGAAGTCGGCTTGCGGCGCATGCGTGCCGGTGAGGTCGCCGCCTGCGTGTGTGCCAGCGAACGACCGGTTTCTGGCGCACGCAGCCTGCGCCTGGGGGCGATGCGCTACCTGGCCCTGGCCAGCCCGACATTCATCGCCCGGCATTTCCCGCAGGGGGTGGACGCGACGCGGCTCAATCGCGTGCCGGTGCTGGTGTTCGGCCCGGATGACACCTTGCAGCATCGCTACCTGTCGTCACTCGGCCTGCACGAAAGTTTCGAGCACCACCTGTGCCCGTCTTCCGAGGGCTTCGTGCGTATGCTGGAGGCCGGTCTGGGCTGGGGGCTGGTACCGGATCTGCAGGTGCGCGATCAACTGCACGACGGTACCCTGCGCGATCTTTTACCGGGGCACTGCATCGAGGTGCCCCTGTACTGGCATCATTGGCGCAATGGTGGTCAGCTGTTGAACCGCCTGACCAGCCACTTGGCCCGGCAGGCCGCGCAGTGGCTGGTGCCCTGAGGATAGAACCAAGCGTCTTCAGGCTGTGTCGTGGTCTGTGTTGAAGGATGAGTAAATGAAGATTCTGGTCACTGGCGCGAGCGGCTTCATCGGCGGGCGCTTCGCGCGCTACGCCCTGGAGCGCGGATTCGACGTGCGGGTCACTGCCCGGCGCGGCGAAGCGCTGGAGCCCCTTGCCCTGCGCGGTGCGCAGTGCATGGCGGCCGACCTGGCCGACGCCGATGGGGTTCGTGCCTTGTGCAGCGATGTCGATACCGTGGTGCATTGCGCCGGCGCGGTGGGATTCTGGGGGCGTCGCCAGGATTTCCTGCAAGCCAATGTGCAGCTCACCGAAAACGTCGTCGAAGCCTGTCTGAAACAGAAGGTCCGGCGGCTGGTCTATCTGTCGTCGCCGTCGGTGTATTTCGACGGCCGCTCGCGGCTCGGCGTGCGCGAAGACCAGGTACCCCGGCGTTTTGCCAATACCTACGCGCAGACCAAGTACCTGGCCGAGCAGAAAGTGTTCGGCGCGCAGGAGTTCGGCCTGGAGGTCATTGCGTTGCGTCCGCGGATGGTGACGGGCGCGGGGGATCGCAGTATCTTCCCCCGCTTGCTCAGGCTGCAGGAAAAGCGCCGCCTGGCGATCGTGGGCAACGGCCTGAACCGTGTCGATTTCACCAGCATGGCCAACCTGAATCAGGCCTTGCTGCGCAGCGTTCAGGTGGGTGACGAGGCGTTGGGGCAGGTCTACAACATCAGCAATGGCCAGCCAGTGCCGATCTGGGATGCGATCAACTACGTGATGCGCCAGATGCAGTTGCCGCAGGTCAGGCGTTACAGATCGTTCGGCCTGACCTACGGCATGGCCATGCTCAACGAGGCCGCCTGCCTGGTTTGGCCGGGTCGTCCCGAACCGACGCTGTCGAGGCTCGGCGTGCAGGTGCTTAACAAGGATTTCACCCTCGATATCGCCCGGGCGCGGCACTATCTGGGCTATGAGCCGCAGGTCAGCCTGTGGGCCGCGCTGGACGAGTTCTGTGCCTGGTGGAAGGCCGGGCACATGTACCAGGCGCGCTAGTCCTCAGCGGTCGACAACCGCGAGTACCGAGCCTGGGCGCAGGCATTGGCGTCATGTCCGGCGTTTACACTGCGCCGGGTTGCCAGGTTTCTTACAAAACCTCTTTGAAGGATGGCTTATGCGTAACGAACCACAAGACGACATCGATGACATCCCCAGCCTCAGTGCCCGGGATGACGACGATGACGACCTGGTGCCGACCAGGGGGGCACGGGAACGCACCACGGTGTACTCACGCGAGACGCCGGTGGTCAAGGTCAAGGCCCCGACCACTGCACCGCTGTGGGCCTTGATCGGTGCCTTGTTCATCGCCTTTTGCGGCCTGGGCTGGTGGAGCTTCCAGCAGATCTCGCTGATGGAACAGCAACTGGTTGCGACCCAGGAAAGTTTCGCGCGCATCAGTGAGGACGCCGCTGGCCGGCTGCAGGACATTTCCGGCAAGGTCACCGCCAACGAGGCCATGAGCCGCGAAGGCGAGGCCCTCAAGCAGCGCCTGGACCTGCTCGACGCGCAGCTGCAGGAGCAGGAAAAACATCGGGAGAATGCCCAGGGCGAGCAGGGCAGCCTCGACAAGCGCCTGGAGCAGCTGGGCGGACAGACCACTGAACAGCGCACGGCGCTGGCCCAGACCCAGGAGCAGCTCAAGGCCGTGCAGGCTGAATTGGCCGCGCTCAAGGCGGCATTGCCGGAGCAGATCAAGGCTGCACAGGGCGAGCAGGGCAAGTTCGATGCGCAGCTCAAGAGCCTGGCTGCCGACGTTGCCGCGCTGAAGAAGCAGGGTAATCCGGCGGCCGATATCGAGCGCCTGCAACAGGACCTGCTGGTGCTCAGGAGCGAGCAGGAAAACCGTCCGGCGGCAGCCCCTTCCGGGACCAACACCGCCGAGTTCGACGCGTTCCGCAGCCAGGTGACGCGCAACCTCAATGCACTGACCAACCAGGTGCAGACCCTGTCGCAGCGCATTGGCACGGCACAGTGAATCAGCCGCTATGAAAAAAGGCGCATCCCCCAGGGGCTGCGCCTTTTTTGTCACTCTGGTTACAGGCGGGGGTAGTCGATGTAACCGACCGGGCCCTTGCCGTAGAAGGTCTGCGGGTCGGCCTCGTTGAGCGGTGCATCCTGGGCCAGTCGCTCGGGCAGGTCCGGGTTGGCGATGTAAGGCACACCGAAGGCCACCGCATCGGCCTTGCCGCTGGACAGCCAGGCGTTGGCCGTGGCTTTGGTGAATTTCTCGTTGGCGATGTACACGCCGCCGAAAGCCTTTTTCAACTGCGGGCCGAGGCTGTCATCGGCTTCCCGCTCGCGGGCGCAGATGAAGGCGATGCCGCGCTTGCCCAGCTCGCTGGCCACGTAGCCGAAGGTCTCCGCCCGGTTGTCGTCGCCCATGTCATGGGCATCGGCGCGTGGTGCCAGGTGTACACCGACCCGGCCGGCACCCCACACGTCGATGACCGCGTCGGTCACTTCCAGCAGCAGGCGGGCGCGGTTTTCCAACGAGCCGCCGTAGCGGTCGGTGCGCTGGTTGGTCTTGGTCTGCAGGAACTGGTCGAGCAGGTAGCCGTTGGCGGCATGGATTTCCACGCCGTCGAAACCGGCTGCCTTGGCGTTCTCCGCCCCGCTGCGGTAGGCCTCGATGACATCACCGATCTCTGCCAGCTCCAGGGCTCGCGGGGTCGGGAACTCCGCCTGCGGGCGCACCAGGCTGACGTGCCCGGCCGGCTTCACCGCGCTGGGCGCTACCGGGGTCTCGCCGTTGAGGTAGGAGGGGTGTGAAATGCGCCCGACATGCCACAGCTGCAGCACGATACGTCCGCCGGCGCCATGCACGGCCTTGGTCACGTTGCTCCAGCCGCGCACCTGGTCGGTGGACCAGATGCCCGGAGTGTCCGGGTAGCCGACGCCCATCGGGGTCACTGAGGTCGCTTCGCTGATGATCAGGCCCGCCGAGGCGCGCTGTACGTAGTACTCGGCCATCATGGCGTTGGGCACCCGGCCTTCGTCGGCGCGGCAGCGGGTCAGCGGCGCCATGATGATGCGGTTGGGCAGTTCCAGGTCACCCACGGTGATCGGGTCAAACAGTGTGGTCATGTCACAAACCCTCGATGATGAGACGGTTCGGGGCATGCGTGTCGCCCCATGAAGTACGCAAGACCAGGCCGCCGGGAAGGGCGGCCTGGCCGGTTGGAAAGGTCATGCGCGGTTGTCCAGCTCGGCGACCAGGGCCTGCACGAAAGCCTGGATGCAGGCTTCGTTGCGCCTGAAGAAGTGCCACTGGCCGACTTTTTTGCTGGTGATCAGCCCGGCACGCTGCAGCGTGGCCAGGTGCGCCGAGACGGTGGACTGAGACAGCCCTGTACGCTGGTCGATCTTTCCGGCGCACACACCGTGTTCCAGCGAGTGCTCCTGGTCCGGAAAACAGGCCTCGGGGTTCTTCAGCCAGACGAGGATTTCGCGGCGAACCGGATGGGCCAGGGCTTTCATGACTTCGTCGAGGTCGATGTTCATGGCGTTCTCGATGGAGGCTGCGCAATAGGACGATGAGCGGTTGACGATATATCGCTATATCGCGATGTACAAATATCCAGAAGTGCTGAGCACAGAGCGAATCGATATATCGGGTTATAACGATATGGGTTTCATGGCCGCTGTTCCCGGCGTAGGCTTGGGGACATGAACTACCTCGCACATCTTCATCTCGGCGGGCAACGCCCCGCGCAATTGCTCGGCAGCCTCTACGGCGACTTCGTCAAAGGACCGCTGGCCGGGCGCTTTACGCCCGAGGTCGAGGCGTCTATCCATTTGCACCGGCGCATCGACGCCTTCACTGACCGGCATCCCTTGACCCGGGCCGCGCTGGGGCGCTTCTCTCAGGGCAACCGACGCTATGCGGGGATCGTGCTGGACGTGTTCTTCGATCACTGCCTGGCCAGAGACTGGCACTGCTATGCGCAAGTGCCGCTGGAGGCTTTCACCGAGCGTTTCTACCGCGTACTGCGGGCGCAGGCTGACTTGCCTGAGCGTCTGGCGGCGGTGGCGCCGCGCATGGTCGCGCAGGACTGGTTGGGGTCCTATCAGGAGTATTCGGTGGTTGAAGCAGCGCTGGGTGGCATCGCCCGGCGCCTGTCACGCCCCGAGGGGTTGTTCCAGGCCATGCAGGAACTGCCTGGCCTGTACCAACCGCTGAGCGAGGACTTCGCGGCCTTCTATCCGGTGTTGCAGGACTTCGCTCAGGCCGCCTTGGCGGGTGATGCCGCCGTGGCTGGTTCTGGCACCGCGGGGCTTTCCGGCAGTGCGCCGAACAGCGCCTGCTGAACCGCCGCCTGCGCTTCGAAGGCCAGGGCGGCGCGTTCCTTGCCACTGCTGGCGATGGGCGCCAACAGGTGGATGTGCACCTCGCCCTGCTCATGAGCGAACAGCCGACGAATGTGCGAGAGCAGGTCATCGTCACCGATGAACGGCGCGATGCTGTCCGGCGCGCCGGCGCGGCGGTATTCGATGGCGACCGGTTGCAGGGCGACACCGGCGTCGATGGCGCTGGACAACAGGCGACCGTGGAAGGTACGCAGTGCGCGGCCGTCGGTGGTGGTGCCTTCCGGGAAGATCAGCAGTGCACGACCCTGCTGCAGCAGGTTGCCCATCTGGCGTTGCACCAGGCGGCTGTCGCCGGCACCGCGGCGGATGAACAGGGTGCCAGCCTTGTGCGCCAGCCAGCCTGCAATGGGCCAGGTGCGCACTTCGGCCTTGGACAGGAACGACAGCGGCGTGAGCTGGCCCAGCAAGGGGATATCGGTCCAGGACACGTGGTTGCAGACCCACAGCATCGGTTCGCGCGGCAGTTCGCCGTGCACCGTTACCCGAAACGGCAGGGCGTTGCTCAGGCGTGCCATGAACCAGCGGCTGCAGCGCTGGCGCAGGCCGATCGAGCCGCCGAGGCGCAGGCGTTCCAGGGTCGCGACCAGGCTGCCCAGCGCCAGGCCGGCAACGATCACCAGCAGTACCCTGGCCACGCGCAGCACACTGCGCAGCCGGCTCATCACACCGCCGCCTTGAAGTGGCGCGCGTAGCGCGGGCACAGCTCGTCACGCTTGAGCAGAATGAACACGTCGGCCACCTGGAAGTCCTGGTCCCAGCAAGGCTCGCCACAGATCTTCGCGCCCAGGCGCATGTAGGCCTTCAGCAAAGGGGGCATCTCGCAGATCACGTTGCCGGGCACGTCGAGGCTGGGCAGTGGCGTGCGCGGTTCGGCGCGCAGATGTTCGGTGCACAGGTAGCGTTCGCGCAGGCGCTGCATGATCGCGTGGGCCTGGATGCCGCCGTCCTGCATGGGAATGCTGGCGCAGCCCATCAGGTAGCTGTAGCCGCCTTCGTTGAGCACTTCGGCCAGCTCGCTCCACAGCACGGCGATGGTGCCACCGTTGCGGTAGGCCGGGTCGACGCAGGTGCGCCCCAGCTCCAGGATCGGGCCTTGCAGGTGCGCCAGGCCGTGCAGGCTGAATTCTTCTTCGCTGTAGAAGCGCCCCAGGCTGGTGGCAGCCTTGTGGTCGAGCAGGCGGGTGGTGGCGACCAGGCGCCCGGTGTTCAGATCACGCACGCCGATGTGCATGCAGTGCACGTCGTAGTCGTCGATATCCAGACCCAGTTCGGCGCCTTTGAGGCGTGCGTTGAATTCTGCGCTGAATACACTGAAACGCAGTGCCTGAGCTTCCTGCAGGGCACGCGGCCCGGTCAGGCGCTCGGCCTGCAGACGGCGTTCGGAACTGTTGTCACGGATACGGGCGATCTGGGTCATGCGAACTCTCCGGGTGCCAGCCGAGCAGGGCCGGTCGAATGATGGGTCCAAGCGCATTGCTGTACCTGCAGGCTAGGGAGGTGCCGTGTCATGCCCGTGACGCTTTGGTGATGGTTGTGTTACCAGCGGTTTCCGGCTCTTGACGACGCCGTTCTGTCATCCAATGCGGTTAAGCTGGGCGACCTCTGCCGTGGAAAACCTTCATGACTCGTCGTTTCGCCCGGTTCTGTCTGTGGCTGGCCTGCTGCCTGGGCAGCCTTGTGGTGCAGGCCGAAGAATGGCCCGCCAGCCAATGGCGCGAGGGGCCTGCCGCACCCTCCGCGGCGTTGCAGGCACTGGACGCCTACGCCTTTGCGCCGCGTGACGAGACGCAGCGCAAGGGCGTGCGCACCGATGCCCTGCTGGTGGTGCGTGACGGGCGTATCGTCTACGAACGCTATGCCGGGCCGACCCGTGGCGACACCCCGCACCTGACCTGGTCGGTGAGCAAGAGCGTGCTGGCGACCGTACTCGGCGTGGCCTTCGCTGAAGGTCGCTTTGCCCTCGAAGATCCGGTGGCGCGTTTCTACGAGCCCTTCAAGGCGCACCCGGACGTGACCCTGGCCGACCTGCTGCATTGGTCTTCAGGACTCGACTGGCAGGAGGATTACGAGTACGCGCCGCTGAATTCCTCGGTGGTGGCCATGCTCTACACCCGTGGCCACCAGGATATGGCGCGCTTTACCGCCGAGCACGGGCGTGCCTGGGCAGCAGGCAGCGCCTGGCGCTATTCCAGCGGCGACAGCAACGTGCTGGCGGCGGCCCTCAAGGGCATGGTCGGCGCAGCGGCTTATCCTGACTATCCGTGGTCCGCGTTGTTCGAGCCGCTGGGCATTCGCAGCGCAACCTGGGAGACGGACGCCAGCGGCACCTTCGTCGGGTCGTCCTATCTGTATCTGAATGCCCGCGACCTGGCCCGCATCGGCCTGCTCATGCAGCGCGGCGGGCGCTGGCAGGACCGCCAGCTGTTGCCGGTGGCCTGGATGGACTTCGTGCTGACCCCCTTCGCGGGGCGTAACGCCGATGCCACCGATGAGACGGTCGGCGGCCACTGGTGGCTCAACCGCACGGCGTCCGGTGCGCCAGGGCCCTGGCCGCAGGCGCCGGCCGATACCTTCGCGGCGTTGGGCCACTGGGGCCAGGCGCTGTTCGTGATTCCCAGCGCCGGGCTGGTGATCGTGCGCTACGGCGACGACCGTGACGGCAGCTACCGCCACGCTGACCTCTTGCAGCACGTACTGGCCGCTTTCGGTCCGGGAGCGCGACCATGAGCCGCCACAGCTTTCTGCGTCGCCGCCCGCTGAGCAGTCTGTTGCTGCTGGTGCTTGCCGTGCTGCTGGTATGGGGCTGGTTGCATCGAGCCGCCTTGCAGGCCTTCCCCGACATCATCAGCGCCTATACCGCCAAGGAGTACTGCTCGTGCCGCTACGTCACCGGCAACCCGGCGCAGTACTGTCGTGGCTACGTGAAGCAGTATGTGCCCAGCAGCCTGGTCGACGATGAAGCGACCCGCACCGTGACCGCCAGCGGTCTGGGCCGCAGCCATCGGGCGGCGTGGCAGGGCGAACGTCAGGGTTGCCGCTTGCTGCCACCGCCCTCCTGAGCGAACCGGGCGATTTGCCAGTGGTCTGACAGGCGGATAGATTTGCCGTCCCACTGCCCTTGCGGAGATCGCATGCTCAAACGCCCTGGCCCAACACTGTTCGCTCTGGCCGCCTGTGACCTGTGGGCGCCGTTGCTGCCGCGAACGGCGTCCTGGCCTGCACGGGTTTCACTCGTACAGGACGTCGCTCGTCTTGCGGTCGATCAGCTCGCCCGCGCAGCTCGATCCGTGTTGCGTCTTGGTCTGGCCCGCTGAACATGGCTGGCACCATATTTCCCTGGCGTGAAGACAATCACTTCGAACTGCTGATCGACGGCCCGGCGTTCTTTCCGCGTATGCTGGCCGCTATCGAGGGCGCCGAGCAGCAGGTCGACCTGGAGCTGTACCTGGTCGAGGCCGGGCACTGTGCCGAAGCGGTGGTGGCGGCGTTGGTGGCGGCAGCGCGGCGTGGGGTGATCGTGCGCTGTCTGTTCGATGGCTATGGCAGCCAGGCGCTGGGCAGTCGACTCAGGCAGCGGCTGACCGAGGGCGGGGTGATCCTGCGTCACTACAACCCGATTCGCTGGCGACGCGGATTGCGCAATCTGTATCGCGACCACCGCAAGCTGCTGCTGGTCGACAAGCGTCTGGCAGTGGTGGGCGGCACCGGCGTGACCGATGAATTCTGGGAGCCGCACAAGCCGGTCAGCCAGTGGCATGAGGTGATGGTAGAAATTCGCGGGCCGCTGGTGATCGACTGGCAGGCCTTGTTCGACCGCCAGTTCCACGTCAACGAACAGCGCACCGCCTGGCGGCCCCAGGACAATTTCGGCCTGACTCACTTGCCCAAGGTCCCGGTGGCCGGCTCAGGTCTGGGCCGGGTGGCGTATGCCGATGCCCGTCAGCACCGTGACATTCTGCAATCGCTGGTGCGTGCGCTGAACAGCGGGCAGCGGCGGATCTGGCTGGCTACGCCTTATTTTCTGCCGACCTGGCGTGTGCGCCGCTCGTTGCGCAAGGCGGCGCTGCGTGGTGTCGACGTGCGCCTGCTGCTCACCGGGCCGCGCACCGATCACCCTTCGGTGCGTTACGCCGGGCATCGCTATTACCCGCGGTTGCTGCGCGCCGGGGTGAAGATCTTCGAATTCCAGCCGTGCTTCCTGCACCTGAAGATGGTGCTGATCGATGACTGGACCAGCATCGGCTCGTGCAATTTCGACCACTGGAACCTGCGCTTCAATCTGGAAGCCAACCTGGAGGCCATCGACCCGCAGCTTACCGGGCAGGTGGTGGCCAGTTTCGACAAGGATTTCGCACACAGCCGCGAGGTCACCCTGGCCGACTGGAAGTCTCGACCCTTGTGGCGACGGGTCAAGCAACGGGTCTGGGGCTGGCTGGACAGGCTGGTGGTCAACCTGCTGGATCGCAGGGGCTGAGGTTTGTGCCTATGGGCGGGGCACTATTGCCGTTCTTACCGGGCGTCATTGCCGGCAGTGCAGACAAGCGCGCCTTCTCCCCTCGGCATTGCCAATGGCCACGCGTGCTCCGATCGATACGGCAAGGCCTGCGCTCGGCCTGTGCGATCGTTCAGCGCGGCAACACCATCAGTGTCGCCAGCACGTTCCTGTTGCTCGGTCATGCCCGATAGCCTGACGGGCCTGGCCATGGGGAGAAGGTCTTGTCGTCCCTGGCAGGTTTCGCTCGACTGCGGGTTCAGTCTGCGACGCCAGGGGGCTAGCGTCCACTGGCAGAAATGACAGGCCTCGACCAACGGCCAGACATGAAAAAGCCCGGCCATGGCGGGCCGGGCTTTTCCTGTAGCGCCTGGGGTTACTGAACTTCCACCGCCAGGCTGTCGCTGATCTTCTTCTGCCAGATCGCCGGGCCGGTGATGTGCACCGACTCACCCTTGCTGTCCACTGCAACGGTGACCGGCATGTCCTTGACCTCGAACTCGTAGATCGCTTCCATGCCCAGCTCGGCGAAAGCCACGACCTTCGACTTGCGGATCGCCTGGGCCACCAGATAGGCAGCGCCGCCCACGGCCATCAGGTACACGGCCTTGTGGTCCTTGATCGCGTCGATGGCGGTCGGGCCGCGCTCGGACTTGCCGATCATGCCCAGCAGGCCGGTCTGTTCGAGGATCTGGCGAGTGAATTTGTCCATCCGTGTCGCGGTGGTCGGACCTGCCGGGCCAACCACTTCGTCGCCGACCGGATCGACCGGGCCGACGTAGTAGATGAAGCGACCCTTGAGGTCCACCGGCAGGCTTTCGCCTTTGTTGAGCATCTCGACCATGCGTTTGTGCGCGGCGTCGCGGCCAGTGAGCATCTTGCCGTTGAGCAGGATGGTCTCGCCCGGCTGCCAGCTCTGCACTTCTTCCGGCGTCAGGGTGTCGAGGTCGACACGGCGGGCCGACGGGCCGGCTTCCCAGACGATCTCCGGGTAGGCGTCCAGCGATGGCGCTTCCAGTTCGGCCGGGCCGGAGCCGTCGAGCACGAAGTGCGCGTGACGGGTGGCCGCGCAGTTGGGGATCATGCACACCGGCAGCGAGGCGGCGTGGGTCGGGTAGTCCATGATCTTCACGTCGAGCACGGTGGTCAGGCCGCCCAGGCCCTGGGCGCCGATGCCCAGCTGGTTGACCTTCTCGAACAGCTCCAGGCGCAGTTCCTCGATACGGTTCTGCGGGCCACGGGCCTTGAGTTCATGGATGTCGATGGACTCCATCAACACTTCCTTGGCCATCACAGCGGCCTTTTCGGCGGTACCGCCGATGCCGATGCCGAGCATGCCGGGTGGGCACCAGCCAGCACCCATGGTCGGTACGGTCTTGAGGACCCAGTCGACGATGGAGTCGGATGGGTTGAGCATGGCCATCTTCGACTTGTTTTCCGAACCGCCGCCCTTGGCCGCGACGTCCACCTCGACGGTGTTGCCCGGCACGATGGAGTAGTGGATGACCGCCGGGGTATTGTCCTTGGTGTTCTTGCGGCTGCCGGCCGGGTCGGCCAGGATCGAGGCGCGCAGGACGTTCTCGGGCAGGTTGTAGGCGCGACGCACGCCTTCGTTGATCATGTCGTCCAGGCTCATGGTCGCGCCATCCCAGCGTACGTCCATACCGACGCGCACGAAGACGGTGACGATGCCGGTGTCCTGGCAGATCGGACGATGGCCGGTGGCGCACATGCGCGAGTTGATCAGGATCTGGGCGATGGAGTCGCGAGCAGCCGGGGATTCTTCACGCAGGTAGGCTTCGTGCATCGCCTGGATGAAGTCCACGGGGTGGTAGTAGGAAATGAACTGCAGGGCGTCGGCCACGCTCTGAATCAGGTCGTCTTGCTTGATCACGGTCATGCAGCGCGCTCCTCTTTAGGGACGGGAACATTGTTGACGCTACTCGGCGAAGCTCTGGCGAAGCGCTTGGATTCGCACCAGAAAGGGCCGTAGCGGGCGCAAAAGGCGCGGCAGTATAACCTGCCCGGTCGCCCAGCCTGTACAATCGGCGTCATTTTCTACAGGCGGCGCCAGGAAGTTCTCGATGCCCCATCTGCGAGTCGGTGCCCGGCACTGGCCGGTGAGCGCCGGCGACGGCCTGCTCGATGCCCTGATCCAGGCCGGCATTTCCATCCCCTATAGCTGTCGGGCCGGCAGTTGCCATGCCTGCCTGGTGCGCTGCACCCGGGGCGAAGCGCTGGACGCCCAGCCCGAAGCGCTGGCCGCCGAACGCCGCCAGCAGGGCTGGCGCCTGGCCTGCCAGTGCCGTGTGGTGGAAGACCTCGACCTGGAGGTCTTCGACCCGCTGCACGATGGCCTGCCGGCACAGGTGGTCGCGGCCGACTGGCTGGGTGCCCAGGTGTTGCGCCTGCGCCTGCAGGCCGAGCGCCCGCAGCGTTACCGGGCCGGCCAGCATCAGGTGCTGTGGACCGAGAGCGGGGTGGCGCGGCCCTATTCGCTGGCCAGCCTGCCGGGCTGCGACGATTTTCTCGAATTCCACATCGATTGCCGTCTGCCAGGCGCCTTCTGCGATGTCGCACGGAATCTGCGGGCCGGCGACCGGTTGCGCCTGGGTGAGCTGCGCGGCGGGGCGCTGCACTACGACCCGGACTGGCAGGCGCGCCCCCTCTTGCTGTTGGCCGCCGGTACGGGGCTGGGGCCGCTGTGGGGGGTTCTGCGCCAGGCCCTGCATGAGGGCCACCAGGGGCCGATCCATATCCTGCATCTGGCCCATGAGGCCGCAGGTCATTACCTGGCCGATGAACTGGCACGCCTGTCAGGCGAGCATGCGGCGCTGCATGTCAGGCTGGTTACTCCGCCGGCGCTGCGCGAGGCGCTGGGCGAGCTGCGTCTGCTGGCGCGCCAGGCTGTGGCGCTGGCCTGCGGCAGCCCGGACAGCGTCGAGACCTTCGCCAAGAGCCTGTACCTGGCGGGTGTGCCGCGCAACCGGGTGTTGACCGATATGTTTCTCGGCAGCCGGCCGGCAGGTATCTGAACGACTTCAGCTGCGGAAGGCTTGCCGGCTGAAGCCGATTCCGCCCGACGCTGTTGCGCCTGAATGAAAAAAGCCCCGGTCGCTTGCGCGCCGGGGCTTTGCCGTAGCAACCGCGGGATCAGACCAGCGGATCGCCCACGTGCAGGATCTTCATGCCGTTGGTGCCGCCAATGGTGTGGTAGCTGTCACCCTTGGTGAGGATCACCCAGTCGCCCTGTTCGATCAGCCCGCGTTGCAGCAGCTCGTCCACGGCGGCCTGGCTGACCTGCCCTGGTGGCAGCGATGCCGGGTCGAAGGGGATGGTGTACACGCCACGGAACATCGCCGCACGGGCTTGGGTTTCGCGGTGCGGAGAGAAGGCGAAGATCGGCACCGAGGAACGGATGCGCGACATGATCAGCGGGGTGTAGCCGCTTTCGGTCAGGGCGATGATCGCCTTCACGCCAGGGAAGTGGTTGGCGGTGTACATGGCCGCCAGCGCGATGCTTTCGTCGCAGCGGGTGAAGCTTTCACCCAGACGGTGCTTGGAACTCTTGCCGGTCGGATGGCGTTCGGCACCCAGGCAGATACGTGCCATGGCCTGGACCGCTTCGACCGGATAAGAACCGGCGGCGCTCTCGGCCGAGAGCATCACGGCGTCGGTGTAGTCCAGCACGGCGTTGGCCACGTCGGAAACCTCGGCACGGGTCGGCATCGGGCTGGTGATCATCGACTCCATCATTTGCGTGGCGACGATCACGGCCTTGTTGTGGGTACGGGCATGGGCAATGATTTTCTTCTGCACGCCGACCAGCTCGGCGTCGCCGATTTCCACACCCAGGTCGCCACGGGCAACCATCACCGCGTCGCTGGCGCGGATCAGGGCATCGAGCACTTCATCGTCGGCCACGGCTTCGGCACGCTCGATCTTGGCGACCAGCCAGGCGGTACCGCCGGCCTCGTCGCGCAGCTGGCGGGCGTATTCCATGTCGGAAGCGTCACGCGGGAAGGACACGGCCAGATAGTCCAGGTCCATCTCGGCCGCCAGCTTGATGTCGTGCTTGTCTTTCTCGGTCAGGGCCGGTGCAGTGAGGCCGCCACCCAGGCGGTTGATGCCCTTGTGGTCGGACAGCGGGCCGCCGACCTGCACGGTGCAGTGCAGTTCGTGGGCGGTCTGGGTGTCGACACGCATGACCACGCGCCCGTCGTCCAGCAGCAGGATGTCGCCCACGCCGCAATCCTTGACCAGGTCCGGATAGTCGATGCCGACGATTTCCTGGTTACCTTCGGTCAGGGGATGAGCGGTGGAGAAGGTGAACTTGTCGCCAACCTTGAGCTCGATACGCTTGTTGGTGAATTTGGCGATACGGATCTTCGGACCTTGCAGGTCGCCCAACAGGGCAACGAAACGGCCATGCTTGGCGGCGATCTCGCGGATCAGCCGGGCGCGAGCCTTGTGCTCGTCCGGGGTGCCATGGGAGAAGTTCAGGCGGGCAACGTCCAGACCCGAGAGGATCAGACGCTCGATGACTTCCGGTGAATTACTCGCAGGGCCCAGTGTGGCGACGATTTTGGTGCGGCGAACGGTCATGCACAAACTCCTAGATTGAAGCGCAGCCAGAGGCTACTCCTCTCTGGCTCTGTAGTCATTGTTCCTTTGCACTACCTCGCCTCGATCGGACAGGGCAATCGGCTGAGCGCCGTTGAGCAGGCTGGATTGAAGAAATGGCGCTGGCCGCCGATATCAGGCACAGAACAGGAGATGACTCATGCGTATCTTGATGCTTGTCGTGCTGCTGGCCGCCGCCAGCGGCTGCACCCGCTGGGCGATGAATTCCAACCTCAACGAAGCCTACCGCGCTTACGACCGTGGCGATTGCGATACGGCGATGCTGGCGCTATCCAAGGTCGACCGTCAGAGCCGCTCGCGGCGCTACGTGCAGCCCGAGGTTTCGATGCTGCGCGGGCAATGCCTGGAAAAACAGAAGCTGTACGTGGATGCGGCGCAGACCTACCTGTACATCATCAATCAGTACCCCGGCAACGAATACGCCTTCAGGGCCCGTGCGCGTCTCGACACTCTGGCGCAACTGGGGCATTTCCCGCCGCGCGAGCCCGCCCGCACTTTTCCTGCATCACGCTAGTTACACCCGATTGGATGATTGGTAGCGTGTTCGGGTGGATGTACGTATAAATTGCGCTAGTCTCTCTGTTAACGGAATGAAAGGGGCGGAAAAGCCCTGCATCCAGGGATTTTCGTGCGGCGGGTTGTGGTGGTCGCCTTGCGTGATGAAGCGTTTGTGCACCAGCCGCCTGCGGTCATTGAAGGGGAAGGCGCTGCCATGCTTAGAGAAAGAAGAATCAAGCGGCACGAGTTGCAGTACTACCTCCAGGTCTTCAATCGGTATACCGACCGACCCATGGGGTGTCTGGGCAATGTGTCCGAAGATGGACTGATGCTGATCAGCGACCTGCCGATGCTGGTTGGCGGCCGTTTCGACCTGCGTCTGAAGGTCCCGCAGGGGCCCGATGAGTTTCGCATGGTCGACGTCAGTGCCACTTGCCAGTGGTGTCATGAGGACGTGACGCCAGGTTGCTACGATTCAGGCTTTCATCTCCAGGAAGCGCCGGTCGAGTATCTCGAACTGATGCACAGCCTGCAGCATTACTTCAGCTTCTATCCACTTGAAGCCTCGGCCTGACCAGCGCGGCTAGACCTACAGGGCGCCGGCGCTTTTCCAGCTCAGGTAGAGGTTGACCATCCGCACGCCCAGGTCCTGTGGGCGTGCATCGATCACCGGCACGCCGAGCGCTTCGAGGCGCTCGTGCAGGCTGCCACGCTGATTGAGAAAATCCACCGTCGCGCAATAGGTCAATGCCTGCTCGTAGCGTTCGACCCGTTCACCGCGCAGCCGATCCAGCACATCCTCGCGCAGGCTCGCCACCAGCACACGGTGGCGCTGGCCCAGCTGCCTGAGCGCCGCCAGCAGGTCCTCGTCATCTTCATCTCGCAGGTTGGTGACCATGATCACCAGTGCCCGGCGTTTCTGCCTGGTCAGCAGTGCCTTTACCGCCGTGCTGTAGTCGGACGGACGCCGGGTGCTGTCCAGTTCGCAGACGGCATCGAGCAGCAGGTTCATGTGCTGGGTCCCCTTGGCGGGAGCCAGATGCCGGTCGGCGTCGCCGGCGAAGCTCGACAGGCCGACCGCATCGCCCTGGCGCAGGGCGACATGGCTGAGCAGCAGGCAGGCATTGAGGGCGTGGTCGAAATGCGAGCGTTCGCCATCCTGACTGCGCATGCGCCGTCCGCAATCGAGCATGAACAGGATCTGCTGGTCGCGTTCGTCCTGGTATTCCCGGGCAATGGGCGTGCGATGACGCGCCGTGGCCTTCCAGTCGATCTGACGCAGGCTGTCGCCCTCGCGAAATTCGCGCAATTGATGAAATTCCATGCCCAGGCCGCGACGCGGCTGCTGTCGCACGCCGGCCCGGCTCAGCCAGGTGTCGAGGCCTTGCAGCGGGTTGTCGTAGGGGCGGGCGAAGTCCGGATAGACCTTGAAGGCGTCGGGCAGCGCCAGCAGACGGCGGGTTTCCCACAGGCCCATCGGGCTGCGGATCCACACCTCGCAACGCTCCAGGGTGAAGCGACCTCGGCGTAGCGGGCGCACGCGCCAGGTCAGCTGCGCATGCTCCTCAGGCTCCAGCTTGAGCTGCTGCGGCAGGTGCTCGAAGGCCAGGCCATCGGTTGCGTGATCGAACACCCGCAATTGCAGAGGGATCGCAGCGTCGTGTTGCAGGGTCAGGTGTACGTCGCTCCAGCGCCCCAGCGACAGGCTGCCGGACAGTTGCCGCTGCAGCCGTGGAGACGGCAGGCGCATCACCCACGCGGCGTCGACCAGTGCCACGCCGATGAGCGCCAGCAGGGCCGACCAGTAGATGAGCGTCAGTTCTGGCGGCACACCCCGGCCGAGCGCGCCGAGTACGCCTGGCACCAGGGCCACGGCGGCCAGCGCGCCGATCCAGCGCAGCAATGCACGGCAGGGGCGCAGGTGCTGTTTCATAGGCGCGGTGCCGGAACCTGGTCGAACAGCTGGCGCAGGACCTGGTCAACCGACAGACCTTCCATGTCCAGCTCCGGGGCCAGGCGTACGCGGTGGCGCAGGACGGCCAGGGCACAGTGGCGGATGTCATCGGGCAGGACGAATTCGCCACCGCGCAGCAAGGCCCGGGCTCGTCCGCCGCGCACCAGCGCGATCGAGGCCCGTGGCCCGGCGCCCAGGGTCAGTCCTGGCCAGTTGCGCGTCGCCCGGGCGAGCCTGACGGCGTATTCAAGCACCTGCTCGTCGATGGGCAGTTCGCTGGCGATGCGTTGCAGCGCCTGGACCTCACGGGGCTGCATGATCACGCGCAGGGGCTGCACGTCGAGCATGTCGGCGCGGGTGGAGCGGCTGACCTGGCGCACCATCTCCAGTTCTTCCTGGGGCTGCGGGTAGTCGATATGCAGGTTGAGCATGAAGCGGTCGAGTTCGGCCTCCGGCAGGGGGTAGGTGCCTTCCTGCTCGATGGGGTTCTGGGTGGCCAAGACCATGAACGGCTGGGCGATGGGCAATGCCCGCCCCTCGAGGGTCACCTGGCGCTCCTGCATGGCTTCGAGCAGCGCCGCCTGGGTCTTGGCCGGGGCCCGGTTGATCTCGTCGGCGAGCAGCAGGTGGGTGAAGATCGGCCCCTTGCGCAGCTTGAACTGTTCGTTCTGCGGGTCGTAAACGGCATGCCCGGTCACGTCGCTGGGCATCAGGTCGGGGGTGAACTGGATACGCGCGAAGTCGCCGCCGAAGCAGCGCGCCAGGGCGCGTACCAGCAGGGTCTTGCCCAGACCCGGAACGCCTTCGATCAGCACGTGGCCGCCGGCCAGCAACGCGGTGAGCACATCGTCGATCACGGCGTTCTGGCCGATCAGAGCCTTTTGCAGTTCCTGACGCAGGCTCTGAGCGAGGGCACTGGCCCGCTGGCGCTGACGCTGAGTACGGTCGGGCTCTGCCTGCGCTGGCTCAAGTTCTCCTGTGGGGTTCAGCGGTTCGCTGTCTTGCTCGCTCATAGGGCATTCCTGATGGTTTGCAGGTGGGCCACCTGACGGGTGAATTCGGCCTTGGACAAGCGCTGGGGCGAAGGTGGCCGCAAGGCCAGGCTGATGGTGCGGGTCGGCTGGCGGGTCAGCCTGGCGAGGATCTGCCACTGCTCGGTGACCCCCAGGGCCTCGAAACCGGGGTGGCGCTGGCGGGCTCTGCGCAGCACGTCGCGCTGCAAGTGCCTGAGCAGCACCTGCTGGCCATTCTGGCGCAGCAGGAAATCGGCGGCCGCGCGCAAATGCTCGGTCAGTTGCCGGCGCCCGCTTGCAGGCAGTGTCTGCAATGGGCCTTCACGCATGGCTGCACGCCATAGCGCCAGCACCAGCAGCACCGCCAGAGTGGTCAGAGCCAGCGGGAAGTACCTGACCAGGAGGGTCAGCAGGTTGTCGTGGCGGGCGCGGGCGACCAGGGTCACCGTACTGTCCTGGGTCAGATACCAGAGCAGCCAGGCGTTGTCGTAGCGGTCGATGGCGTTGTTCTTCCACAGTTCGGCGTCGGTGACGATGGTGACCAGGCCCTGGCCGTGCTGCAGTTGCAGCATGTGCGTGGCGTTGGCGCTGTTGGCCCAGTACTGGGCGTGATCCTCGGGGTCTTCGAGGTGGTAGGCCGGATCGAAGCTCATGTAGGCCGGCGAGTCTTCGTTCTCCAGGTACAAGCGCGTCAGCTGTGGGCCACGCTCGCGCTTCGGGCTCGGCCTGGCCATCGGCACTGGCAACGGGCTGTTCGGCGCTTGGGTGTTCGCCGGCGGCAGGTCGGCCGTGCGGTACTGGTGAATGTGCAGGCGATCCAGCAGCAGGTCGCCGCTGCGCCCCAGGTGTTCGTTCCACAGTTGCTCGGCGACGAACACCAGGTGGCCACCGTGCTCGGCCCAGGCCAGCAAGGCATCGGCCTGCTGAGGTGTCATGGCTGAGCGCTCGTCGAACAGCAGCAGGGTCTGGCGCGTATCGGCCGCTACGGGCAGCTCGGTCCAGGTGTCTGCCGCGCGCACGTTGATGTGCCGCTGTTCAAGGAAGCGTTGCGCCGCCAGGTAGGGGTTGGCGCGGGCTTCAGGCGAGGGACCTCGGTCGACGGTTTCTTCGTAGGGCTCCAGCTGCCAGGCGAGCAGCGCCGTGCCCAGCAGCACCAGCGCGACCAGCAGCACCGCCAGGCCCCGGCGCGCGTTCATGCCGGCGCTCCGGATTCGAACAGACGGCGCCAGCCTGCGCACAGGTGCTGCAGCGTTTCGTCGCTGGGCAGGCGATGGCCGTAGGCGAGGTTCTGCCAGTGCCGGGTGAGGTCGCGGCTGAATTCATCGAGTGCGGGATCGTTGTGCGCGGCGATGCGTTCGAGCACCAGGCCTTCGGTGTCGGCTTCGCGCAGCGGCAGGCGATAGTCGCTGATCAAGCGGCTGAGCATGGCCCGGTAGAGCAGGCTCAGGGCTTCGCGGGGGGCATGGGGCCACAGCGTCTGGACGCTGCCGAGGATATCCGCCGGCAGACTGGCGGCACCGATCTGCAGGCCGAGCAGCTGTTGGGGTGGCGCTGTCGCTGCGGGGGCTTGTCGTTCGACAGGGCGAGCGAACAGGCGCAGCCAGTGCCGGTAGCGCCAGGCCAGGAGCACCATCAGGCCAATGGCCAGCGCCCACAGCAGGATTTCCAGCAGACGGGCGAAGAGGCCGGCGGCCTCCGCCAGCTGTCGCCACCAGCCGAATGATCGAGCGGATGGCTCGCTGGGCGGGGGCTGCCCGGTTTCCGGAAAGCGCCAGCCAGTGATGGTTTCCGGGTTCTTGAACGGTGGTTTGTCCAGCAATTCGCCGATGGCCTGGCGTGACTGTTCGCTGTTCAGCGGTTGATGAGTCAGGCGCGGGCTTTGTACGGGCAGTTCGGTGGTGGCCCAGGCATTGCTCGGCCACTGCGCCAGCAGCAGTGCGCCGCCGAGCAGCAGAAGGCTGGCGGTACTGGCCAGCCGCTGGCGCAGGCGGCGGAACACCAGTTCGATGTCCCAGGCTTCGAGGCGCGTACGGCGGTTGAGGTACAGCGTGAAGCCGCAGGCAACGTAGATGGGCTCCCAGACGATCAGTACCAGGGCGTAGAGCAGGTTCATCAGATGATCGGCCCACAGCCATTGCTCGTCGCTACCCATCCACAGTAGCCATTTCCAGTCCAGGTCCAGTTGCCTTGGAATGAAGGACCAGACCAGCAGGAGCGCCCCGGTGTACAGGACCGTTTCCAGGTGCGCGCCGACCAGCGTCAGGCAGCGTGCGGCGTTCAGGTCGGCCTGGCACAAAACGCTCAGGCGCCGGGCCCGGGCCTCGCCAGCCAGACCTTCGAGCTGCTGCACCGGCAAGGTGAAGCTGCGTATCAGGCTCAGGCGACGCCAGAACAGGCTGGGTAGCCATTGCTGCCTGAGCGTTCCGGGCCAGGCGCGCAGGGCCTGCTTCAGCGTCGGGGTGGCACCGAACAGGGCGCGTGACAGGATCAGCAGCGGCAGGCGCTCGTACAGCGGTTTCAGCCACCAGAACAGCAGCATCACCGCACCGGGGTAATCCCATAGCAATGCGGTCATCAGGGCCAGCAGCGGCAGGGTAACAAGAGCCCAGGAGAGCATCAGCAGGCGGCGGTGTTCGCGCGCCAGCAGTACGCCGAGGTCGAGGGCTTCCCAGGCCGGGCGCGGGCGGATCTCGATACCGGCGTCATTGAGTTGCATGACGGTCTCTGCCAGAGAGCAGCAGCCAGGCGGCTACCAGGGTCCAGGACAGGCCACCGGCCAGGTATTTGATCCACGGTGCCGGCCAGGTCATCGAAGACCAGTAGGCCTCGATGAAGGCCGCGACCAGCAACATGAGAATGACACCGCCCATCAGTTGCACGCTGTGCCCGGCGGCCACACGCAATGCCGCGCCGCGTGACAGGCGGCCGGGCGACAGCAGTGCCCAGCCCAGTTTCAGCCCGGCAGCCCCGGCCAGGACGATGGCGGTCAGCTCGAAGGCACCATGGCCGATGACGAAGGGCCAGAAGGTCTGGCCCGAGCCGATGTCGGTCAGGTGGGCGGCGACGGCGCCGATCAACAGGCCGTTGTATAGCAGGAAGAACAGGCTGCCCAGGCCCAGCAACAGGCCGCTGGCGAAGGTCTGGAAGGCGATGCCGATGTTGTTCATGATGTAGTAGCCGAACATCATCCAGTCTTCGCTGGACGCCCGCTCGGCCAACCGCCCGAGGCGGCTGACGTCGGGCTTGTACATGGCCTGCATGTCGGTCACCTGCTCGACGCTCATGACGCTGTAGACCAGCTCGGGAACGCAGTACACCAACAGGCCCATGCCCAGCAGGCCAGCGATGAACAGCAGCCCGGCCAGTGCCACGAACCGCCATTCGGTCCTTACCCGGCGTGGAAAACCGGCCACCACGAAGCCCAGCAGCCCGCTCGCCGACTGGTTGTGGTGTCGATAGAACTGCTGGTGGCCACGCATGGCCAGTTGCTGGAGCGATTCCACCAGATGCCGGCTGTAGCCGCGTTCCCGCGCCAACGCCAGGTGCTGGCAGATACGCCGGTACTCGTGGCCGAAGCCTTCACTGGCAGCCGCGTCGCGCGTGCCTTTCTCCAGCGCTTGCAAATGTTCGGCGAAACCCTGCCATTGCGCCTGGTGACGGGCTTCGAACAGGTTCTGTTTCATGGCGCGTCGCCCCGTAGATGGTGAGCGATGCCATTGACCCGTGCCAGCGCCTGTTCGGGGGCGACACGCAAGGGCTCGGCGAGCAGGGCAGCCAGTTCCCGGGCGCGTTGTGCTGAGAGTTCGGCCTGGCGCTCGGCCAGTTCCAGGATGGCCAGCTGTTCGGCCATGTGTAGCGCGAACGGTGCAGGCTCGGCGTTTGCTGCCGGCAGTTCGGGGCGCTGGGCGGGCTGTTCGCGATAGACCACCAGGGTGCCGGCCGCCAGGTCGCCCAGGCGCTTGAACTGCGGATGATTGAGGCAGGCGATGGCACCGGCGGCGTAGCCGAACGGCAGCATGTCGACCAGGCGCAGCAGGTTGCGGATCAGCGAGCCGGCCCAGCCGATCGGGGTGCCGTCGTCCTGTACGACGCGCAGGCCGAGCAGTTGCTTGCCGGGCGTGCGGCCCTGGTTGAGTACCTCGAACAGCACGGCGTACCACCAGTTGACCAGGAAGAAGCCGATGGCTGCCAGGCCCGTGCCGAGGTGTCCGAGGCCGCTGAGCAGCAGGTAGCCCGCCGCGAGCAGCACCCCGCGCAGGCCCAGGTCGATGGCGAAGGCCAGTGCACGCGGCACCAGCCCCGCCGGGCGCAGGAGCAGCTCTATGCCTTCCGGGGTCTCGATGCCGAGCCGGGTGTCCAGTGGTGGTGCCTGCCTTGGCGAAGCTGGAAGCATTGGGGTCTTGGGCCTGGGGCGGTGGGTGGGAAGGACCGTCGTTCGCGACCGCAATGGCGGCATCTTGCCTGACAACGCCAGGCCTACGCCAGTTCCGGCAGGGGAGGCGTTTGCGGGCGGGCATGAGCGGCGACGGTAACCCGAACCTTTGCTTTGGACAATCGGACGCCTGGACTGTACGTGCAGGATAAGTCGCTGTGGCCAGCAGGACGGGTGCAGATTGGCCATTTGCGCGGTGCTGGCTCTAAACTGCGTCGGTATTCAGTTCAGGATCCCCCTCGTGAAGCCCAGCATCTTCTGGTACGACTACGAAACCACCGGCATCAATCCACGCAGTGATCGCCCCTTGCAGATGGCCGGCATCCGTACCGACGGCGACCTCAATGAAATCGCGGCACCGGTCAATCTGTACTGTCAGCCTGCCGATGACATCCTGCCGCATCCGGCGGCGTGCCTGGTGACCGGCATCACGCCTCAGCGCCTGGCCGAGAAGGGCCTGTGCGAGGCCGACTTCATGGCCCGCGTGCATGCCGAGCTGGCCGCACCAGGTACCTGCGGTGCGGGTTACAACACCTTGCGGTTCGACGACGAGATGACCCGCTACAGCCTGTATCGCAACTTCTTCGACCCCTATGCCCGCGAGTGGCAGGGTGGTAACAGCCGCTGGGATCTCATCGACGTGGTGCGTGCCGCCTATGCCTTGCGCCCCGAAGGGGTCGTCTGGCCGGAGGAGGACGGGCGAGTCACCCTCAAGCTCGAACGCCTGACCCAGGCCAATGGCATCGAGCACGGGCAGGCTCACGATGCGCTGTCCGACGTACGCGCCACCATCGCCCTGGCGAAACTGATCCGCGAACGGCAACCGAAACTCTACGATTATCTGTTCGCCCTGCGCAGCAAGCAGAAGGTTCAGGAGCAGATCCGCCTCTTGCAGCCGCTGGTGCATATCTCCGGGCGCTTCTCTGCCGCCCGGCATTATCTGGGGGTGGTCCTGCCGCTGGCCTGGCATCCGCGCAACCGTAATGCGCTGATCGTCTGCGACCTGCACCTGGATCATTCGCCCTTGCTGGAACTCGACGCAGAGTCGTTGCGCCAGCGGCTTTACAAGCGTCGTGAAGAATTGGCCGACGGCGAGTCGCCGGTGCCGTTGAAACTGCTGCATATAAATCGTTGCCCGGTCATTGCGCCGCTCAATGTTCTGCGTGAAGAGGACCGTGAACGTCTGCAACTGGACATGTCGATAATGCGCGAGCGTGCCGCTGCCCTGACGCAAAATCCCGAACTTTGGCAGGCGCGCTTGCAGGCGCTATATGAACAAGAAGATTTCGAGGCGTCGCAGGACCCCGAGCAGCAGTTGTACGACGGTTTTATCGGGGAGCGGGATCGACGTTTGTGCGAACAAGTGCGTGGCGCCGAGCCTTCGCAACTGGCACAACCCATATGGCCTTTTGATGACGCACGGCTGCCGGAACTCTTGTTTCGCTACCGCGCACGTAACTTTTCCGAGACCTTGAGCAGGGAAGAACAACAACGCTGGCTGAATTTCTGTCGCTTGCGCCTGACCCGCGCGGAATACGGGGCGCCGAACACGTTGCAAAGTTTTACCCAGGCGCTGGTCGAATTGTCGCTGAACTCGAAAACCGAGCAATTGAAGATATTGAGCGAGTGGCAAGATTATGTGCAGGGACTGCGCACCCGACTGGGTATCTAGACCCGTGATGAGTTGTTCCGGGGCGGCAAGCGTGGCGCACGAGTAAACATGCCAGGGCGGGCGCAGACGTGCGATTACGTACGCGGCTGCCGCTTGGCCGGTCAGACGTTGCCCTGCGGAAATGAAAAACGCCAGCAACAGCTGGCGTTTGATGCATCAAATCGGGTTATCAGCCCAGCAGCGTGGCCCAGCTTTCAACTTCGTCGCTGCCCCACTTGGCTTTCCACTCTTTCAGGGTCTTGTGGTTGCCACCTTTTGTTTCGATGACTTCGCCGTTGTGCGGGTTCTTGTATTGCTTGACCTTGCGGGCGCGCTTGGTGCCCGTGGTTTTAACGGCGGCGCTGCGTGGCGCCTTGTTAACTTTGGCGTCTGGGTCCAGCAGGGAAATGATGTCGCGCAGGGACTTCTGGTACTCACCCATCAGCGTCCGCAGCTTGCCTTCGAATTCCAGCTCGGCCTGCAGTTTGTCATCTTGGGACAGGTTCTTCAGACGAGCCTGCAGCTCTTTGATGGCTTCTTCAGTGGCGCGGTATTCGTTGATCAGAGACATGGGCAGTACCTATGTTGTGAAAGAGTTGTGGAAGGGTTCAGGGGACAGTGAGGCAATAATAGTCAGAGCCATTGAGCAAGTAAACATTAAATAAGCATCGCGTATGAGTTGTTCAGGAAAGATGTAGCTTTCCTACACAGTTCTGGAACTAGAGCGTGCGCGCGGCTGTCGCTAAAGATGTTGTTGCAATGCTGACCTGTTTTCACTGCGCCAGCACCCCGGCAGGCCGCAGTGCAACTGGGAATGGGCGTCTTAAAAGGGGGCGTGGTTTTTTGCTTCTAGCCTTTTTTATGCGGTTTCAGGTAGTAGAAATGTCCCCTTTTCAGTGCATGAAAAGTCCGTAATAAACGTCCGCCTTTAATGAAAAATAAGCGGCCATCTGTCGGGTGCTGGCAAGATGAAATCGATCATGCCGTTTGTCTGCCCGTTCGAGTCATCGGTCGAGGCCACGGCGAACATGCAGATTTGCCGCGCAGCCGCTAGAATGGCGGCCTTTTTTGTAGTCTGGAGTTTCGTTCATGCGCACCTTTCGCCTGGTGAGTGCCTGCCCGGACCGGGTTGGCATCGTCGCCAAGGTCAGTAACTTTCTGGCGTCCTACAATGGCTGGATTACAGAATCGAGCCACCATTCCGACAATCTCAGTGGCTGGTTCTTCATGCGTCATGAGATTCGGGCTGACAGCCTGCCGCTGGATCTTCAAGGTTTGCGCGAGGCTTTCGCTCCGATTGCCGAAGAATTCTCCATGGACTGGCATATCACCGACTCGGCCCAGAAGAAACGGGTCGTGCTGATGGCCAGCCGGGAATCGCACTGCCTGGCCGACCTGCTGCACCGCTGGCACAGTGAAGAGCTGGATTGCGAGATCGCCTGTGTGATTTCCAACCACCAGGACCTGCGCAGCATGGTCGAATGGCATGGCATTCCGTACTTCCACGTACCGGTCGACCCGGCTGACAAGGCGCCGGCCTTCGCCGAAGTGTCGCGTCTGGTCGGTGAGCATCAGGCCGATGTGGTGGTGCTGGCGCGCTACATGCAGATCCTGCCGCCGCAGTTGTGCCAAGAGTACGCCAACAAGGTCATCAACATTCACCACAGCTTCCTGCCGTCGTTCGTGGGCGCCAAGCCTTACCACCAGGCGGCCATGCGCGGCGTGAAGCTGATCGGCGCCACCTGTCACTATGTCACCGAAGAACTCGATGCAGGGCCTATCATCGAACAGGACGTGGTGCGCATCAGCCACCGGGAAAACATCGAGACGCTGGTGCGCCTGGGTCGTGACGTGGAAAAACTGGTCCTGGCCCGCGGCCTGCGTGCCCACCTGGAAGACCGGGTGATGGTCCATGACAACAAGACGGTGATCTTCGACTGATCGCCGTTCCAGGCCGGTTCGGTGATGCGAGGCCGGCCTCCCTTTCTCCAAGGCAGGGCAGATGATGAGTGATCCACTGGACAAGGCCACCGCCAGCCCTCCACCGGTGATCGGCGAGGGATGCCTGAGTCGCTACGATCCCGAGGCCCTGTCGGCGCAGGACGGTACCGAATTCAGCGGTGCCGCCGAACTCTGGCGTCAGTTGCAGGCTAGCGGCAGCGAAGACAGCACCGAGCTAGACGAGTCGGCCTGAGCGAACAGCCAGTCGCGCTTGGTCAACGCTTGTCGCCCCTCGGCCAGCAATTGGTCGAGCACCTTCAGCCAGTATTGCCTGGCCGAGGCATGCTGCATGTCCACCGGATGCAGGCCCAGGCGAATCACCGGGGCCTGGCGCCACTGCCGCTGCTGCCACTCACACCATACCCGCGAGGCACCGCGCCGCCATGCGCTGCGAGCGCTCCACACCAGGCTTGGCGCCGGCTCGGGCGTGAACGTCGGCAAGCGGTAGAAGTGCCGACGGTCACTGGTGTACTGCAAGGGCCGCTGCCGCAAGGCTTGCCGGGTGCCGACGCCCATCAGCCAGCCGGGTGCCACGAAACCGTACAAGGGCCAGGCGTGCTGGCGGAACAGCTCGATACCGGCGTCCAGATGCGTCAGGGCCTGCGCCTGGCTGAGGGGCTGGAATTCACCTTCGTGGGTGTAGATTCGCCGGCGCAGGTAATCCACCGGAGTGCGCGGTGCCGGGCCGTCATCACAATGGTACCGGCCATGCAGCACCAGCTCGTCGCCCAAGGCGAGGCGCCGGTCGAGCAGGCGCAGCAGGGCCGGATCGCTGTCAAGCGGGCACTGCCTGTGAAAATTCGGCACCACCAGCCAGGTCAGCGGGATGGAGCCGCGCTCGTCGAGCGCTTGCAGCAGCGGCAGGTAGGCCTGCCAGCTACAGGGCGCGACGTCATGCAGCACCAGCAAAACTGCCGGTGGACGTGCCGGTGGCCGTTCAGCCATTGGCACGTACCGGTCGGTGGCTGCCGAGTACCGCCCGGTAGTGTTCGAGCAGGCCACTGACCACGCGGTCCCAGTTGTAGTGGGTCTCTACCCGTTGTCGGGCGTAGCGCCCTATGGCCTGCACGTCGTGGCTGAACAGTTCACGCACGGCGGCGGCCATCGCCTTGGGCTGGCGGGGTTCGCACAGCAGGCCGCAACCGCTGGTGACGATCTCGGCAAAGGCTCCGGCATTCACCGCCACCACCGGAATACCGCTGGCCATGGCTTCAAGGACCACCAGGCCGAAGGTTTCCTGGTCGCCGGCATGTACCAGAGCATCGGCACTGGCCAACAGCCCGGCGACTTCGCTCGCGGCGCAGAAGCGGTTGATCACCGTGACGTTGTTCGGCACCTGGAGGGGCATGTGCGAGCCGACCAGCAGCAGGTGGTAACGCGGCCCCAGCCGTTTCATGCAGTGCAGCAGGGTGCCCAGGTTCTTCTCCCGTGAGCCGCGCCCGGCAAATATCAGCAGATGGCAGTCCGCCGCCAGGCCAAGGCGTTGTCGCAGCGACGGGTCGCGGTTTCCTGGATGAAAGGCTTGCAGGTCGACCCCCAGGGGTTGCACGTGGACCTGCGCCAGACCCATGGCGATCAGCTTGCCGGCCATCGCCTGGCTGGGCGCCAGGATGCGGTCGAAGTTGCCATACAGGCGGCTTATGTAGGCCTGCGCGCTGATCCCCATCCATTGCCCCATGCGGTTGGCGATCAGCAGCGGCAGGTCGGAGTGATAGAAACCGATCACCGGTACATCAAGTTGCCGGCGCGCATCCAGGGCTGCCCAGGCGGTGAGGTAAGGGTCGCCGACTTCGATGAGGTCGGGGCCAAGGCGCTTGAGCGTTTCGCGCCAGGGGCTGACGCGCAGCGGAAAGCGATAGCCGTTACCGAACGGCAGGGGCGGTGCCGGTACCTCATGCACGCCATCGTTGTGGCTGGAGCGCGGGCCGGGAATCAGCAGGCTGTGCCGCACGCCGGGGTGACCCTGCAGACGCCGATGCTTGGCATCCAGGTAGGTACGCACGCCGCCACTGGCCGGGGCGTAGAACATGGTCATGTCGGCGATATGCACAATCGGCGCTCCTGAGGGTGGGCCTCTCTTGCTGACCTTCGACAAGAATAGTTGTTCTTGCCGTCTGCTGACGGCCCGTCGGGTGGTGCCCGCCGCCCTGCCCACTATGCTTAAGGGCATTGCCATCGTGATGCGCCGCTTAACGGCTACCGATATTCCCCGTGGGGTATGGGAGGTTGAACGCATGCAGCATGTCAATCAGATCATCCTGGGCGCGGACCCGGGCGGCCAGCCGGTCGGCCAGGCCATTGGACTGGCCAACCGCCATGGCCTCATCGCCGGCGCCACCGGGACCGGCAAGACCGTCACCCTGCAGCATCTGGCCGAGGCCTTCAGCGACGCGGGCGTCGCGGTCTTCGCTGCCGACATAAAGGGCGACCTATGCGGCCTGGGCGCGGCCGGCCAGCCACAGGGCAAGGTCGCTGAGCGCATTGCCAGCATGCCGTGGCTGGGCCATCGACCACAGGCCTATCCGGTGCTGCTCTGGGACATCGACGCACGCACCGGTCATCCGCTGCGCACCACCCTGAGCGAAGTGGGGCCGCTGCTGCTGGGCAACCTGCTGGAACTGAGCGACAGCCAGCAGTCAACGTTGTATGCCGCCTTCAAGGTGGCTGATCGTGAAGGGCTGTTGTTGCTGGACCTGAAGGATCTCAAGGCTTTGCTCGGCCACCTGCGCGAGCATCCGGAGCTGCTCGCAGAGGATGCGGCGTTGATGACCGCCGCTTCCGTACAGGCCCTGTTACGGCGCCTTGCCGGTCTTGAGCAACAAGGCGCCGAAGCCCTGTTCGGTGAGCCCGCGCTGCAATTGCAGGACCTGTTGCAAGCCGACGCGGACGGCCGCGGGCGCATTCATTTGCTCGATGCGCGGCGCCTGGTGCATGAAGCCCCCAAGGTCTATGCCACCTTCCTGCTCTGGTTGCTGGCCGAGCTGTTCGAACAGTTGCCCGAGCGCGGCGATGCCGAGCAGCCGCTGTTGGCGCTGTTCTTCGACGAGGCGCACCTGTTGTTCAGTGGCACGCCGAAAGCCTTGCAGGAGCGCCTGGAGCAGGTGGTGCGGCTGATCCGTTCCAAGGGGGTAGGGGTGTACTTCGTGACCCAGTCGCCCGGCGACCTTCCCGATGCGGTGCTGGCCCAGCTGGGGCTGCGTATCCAGCATGGCCTGCGGGCCTTCACCGCGCGAGAACAGAAGGCCTTGCGTGCGGTGGCCGAAGGCTTTCGGCCCAACCCGGCGTTCGATACCCGTGCGGTGTTGACTGAGCTGGGCATTGGCGAAGCGCTGGTGGGCACCTTGCAGGACAAGGGCACGCCGGCGCAGGTGCAGCGCGTCATGATCGCACCGCCGCAGTCGCGCATCGGCCCGTTGAGCGACGCCGAGCGCCGAATGTGTATCGCCGGCTCACCCTTGGCAGGGCGTTACGATCAGGCCATCGACCGTGAATCGGCCTATGAACGCCTGGTTGCGCGTGCCGTCGCTGCGCCCGAGGTCGAACGGGCGCCGGCCGAGAAGGTTGAGCGGCAGGGGCGATTCAGTGACAAGGCCGCTGATCTGCTGGGCGGGCTGGCCGGGCAGGCGATGAGGAACGCCATGCGGCAGGCCGCCAATCAATTGGGGAGGGAGTTGGTGCGTGGACTGATGGGGTCGTTGCTGGGCGGCAGGAAGCGTCGTTGAAGCGGCAATGCCCCCAGGCCTGCGCCTGGGGGCGATCGCATCAGGACAGCGCCATGGAGGCCAGCCAGAACAGGCAGGCGGAGAGCGCGACAGTGGCTGGCAGGGTCAGCACCCAGGCCAGCAGGATGGTGCGGATGGTCCCGGCCTGCAGGCCGCTGCGGTTGGCGACCATGGTGCCGGCCACGCCGGACGACAGGATATGGGTGGTCGAGACCGGCAGGCTGAACACGTTGGCCAGGCCGATGGCGGTGGCGGTGGTGATCTGTGCCGACATGCCCTGGGCATAGGTCATGCCCTGGCGGCCGATCTTCTCGCCGATGGTCAGTACCACGCGCTTCCAGCCAACCATGGTGCCGATGCCCAGCGCCAGGGCCACTGCAATGATGACCCAGAAAGGTGCGTATTCGGTGGTGGCGGTCAGGTCCTTGCGCAGCTTGGCCAGGTCGGATTTTTCACGGGCGGCGAGGTCCGGCAGTTTGCTGACCTTGCGTGCGCTGTCGTCCAGGCACAGCAGGTAGCGGCGTACTTCGACACGGTCTTCAGAACTGAGCGCGCGATAGTCGGTCACGCCCTGCAGCTTGCCTAGCAGTGCGTCGATGGTCGGCTCGGTCTGTTTCGGGTCGCAGGCGGCATGAGACGGCAGGTCGCTCTTGTCGGCCTTGCCCAGGGCCAGGAACTCGCCCAGGGTGTCGTGGTTGCGCTGGTAGAACTGGCTCAGGTGCAGGGTGGCGTCACGGGTACGCTCGATCTGGTAGGTGGTGCTGCTCAGGTCGAGAACGAACTGCGCCGGCACGATACCGATCAGCACCAGCATGATCAGGCCGATGCCTTTCTGGCCGTCGTTGGAGCCGTGCACGAAGCTTACCGCCATGGCGGAGATCACCAGGACCAGACGATTCCAGAACGGTGGGTGCTTCTTGTCGTCCACCTTGCGGCGCTGTTCGGGGGTCTTGTGCATTTTCGACTGCGGGCGCCACCATTTCAGCGCGACCAGCAGCAGACCGGCCGCGATGAAACCTGCCAGGGGCGAGAACACCAGCGAGGCGCCGATGTCTATGGCTTTCTGCCAGTTGACGCCTTCGCCCACCGGAATGCCATTGATCAACGCGTTGGCCAGGCCTACCCCGAGGATCGAACCGATCAGGGTGTGGGAGCTGGAAGCCGGAATACCAAAGTACCAGGTGCCCAGGTTCCAGGCGATGGCGGCGGTGAGCAGCGAGAACACCATGGCCAGGCCATGGCCGGTGTTGACGTTGATCAGCAGTTCTACCGGCAGCAGGTGCACGATCGCGTAGGCCACACCTACACCGCCGAGCAGTACCCCCAGGAAGTTGAAGATGCCAGAGGCGAACACCGCCAGGTGCGGCGGCATGGCCTTGGTGTAGATCACCGTGGCCACCGCGTTGGCCGTGTCATGGAAGCCGTTGATGAACTCGAACGACAGGACGAATGCGAGGGCGAGTAGCAGGCTCACCAATACCCAGGCATCAAGTCCGCTGAATAAATCGATCATGTAAGTTTTCTGGCCCGTTCTGAAGGGGGCGCGATTATGACAGAAAAAATACACTTCGACGTACCGACCGCTGGCCGGTATCGATCAGATCTGCGTCATGGACAGGGGTAAATCCCGACGCCGCGAGCTGGCAGGAATGTTCAGAATACGTTCGGCGTGGGGCCGGCAACGTCGTCGTGTTCTTCCTTCAGCTCTTTTTCCATGCGTTGCAGTTCTTGCTTGAACGCCTGGTCCTGAACGGTCGCCCGCTTGCGCCAGGGCTTGCGCTCCGGTTCGGGCTGCGCGGCATACGTGGTGATTTCGCCGCCGTACACTTCCTTGAAGCGCTGTTCCTGGCGCTCGAGTTCGGCGCGCAGTTCATCTTTAGTCACGGTGTTACCTGATCAAGTCGAATGAACTCCGGTGTTGACGCCAGGCTGCGCAGGGGGCGGGCGCTCGCGAATGCGGCTGTCCATGACAGGGAAACAATGCACCCTGGGGACTGGCCGGGAACTGCGAACGGCGGGCCGCACGAGGCGGTTGGCGGCTACGGGCACCGGAAACGAACATCTGTCGTAGCGACAAGTAAAAAGAGGCGCATGAACTGCACGCGCCGGGCTGGTCTCGTGTCCTGTTCAACGCAACAGGGCGTTGCGGTGCTCGTCGAAGCAGGCGCTCAGCACCTGTAAGGGCATGAACGGCACATCACGACACGGAATACTTCCAACCGGGTGAAAGCTACTATCTCCAAGAACCCTGGGATCGTCAACACTTCGCAGGTGGCGTTTTCTCTTAGTACTGTACGCCGCATGATCGAACTTGTGCTGCGTCGTTAGTTGCAGCGTTTCATCGGCATGCGCAGGCCCATGAAGAAGATGCGCCAGGTGAGCATTGAACGAGTCGGTCAGAGGAGGCCGAAATAAAAACGGCCTTGCTTCGTGGACAAGGCCGTTGCCTTGGACTTCTCAGTGGGTACCTGACCAGGATTTCCAAGAAGCCACTTCATGGCAGGCATAAAGGTATAAGCATATTTGTCAGGGGTCAATTGCGATTATCGGCCACTTGTTCGATAATCGCACGGGTCGGGCTGTCGAGAATCATTCCGCGCAGCTGCGCAACCGTTGATTAGAAAGGTCTGAAGGGTGTTGCCGAGATCGTGGCCATGAATGAAGAACTGCGTAATTCTTTTGTTTCCCTGGCGCCGCCCATCGTCGCCTCGCCAGCCAAGCGCATCCAGGCCCTGACGGGTGATCCCGATTTCATGACGTCCCTGGCCCGCGGGCTGGCGGTGATCCATGCCTTCCAGGAGCGCAAGCGGCATCTGACCATCGCGCAGATCAGCCACCGCACCGAGATTCCTCGCGCAGCGGTGCGTCGTTGCCTGCACACCCTCATCAAGCTCGGCTACGCGACGACGGACGGTCGTACCTATTCGCTGCTGCCCAAGGTCTTGACCCTGGGGCATGCCTACCTGTCGTCCACCCCCCTCGCGGTTTCTTCGCAGCCCTACCTGGACCGCATGAGCGACCAACTGCACGAGGCCTGCAACATGGCCACCCTGGAAGGCGACGACATTCTCTACATCGCCCGTTCGGCCACCACTCAGCGGCTGATTTCCGTCGACCTGTCGGTAGGCGGCCGCCTGCCGGCCTATTGCACGTCGATGGGGCGCATTCTGCTGGCGGCACTGGACGACGTCTCGCTGCGCGAATACCTCGACCATGTCGACCTGCAACCCAAGACCAGCCGTACCATTCGCACGACCGAGGCGCTCTACGAATGCCTGCAGCAGGTGCGCCAGCAAGGCTGGTGCATCGTCGACCAGGAGCTGGAGCAAGGCCTGCGCTCGATTGCCGTGCCGGTCTACGACGCTTCCGGCCAGGTCCTTGCGGCGCTCAACGTCAGCACCAGTGCCGCTCGAGTGGCGCGCAGCGAGCTGGAGCAGCGCTTCCTGCCGATCATGCTGGATGCCAGTCGCGAACTGAGCGCGCAGATCTTCACCTGAAACGTCCAGGCCCGCTCTCTGGCGGGCCTTTCTGATTGCGTTCGATTACCGAACGGATAAGCGATTATCGGATTGTTTGCCAGGCGTTCCCCCGCATAACCTCACGCTCATCGCGGCGCGCTTCGACGTGCCGATCATTGAACGTGATGTTTGGGTACGGGAGCACCTCATGGCTGAAATCATGTCTTTACAGGATGCGGTGAAACGACTGGTCAACGATGGCGACACCGTTGCACTGGAAGGTTTCACTCACCTGATTCCTTCTGCCGCTGGGCACGAAATCATCCGCCAGGGCAAGCGTGACCTGACCCTGGTGCGCATGACGCCAGACCTGATCTATGACCAGTTGATCGGCGCCGGCTGCGTCAAGCGCCTGGTCTTCTCCTGGGGCGGCAACCCCGGTGTCGGCTCGCTGCACCGCCTGCGCGATGCGGTGGAGAAACAATGGCCGCGCGACCTGGAGCTTGAAGAACACAGCCATGCCGACCTGGCCAACGCCTACGTGGCTGGTGCTTCCGGGCTGCCCTTCGCGGTGCTGCGCGCCTACGCCGGTTCCGACCTGCCGAAGGTCAACCCGCTGATCAAGACCGTCACCTGTCCATTCACCGGCGAAGTGTTGGCCGCCGTGCCTTCGGTACGCCCCGACGTGACCGTGATCCATGCCCAGAAGGCCGACCGCAAGGGCAACGTGCTGATCTGGGGCATTCTCGGTTCGCAGAAGGAAGCGGCGCTGGCGGCCAAGCGTTGCATCGTGACCGTCGAAGAAATCGTCGACGACCTGCAGGCGCCGATGAACTCCTGCGTGCTGCCGACCTGGGCGCTGAGTGCCGTATGCGTGGTGCCCGGCGGTGCCCATCCGTCCTACGCCCACGGTTACTACGAGCGTGACAACCGCTTCTACCAGGACTGGGACCCGATCGCCCGTGATCGCGAAACGTTCAAGGCCTGGGTCGACGAGTACATCCATGGCACCGCGGATTTCAATGAATTCCGCAACAAGCTGGCCAGCGCTGCGGAGGCAAAATAATGACCTATTCCACCAGTGAAATGATGACCATCGCCGCTGCGCGTCGTCTGCACAACGGCACCGTCTGCTTCGTGGGCATCGGCCTGCCGTCCAAGGCCGCCAACCTGGCGCGCCTGACCTCCAGCCCGGACGTGGTCCTGATCTACGAGTCCGGCCCCATCGGTGCCAAGCCCAGCGTCCTGCCGCTGTCGATCGGCGACGGCGAGCTGGCCGAGACCGCCGACACCGTGGTGTCGACCAGCGAGATCTTCCGCTACTGGCTGCAGGGCGGCCGGGTCGACCTGGGCTTCCTGGGGGCTGCACAGGTCGACCGCTTTGGCAATATCAACACCACCGTGGTAGGTGACTACCACAAGCCCAAGGTGCGCCTGCCGGGTGCCGGTGGTGCGCCGGAGATCGCCGGCTCCGCCAAGTCGGTGCTGATCATCCTCAAGCAGTCGCCGCGTTCGTTCGTCGACCGTCTGGACTTCATCACCTCGGTGGGCCACGGCGAAGGCGGCGACTCGCGCAAGCGCCTGGGCCTGCCTGGGGCCGGGCCGGTGGGCATCATCACCGACCTGTGCGTGATGGAGCCGGAGGAGGGCAGCAACGAATTCATCGTCACCACCCTGCACCCCGGCGTCACCCGTGAGCAGGTGGTGGCCGCCACCGGCTGGCCGGTGCGCTTTGCCGAGAACGTCGCGGTTTCCGCCGAACCGAGCGAGGCCGAGCTGACCGCCCTGCGCGACCTGGAAGCCCGCACCGCCGCCGCCCATGGCCAAGTGGCAGGAGAAGCCTGATGCGTGACGTATTCATCTGCGATGCCATCCGTACGCCCATTGGCCGCTTCGGCGGCGGGCTGTCCGGCGTGCGTGCCGACGACTTGGCTGCGGTGCCGATCAAGGCGCTGATCGAGCGCAATCCTTCGGTGAACTGGCAAGAGGTCGACGAAGTGTTCTTCGGTTGCGCCAACCAGGCTGGTGAAGACAACCGCAACGTGGCGCGCATGGCTGCGCTGCTGGCCGGCCTGCCGCCGAGCATTCCGGGCGTGACGCTGAACCGCCTGTGCGCCTCGGGCATGGACGCCATCGGCACGGCGTTTCGCGCCATCGCTGCGGGCGAGATGGAATTGGCCATCGCCGGCGGCGTGGAATCCATGTCGCGTGCGCCGTTCGTGATGGGCAAGGCCGACGCGGCGTTTTCCCGTGGCATGAAGCTGGAAGACACCACCATTGGCTGGCGCTTCATCAACCCGCTGATGAAAGCCCAGTACGGCGTCGATTCGATGCCGGAAACCGCTGACAACGTGGCGGATGACTACAAGGTTTCTCGAGCCGATCAGGACGCTTTCGCCCTGCGCAGCCAGCAGCGCACCGCCGCTGCCCAGGCTGCGGGCTTTTTTGCCGAGGAAATCGTGCCGGTGCGCATCGCGCACAAGAAGGGCGAGACCATTGTCGACCAGGACGAACACCCTCGCGCCGAAACGACACTGGAAGCGCTGGCCAAGCTCAAGCCGGTCAACGGTCCGGACAAGACCGTGACGGCGGGCAATGCCTCCGGGGTCAACGATGGTGCAGCAGCGTTGATCCTGGCTTCGGCCGATGCCGTCAAGAAACATGGCCTGACCCCGCGTGCGCGGATCCTGGGCATGGCCAGTGCCGGCGTCGAACCCCGCGTGATGGGCGTCGGCCCGGTGCCAGCGGTACGCAAGCTGGTCGAGCGCCTGGGCCTGGCAGTGACCGATTTCGATGTCATCGAACTCAACGAAGCCTTTGCCAGCCAGGGGCTGGCGGTGTTGCGCGAACTGGGCCTGGCCGACGATGCGCCGCAGGTGAACCCCAATGGCGGTGCCATCGCCCTGGGTCACCCGCTGGGCATGAGCGGTGCGCGCCTGGTGCTTACTGCGCTGCATCAGCTGGAAAAGACCGGTGGCCGTAAAGGCCTGGCGACCATGTGCGTCGGCGTCGGCCAGGGCCTGGCCCTGGCTATCGAACGCTGATCCCCCATCAACCCTCCAGCGACTGACTGGCTTCCACGAACAGGCCGGACACGTCGCTGGCGGGTTGACCCTAGCGATTCCTCCTCTTGGCAGGCCCAGGCCTGCGCTTTTTTGGCCAGACCAGTTGGCCATTCTGAACCAATAGCCGTTAGGATGTGACCAATTGTTTCTTGGGGCCGCTTGTCCTCGCAGGGATGAAACGCCACAACCAATCCGGAGGGTATAACAACAATGGCCACCACCATGCACTACTCAGGTGAAGAACGTCGCAAGCGGATCTTCGCCATCGTCGGCGCTTCGTCCGGCAACCTGGTCGAATGGTTCGACTTCTACATCTACGCGTTCTGCGCCATCTACTTTGCCCCAGCCTTCTTTCCTTCCGATGACCCCACCGTGCAGTTGCTCAATACTGCCGGGGTATTCGCCGCAGGCTTTCTGATGCGCCCCATCGGCGGCTGGCTGTTCGGCCGCGTGGCTGACAAGCACGGGCGCAAGAACTCGATGCTGATCTCGGTGACCATGATGTGCGCCGGCTCGCTGGTCATCGCCTGCCTGCCGACCTATGCCGCCATTGGTGCCTGGGCGCCGGCGCTGCTGTTGCTGGCGCGCCTGCTGCAGGGTCTGTCGGTCGGTGGTGAATACGGCACCACCGCCACCTACATGAGCGAGGTGGCGTTGCGCGGCCAGCGTGGCTTCTACGCCTCGTTCCAGTATGTGACGCTGATCGGCGGCCAGCTGCTGGCGGTGCTGACCGTGGTCATCCTGCAGCAGTTTCTCAGCACCGAAGAACTGCGTGCCTACGGTTGGCGCATCCCCTTCGTGATCGGCGCCCTGGCAGCGGTCATCGCCCTGTTGCTGCGCCGCAGCCTGAACGAGACCACCACTGCCGAAACCCGCAAGGACAAGGACGCCGGCAGCGTCAGTGCCCTGTTCAAGCATCACAAGGCCGCGTTCATCACCGTGCTGGGCTACACCGCCGGCGGCTCGCTGATCTTCTATACCTTCACCACCTACATGCAGAAGTACCTGGTCAACACCGGCGGCATGGAGCCGAAGACCGCCAGCTACATCATGACCGGAGCGTTGTTCGTGTACATGTGCATGCAGCCGCTGTTCGGCATGCTCGCCGACCGTATCGGCCGGCGCAGCTCGATGCTGCTGTTCGGGGCTCTTGGGGCGCTGTGCACCTTGCCGATCCTCACCGCACTGAAAAGCGTGCAGAGCCCGTTCATGGCGTTCGCGCTGATTACCCTGGCACTGGCGATCGTGAGTTTCTACACCTCGATCAGTGGCCTGGTGAAAGCCGAGATGTTTCCGCCGCAGGTGCGTGCACTGGGTGTGGGCCTGTCGTACGCCATCGCCAACGCACTGTTCGGCGGTTCGGCCGAATACGTGGCGCTGAACTTCAAGAGCATGGGCGCGGAGAGCAACTTCTACTGGTACGTCACGGTGATGATGGTGATTGCCTTCCTGTTCAGCCTGCGTCTGCCGAAGCAGCCGGCTTACCTGCATCACGATCATTGATCACCGCCTACAGGGTGTAGCCTGTCGATGGAGCAAAAAAAGACCCGCCACGGAGGCGGGTCTTTTCATTTCAGGCAAAGCGATCAGAACAACTGCACGGAAGGCTTTTCCTTGGCGATCGGCTGGTTGTCGCCGGTGTTTTCGTACCAGCCGCCACCCAGGGCCTTGTACAGGTTGACCTCGCTGGTCAGCTGCGCCAGGCGGTCGGTGATCAGCGTCTGCTGGGCACTGAACAGCGAGCGCTGCGAATCCAGGAAGGTCAGGTTGCTGTCGATACCGATCCGGTAGCGACGCTCGGCCAGACGGTAGTAGTCCTGGCTGGCGGTGACGAAGTCACGCTGCGCCTGCAACTGTTCCTGGTAGGTCTTGCGTGCAGCCAGGCCATCGGCGACTTCCTGGAACGCGGTCTGGATCGCCTTCTCGTAGTTGGCGACGTTGATCTCTTTCTGGATCTTCGCGTAGTCCAGGCTGGCGCGCAGGCTGCCGGCGTTGAAGATCGGCAGGTTGATGGTCGGCTTGAACAACCAGGTGCCCGAGCCGCCGTCGAACAGCCCCGACAGGTCCGGGCTCATGGTGCCGGCACTGGCGGTCAGGCTGATGCTCGGGAAGAACGCGGCCCGTGCGGCACCGATATTGGCGTTGGCGGCCATCAGGTTGTGCTCGGCCTGGAGAATGTCCGGGCGGCGCTGCAGCAGGTCCGACGGCATGCCGGCTGGCATCTTGCTCAGCAGGTCGGCATCCAGCGGCTGTGCCGCCGGCAGGTTGGCCGGCAGGCCAGTGCCGAGCAGCAGCACCAGGCTGTTCTGGTCCTGCGCTACCAGGCGCTGATACTGCGCCAGGCGCGCCTTGGCGCTTTCCACAGAGGTGCGGGCCTGGCTCAGGTCGAGGGCCGAGGCCACGCCGACCTCGTTGCTGCGGCTGGTCAGGCGCAGGCTTTCCTCGTAGGTGCCGAGGGTTTCCTGGGTCAGCTTGAGCAGTTCCTTGTCGGCCTGCCAGGTCAGGTAGGCGTTGGCCACGCTGGCTACCAGGCTGATCTGTGTGCTGCGCCGCGCTTCTTCGCTGGCGAAGTAGGTTTGCAATGCCTGTTCGCTGAGGCTGCGCACGCGGCCGAACAGGTCCAGCTCGTAGGCACTGACGCCCAGGGTCGCCGAGTAGCTGCTGGCGATGCTCGAACGGCCGGTGGTGGACATGTTGGCCGGTGTGCGCTGGCGGCTGCCGCTGCCCTCGGCGGCCACCGCCGGGAACAGGTCGGCGCGCTGGATGCGGTACTGCGCACGGTAGGCGTCGATGTTCAGCGCCGCGACGCGCAAGTCACGGTTGTTCTCCAGCGCGGTCTGGATCAGTTGCTGCAGCGCCGGATCACGGAAGAACTGCCGCCAGCCCTGTTCGGCGGCGGCGACGTTGGCCGCCTGGGCCGGCTCGTAGGCCGGCCCCTGCGGGTACTGCTCCGCCACCGGGGCGGCGGGGCGCTGATAGTCGGGAATCAGCGAGCAGCCGCCGAGGATGAAAGCAGTAACCGCCAGGGAAATCAGGGACTTGCTCATTGGCCAGCCTCTTGCTGTTTGATGTTTTTCGGTTTGCTCTTGAACAGTGTCGACACCGAGACGAAGAACAGTGGCACCCAGAAGATCGCCAGGACGACCGCGGTAATCATACCGCCGATCACGCCGGTACCGATGGAATGCTGGCTGCCCGAACCGGCACCCGAGGCGATCACCAGCGGCACCACGCCGAGGATGAAGGCCATGGAGGTCATGATGATCGGGCGCAGACGCATGCGGCAGGCCTCGATGGTGGCTTCCACCAGCCCCTTGCCCTGTTCGTGCAGCTCCTTGGCGAACTCGACGATGAGGATGGCGTTCTTCGCCGCCAGGCCCACTGTCACCAACAGGCCGACCTGGAAGAACACGTCGTTGGACAGACCGCGCAGGCTGGTCGCCATCAAGGCACCGATGACCCCCAGTGGCACGACCAGCATGACCGCGATCGGGATCGACCAGCTTTCATACAGGGCCGCCAGGCAGAGGAACACCACCAGCAGCGACAGGGCATAGAGGGCAGGGGCCTGGGAGCCGGACAGCCGCTCTTCGTACGACAGGCCGGTCCAGGAGATACCGATGCCCGGCGGCAGGTCCTTGGCCAGACGCTCGATCTCCGCCATGGCCTGGCCGGTACTGTAGCCCGGTGCCGGAGTCCCCAGCACTTCTTCGGCCGGTACGCCGTTGTAGCGCGACAGTTTCGGCGAGCCGAACACCCACTCGCCGCTGCTGAAGGCCGAGAACGGCACCATCTGCCCGCTGCTATTGCGCACGTACCACTTGTTCAGGTCTTCAGGGGTCATGCGTGAATTGGCCGTACCTTGCAGATAGACCTTCTTGACCCGACCACGATCGATGAAGTCGTTGACGTAGTTACTGCCGAAGGCAATCGACAAGGTGCTGTTGATGTCCGACAGGGTGATGCCCAGGGCGCTGGCCCGCTCGTCATCGATGGTCACTTGGTATTGCGGCTCATCGTTCAGGCCGTTGGGACGAACGCCAGCGAGGATCTTGCTCTGCGAGGCCGCCCCCAGCAACTGATTGCGCGCCTGCATCAGCTTCTCGTGGCCGACCCCGCCCTGGTCCTGCAGGTAGACGTCGAAACCGGTGGCGTTACCCAATTCCAGTACCGACGGCGGCACCACGGCGAAGACCATTGCATCGCGCAGCGTGAAGAAATAGCCCTGCGCGCGCTTGGCCAGCTGGAACACGCTGTTCTCTGCGCCAGGGCGTTCATCCCACGGCTTGAGCAGCACGAAGGCGATACCGGAGTTCTGCCCGCGACCGGCGAAGTTGAAGCCGTTGACGGTGAACACCGACTGTACCGAGCCCGCTTCCTTGGTGAGCAGGTGCTCACGCATGGTGTCCATCACCTGCTGGGTGCGTTCGGCGGTGGAGCCGGCCGGCGTCTGTACCTGGACGAACATCACGCCCTGGTCTTCTTCGGGGAGGAAGGCTGCTGGGATGCGGTTGAACATCCAAACCATGCCGGCGCAGATCAGCACGTAGGCCAGGTAGGCCGGCCACTTGTGCTTGAGCATGCCGCCCACGCCGCGTTCGTAGCCGTGTACGCCACGGTCGAAGGTGCGGTTGAACCAGCCGAAGAAGCCGCGCTTCTCGAGGTCATGGGAGTGGTCGATGGGCTTGAGCATGGTGGCGCACAGCGCCGGGGTGAAAATCAGCGCCACGATCACCGACAGCGCCATGGCGGAAACGATGGTGATGGAGAACTGTTTGTAGATCACCCCGGTGGAGCCGCCGAAGAACGCCATGGGCAGCAGTACCGCGGAAAGTACGAGGGCAATGCCCACCAGGGCGCCCTGGATCTGCCCCATGGAGCGGATCGTGGCCTCTTTGGGCGACAACTTGTCCTCGATCATTACCCGCTCGACGTTCTCCACCACGACGATGGCGTCGTCCACCAGCAGGCCGATGGCGAGAACCATGCCGAACATGGTCAGGGTGTTGATAGTGAAACCGAACGCCGCGAGGATGCCGAAGGTGCCGAGCAACACCACCGGTACGGTGAGGGTGGTGATCACGGTGGCACGGAAGTTCTGCAGGAACAGGTACATCACCAGGAACACCAGCACGATCGCTTCGACCAGGGTATGCACCACCCCGGAAATCGATTCGCTGACCACTGGTGTGGTGTCATACGGGAGCACGGCTTTCATCCCAGGCGGGAAGAAGGGCTCCAGCGAGGCGATGGTGGCGCGGATCGCCTTGGCGGTGTCCAGAGCGTTGGCGCCGGGCGCCAGCTTGATCGCCATGCCCGAAGCCGGCTTGCCGTTGAATTGCGAGTCGATGCTGTAGTCCTGCGCGCCGAGGCCGACTTTGGCGACGTCTTTCACGCGGACCTGGGAGCCATCGGCATTGACCTTGAGCAGAATGTTCTCGAACTGCTCGGCGGTGCGCAGACGGGTCTTGCCGATGATGGTGGCGTTGAGCTGCTGGCCGGCCACGGCGGGCAGACCGCCAAGCTGACCGGAAGCGACCTGTACGTTCTGCGCACTGACTGCGGTTTTCACGTCACCCGGGGTCAGCTGGTACTGATTGAGCTTGGCCGGATCCAGCCAGATACGCATGGCGTACTGGGCGCCGAACACCTGGAAGTCACCCACGCCGGAAGTCCGCGAGATCGGATCCTGGATGTTGGAGACAATGTAGTTGGCCAGGTCTTCCTTGGTCATGCTGCCGTCTTCGGATACCAGGCCGATCACCAGCAGGAAGTTCTTCACCGCCTTGGTGACGCGGATACCCTGCTGCTGGACCTCTTGCGGAAGCAGCGGAGTGGCCAGGTTCAGCTTGTTCTGGACCTGAACCTGCGCGGTGTCGGGGTTGGTGCCCTGTTCGAAGGTCACGGTGATGGTCATGCTGCCGTCGGAGTTGCTCTCCGAACTGACATAACGGAGTCGGTCGATACCGTTGAGCTGCTGCTCGATGACCTGCACCACGGTGTCCTGCACGGTCTGTGCCGAAGCACCCGGGTAGGAGACCTGAATGGCAATGGCCGGCGGGGCGATGCTCGGGTACTGGTTGATCGGCAGCTTGAGAATCGACAAGCCGCCCACCAGCATGATCACCAGGGCGATCACCCAGGCGAAGATGGGGCGCTCGATAAAGAATTTCGACATCGGTTATTCCCCTTTACCGCCGGCGGCCTTGTCGCTCGCCGCGGCAGGTGCCGGTTGGGCGCCCTGGACGTTGCCGGCTTCCGCGACCTTGACCGTGGCGCCTGGCTTGACGTACTGCAGGCCTTCGGTGATGACTCGGTCGCCTTCGCTCAGGCCTTTTTCAATCAGCCACTTGTCACCCACGGTGCGGTTGGCCACCAGGGTGCGTACTTCCACCTTGTTGTCCTGGTTGACCACCATGGCGGTCGGCGTGCCTTTCTGGTCGCGGGTCACGCCCTGCTGCGGCGCTAGGATGGCCTGGGCATTGGTGCCGGCCTGCAACTGCGCATGGACGAACATGCCGGGCAGCAGACGATGCTCAGGGTTGGGGAACACGGCGCGCAGGGTGACCGAGCCGGTGCCCTGGTCGACCGAGACTTCCGAGAACTCCAGGGTGCCTTCCTGCGGGTAGGCGCTGTTGTCTTCCAGGGTCAGCTTCACCTTGGCGGCGTTGTTGCCGACCTTCTGCAGCTTGCCGCTTTCCAGGTCGGAACGCAGCTTGAGCATTTCGGCCGAAGACTGCACCACGTCGACGTAGATCGGGTCGAGCTGCTGGATGGTGGCCATCGCTTCGGTCTGGCCATTGCTGACCAGGGCGCCTTCGGTGACCGACGAGCGCCCGATGCGTCCGGAGATCGGTGCCAGCACCTTGGTGTAGCGCAGGTTGATCTCGGCGGTCTGCAGGCTGGCCTCGGCTTCACGGCTGGAGGCGATGGCCTGGTCGTATTCCTGGCGGCTCACGGCCTGCTCGTTGACCAGCAGCTTGTAGCGGTCAGCCAGCGACTTGGCCGACTGCAGGCTGGCGCGTGCGCTGTTGGCGGTGGCTTCGTACATCGCCGGGTCGATCTGATACAGCTGCTGGCCGGCCTTGACGTCGGCGCCTTCGGTGAACAGCCGCTTGAGGATGATGCCGTTGACCTGCGGCCGCACTTCGGCGACCCGGAAGGCCGTGGTACGGCCTGGCAGCTCGGTGGTGAGCGTGTAGGGCTGGGCTTTGAGGGTGACCACGCCGACCTGAGGAGTCTGGGCGGCAGGTGCCGCTTCTTCCTTCTTGCTACAACCGCTGAGCAGGGTTGCCAGGGCGACGGCAGTGACCAGAACGGGAACAGCTGGCTTGAATTGCATGAAGATCCTCGGAGGTCAGGAACCTTGATTGCTCAAGAAAGTGGAGATGTAAAAAAATTTTGCGGCTAGATACATAGCATGCTAATGAATATACTTACATTCACGGCTGTTTGTAAACAGCGTGCCATCACGTTGTCGCCGTTCGGTCAGCCGCACGGCCGATACCGTTCCCAGACCCTGCTCTAGACAGGCTGGCGCATCAATGTCGAGGTTTTACTGCCATGGTTCGTCGTACCAAAGAGGAAGCACAAGCCACACGCAGCCAGATTCTGGAGGCTGCCGAACAGGCGTTCTACGCTCGCGGTGTCGCACGCACCACCCTGGCTGACATCGCGACCCTGGCTGGGGTCACGCGCGGCGCCATCTATTGGCACTTCACCAACAAGGCTGAGCTGTTCCAGGCCATGCTCGACAGTCTTCACGAACCCCTCGAAGAAATGTCCCAGGCTACTCACAATGAGGACGAGGCCGACCCGCTGGGGTGCATGAAGAAGCTGCTGGTGCATTTGTTTCATGAGGTTTCCAGGAACCCGAAAACCCGGCGCATCAACGAGATCCTTTTCCATAAATGCGAGTTCACCGATGAAATGTGCGATTTTCGCCGTCAGCGTCGGGATAACGCCGTGTGGTGCAACGAAAGGATCGGTCTTGCCTTGAGCAACGCGGTGCGCAAAGGGCAGTTGCCGGCCACGCTCGACGTCTCGCGTGCGGCGGTGAGCCTTCACGCCTACATCGACGGGCTTCTCGCCCAGTGGCTGCTGGTGCCCGAAAGCTTCTCGCTCTATGACCAGGCCGAAACGCTGGTCGAGAGCTGCATGGACATGCTGCGCCATAGCCCAGCCTTGCGCCAGCACGACGCAGCCGTGTAACCGTACACCGTTCGCCGCCTGCCGAACAGCATGACGCAAGGCGCCTGTCCAGCGGATGAATCGATCACCTTTTACCTGGCAGGCCGGGCCGTTTCAGTCTCGGCCACGTAACAGCGTATTGGGCATGGCCAGCGCCGCCGCCACGCTCAGCAGCCCGATGGCGGCGCTGACACTCAGCAGGTGCCGGAAGGTATTGGCCAATTCACCACGCAGGGCCTCCAGCGCAGGGCCGCTGCTGGCGTGCAGACTGTCGAGCAGGGCGTTGCCCGCCTGGCCTTCGCCGCCCAGGCTGCCCGGTGCCAGCGTGCCCAGGCCGGTGCCTTGCAGCATGGCCAGCAGCAGGGCCGACATCAAGGCCACGCCCACCGCGCCACCCAGTGAACGGAACAGGTTGCTGGTGCTGGTGGCCACCCCGGTATCGCGAGGCTGGACGGCATTCTGGCTGCCGACCAGCGAGGTGGGGAACTGCATGCCGCTGGCGACACCGGTCAGCAGCATGAACAGCCCGGTCAGCCAGGCCTGCTCGGGTGGGGTGAAGGCGATGCCGAGAATCGCCACCGGCATCAGCACCGCGCCAGCGAGAATCAGCGGTTTGTAGCGACCGCTGCGCGCCGTGTGACGTCCGGAAAAGTAGGCACCCAGTGGCATGCCCATGGCCAGCGGCAGCAGGTGCAGCGCCGCGCTGTCGGCGCCGGCGCCGGTCAGCGTCTGGTGCCGCAGCGGCATCAGCATGGTCAGGGAGATCGCCTGGAAGCTGGCGAAGAATACGATCATCCAGCACAGCACGGCGCTGCGGCTGGTGAACAGGTGCAACGGCAGCACCGGTTCCACGGCACGCCGCTCCTGAATGATGAACAGGCTCAGGGCAACGGCGGCGATGGCCAGATGGACCTGCACCAGCCGGTCGCCCAGGCCATGGCCCTGGCCGACTTCGGTGATGCCCAGCAGCAGGGCGCTGAGGCCCACGATCATCAGCAGTGTGCCCAGGTAGTCGATGATCGGCTTGCGCTGCGGCACGGGCAGGCCGTGCAGGGTCCGCCAGGCCAGGGCCCAGGCGGCGAGACCCAACGGCAGGTTGATCAAGAATACCCAGCGCCATGACAGGTATTCGGTCATCAGCCCGCCCAGTACTGGCCCGGCGACGCTGGCCAGGGCGTACATGCTGCTGAAGTAGCCCTGGTAGCGACCCCGCTCGCGGGGCGGGATGATGTCGCCGATGATCGCCTGGCTGACCGAGACCATGCCGCCCGCGCCGATGCCTTGCAGCACCCGGGCCATCACCAGCTGTTCCATGCTCTGCGCCAGGCAACACAGCAACGAGGCGAAAGTGAACAGTGCCAGGCCGATGAGCATCATGCGCCGACGCCCGAACAGGTCGCCCAGCTTGCCGTACACCGGCACCGCCACGGTCATTGCCACCATATAGCCGGAGATCACCCAGGCCAGCAGGTCGACATCGTGCAACTGCGCGGAAATGGCCGGCAGCGACACGGCGACAATGGTCTGGTCCAGGGCGCTGAGGAAAATCGCCATCATCAAGGCGAAAAGAATGCTGCTGATCGCAGGATTGGTCGGCATGGGGCGGGTCACGGAAGGGCTGGCGGTTTCTTGCTGGCCAGTCTATTCCGATAGTGTGCTAACCGATAGCCTTCGAACGATGTCCTCGGCAGGCCGAAGTGAACGAAACTTCATCGCAGCGCGGTGAAGGTGGCGTCCGTCGGCGAGCAGTGGGCAAAGGCACACAGGGAGGCGGGTGGGGCCATGCGGGCCAGTTCGATGCGGTAGGCGCCTGCCGCATACAAGGCGACGACACCGACGATGCCCAGTGCGGCCAGGCATTTTTTTATTGTGACTCTCATGCTGCACCCCTTGGATCGACCGTGGAGTAGTGAAAGCGTTACTTGCAGTGTAGGTCATCGTCAGGATCGTGCTGGCCGCGAAGACAGGTAGAATCGCCGTCCCGAATTTCAATACAGGTGGCAGCGTCCATGGCACGCAGGGTTTTCCAGCATTTCGAAGCGGTGACGGCAGTGATTCCGGCATCAGGCAGCTACCAGGCGGCGATCGCCGTCAAGGCACTCGATGGCGGCGGCGCGCCGCGTTTTCATGGCCTGTTGCCGGGACAGACCTTCAGCACCGCCGATGAAGCCGACCGCGCTGCCGAGAATGAATTGCAGCGCCTGCTCGACGTCGATGCCGCCGCCGAGCTGGTCTGGCCACAGGAAGGCTGAGACGCTTCAGATCTTTGGCCGATTCATGCGGAACAGCGCTTCCGGGCCCAGCTGGAAGTAATCCGCCGGGCCGCCACCGCGCAGGATCGGCTCGGCGGCAGCGGTGTCGTAGATGCCGTCCTTGAGCAGCCACTCGGCGATATGCACCATCACCACCTCACCGAGAATCAGCCAACTGGGTACCCGTTCCTGGTCGGCGCGCTTGAGCTGCACGATCTGCGTGACCTTGCATTCGAACGACACCGGCGTCTCCTTGACCCGTGGCACCGCGACCACCTGGGAAGGCAGCGGCGTCAGGCCGGCCAGCTGGAACTCGTCGACCTCGGCGGCCACCGCCGCGCAGCTCAGGTTCATGGGCTCTGCGAGGGAGCGGGTGGCCAGGTTCCAGACGAACTCGCCGGTCTGCTCGATGTTGTTCAGGCTGTCCTTGCGGCCCACGCTGCTGAAGCCAATGATCGGCGGCACGTAGTTGAAGGCATTGAAGAAGCTGTAGGGCGCCAGGTTCAGCACGCCTTGGGCATCCTGCGATGAAATCCAGCCAATCGGGCGCGGGCCGACGATGGCATTGAAGGGATCATGGGGCAGGCCGTGACCCTTGGCGGGCTCGTAGGAGTAAATCTGGTCTGACATGAGGCGTTTCCTTGCAACCTGGTTGGCTGAGACGCTCATCATGCTTGGCCTACGGTCGCTGTGGCAATCGGCCGCAGCATTTGCCCCGCCAGGGTTGCTGACCGGTGATAAAGTCCGCTGCCATGAAAATTGACCGTCGTGAACGCTCGCTGATTGCATGGACGCTTTACGCCAGCGTCCTGTTCAGCCTGTTGGTGTGCGGCATTCATCACGGTCAGATGAGTGGTTTGGCACTCAGCGGGCTGCAGGGCGGCTATTGCGCCCTGGACAGCGAGCATGGGCACGCCTTCGATGCCCAGCCGTCGAACCCGACTCAGCCGGCCCTGCTCAGCTTCGATTGCCCGCTGTGTTCGTCGGGCGGCCTGGGGCTGGCCCTGCAGCAAGCCGCCTGGGATTTTACCCGCATGCCGGGCAAGGCCCTTGCGCCCATGGTTCTGCGCAGCCTCGCCCAACCGCCACCCCGTGAGCGGTGGACTTCTCTCAACCCTCGCGCTTCCCCTGTCGCCCTGAACACCCTGGCCTGAGTTCGACGCTGCAGGCCTCTCTCCATCGGCACTGGTCTGACCGGCCCCTTGCGGGCTGCGTCGCCGTGCGCCTGATTCATGGCTTTTCATGGAAGCGCAGTAGATGAACCCATTTCTGCACAAGGGCCTTCGGCCCCTGGCAATCCCCCCGTTCCTGTTCAGTGGCCTGGCAGCCTTCGTACCGACCGTCGAGCTGCTCGCCGAAACCCGCCATCCAGGTGATTCGGTCATCACTCTGGGCGCGGTCAGCATATCGGGCAGCGAGTCGGCGCAGAGCGGCCCGTTGTCCACCGGCAACGTGCTCAGTTCGGTCGATGTGGTAGGCGCCGACATCTTGCAGACTCAGCCGGTGCAATACAGTTGGGAGTTGTTCAATCGGGTGCCGGGCGTGATGCTGACGCCATTCAACCAGGGCACCACTTCCGGCAAGTTGTCCATGCGGGGGTTCAATGGCGAAGGTGAAGTGAATGCCGTCAAGCTGCTGATCGACGGCATCCCCAGCAATACCAATGACGGCAACATGCCGTTCATCGACATGGTGTTCCCGCTGGAGATCGACAGCATCGAGGTGGTGCGCGGCACCAACGACCCCCGCTATGGACTGCACAACATTGCCGGCAATGCGACGGTCAATACCCGCCAGGGCGGTAACGACGGCCAGTTGCGCGTGCGCTATGGCAGCTTCGCCACCCGCGAGCTGCAACTGGTAAAAGGTCTTCAGTCGGGTCAATGGAGCCAGAACTACGCGCTCAGCTACCAGGCCAGCGATGGCTATCGACACCATGCCGGCGCCGAGCGGTTGAGCATGGCTGGCAAGTGGTTCTACACCGCCGATGACGATGCCTGGCGCGCCGGGCTGAGCCTCAGGCATTACCGTGCCGACGCTGACGAAGCAGGCTATCTCGCGCGCAGTGATGCCCGTGACCGTCCGCGACAGTCCTATGCCAGCAACGCGACCGACACCGGTGAGCGGGAGATGAACCAGCTCGGGCTGCACCTCGACGTACGCCTTGGCGATGACCTGAGCTGGGCCGGCAAAACCTATGTGAACACCTTCGAAGACCGGCGCTGGACGCAGTACTGGCGCACCAGTGCCCAGCAGGAGCGCTTCGCCGACGAAACCCAGTACGGCGCCCTGAACAGCCTGACCTGGCGCCCGCCGGTCGAGGGGTTGCATGCCTTCGCCCTTGAAGGCGGTGCTGAAGTGCAGCGCCAGGAAAACCACAGCGAGCGTTATCGCACCCTGTTGCGCAGTCAGGTGGCGCAGACCCGCGACCAGCGCTTCGATCTCAACGTCTACGGTGCTTACGTGCAGGCGGTGATCGAGCCCTGGGAATCGCTGAAAATCATTCCCGCCTACCGGGTCGACAGGTTGTACGGCGGCTACCGCAACGAGCTGACGGGAGAGCATGCCGAGGTCAACGACTACGGGCTGATCCGCCAGCCCAAGTTCAGCGTGGTGTGGTCACCCTGGGAGCAGGCCAGCCTGTATGCCAACTGGGGACGAACCTACCAGGTCGGTGTCGGCTCGGCGGCCTATCGGCTGGCCACGCAGAGCGATGACCTCAAGCCGTCGATCAACGACGGTTGGGAAACCGGTATCAAGTTCCGCCCGGCGGCCTGGATCGACGGACGCATTGCCTACTGGCAGCAAAAGGCTTCTGACGAGGTGCAGCGCAAGCTCAACGATGCGGTGGGGGATGCCGAGAACGTCGGGCAGACGCTGCGCAAAGGTTGGGACGTCCAGGTCAACCTTTACCCTACCGAAAGCACCAGCCTGTGGCTGTCGTACTCGCGGCAGTTCTCGGAGATCCTCGAACCCAGCCCGAACCTGCCCGCCAGCAAGGGCCAGGAAATGGACCATGTGCCGCATCATCTATACGCCGTTGGCGCGAGCTGGCAGGCCATGCCGAAGCTGCAATTATCGGGCTGGGTCAATGGCCAGAGCGACTATTACCTGGAGCGTACCAACAGCACCGGGCAGTTCGGCGCCTACACGTTGCTCAACCTGAGTGCCGTCTACCGCCTGACGCCGACTCTGAGCGTGGATGTGCAGGTCAAGAATGTCACCAACCGGTATTACGAGTACGTCTGGTACGACAGCAGCGCCGGCGTTCAACAATCGTTGCACGCGCCGGGTGATGGGCGAGCGCTGTATGCCGGGCTGACACTGGATTTCTGACCAAAAAAATGCCAGTCAGGCGGCCCTGGCTGGCATGAAGGGGGAGCATCAAGGAGGAGATGGAACGGTAGAGCAATCAGATCAGACGGTTGGCACCGACGCGGTCAGCACCATCAGCGGCCAGACGGTTGGCACCGACGTGGTCGGCACCGTCGGAGGTCAGGCGGTTGGCACCTACATGGTCTGCGCCGTCAGCGGCCAGACGGTTGGCACCGACGTGGTCGGCACCGTCGGAGGTCAGGCGGTTGGCGCCTACGTGGTCAGCACCATCAGCGGCCAGACGGTTGGCACCGACGTGGTCGGCACCGTCGGAGGTCAGGCGGTTGGCGCCTACATGGTCAGCACCATCAGCGGCCAGGCGGTTGGCACCGACGTGGTCGGCACCATCGGAGGTCAGGCGGTTGGCACCTACATGGTCTGCGCCGTCAGCGGCCAGACGGTTGGCACCGACGTGGTCGGCACCGTCGGAGGTCAGGCGGTTGGCACCTACGCGGTCAGCGCCATCGGCGGTGATGTAATCGGCGCTGATGGACTGTTTGGCGGCATCGGTCACGGGCAGGGCGAAAGCGCTGGTAGCGATGATGGCGAAGGTCAGGCCGGCGATCAGGGTGTTCTTTTTCATGATGAGTTCTCCAATTCGGGAAGTCGGGTCGGGTGTGTTGTGTTCCCGGTATGGAGCTCATGCTACGCCGCGCTGGTTTATTAAGAAGTTAATCGGATTGCTAGCGATCATTGCTGAAAATGATAGTTGGCGCGATGGCGCGAATTTCGGGCGTTGTGCGGAAAAATGAACGGTAATGGTGCGTCTCTTGAATTGTCTTGTAATAAAAGCTCTTGACAAATTTGAAATGCGTCAGGAGCAGGGCGCTGAATAGGGCGGTGGGCCAGTTTCCTGCTGTCAGTGAGGGTGAGGGATATTTTTTCTCGCCATGAAAAAGGGCAGGCCACTGGCGTGGACTGCCCTTGTGTATCGACGCGACGCGAGATCAGTCGGTTTCGATGCGCGAGTGCTTGCGGGTGTCCTTCATGAACACGTACACCAGCAGCGAGCAAGCGATGCAGCCGGTGACGTACCAGTAGTAACCGGTCTCCATGCCCACGCTCTTGAACCACAAGGCCACGTATTCAGCGGTGCCGCCGAACAGCGAGACGGTCAGTGCGTAGGGCAGACCTACGCCCAGGGCGCGAATTTCGGTGGGGAACAGCTCTGCCTTGACCACGGCGTTGATGGAGGTATAGCCGCTGACGATGACCAGCGCGGCCATGATCAGGAAGAACGCACCCCACCAGGTCTGGATGGTATGCAGGGTGCTGAGGATCGGCACGGTGAACAGCGTGCCCAGCACTCCGAAGGCGATCAGGATGGGTCGACGCCCGATCTTGTCGGACAGCCCGCCGATGACCGGTTGCAGCAGCATGAACAGGAACAGGGTGGCCGCCGAGATCATCGTCGAGTCGGTGATGCTCATGCCCACGGTGTTGACCAGGTACTTCTGCATGTAGGTGGTGTAGGTGTAGAACGCCAGGGTGCCGCCCATGGTCAGGCCGACCACGGTCGCCAGCTCCTTGGGATGACGCAGCAGGGTGCGCATCAGGCTTTCCTTGGATTTTTCCTTCTTCACCTTGGTGAACGACTCGGTTTCTTCCATGCCACGGCGCAGGTACAGCGCAACCACCGCACACAGTGCGCCGATCACGAACGGGATACGCCAGCCCCAGGCGTACAGCTCTTCCTTGGTGAGGAACTGCTGCAGCACGATCAGTACCGCCAGGGCGATGAGCTGGCCGGAAATCAGGGTCACGTACTGGAAGCTGGAGAAGAAGCCGCGGCGTTCCTTGGTGGCCATTTCGCTGAGGTAGGTGGCCGAGGTGCCGTATTCACCACCGACCGACAGGCCCTGCATCAGGCGTGCGATGACCAGCAGGATCGGCGCGCCGACACCGATGGTTTCATAGCTGGGGGTCAGGGCGATGACCAGCGAGCCGAAGCACATCAGGATGACCGAGGCCATCAGTGCAGCCTTGCGGCCTTTGTAGTCGGCGTACAGGCCCATCAGCCAGCCGCCGATGGGGCGCATCAGAAAGCCCACGGCGAAGATCGCAGCGGTATTGAGCAGTTGTGCAGTGGTGTCGCCCTTGGGGAAGAACGCCTGGGCGAAGTACAGCGAGAAGGCGGCGTAGACGTACCAGTCGTACCACTCGACCATGTTGCCGACCGAGCCGCTGAAGATCGATTTGAGACGCGAAGCAGTGGTTTTCTGCGCGGCAGGTGCACCCGCCGACTCGGGGAGGGAGTTTGGAATGGCCATGTTGATCCTTGTCCAGTCATTGTTATTAGAGGGCCGCATGTGCAGCCGTGCTGGATCTATAGCAGGACCTGTGCCAGGCGCGGAAGCCCCGGAATAGAGCGGTTAAGGCGTTGAAATAGGCAAGAATCCGCTCATGGTCGGTTTTGCGTGAGCGGATTCTTGCCGATGGGTTGGGCTTTGGAGGCGCGTTTTCTTGATCAGCCCGCCGTGACCCGAAAGACAGCCGTCCGACCCTCTGGGAGTGGCTGCCGGCCGACGGCTTCAGCCTACGCTCAGAGAAACATTTCGCGCTGCAGGCCGTGGCGCTGCATCTTTTCGTTGAGGGTGCGGCGTGGCAGTTGCAGCTCGGCGAGCACGGCCTTGATATCGCCCTTGTGGCGGCTCAGTGCGGCGCGCAGGCACTGGGCTTCGAAGGCCTCCTGCTGTGCGGCAAGGGACTGCCCGGCGGCCTCTTCAGTGGAGGGGCTCAGGCCGAGCACTTCACGCTCGGCGGCGTTGGCCAGTTCGCGCACGTTGCCCGGCCAGTCGTGGCTGAGCAGGCGACCCAGCAGGGCGCCGCTGGGTTCTGTCGCCGGGCGGCCGAGACGCTCGGCGGCACCGCGCAGGAAGTGGTTGTACAGCAGAGGAATATCTTCGCGGCGCTCGCGCAGTGCAGGCAGGCGCAATTCCGCGACGTTGAGGCGGTAGGCCAGGTCTTCCCGGAAGCGCCCCGCCCGGGCTTCGTCGAGCAGGTCCGGCTTGGTCGCGGCAATGATGCGCACGTCCACTTCGATGCTCTGGTTAGAACCCAGGCGCTGCAACTGGCGATCTTGCAGCACGCGCAGCAGCTTGGCCTGCTGGGCCAGGGGCATGCTTTCGATTTCATCGAGAAACAGCGTACCGCCTTGGGCGTATTCCAGGCGTCCGACGCGCTTGCCCTGGGCACCGGTAAAGGCGCCGCTTTCATGGCCGAACAATTCGGCCTCGAACAGTTGCTCTGGAATCGCCGCGCAATTAAGCGCCACGAACGGCTTGGCCGCACGCGGGCCGAAGTCGTGCAGGCAGCGGGCGACCAGCTCCTTGCCGCTGCCGGTCTCGCCGCGGATCAGCACGTTGACCGGCATGGCGGCCAGGTCCAGAACCTGGCGACGCAGGGTCTGCAGGCCGGGCGACACGCCCAGCAACGTGGCCTCCAGCTGGGCCCGGTTGTCGGCCTGCTCATGCAGGCGGCGGTTCTCCAGCACCAGCTGGCGCTTTTCCAGGGCGCGGCGCAGGGTGTCGAGCAGCGCCTGGGGCGCGAAAGGCTTTTCCAGAAAGTCGTAGGCGCCCTGACGCATGGCGTCGACGGCCATCGGCACGTCGCCATGGCCGGTGAGGATGATCACCGGCAGGTCCCTGTCGAGGGTCTGCAAGCGGTCGAGCAGTTCCAGGCCGCTCATGCCGGGCATGCGCACGTCGCTGAGGATCACCCCTGGGTAATGCTCGGGCAACTGTGCCAGGCAGTCTTCGCCACGGCTGTACAGGCTGACCTCGAAGCCGGAAAGGCTCAGCCAGGGTTCGATGGCCTGGCGGATGGCCGCTTCGTCATCGACCAGGGTCACCGAATTGAGCGTCACGGTGCTTGCTCCAGAAAGTCATTGTCGAGGCTGAAACTGAACACGGCACCTTGCTCGCCGTTGCGCGCGCTCAGTTGGCCGCCCAGGCTGTGGATGATCGCATAGGACACCGCCAGCCCCAGGCCCAGGCCGTCACCCACCGGCTTGGTGGTGAAGAAGGGGTCGAACAGGCTGCCCAGGTGTTCGCTGGCGATGCCGCTGCCGTTGTCGGCGACACTCAGTTGCCACTGCTCGCCCTGCGCCTCGATGCGCACTTCCAGGCGCTTGTGCGGTTGGCCACGCATGGCGTCCAGAGCGTTGTGCAGCAGGTTGATGAGTACCTGTTCCAGGCGAATCGCGTCGCCGCGCACCCACGCCGGGCGCGCCAGGTGCAGCACGCATTCGACCTGTTCTTCGCGCAGTCGGGTGTCGAGCAGCAGCAGGGCCTGGTCCACCACGTTGGCGAGGTCGAGGCGTTCGCGCAGGCCGTCCGGGCTCTTGCGGGCGAAGGTCTTGAGGTGCCCGGTGAGGGCCGCCATGCGGGTCAGTTGCTGGTCCAGCTGGGCAAGGATCTTGCCCGCATCGACGATCCGCCCCTGGTCGAGCAGCAGGCGCAGGGTCGCCAGCTGCATGCGCTGGGCGGTGAGCGGCTGGTTGATTTCGTGGGCCAGGGCGGCGGACATCTGCCCCAGCGCCGCCAGCTTGGTCGACTGCACCAGGCCTTCCTGGGCGGTACGCAGGTCACGGGTGCGCTCTTGGACCAGCCGTTCCAGTTCGTCGCGGCTGCGCTCACGCAAGCGTGCCAGGCGCCAGCGTTGCGACAGGAACAGGCCGAGAAACACCAGCGTCAGCCAGATGCCGGCCGCTGCCAGGCCGGCGGTGCGCACGTCTTCGTTCACCGATTCGGGCTTGCGCAGCAGGTGCAGGGTCCAGTGTTCGTCGGCCAGTTCCAGCGATTGCCACAGGTAGTCGGTGCTGCCTTCGGGGGCGTCCACGCGGGTGAAATGGCTATTGGCGCCGAAGCTTTGCAGGATTCGGCTGCGCAGAGGCGACAGCGGCTTCTTGTCGTACTGCCGGGTGCTGAGCAGTTCGGCGCGATCTTCCATCGAAATGGGCGCCAGTTCGCGGTAGCGCCAGGCCGGATGGCTGGCCAGGAACGCCACGCCCTTGCTGTCGCTGACCATCAGCAGGTCGGTGCCGAGCTGGGCCCATTCGCGTTCCAGGCTGGGAAACTCCAGTTTCACCACCATGGCACCGAGAAACTCGCCGTCGTCGTCCAGCACCGCACTGGACAGAAAGTAGCCGGGAATGCCGGTGGTCACGCCCACTGCATAGAAACGACCCTCGCCTGTGGCGCGGGCCTGCGAAAAGTAAGGCCGGAAGCCATAGTTGTTGCCCACGTAGCTCTGCGGGCTGCGCCAGTTGCTGGCGCCGATGGCCAGGCCGTTGTGGTCCAGCAGCTCCAGGGTCGAGGAGTGGGCTGCCGCATTGATGCGTTCGAGCTTGAGGTTGAGCTGCGCCTGGTTCTCGGCTGTCAGCGGGCCGCGCAGCGCCTCGCGAATCTCATTGTCCAGGGCCAGTACCGCTGGCAGGGCGCGGTAACGTTCGATCAGGGTGTGCAGGGTGTTGGCATACAGCGACAGCTGCAGGCTGGCGCGCCGGGCTTCTTCCTTGAGCACATGCTGCTGGGCCTGGTACATGGCCAGGCCGGCGCACAGCGCTGCACCGGCCACGATGAGCAGGACATACACGAACAGACGCCAGGTACGTTGCGTGAAAGTCATGGACGCGTGGCTCCGGGAATTCGTTGGCGCGCCCCGGCGGCGCTTGCGAGTCCGCCGGGGCGCCGCCGAGCCTGTTAAAGCAGGTTGAAGCGGGCTTCTTTGACGTCAGCCGAATCCAGGCCGATCATCACTTGGAACTCGCCGGCCTCGGCCACGTGCTTGAGCGCCTGGTTATAGAGCTTCAGGTCGTTCTCGGTCAGGGTGAAGGTCACTACCTGCTCCTGGCCGGGCTGCAGGTCGACCTTCTGGAAGCCCTTGAGGGCCTTCACCGGCTGGCTCACCGAGGCGGCCACGTCATGCAGATACAACTGCACCACGGTGGCACCGGCGACCTTGCCGGTATTCTTCACGGTCACGCTGGCGCTCAGCTTGCCCTTGCGTTCGAGCTTGTCACTGGACAGCTTGATGTCCGAGACATCGAAGTGGGTGTAGCTCAGGCCATAGCCGAAGGGGAACAGAGGACCCTGCACCGGCTCTTCGAAATACTGCGAGGTGTAGTTGCCAGGCTTGCCGGGGGTATAGGGACGGCCGGTGTTCATGTGCGCGTAGTATTGCGGCAGCTGGCCAATCGAGCGCGGGAAGGTCATCGGCAGCTTGCCGGACGGGTTGTAGTCACCGAACAGCACGTCAGCGACGGCATTACCGCCTTCGGTGCCCGGGAACCAGGTTTCCAGCACCGCGTCGGCTTCCTGCAGTTCGTCACCCAGGGCCAGCGGACGGCCGTTCATCAGCACCAGCACCAGAGGCTTGCCGGTGGCCTTGAGGGCCTTGATCAGGTCGCGCTGGCGGCCGGGAATGTCCAGGCTGCTGCGGCTCGCCGATTCATGAGACATGCCACGCGACTCGCCGACCACGGCCACCACCACGTCGGCCTGCTCGGCGGTCTTCACCGCTTCGTCGATCATTTCCTGGGCCGGGCGCGGGTCGACCTCCACTTCCTTCTCGATGAAGTTGAGGTAGGTGAGCACGTTTTCCTTGTCGCTGACGTTGGCGCCGCGGGCATACAGCAGCTTGGCCTGGTCGCCGAGGGCGTTGGTCAGGCCTTCGTAGAGAGTGACCGACTGGTTCGGCCGGCCGGCAGCCGACCAGCTGCCGAGCATGTCCAGCTTGCTCTGTGCCAGGCCGCCGATCACGGCGATGGTGCCTTGCTTCTTCAGCGGCAGGGTGTCGTTCTGGTTCTTCAGCAGTACCAGGGTCTTGCGCGCCACGTCACGGGCTTCGGCGCGGTGCAGGCGGTCGTCGGAGTAGGTGTCGGCCGGATCTTCGGCGGCCACCCCGATGCGCCGGTACGGGTCGGCGAACAGGCCCATGTCCCACTTGGCGCCCAGCACTTCACGTACGGCGTTGTCGATTTCCTTCATCGACACTTCGCCGCTCTTGACCAGCTCCGGCAGGTGTTCGCCATACGCTTCGTCGTTCATGCTCAGGTCGACGCCAGCCTTGATCGCCAGCTTGGCGGCTTCGCGCTCGTCCTTGGCCACGCCGTGCTTGATCAGCTCGCCGATGGCGCCATGGTCGCTGATGGTCACGCCCTTGAAGCCCCACTCCTTGCGCAGCAGGTCGTGCATCAGCCAGGTGTTGGCCGAGGCGGGCACGCCGTTGATCGAGTTCAGCGCGACCATCACGCCGCCGGCACCGGCATCCAGACCTGCGCGGTAGGGCGGCAGGTAGTCCTGGTACATGCGCGTCGGGCTCATGTCCACGCTGTTGTAGTCGCGGCCGCCTTCCACCGCGCCATACAGGGCGAAGTGCTTGACCGCTGCCATCAGGCTGGTCTTCTCGGCCGGGCTCTGCGCCTGGAAGGCATGCACCATGACTTCGGAGATGCGTGAGACCAGGTAGGTGTCTTCGCCAAAACCTTCCGAACTGCGGCCCCAGCGCGGATCGCGGGAAATGTCGACCATCGGCGCGAAGGTCATGTCGATGCCGTCGGCCGCCGCTTCCTTGGCCGAGATGCGCCCGCTCAGGGCGATGGCGTCCATGTCCCAGCTGGCCGCCAGGCCCAGGCTGATCGGGAAGATGGTGCGATGGCCGTGGACCACGTCATAGGCGAAGAACATCGGGATCTTCAGCCGGCTCTTGGCGACCGCGGCCTCTTGCAGCGGGCGGTTCTCGGCGCGGGTGATGGAGTTGAAGGTGCTGCCGATACGGCCGGCGGCGATTTCCTCGAGAATCTTCGGTTGCGGCATTTCCCGGCTGATGCTGATGAGGCGCAACTGGCCGATCTTTTCGTCCAGGGTCATCTGCTTCATCAGCTTGTCGATGAAGGCATTCTTGGCTTGCAGAGGGGTTTGCTGCGGAGCGCTGGTGGCGGTGGCTGCCAGCGTCGTTTGACTGGCCAGACCGACCAGCAGACCTACTAAGCACAACTTATTCATGAATGATTTCTCAAGGCGTTTGCCGACGATGTACGTCCAATACCGGCTGCCAGATAGGGAATTTGAACCTTTGGCGTTATTGTTCGGACAGAGCACAGGGTAGCCGCCCGTTGCGCGTCTGCCGCATGCCTGGCGCATTCGGGCGTTTTCGTCCGATACTCCGGCGTTGGCGCCGGATTATGCCGGGGATCTTGCCTTTTGGCTAAGGCCGGGGGTTCCATAGGCGGCCATACAGTACCAGAGGAGAGTATTGAGGATGCATGCACGGGGTTGCGATCACGGTCCGGGCCGGTCTTTCACGCCGCCGCTGCGGCGCCTGGGGCTTGCGGCCCGGGGCGTCGGGCAGGTGAAGCCGTGAAGCGGTTCATCGGGCTGGTGCTGTTGTGGTGCCTGGGCAGCCAGGGTGTGCGCGCCGAAGAACCGGCTCTTTTGTTTCCGCCTATGACTGGCCAGGTGGTCGATGCGGCGCAGATGCTCGACATTCCCACCACCGCGCGGCTGTCGAGGCTGTTCCAGGAGCATGAGCAGGCCACCGGCGAGCAACTGGTGGTGGTGACCCTGGTCGACCTGCAGGGCACTTCCATCGAGGATTACGCCGCGCGTCTGGCCAAGGCCTGGGGTGTAGGTCAGAAGGGCAAGAACAACGGCGCCCTGCTGGTGGTCTCGCGTGACAACCGCAAGGTTCGCCTCGAAGTCGGCAGCGGTCTGCAGGATCGCCTCGGTGACGCACAGGCCTCGGTGATCATCAATATGCTCATTGCGCCGCAGTTCCACGAAGGCAACTTCGCGGCCGGCATTGAGCAGGGCGCCCGGGCGATGGTCATCGCCCTGGGCGGGCATGTGCCGGACGAGCCAGAGCTGCTGGACGACAGCGGCTATGCAACGCCGGTCAACCGGGTGCCCTGGCCGCTGCTGCTGGGGCTGGGCCTCGCGGTGCTGGGCATGGCCACCTGCGCGATGACCAACCTGGGCCGTCGCATGCGCCTTAAGGGTAGCAGTGCCGGGGTCAGACACGACCCGTCGGGCAGCCGCAATCTGGGCGGCAATGGCCGTGGATTCGGTGGCGGCGGCGCCTGCGGCAACTGGTAGAAGTGAATCTGGACGAGGGATGCATGGCTTTACTCAGCGAGGATGAACAGCGGCAGGTCGCCGAAGCGATTGCCCATATCGAACAGCGTACCGACGCCGAGCTGGTGGCGGTGCTGGCTGCACGGGCCGACGACTACGCCTATGTACCGCTGGTCTGGGCCGGGGCCATGGCGCTGCTGGGGCCAGGGCTGTTCAACTACTGCACGGGCTGGCTGAGCGCCAACCAGTTGCTGTTGGCCCAGTTGGTCACCTTTGTCGGCATCGCCCTGGTGTGTCGCATTCCGCGGGTCACGGCGCGCCTGGTACCGTCTTCGGTACGGCGCTGGCGGGCGGGCAACCTGGCGCGTCGGCAGTTCTTCGAGCAGAACCTGCACACGGCCAGCGGCGGCACCGGCATCTTGCTGTTTGTCTGCGAGGCTGAGCGCTATGTCGAGATTCTCGTCGACTACGGCATTTCCAGCCGTTTGAGTGACGAAACCTGGAAAGCCATGGTCGATGTCTTCACCCAGCAGATGCGCAACGGCCAGAACCTCAATGGCTTCCTCGGCTGCCTGCGTGCCTGCGACGAACTGCTGGCCTATCACCTGCCGGCCACGCGTGGCCACAGCGAGTTGTCCAACCGTCTGGTGGTGCTGAGCTGAGCGCGTGTTGCCTGGGCGCCGGACGCGCGGTGCCCTGGCGTTAGCCGTTTTGCCCTCCCTGCGCGTAAAATGCGCCCTCGATTTCCTGCACCCGTGTGACGGCCGAGGCGTTTCCCATGTCAGTTTCCCCCGATACCGCAGCCCCTGTAGCTGCGGATCAGCGTGCCCGCTTCTTCACCCTGCTGGACGAGTGCCTGGCGCAGAACGCCCTGGTCAAGCTGGTTCTGGCCCGGCATGTGGGGGTTGAACCCGACCTGCAGCGCATCCTCATCACGCCGGTGACCCTCAAGGGCCAGCCCTGCCTGTCGTTCGTCTATCGCTACAAGACCCGCGATATCACCAAGAACCACCCGCTGGCCGAGTCCGTGGCGCTGATTGGTCAACTGCTGCCGAGCGCCTTTCGCAATGCCCACCTGCTGTCGCTCAGCGACGAGGTGCAGCTGGAGTTCAGCAAGAAGGGCAAGGCCAGCCTGTCCAGCAGCGCGCCACAGCAGGCTCGCGAGGCGCGGCCGGCCGGGCACGACCGGGAAAAGAAGCGCTACCTCGACCTGAGCCGGCCGTTTCTCGTCGACCTGGGCGTGACCAACCGCCAGCACGAGCTGATTCCAGCGATGTCGCGCAAGTGGAAGCAGATCAACAAGTTCATCGAGGTGTTCTCCCACGCCCTGGCCAGTTCGCCGATCAGCCTGGACAAGCCCGTGCGGGTCGCCGATTTCGGCTCGGGCAAGGGCTATCTGACCTTCGCTATCCACGATTACCTGCGCAACACCCTGCAGGCCCAGGGCGAGGTCACCGGCGTAGAGCTGCGTGAAGACATGGTCAGCCTGTGCAACGCGGCAGCGGCGCGTCTGGAGCACCCAGGCCTGGTGTTTCGCTGCGGTGACGTGCGCAGCGTGGCGCCCAGCGAACTGGAAGTGATGATCGCCCTGCATGCCTGCGACACCGCCACCGACTACGCGATTCATACCGGCATTCGCTCCGGGGCGCAGATCATCATGTGCTCGCCATGCTGCCACAAGCAGATCCGCCAGCAGATCCAGAGCCCGGTGCTGCTGCAACCGATGCTGCAATACGGCCTGCACCTGGGCCAGCAGGCCGAGATGGTCACCGACAGCCTGCGCGCGCTGCTGCTCGAGGCCTGCGGCTACGAGACCAAGGTGTTCGAGTTCATCTCCCTGGAACACACCAACAAGAACAAGATGATTCTTGCGGTGAAGCGCGCCGGTGCCTTCGACCCCGCGCCGCTGCTGGCGCGGATCGAAGAGCTGAAGCGCTTCTACGCCATCCGCGAGCAGTGCCTGGAAAGCCTGCTGCGCGCCGACGGCCTGCTCAGCTGAGGCGCGTGGCCGCGGCTGGCGGTGGCGTGACGCGGGTCTTGCGACCCAGCATCACGGTGCCGACCACGGCGGCGGCGAACAGCCAGGTCAGCGGCTCGACCTGTTCGCCGAACAGCAGTGCCGACAGGGCGATGGTGATGAAGATCTGCAGCAGCTGGATCTGGCTGACCCGCGAGATTCCGCCCATGGCCAGCCCGGAGTACCAGGCGAAGAAGCCCAGGAACTGGGAAAACAGCGCGACGTAGCCGAATGCCCACCAAGTGCCCGGCGAGACCGGTCCCTGGTGCTGGCTGGCCAGCCAGGCCACCGGGCCGAGCAACAGGGGAAATGCCAGCACCAGCGCCCAGCAGATCACCTGCCAGCCGCCCATCTGCCGCGCCAGGCGACCGCCTTCGGCGTAGCCCAGGCCACCCACCGCCACCGCGCCGAGCATCCACAGGTCGCCGACCTGAATGCTCCCGGCGCCATTGAACAGTGCATAACCCAGCACCAGGGCACTGCCCAGTGCCGCACAGCCCCAGAAGGCCCGCGACGGACGCTCATGTGACAGCCAGGCGGCATACAGCGCGACGAACAGCGGCTGGATACCGTTCACCAGGGCGCCGTGGGACGCCGGCAGGCTCTGCATGGCCCAGGCCGACAGCACCGGAAAGCCGACGATCACCCCCAGCACCACCAACAGCAGGCCCTTGAACTGTTCCCGGCTCGGCCACGCCTCACGGCGCCAGGCCAGCAGCAGCGCCGCCGGAACGGCCGCCACCAGGGCGCGGCCCAGGCCGTTGAGCAGGGGGTGGATTTCCTGCACCACCACGCGGGTCATGGGCAGGGTCAGGCTGAAGATGATCACGCCCAGCAGGCCAAGAGCCATGCCGGTATTTTCACGGGAAGACATTGCGGGTGCCGAATCGTCGTCTGGTTCAGGGAAGCCAGCATCTAGCCATAGATCCGCCGCGGGCGTCTTTCACAGCTGGGTAAGGAATGAACCGTACAGTTGGTCGGCGGCGTCCGGTGGTGCGGCCGATCGTTGAGCTGGGTCAATACTCGCCCGGCGGCCAGGGCCGAAGCTGTTGGCCTGTCCAATCAGGCGAGTCAGGAGAACCCGTATGAGCAGCACCTTTTTCATTCCAGCGGTGAACATGCTCGGTATCGGCTGTATCGACCAAGCGATAGAAAGCCTCTGCAAATACGGGCTGCGCAAGGCCCTGATCGTCACCGATGCCGGCCTGGCCAAGGCCGGTGTGGCGAGCCGCATCGCCGGCCTGCTGGTGGAGCAGGGCATCGACTCGGTGATCTTCGACGGCGCGCGGCCCAACCCGACCATCGCCAACGTCGAACAGGGCCTGGCCCTGCTCAAGGCGCAACAGTGCGACTTCGTCATCTCGCTGGGCGGCGGCTCGCCTCACGATTGCGCCAAGGGCATCGCGCTGTGTGCCAGCAACGGCGGGCACATCAGCGACTACGAGGGCGTCGATCGCTCCACCCGGCCGCAACTGCCGCTGGTGGCGATCAACACCACCGCCGGCACCGCCAGCGAGATGACGCGCTTCTGCATCATCACCGACGAAGCGCGGCACGTGAAAATGGCCATCATCGACCGCAATGTCACCCCCATCCTGTCGGTCAACGACCCGCAGATGATGGCTGGCATGCCGCCTGCGCTGACCGCCGCCACCGGCATGGATGCGCTGACCCATGCCGTCGAAGCCTATGTGTCCACCGCCGCCACGCCCATCACCGACGCCTGTGCGCTCAAGGCCATCGCGCTGATCGCCGGCAATCTGCAGCAGGCGGTGGCCCAAGGCGACGACCTGCAGGCGCGGGAGAACATGGCCTACGCGCAGTTCCTGGCCGGCATGGCATTCAACAATGCCTCGCTGGGCTACGTGCATGCCATGGCCCATCAGCTGGGCGGCTTCTACGATTTGCCCCATGGCGTATGCAACGCGGTGCTGTTGCCGCATGTGCAGCGCTTCAATGCGCCGGTCAGTGCCGCACGCCTTACCGACGTGGCGCACACCATGGGTGCCGATATCCGTGGCCTGTCACCGGAGGCGGGTGCCCAGGCAGCGGTGCAGGCCATCGCAGAGCTGGCCGCCAACGTCGGCATCCCGGCCGGACTGGCCAGCCTCGGCGTGCAGGAAGCTGATATCCCCACCCTGGCCGCCAATGCCCTGAAGGACGCCTGCGGGCTTACCAACCCGCGGCCTGCCGACCAGGCGCAGATCGAAGCCATCTTCCGCGCCGCCCTTTAATCCATGCGAGCGCGCCGTCCGCAGGGCGGTGCGCGATCCAGCCAGAGAAGACCCCGATGAGCATCACCTCCATGGACATCTGCCAGGCGGCCGAACGGCTTGAAGGCTTCGTGGGCTTTCACCGCAAGATCGCGGCGTACATCGTGCGCTTCAGCGAAGACGCCTTCGGCATGGACGTCGACGAGCAGAGCATCGTGCCGACCCGTGAATTCGTCTGGACCCCGGTCGAGGGCCGGCAGATGTGCCTGGACCGCGAGCGGCTGCAATTGCTGGTGGAGCAGAACATCGACGACCGCCTGGGCATCAGCGAACCGCTGCATATCTACCTGCGCCGCAGCGACCTGCCGCCGATCCGTGCCGAGCGCCTGTTGCTGGCGCAGTGAAGCGGCTAACCCGCCTGGCGACAGCCTCAGAGGCGTTGCGGGGAGGGGCGTCTGGGCTGGTGGCTGCGCAGGCAGGCCACCACCCCGCTGACCAGCAGGGCGATGGCCAGGCACTCCAGTGCGTCCGGCCAGCGACTGTCCCAGAGAAAGCCCAGCAGCAGTGCTGCCAGCGTCTCGACCACCAGTACCTGGCCGCTGAGCGCCAGCGGCAGCATGCGGCTGGCCTGGTTCCACAAGGCGCCGCCCAATAGCGAGGCGAGCAGGGCCACGCCGCAAGCCGCAGTCAGAAAACCCAGCCAGGCGAGCGGGGTGTGTTGCGCCAGCGCCGGGCCCAGTGTCGGGCCAGCCAGCAGCAGCGCCTGGCCACCGGTCATCACGCCGGCCAGTAGCGCCCAGTCCTGGGCCGACACCTGGCGCATGCTCGCCAGGCGCCGGGCATTGACCACTGCGAACCAGCTCCAGGCCAGCAGCGCACCGACCGCGCACAGCAGGCCGATGAAGATCTCGCCAGGGGCCTGGCCGGCATTGCTATTGCGCAAGGCGTGCAGGCTGATCAGCGCGGCGCCGGCGATGGCGCACATCAGTGACGGTGCCAGGTGGCGCAGCGGGACTGCGTCGGCATCCTTGCGCCCGGCGAGGGTCACCAGCACCGGAATCAGGCCGACGATCAGCGAAGTGGTGGCGACACCGGCATGCTGCACGGCACTGCCGACGAAGGAGTAGTACAGCAGGTTGCCCACCAGGCTCAGCCAGAACAGGGCGAGCCAGTCCTCGCGGCGCAGTCCTGCGCAGGCCCGGCGCCAGCGCGGAGCCAGCAGGGCCAGGGAGATCAGGCCGTAGCTCAGATAGCGCAGCACGGCGAACTGCGTGCCACTGAGGCCGGGCGCGAGCTTGGGGCCGAGAAAGATCACCCCCCAGCACAGGCCTGCGCCTGCGCCATAGCCGATGCCCTTGAGCAAAACCCGGTCCAGTTGCATGTCATGAAGCTCCAGATGTCGAGGCGTGCAGTCTGCCTGGACGACGCAGGTTTTTATTGTCCGCAGCTGCGCAGGTCTTTACCCAGGCTGCGGCGTAGCGCGGCCGGGGTGACACCCTCGACACGGCTCATCGCCCGGGTCAGGGCGGCCTGGTCGGAGTAGCCGCTGCGCAGGGCGATTTCAGCGATGGGCAGGTCGCTTTCGGTCAGCCATTGGCGAGCCCGCTGCAGTCGCACGCTGGCCAGCCAGGCCTGTGGCGAGGTGGCGAACCGCTCGCGAAAACGCAGGTGCAGCTGGCTGAGGCCGAGGCCGGCGAGGCGAGCCATGTCGCTGTTGCTCCATTGCGCTTGCGGGTTGGCCTGTACACGAGCCAGCAAGCGCTCGAAGCTGCACGGCATTGCAGCAGGTCGTTGGCCCAGGGCCGCCAGCAACAGCGGCGCCAACTGGCCGGCATGCTGGGGGAGGACCCGGCTGCCGGTCAGGTCGGCGAACTCGATGAGGTGGCGGGCCGCTGGCGCGATGGGCACGAAAAGCTGGCGCGCCAGGGGGGCCAGGTTCTGCTCCGGCAGCCATGTCGGCGGGCAGTCCAGAATCAGGAAGCGGCTGTGCGCCTCGGCGCTCTGCGCATGCGCGGCGCCGGCGGCGACCACGGCGGCGGTACGGCTGTCCAACTGCGCGCCGCGGCCTTCCACCTCGATGTCCATGCGCCCGCAGATCGGCAGCACCAGCTGGGTGAACGCATGCTGATGACGCGGGTGTTCGCCCAGGTAATGGCGGATGTCGAGGGTCGGAAGCATGGCGGACGCCGCAAGGACGAAAGGATCGTCAATCTAGCGCCGTGTCATTCAGTCGCGCAACTGCTTCCAGCTCAGCCCGAAGCGCGCCAGGTACTTGCGCAGCCGGTCGGCGTCGTTGGGGTTGGCCTTGTCCCGTCGCGATACGCCGAACAACTGGCGGCCGGCGTCGGACAGACTGTCGGCGCGCCGGCACACCTCGACCACCCCCTTGAGCTGCATGCGGTCGAACAGGTCCAGCTCCTGCCCGACGGGTAGCAGTGCCTGCCAGTCCTCCTGCTCGGGCGCCGGCTGCTCGGGGGCCAGACTCCAGGCGTAGCTCAGGCGCTGGATCTCTTCTTCAACCAGGCCTTCGTCGATACGCCCGCTGTCGGCCAGGGTGGCCATGCGCGTGATCGATGCCGACAGTTCGCGAAAGTTACCCAGCCAGGCGGCGTGCACGGAGGTGGCGAAGGTCACGTAGCGACGTCGCGCTTCGAGGTTGAAGCGCACCAGGCGGCCTTGTTCGCGGGCGTGGCGTTCCAGCTCGAAGTCGATGTTCGGCTCGATGTCTTCGCGCCGACCGCTGAGCCCCGGCAGGTTGAAGGTCCACAGGTTGATGCGTGCGTACAGGTCTTCCCGGAACAGCCCCTGGGCTACCCGCTCCCGCAGGTCGCGGTGGGTGCCGGCGATGATCAGGAAATCGCTGGCCACCTCCTTGTCCGAGCCCATGGGGAAGAAGCGCTTTTCTTCAATGGCCTTGAGCAGCATCGCCTGTTCGTCGGCGCCCAGCTCACCGATCTCGTCGAGAAACAGCATGCCGCCATCGGCGGCGCGCAACAGCCCGTCACGCGCATTCTGGGCGCCGGTGAAAGCCCCTTTGATGTGCCCGAACAGTGCCGACATGGCGCCGTCGCCACGCAGGGTCGCGCAGTTCACTTCGACGAAGCGTCCCTGCACCTGGTGGCGGCTGCGCTTGAGCTCGTAGATACGCCGGGCCAGGAACGACTTGCCCGCGCCGGTGGGGCCGATCAGCAGCATCGGTGCGGTGGAGCGCAGGGCAACGCGGTCGATCTGCTCGATGGAGCGGTTGAATGCGCTGTTGCGTGTGGCGATACCCGACTTGAGGAACGCCAGGCCCTCCAGGCGCCGCCCAGCGAAGCGCGAGGCAATGTGGTCGTAGCGTGACAGATCCAGGTCGATGATCGAGTGCGTGCCCATGGGGCGCTGCTCTGGGCTCAGGCGCCGCGCCGGGGAGGTCTGGATCAGGCGCGCCGGCAGGTAGCGCGCCTCGGTGAGCAGGAACCAGCAGATCTGCGCGACGTGGGTGCCGGTGGTGATGTGGACCAGGTAATCCTCGTGTTCGGTATCGAAGGGGTAGGCGGTCGCGAAGTCGTGCAGGGCGGCATACACCTCCTGGAAATCCCAGGGGTTGTTCAGTGCCATAGGGTGCAGACGCACCTCGGTTTCCGGCGAGATCTGGCGGACGTCTTGCGCGACCCGTTGCGCGAGGCTGATGTCGCGGGCATCGATGCCATGGATCAGTTCCAGGCGACGAATCAACAGGTCGGGCTGCTGGCACAGGCCGATGCTGGGGCGCCACTGGCTCCAGCGATTGGCGCCTTTGCCCATTCGGTCCAGGGTGGCGCCGACGAAACCGATCGCCACCGTCTGCTTGGTATGCATGGCTATCCTTAAAGATAAAAACTTATATAAAAAGATATCTTTTCATCGCTCGAGTGTCGTCATCGAATGTGGCTGCTTCGATCCTGAACGTTATTAATTACTTATTAATCAATTACTTATGATTTTTTTTGAGTTGTATTCCGGTTGTTGGCACGGCAGCTGCTCTATACCCGCTACCCCGATAACGACGACGATGTGACGCCGCAGCGCTATGGACCTGCGGCCATTAGAGGAAACGACAGTCATGCAAGGAACCACCGTTCAACTGCTGGAAGTGGCCGACGGCAAGCCCATCAAGATGTGGACCGAGGGCGTGCCCGTGGAAAACGAGGCCCGCGCGCAACTGATGAATACGGCGAAGATGCCGTTCATCTTCAAGCACCTGGCGGTGATGCCCGACGTGCATCTGGGCAAGGGCTCGACCATCGGCAGCGTGATCCCCACCGTGGGCGCGATCATCCCTGCTGCCGTGGGCGTGGACATCGGCTGCGGGATGATCGCCGCGCGCACCACGCTGACCGCCGCCGACCTGCCGGACAACCTGCACGGCCTGCGCTGCGCCATCGAGAAAGCCGTGCCGCACGGGCGTACCTCCGGGCGTGGTGGCCGCGACAAGGGCGCCTGGGAACATGTGCCACAGCAGGCCGATGAGGCCTGGTCGGCCCTGGCGACACGCTTTGCCGCCATCACCGACAAGTACCCGCGGTTGAAGAACACCAACAACCGTCAGCACCTGGGGACCCTGGGTAGCGGTAACCACTTCGTCGAGGTGTGCCTGGACGAGGCCAACCGGGTCTGGTTCATGTTGCACAGCGGTTCGCGCGGGGTCGGCAATGCCATCGGCAACCTGTTCATCGAACTGGCCCAGGCCGATATGCGCCAGCACATCGCCAACCTGCCGGACCGTGACCTGGCCTACTTCGAGGAAGGCAGCCAGCACTTCGACGACTACGTCGAGGCCGTGGGTTGGGCCCAGGACTTCGCCCGGCAGAACCGTGCGCTGATGATGCAGGCGGTGATCCAGGCCACCCGGCAGGTGATCGCCAAACCCTTCGAGGTTGCGCTGGAGGCGGTGAACTGCCACCACAACTACGTGCAGAAGGAGCGCCACTTCGGCCAGGACGTGCTGATCACCCGCAAGGGTGCAGTGTCGGCGAAGAAGGGCGAGCTGGGCATCATTCCCGGTTCCATGGGCGCCAAGAGTTTCATCGTCCGCGGCCTGGGTAACGAGGAAGCGTTCTGCTCATGCAGCCACGGCGCGGGGCGGACCATGAGCCGCACCAAGGCCAAGAAGCTGTTCAGCGTGGAAGACCAGATTCGCGCCACCGCTCATGTGGAGTGCCGCAAGGACGCCGACGTGATCGACGAGATCCCGATGGCCTACAAGGACATCGACCAGGTGATGAACGCCCAGCGCGAGCTGGTGGAAGTGCTGCATACCCTGCGTCAGGTGGTGTGCGTGAAAGGTTAGGGCAGGCGCCTGGCGCCTGCCCATCAAAGAGACAAGGAGAAAGGAAATGGTCTGCACAGAGACTCATCCGCTCTGCAGCAGCATGCGCGAGCGGGTTCTGCAGGAGCTTGAGCGGCTGGAGCACGAGCGCAACGTCAAGGTGCTGTACGCCTGTGAATCGGGCAGCCGTGCCTGGGGCTTCGCCTCGACCGACAGCGATTACGACGTGCGCTTCGTGTACGTGGAAAAGCCCGACTGGTTCGTGCAGGTCGACACCCCCCGTGATGTCATAGAGCGGCCGCTGGACGACGAACTGGACGTCAGCGGCTGGGAGCTGCGCAAGACCCTGGGCTTGCTGCGCAAGTCCAACCCGACCCTGCTGGAGTGGCTGGACTCGCCGCTGGTGTACCGCCAGGAAACCCAGGCCGTCGAGCCGCTGCGCGCCTTGGCCGAGCGCTTCTACAGCCCGCCGGCGGCGCGCGCGCATTACCTGCACATGGCCCGCAACAACTTCCGTGGCTACCTGCAGGGCGACAGCGTGCGCTTCAAGAAGTACTTCTACGTGCTGCGACCCTTGCTGGCGGTGCGCTGGGTTGACCAGGGGCGCGGGCGACCACCGATGACCTTCGCGCGCTTGCTGGAGACGGTCGACGACCCGGCGCTGCTGGCCGAAGTGGACGAGCTGCTGACCCTCAAGCGCAACGCTGACGAAGCCACCTATGGTCCGCGCCGGCCCGTATTGCACGACTTCATACAGGCCGAACTGGAGCGCGCGGTGCCGAGCTTGCCGCGCACCCATGAAGACAGTGCGCAGCTGAACCGCTACTTGCGCGAAACCGTGGCGCGCTACGCCTGATCCGTCGCTGAGCGGCAGGCACCGATACCCTGGAAGGACACCATGACTCGAGGATTGATCGAACTGGACGGCAGCATCGGCGGTGGTCAGGTGCTGCGTAGCGCCCTGAGCCTGTCGATGATCACCGGCCGCCCCCTGCGTATCGACGGTATCCGCGCCCGGCGCAGCCGGCCGGGGCTGTTGCGCCAGCACCTGACGGCGGTGCTGGCGGCCGCCGAGATCAGCGCTGCACAGGTAGAAGGTGCGGTCCTGCATTCGCAGGCGCTGAGCTTCGCACCCGGCGCCCTGCGCGGCGGCGACTATCGCTTCAGCATCGGCACCGCTGGCAGTTGCAGCCTGGTCTTGCAAACCCTGCTGCCAGCCTTGCTGTACGCACCGCAGCCGAGCCGGCTGCACATCAGCGGCGGCACCCATAACCCGCTGGCGCCGCCCGCCGACTTTCTGCAACGGGCTTTCCTGCCGCAACTGCAACGCATGGGCGCGCAGGTTGAACTGCAACTGCTGCGGCACGGCTTCGTACCGGCCGGAGGTGGCGAGCTGCAGGCGTTCATCCAGCCGTCCGCGCTGCAACCCCTGCACCTGCCTGAACGTGGTGCGCTGCTGGCGCGGCGGGCCAGGGCGCTGACCGCCGGCATCGCCGGACATGTCGCCGAGCGCGAGCTGCAGCGCGCCGCCCGGCATCTGGAGCTGCGCCCTGATGAGCTGCGTCGTCAGGTGCTCGATGCGCAGACCGGCCCTGGCAATGCCCTGCTGCTGGAGTATCGCTGCGAGCACCTGACCGAGCTGTTCAGCGCCTTGGGCCATGCCAGCCTGCGTGCCGAGAAGGTCGCCGACCTGGCGGTGGCGCAAGCACAGCGCTGGCTGGCCAGCGATGCAGCGGTGGCCGAGCACTTGGCCGACCAGCTGCTGCTGCCCATGGCCCTGGCCGGCGGCGGCAGCTTCACCACCACGCACCTGAGCGATCACTTGCGCAGCAACATTCAGGTCATCGAGCGGTTTCTGCCGGTGCGGATCGAGCATCAGCCGTTATCCGACTCCGTACTCGATGTCCGTTGCCGGCCTTTGCAATCCAGTGGGCAATCAGGGCACGCAAGTGGAGCGGAATGCACCATTTCGGGGAGTTTATAAAAGTAATTCACAAGTAATAATTATTGCTATTTAATACGCCGCGTTCTCGTTCGCGCCGGCGTTTCAACCTCTTCGGAGCGGGCATCCACCGATTCCATTCGTACGCTCTCCGAGGAGCCTCCTAATGCGGTATTTCTCCCGCCCCTTCGCCACGGCTGCGCGTGGCACGGCCCTTGGTCTGTTGGCCTTCAGCCCAGCAGTACTGGCCGATAATGCTCCCGCGCAGGCCGGCCAGGTCCTGGAGCTTCCGGAAACCAATGTGCAGGCCACCCTGGGGCAGACGTCCGCTACCGCGCCATTTACCGGCTACAAGGCCGACCGTGCGCAGACCGCGACCAAGACCAACACCGCGCTGAACGAGACGCCGCAGGCGGTCTCGGTGATCGGTAGCGAGCAGTTGCGCGACCAGAATGCCCAGTCGCTGGCCGAAAGCCTGCGCTACACCGCTGGGGTCAACGCCGGGCAGCGCGGCCGTCGCGGGCTGGATGACTTCATCGTGCGTGGCTTCGTGCAGAGCGCCTACAAGTTCGTCGACGGCATGCGCACCGACTCGGACATGTGGATCCAGAGCGACCCGTTCGCCTTCGAGCGTATCGAGGTGCTCAAGGGGCCGGCGTCGATTCTCTATGGGCAGATCGCTCCGGGTGGGCTGATCAATCAGGTCAGCAAGCGACCCACCGACGAGGCGTTCGCCGAGGTCGGCATGGGCCTGGGCAACTACGGGCAGCGCAAGTACACCGCAGACGTCTCGGACAAGCTCAATGAAGACGGCAGCCTGCGCTACCGGCTTGTGGGGCTGTATTCCTCGAGCGATGACATCGTCGACTACGTCGACCGCGACCGCAGCTACTTTGCGCCGTCGCTGACCTGGGACATCAACGACGACACCAGTCTGACCCTGCTGGCCAGCTACCAGAAAAGCCATTACGTGCCGATTCGTGGCCTGCCGGCCGAGGGCACGGTATTGGGTAACCCCAACGGCAAGATCGACCGGGACCGCTTCGTCGGCGTGCCGGGCATCGATGACTACACCACCGAGCAGCAGATGTTCGGCTACGAGCTGGAGCACCGTTTCACCCCCGACGTGACCTTCCGCCAGAAGCTGCGCTACACCGAATATGACCTGGATGGCGCCTTCTCCAGCCCCACCACCCTGGCGGCCAACAAGCGCAACTACAACCGCCAGGTGCAGTGGCGCGACGTGAAGGGCGAAGTGTTCACCATGGACAACCAGCTCAACGTGCTGCTCGACACCGGGCCATTCAGCCACGATCTGCTGGTGGGCCTGGACTGGTTCGATTTCCACACCGACGACACACGCCACACCTCGACCCTGGCGGCCATCGACCTGTACAACCCGAACTACAACGTCAGCCCGGGCGCCAAGACCTTCCAGGCCAACACCAGCGGCACCGAAGACCTGCAGCAAGGTGGCTTGTATCTGCAGGACCAGATCAAGTTCGGTGACGGCTGGAACCTGCTGCTGGGGTTGCGCCACGACGAGTCGGAACTCAAGTCGCACCGTGGCAGTACGCGCACCAGCACCGACGAGAACGCCACCACCGGCCGGGTCGGCCTGCTCTACGCCTTCGACAGCGGCTGGTCGCCGTACATCAGCTACAGCGAGTCGTTCGTGCCGGTGACCGGCAGCGATGCCAATGGCAAGACCTTCGAGCCGGAAACCGGCGAGCAGACTGAGATCGGCCTGAAGTACCAGTCGCCGGGCCAGGCCTTCGATGTGACCTTCGCGCTGTACGACCTCAAGCGCCAGAACGTTACCACCACCGACCCGAACAATAGTGGCTTCAGCGTGCAGGTGGGCGAGCAGCGCCATCGCGGCGCCGAGGTCGAACTGCATGGCCGACTTACTGAAAAGCTCGACCTCATCGCCACCTACAGCTACATCGATGCCGAGATCACCAAGAGCAACGACGGTTTCCAGGGCAACCGCCCGGTACAGGTGCCCGAGCACATGGCCAACGCCTGGCTGCGCTACGACCTGTCCAGCGTATTGCCGGGTCTGGGTGTCGGCGCCGGCGTGCGTTATATCGGTGAGCAGGCCGGCGACCAGGCCAACAGCTTCGATTCGCCCGACTACACGCTCTACGACATGATGGTCGACTACAAGACCGGCCCGTGGCGCTTCGCGGTCAACGGCAGCAACCTGACCAACAAGGACTACGTCGCCAGTTGCGCCAGCAGCGCCCAGTGCTTCCCCGGCGACCCGCGCATGCTGATGTTCAGCACCAGTTATCGCTTCAAGTAAGACGTGCCGGCCGCCCGTGCGCAGAGGCGCGGGCAGCCGGGCGGGACGCTCAATGGCGGTTGATTTCCACCGTCACGTGAACCAGTTCCTCGTGTATCGCCAAGGCTTCGCGCACCGTGTGGGCCAGCAGCGGTTCACGGCTGTCGAGGCTCAGCATGCAGGCGTAACGGTCCTTGCCGACCCGCCAGACATGCAGGTCGGTGAGGGTCGCCGCCACCGGCAATTGATCGATCACCTCGCGTACTTCCTGCACCACCGGCGCGTCCATCTCTGCATCCAGCAGGACCCGGCCGGTGTCGCGCAGCAGGCCCTTGGCCCATACCCCCACCAGTATCGCGCCGACCAGGCCCATCACCGGGTCGAGCCAGGCGGCGGCCCAGAACTTGCCGGCCAGCAGGGCGATGATCGCCAGTACGGAGGTCGCGGCATCGGCGATGACATGCAGGTAGGCCGAGCGCAGGTTCAGGTCATGATGTTGATGATCGTGAGCGTGATGATCGTGGTCATGGGCGTGGTGATCGTGGCCATGACCGTGGTGGTGATGCTCGTCACGCAGCAGCCAGGCGCACAGCAGGTTCACGCCCAGCCCGACCACGGCAATCGCGATGGCCTCGTCATAATGGATGGGGCCTGGTTGCAGCAGGCGTTGCACCGACTGGAAGGCCATCAGCCCGGCGACACCCAGCAGCAGGATGGCGCTGGTGTAGCCGCCGAGGATCTCCAGCTTCCAAGTTCCGAAGGTGAAGCGCGGGTCGCCGGCCAGGCGTCGCGCGGCGGCATAGGCGAACAATGACAGGCCCAGGGCCAGGGTGTGCGAGCTCATGTGCCAGCCATCGGCGAGCAAGGCCATGGAATTGAATTGCCAACCACCCACGATTTCCACGAGCATCATCACCGCCGTGATCCATACCGCGAGTCGGGTCTTGCGTTCGGCCGACAGATTGGTCTGGTGGAAACCATGAACGTGCAGGCAGTGACGAGCGGGGGAGGGCATGGCGAGGGGTTCCGAAATAGAAAGGCATATACTATACCCCAGTATAGTTTTGAGGAAAGACAATGGCACACACCATCACCGGCAAGAAGCAACTGCTGACCCGGGTCCGCAAGATCCGCGGCCAGGCCACCGCGCTGGAAACCGCCTTGGAAGGCGAAAAGGACTGTCTGGCGATCCTGCAGCAGATCGCCGCGATTCGTGGCGCGGTCAATGGCCTGATGGCGGAAGTCATGGAGGGGCATATCCGCGACCATCTGGGTGACAACGAGGCGAGCGCCGAGCAGCGTCAGGCCGAGATCGACCAGGTTGCCAAGCTGTTGCGTTCCTATCTGCGGTGACGACGGGCCGCACGAGCGCTCATGGGTATTTGCCATTCTCCCGGGCAGCAGGCAGCATGCGCGGCGGGGCCGATGCTCAGGGCCCGGTTCGAGTACGAGAGACCTGCATGAAGTGGACTAGGGTGCTGTTGCTGCAACTGGCGTTGCTTTCGCCGATGGTGTTCGCCGAGCAGACCTTGGAAGTACCCGGCCCTCAAGGGCCGCTGGTGGGCAGCCTGCTGGCGGTGAGCGACCCGCAGGCGCCCATGGTGCTGATCGTGCCTGGCTCCGGCCCTACCGACCATGACGGCAATAACCCGCTGGGCATTCGTGCCGGCGCCTACCGCCTGCTCGCCCAGGGCCTGGCCGCGCAGGGCATCGGCAGCCTGCGCATCGACAAGCGCGGGCTGTTCGCCAGCCGCGCCGCCATCGCCAACCCCAATCAGGTCACGATGCAGGACTACGCCAGCGACGTGCGCCTGTGGATGAGCTTTCTGACCCAGCGCGACCGCTACCGCTGCGTGTGGCTGGCGGGGCACAGCGAAGGTGGGCTGGTGGCGCTGATGGCGGCGCAGAACAACCCCGACCTGTGCGGCCTGATCCTGCTCGCCACGCCAGGGCGACCGATGGGCCAGGTGCTGCGCAGCCAGTTGCAGCGCAACCCGGTGGATCGTGGCCAGCTGGATGCCGCCCTGGCGATCATCGATTCGCTGCAGCGCGGGGTGCCGGTCAAGGACGTGCCGGCGTCGCTGCAACCGCTGTTGCGCCCCGAGGTGCAGGGTTTCCTGATCAGCGGTTTTGCCCAGGACCCGGCGCTGCTGGTGTCGCGGATCAACAAACCGGTGCTGATCATCCAGGGCGACAACGACCTGCAGGTTTCGGTGCAGGACGCCAAGGCCTTGAACGCCGCCCGGCCCGGGTCGCTGCTGCGCATCCTGCCCGGCGTCAACCATGTGCTCAAGGCCGTGCCGCCCGGCGATCATGACGCCAACGTCGCCGCCTACGGCAACCCCGACCTGCCGTTGGCCAATGGCGTGGTCGAGCCCATTGCGCAGTTGATCAATGGCACGCCCCGCTGACTGGGTGCGGCACAGCCGCCACCCGTCGCGCATCGAGCGCATCGAGGCGTACTTCGGTGGCCACGGCTATGATCCACACCGTCACGACACCTACGCCATTGGCCGCACCCTGAACGGGGTACAGAGCTTCCTGTACCGCAAGAGTCTGCGCCACAGCCTGCCGGGCGGCACCATGGTGCTGCACCCCGATGAGCTGCATGACGGCATGGCCGGCACGGAAGCCGGCTTTCACTACCGGATGATCTACGTCGAGCCGGCACTCATCCAGCAAGTGCTGGGCGGCCAGCCGCTGCCGTTCATCGAAGGCGGCCTCAGCGCAGACCCGCGTCTGTACCGTGCCAGCGAGGCCTTCGTGCAGGCCCTGGATCGTCCGCTGGAGGCGCTGGAAGAACAGGACGCGCTGTTCGAACTGGCCCATGCCCTGCAGGCGGTGGCCGGTAAGCCGCGCGGGCGGCGCAGCTTCGACTGGCGCGCCGCGCAGCGCGCACGGGAATACATCCATGCGCAGTTGGGCGCGAGCATCACCCTGGAAGACCTGGAGCAGGTCAGCGGCCGGGAGCGCTGGAGCCTGTCGCGGGATTTCCGCGCGCTGTTCGGCACCAGCCCCTACCGCTACGTGACGCTGCGGCGCCTGGACCTGTGCCGGCAACTGCTCAGGACGGGGTTCAATCTGGTCGAGGCCGCGCTGGCGGCAGGCTTCTTCGATCAGAGCCACATGACCCGCCAGTTCGTGCAGTGCTACGGCCTGTCACCGGCGCGCTGGTTGAAGATGCAGGGCTGCGCCGGCCGGGCGGAACGTGCAGGATCGTACAAGAAGCCGGGCACACCGCTGCCTTAGGCTGGCGACACTTGATCCCAAAGGAGTGTCGCTGTCATGAATGCAACCCCATCGTCCGCCATCAACCTGCAGCACAAGGTCTCTCTGATCGACGGCTTCTGGACGCCCCGCGTGGTCGCCGAGATGAACGACTACCAGTTCAAGGTCGTGCGAGTACTGGGCGACTTCATCTGGCACAGCCATGCCGATACCGACGAAACCTTCCTGGTGCTGGACGGCACTCTGCGCATCGACCTGCGCGACGGCCATGTGCTGGTCAAGCCCGGCGAACTCTATGTGGTGCCCCGTGGCGTGGAGCACAAGCCCTTTGCCGAACAGGAGGTACAGCTGATGCTCATCGAGCCACGCGGGGTGCTCAACACCGGGCACGAAGGTGGTGAGCGCACCGCACAGAATGACGTGTGGATCTGAGCGGGCTCAAGGCTTGGCAGCCTGTTGGCGGGCCCAGCTGCGCAACAGCTCGGTAAAGTGCCGCGCCACGTCGGACAGCGGCCGGTCGGTGGGGGTGGTCAAACCCACCGGCGCGCGCAGTAGCGGGCTGGCGAAGGGCAGGGCCTTGACCAGGCCCTGGCGCAGATCGAGGTCGACCACGCCGCGTTGTACGAACCACACCGCGTCGTGGTCGTGCACGTACACCCGTGAGAAGGTTTCGCTCAGCGACTCGAAGAGCTGCAGGCCTTCGCCGGCGTTTTCCGAAAGCAGGAAATTGTCGACGCTGATGCGCACCAGGGTGCCTTGCGGCGAGGCCAGCAGCACGTAGGGGCGCAGGTCGTCCAGGCGCAGTCGATCACGGCTGGCTAGCGGATGATCGGTGCGCACCACCATCAGCAGTTCCTCTTCGTAGAGTGCCTCGAATACCACACCGAGCATGTCACGGCCGATCAGGCGGCCGACGATCAGGTCGATGTCGGCGGTGCGCAGTTTACCCACCAGATAGTCGTAGACGCCGGACAGCACCTGCACCCTGACGTGCGGGTAATGCTGGCGCATCTGTGCCACCACCGGCGCCAACATGTAGCCGGCGGCGGTGGGCAGGGCGCCGATACGTAGCAGGGGCGGGGCCTCGGGGCTGCTCAGAGGTTGTTCCAAGGCCTGGCTGAAGCTGCTCAGGGTCTGTGCGGCATGCTGGTGGAAGCGCTCGCCAGCCTGCGTCAGCCGCACCCCCTTGCGCCCGCGCACCAGCAATTGCACACCCAATTGCTGTTCCAGTTCCTTGAGGCTTTTGGAAACGGCCGAGAGGGTGATGTGCAGCAGGCCGGCCGCAGTAGCCAGGCTGCCGCTGTTCACCACGGCGAGAAACACGCGGAAGTGACGCAGGTTGATCGAAGAGAGATTCACGCGCAGAAGTCCTGACTTTGGTTGAGCTGCAGGTTGAGTTATGACGGACTTTATATCAATTTAATCAACCCTTGGTTTGACTTAGTATCCCGGCTACAACAACGAACCAAGGACTTTCCCCATGCATCCGCCCGCACTGCGTCTCGGGGCTTCCAGTGCATCGCTGCCCAGCCTCGCGCCCGAGGCCCTGGCCGATGAACTGGCCCGCCTGGGTTATCAGGGCGTCGAGTGGCGTGTCGCCGACACCGCTCAGCTCGACCCCAGCCGCCCATGGGATGCTCGGCTCAACAATCGTTGCACCATCGCGCCCGATGCCGTCGCAGTCGAGCGCATCAGCCGGCGCTGCCAGGCGCTGGGCCTGCAGATCTTCGGTCTCAGCCCGTACCTGCCGGTAGGCGATCTGGAGCAGGCCTGGCGGCTCATCGACCTTGCCGAACTGGCCGGCCATGCCCGGCTGCGGCTGTGGGCCCCCAGCTACGAAGAACAGCGCTATGCCGATGCACTGGCGCGCATGCGCCGTTTTCTCGACCGCTTGGTGCCGCGTGCGGCCGAGCAGGGCGTACAGCTGGCGCTGGAAGTCCACCAGCGCACCATCTGCTCCAGCCCGTCTCTGGCCATGCGCATCGCCGAGCACTATCCGGCCCGCCACCTGGGCATCATCTACGACATGGGCAACCTGGCCATCGAAGGCCGCGAAGACGTGCAACTGTCCCTTGACCTGATGGGCGAACACTTGGCTCATGTGCAGGTGAAGAATGTCGCCTACAGCCCTCAGGCACCTGGCTGCGGCTGGAAATGGGAATGGTGCCCGCCCGATGCAGGGGTGCTGCCGCTGCACGACATGCTGGCCACCCTGGCGCGCAATGGCTTCGCTGACTGGGTCAGCATCGAAGACTTTTCCTGCCAGTACGACGACCACAGCAAGCTGCTGCGCAATCGCGATCTGCTCATGCACTACCTGGGCCTCGATGCCCTGCCTGCTACCAACGCCCTCATCGACAACGGGAGGCCTCGCGCCCATGAACACTTCTCCTTCTGAGCGCCGTGTCGCGCTGGTCACCGGGGCGGCAGGCGAGCTGGGGCGAGCGATCTGCCAGCGCCTGTGGCGTGACGGCCTGCATGTGGTGGCGGTGGACATCGACCTGCCTGCTGCCCGGCAACTGGCGGGCGCGTTGCCGGCCCTGCCTGGCCAGCGTGCGCTGCCGTTGTACGCCGACATGGGCGACGCAGCTTGCATCGCCGCCATGGTCGAGGAGGCCGGTGCGGCCTTCGGGCGCATCGATGTGCTGGTCAACAATGCGGCGGTCAACCATCGAGGCTCGATCTTCGACTTCGACGCGGCTCGCTGGGATCACATGATGGCCGTCAACCTGCGCGGCCCGGCACTGTTGTGCCAGCGGGTCGCACCTTACTGGAAGGCCAGCGGTGCGGGTGGGCGGGTGATCAACATGGTATCGCGCTGCTGGGTCGCCGGCGGTCCTCCGGCCTATGTGGCCTGCAAGGCCGGCCTGGTCGGCCTGACCCGGTCCATGGCCCGTGAACTGGCGCCGCTGCAGGTCACGGTGAATGCCATCGCGCCAGGCTTGTTGCCGTCGGCCTTCACGCTCGATGGCCGGGATGCGGCGAGCTTCGAGCTGATGGCCGAAGGGAGCATCGCCAGTACCCCGCTCAAGCGCCTGACCACCCCCGAGGACATCGCCGGAACCACGGCGTTCCTGGCCAGCCCGGACGCAGCCTTCATCACCGCCGAGGTCATCCATGTGTGCGGCGGTAGCCAGTTGGCGCCCTTCGGTCGCTGAGTATCCGTGCTGATTCGCAACCATCACAAAGACAAGAAAAGGTTGACCCATGAACGACACACAACCCAGAGACCCCCGCATGGCCCGTCGGGCTGCCTTCGGCAGTTTCCTCGGCAGCGTGGTGGAGTACTACGACTTCTTCATCTACGGATCGGCCGCCGCGCTGGTGTTCAGCAAGCTGTTCTTCCCGTCCACCGACCCGATGGCCGGAACCCTGGCGGCCCTGGCGACTTTCGGTGTGGGCTACATCGCCCGGCCGGTCGGGGCCTTGCTGTTCGGCCACCTGGGAGACCGGATCGGCCGCAAGCAGGTGTTGATGATGACCCTGCTGCTGATGGGCCTGGCAACCACCCTGATCGGCCTGCTGCCCACCCATGCCAGCATCGGTGCATGGGCTCCGGCCCTGCTGGTGCTGTGCCGTCTGCTGCAGGGCCTGTCGGCGGGCGGGGAACAGGTCGGCGCCAGCCTGCTGACCATGGAGCACGCACCGGGCCAGAAAAAAGCCTTCTACACCAGTTGGCTGATCAACGGTGCTTCGATGGGCTCGATCCTCGCCACATCGGTGTTCATCCCGCTCTCGCTGCTGTCGGAAGAGCAACTGTTGGCCTGGGGCTGGAGGATCCCCTTCCTGCTCAGTGCGCTGATGGTCGCGGGCACCTGGATCATCCGCCGGGGTGTGGATGAAAGCCCGGAATTCGCGGCTCAGAAGAGCGAGCCGCAGCATGCGCCCGTGGTGGAAATGTTCAGCAAGGAATCACGGGCGTTCGTCACGGTGTTCTGTTGTGCGCTGATCTGCGCCGTGTCGTCGCTGGTGATGATCTTCGGCTTGTCCTGGGCCTCCAACAACAATGGCGTAGACCGCGCCTCGATGCTCTCGGCGATCGCCGCGAGCCAGGTGGTGGCCCTGATCTGTCAGCCGCTGTTCGGCCTGCTTGCCGACCGTATCGGCAAGAAGCGCATCTTCGTCATCGGTTCGCTGGCTTGCTGCGCCGGGGTGTTCCTGTTCCTGTGGTCGATCACCACCGGGCACATTGCGTTGATCGTTCTCGCCACCGTGTTGCTCAAGGGCATTCTGTACAGCGCACCGAATGCCTTGTGGCCATCGTTCTATGCCGAGATGTTCAGCATCCGCGTGCGCTACACCGGGGTTGGCCTGGCTACGCAACTGAGCTTCATCGTCTCCGGCTTTTCCCCCAGCCTGTGCTACGCGCTGCTGCGCCAGGACGGCGGCTGGTTGCCGGTGGCCTGCTTCATCGGGGGCCTGGCCCTGATAGCGGGCATCGCCGCCATGCTGTCACGCCCGGCCAGCGATTCGGCACGCGCGGCGGGCTCGGCCACGGCATTGCCGCATCACTGACTTCAGGTTGTCGAAGGGCGACGCGGCAGGTGGCCCTTCCGCCGCGGTCAGTGGGCAAAGCCCTGGCACAGCCGCCAGAAGCTCTCCAGCGCCGCCGACACGAACTTGTCCTGGTGGCGCAGCATGAAGAAGCGCCGGGTCAGCGGTGGCAGTTCGGTCGCCAGTACGCGAAGGCGCCCGTCGTCGAGCATGTCGCCCACCACCCAGCGTGACAGGCAACTGACGCCGATGCCCTGCACCAGGGTGTTCTTGATCGCTTCCGAACTGCCGACTTCGTGCATCTCGCCCAGGTCGTGCAGGTGCCGCAGCAGCAGGTGTTCGACCTCTTCGCGGGTGCCCGAACCGGGTTCGCGCAGCAGCCACTCAGCGCGGCTCAAGGCGCCGAGGCCGACCTCGGCCTGTTGCGCCAGGGGGTGGTCGGCACCGGCTACCAGCAACAGTTCATCCACCAGCCAGGGTTCGGCGTTCAGTTGCGCTTCGTGGCACGGCGCTTCGATCAGCCCGGCGTCGAGCTGGAAACCGGCGACCAGGCTGGCGATTTCCCGGCTGTTGCCTATACGCACCTCCAGGCGCAGGTTCGGCATGGCATCGCGCAGGCGGCGCACCAGGCGCGGCAGCACGTAATTGCCGATGGTGCTGCTGGCGCCGATGCGCAGATAGCGTCGGGGGCTTGCAGCCGCAGGCCGCAAGTCGCTTTCGATGTGCCGCGCCATGTCGAGCATCTGCCGCGCCTGGGGCAGCAGGGCGCGGCCGTTGTCATTGAGCACCAGGCGCTTGCCGACCCGGTCGAACAGCCGGGTTTCCAGGCTTTGTTCCAGCTCGTTGAGGGCGGCACTGGTGGCCGATTGCGAAAGCGCCACGAGGGCGGCAGCCGCCGTGGTGCTGCCGGTGTCATGGATGGCGCAGAAAATCTGCAACTGACGAAGGTTGAGGCGCAAAGTGCTTACCCGTTAATTCGCTAGAAGATAGCGGAATTATTCGTTTTTAAGGTTGATCGATCAATCTTAGCCTGAAGCCTCGTTCCTACGAGGATTCGTCCATGACGCCGTTCCAGACCCCATTGCCCTTCGGCCTGCCACGGCCATTTCAGGCCTTACCGCACCCGCGCGAAGTGGTGCGGCAATTCACTCCCAACTGGTTCGCGGTGACCATGGGCACCGGCATCCTGTCGCTTGCACTGGGGCAGGTACCGGTGAGCACACCGTTCCTGCGCCAGCTCGGCGAGTGCCTGTGGTTGTTCAATGCCGCGCTGTTCTTGCTGTTCAGCCTGGTGTACGCCAGCCGCTGGTGCCTGTATGGCAACGAGGCGCGGCGCATTTTCGCGCACCCGACCGTGTCGATGTTCCTCGGCACCATTCCCATGGGCCTGGCGACGCTGGTCAACGGCTGCCTGCAGTACGGCGTGCCGCGCTGGGGGGCCGAGATGGTCTCGCTGGCGTATGGGCTGTGGTGGGTCGATGTGGTCATGGCCCTGGCCTGTGGTGTGCTGGTGCCGTACATGATGTTCACCCGCCAGCAGCACAGCATCGAACAGATGACCGCCGTGTGGCTGCTGCCGGTGGTGGCCGCCGAAGTGGCGGCTGCCAGCGGTGCGCTGCTGGTGCCGCATCTGGACAACCCGGCCGCGCAGTTGCAGGCAGTCATCACCAGCTACGTGCTATGGGCCTATTCGGTGCCGGTGGCGCTGAGCGTGCTGGTGATTTTGCTGCTGCGCCTGGCCCTGCACAAACTGCCCCACCAGAGCATGGCCGCGTCGAGCTGGCTGGCCCTGGGCCCGGTGGGTACGGCGGCGTTGGGCATGCTGTTGCTGGGCAGCCACGCACCGAGCGTGTTCGCCGCCCAGGGCCTGCCCGCCGTGGCCACCGTTGCCGCCGGCCTGGGCCTGATCGCCGGCGTGCTGTTCTGGGGCCTGGGCGCCTGGTGGATGATCCTGGCCATGTTGATCACCGCGCGCTACCTGCGCGAGGGCATTGCGTTCAACCTGGGCTGGTGGGGCTACACCTTTCCGCTGGGCGTCTATGCGCTCACCACGTTGAAACTGGGGTACGAGTTGCACTCGGCATTCTTCCAGGACCTGGGCACGGGGCTGGTGGCCATGCTGGTGGTGATGTGGGCGGTGGTCGGCTGCAGGACCCTGAAGGGCGCGTGGCGCGGCGAGCTGTTCGTTTCGCCCTGCATTGCGCTTCGCTGCGGCCGGGGCGAATAGCCAAAGCCGTTACTGCATGGCTTCGGGGCTATCGGGGAAGAGGTAAGGATCGGCAGGAGGCTGGAGCGGGTGGCGGGAATCGAACCCGCGTAATCAGCTTGGGAAGCTGGTGTAATGCCATTATACGACACCCGCGCTAAGCGGCTGACTTTGTATCAGATCGGGCGGGTGAATTGAAGCACTGATTGCAATCCTGGCTGCAAGCCGCACTGGCCGGTGGAGGGGATGGACATCGGCGAATGCGCTTGCAACCGGGTTGCGGGTAGTGACGATTCAAAAGGCGAATGCATGGTTGCCCTGGATGGGTTCGTAAGCGTAACGCGCTGCGCGGCTGGCCGAAGGCTGCGGGGTGAGGAACGCCTGCACGGCATTCTTCGAGTCGCGACAGGCGGCCTTGTTTTCCATGTCCAGAAAGTGGCCGGCGCCCTGGATGGTGATGAAATGACTGTGCTGCACGTGTTCGGCGAAGCGCGGTGCGTCGGCAGCGCTGGTGTACTCGTCGAGCGAGCCGTTCATGAACAGTACGGGTACGTTGATGTTCCTGGCCGCAGTCAGGTAGTTCTGCGGATCGATTTCCAGCACCTGGCTGACGTGATAGTGCATCTGGTCGTACTCGTGCAGGTCAAGGCTGCTGACGTGCCGGTAGTTGAAGCGCTTGAACAGCGACGGCAGGTATTTGCCGATGGTGCTGTTGATCAACTGGCCGATCTCGTAGCGATTGTGCTCGCCAAGGTGTTTCACACCGCGCAGCAGGTAATCGAGCATCGCTTCGTTGATGACCGGAGAGAACGAGCTGATCACCGCCTTCTCGATGCGTTTGGGCCGCTGTGCGAGGGCCACCAGGGTCGGTGCGCCGCCCCACGAGAACGACATCACGTACTCGGCATTGAAGTGGTCGATCAGCTCCAGCAGGATCTGGCCTTCCATCTCGCGCGTCAGCGGTGTCTCGTGGCGGTTGTGCGGCTTGGACTTGCCCGCATAGGGCTGGTCGTAGAGCACCACGTTGAACTGCGGGTAAAGGTTGCGAACGGTCTGCGCGAAAGATGCCGTAGTGGCCAGTGAGCCGTTGACCATGACGATGGTCTTCTCTGCGGCATCTGCGCGATAACACTCCGTGTAAACCCTGAACTGTCCCTGTATATCGAGCACAGCTGTTTCTGGCCTCATATGTCTTCTCCTGGCGTAGACAAGGGTGCGCGCAAATCAATTTGCACGGGTTTCGTGACAGGTAGGCATATGCCTCGGTCAAAAGCCCATGTCGATCCGAACCATCTGTCCGACAGGTATTGTTTTTAGGCGGGCGATTTGTCGTGGGCCCGAGGGGCCCGGTACGGCAAAAAGGTTTCTTAGAATGCGGGTATGACTCGCCGGTCACATGTGGACCGACGTTTGGATTCAAGCAGCCGATCCCGGAACCCGCAAGTGCCGTTCGTATGAAGTCACATTCAGGGGCAAGGCGTCCGACTGACGGTCAGATGGCGCGGATTTCCTGGGCTGTCAGGGCACGGAACTGGCCTGGGGCCAGGCTGTTATCCAGGCTCAACGGCCCCATGCTTTCGCGGTGCAGCACCAGCACCTTGTTGTCGAAGTGGCCGAACATGCGCTTGACCTGGTGGTAGCGGCCTTCGACGATGCTCAGCCGCGCCTGGCGCGGACCCAGCAGAACGAGCTGCGCGGGTTGCGTGGTGATGCCTTCGAAGGCGAAGTAGAAGCCCTCGGCGAAGCGCGCCACGTAACCTTCGTCGATCAGGCGTTCGGTTTCCACGTAATACACCTTGGGCAGTTTGGTCTGCGGCTGGGTCAAGCGGCGCGACCACTGGCCGTCGTTGGTCAACAGCATCAGCCCGGTGGTGTTGAAGTCCAGGCGTCCGGCGATGTGCAGCTCATCACGCTGCGGCACGTCCAGCAGGTCCAGTACCGTGGGGTGTTGCGGGTCGACCGTGGCACTGACGCAGCCCTTGGGCTTGTGCAGCATGTAGTAACGTGCCGGCCGTCCTGCCTGCAGCAGTTCGTCGTCCAGTTCCACGCGGCTGAACTCGCGCACTTCGTGCAACGGGTCGCGGGCCACCTGGCCATCGACCTGCACCCGTCCGGCGACCAGCAGCAGGCGCACCTGCTGGCGGTTGAAGCGTGGCAGGTTGCCGAGAAAACGGTCCAGGCGCATGGTTCAGTCGTCGCCGGCGTCAGCGGCATTCGCCAGGCGGGCGCAGCGTGGACACAGGCAGGCCTGATTGCGCAGCTCGTCTGGCAGCATGGCCAGGCGCGCCGGGTCGATGGTCACCTCGAAGCACCAGCAGGGGCGGGTTGCAGTACGCGGCTCGGCCAGGCTGCAACGGTTGCTTTGCCCACACACGGGGCACAGGTTCGGGTCGAGGTCGGTCATGCCGGTTTGGGCCTTTCGATGCACACCTGGTTGCGCCCATTGAGCTTGGCGCGGTACAGCGCCCGGTCGGCGCGGGCGATCAGGTCCTGCAGGCTGTCCTGCGGGTAGCGCTGGGTCAGGCCGACGCTGACCGTGACCTGCTGGATGATACCGGCGAACGAGTACTCGTGGCGCTCGGCCAACTGGCGAATCTGCTCGGCGACCCGCTGCGCGCCGGCCAGGTCGCTGTCCTTGAGCAGCACGATGAACTCCTCGCCGCCCCACCGGCAGATCACGTCGGATTGCCGCAGGCAGCTCTTGAGATCCTGGGCGAAACCGGCCAGCACCGCATCGCCGGCCAGGTGACCGTGGGTGTCGTTGAGGCGTTTGAAATGGTCCAGGTCCAGCAGCAGGGCGGTCACCGGGCCGTTGCCGCTCAACGCATGGCCGGCCAGCAGGTTGAAGCCGCGGCGGTTGGGCAGGCCGGTCAGGCTGTCGAGGGTGGCCTGGGCCTCCAGGCGCTTCTGGTAGCGGCGCAGGGTGCGATTCAGAAGCACCACGACCAGGGCGGTCACCACCAGGCAGATGAACAGGTTCAGGTACAGCGAGTGGCGGATGCCGTTCAGGGCCATGGTTTCGCGCTTGTCGACGAACAGGAACCAGTTCAGTTCCGGAATGAAGCGTACGTTGACGAAATGTCCGGTGCCGTAGACGTTGTATTCGAAGGTGCCCTGTTTCGCTTCGGTCAGTACCTGCTGGTGACCGTTGAGTACCGGCAAGTCCAGCAGCGTCTGGCCGACCCTGGGGCCTTCGGTGTCAGTGCGGGTGCCGGTGAGCACCACCAGTCCCTTGGTGTCGACGAAGTACACGCTGCGGTCGTAGCGCTTCTGGTAGTGGTCGATCAGCTTGACCGCTGCATCCACCGTCAGGCCCACACCGGCGGCACCGATGAAGCGGTTCTGGTAGTCGAACACCTTGTAGTTGATGAAGAAGGTCGGCTTGTCCTGATTGGCCATGTCCGGGTCGAAGCTGATCTCGTAGGGTTCCTGCATGTCGCGCACCCGGTAATACCAGGCGTCGCGGGGTTCCTGAGGATTGATCTTCTTCAGCACGCCCTTGGCCTGGTAGTAGGTCTGGGTGGCGTCGGAGATGAAGAACGAGGTGAAGGCGCCGTAGTGATCCATGACTTCGCGCAGGTAACGAGTCATGCGCCCGGTATCGCGCTCGCCGTCCACGACCCAGTCACGCATGAAGGTGTCGCGGGACATCATCGAGGCGATCAGCACCGGGCGGATCAGATCCTTCTGGATCTCGGAATACACCGTGTCGGAGGTCAGCGGCAGCTCGGTGTCGATGATGCCGTTGCGGATCGACTCGCGCGAGGCGTGGTAGCTCAGCAGCGAGGTCGCCAGAAAGCCTGCTGCCAGCAGTATGACCACCGCCAGTAGCACGCGACGTTGCGAGGTGACAGCAGAAGCAAAAGGCATGCGTCTTCCAGACTGAACGGCTCCAAGGAGCGGCATAGTAGACGAAAAGTCCATGGGGCCACTATCGCGCCGGGTGCACTTTACGGCGTGATTGGCATGTCTGTCGGCTGAATCGGCACGGAATACACCGGCGCCCGCTTCAACAGCGCATCGATGGCCGCGCAGCGGCAGTGCACCAGAAGAATCCGGTCGTAGTGAATGCCCTGGTCGGCCAGCGTGTCGAAGAGTTCCTCCAAGTTCGGCGGCCGGGTGCCGAAGCGGTTGCGCACGGTCAGCACATCCATGGGCGTGGCCGGGGGCAGACCGGGAAAAGTCGCGGCATGGCTGTTGCGTACGCTGTGGCTGACATCGACATAGGTCTCGCTGCCCGAGCCCTGGTATTTGCTCAGGGTGTAGTTCTTCAAGCGCCCGAGCTTCGAGGTGCCGGCCATCAGCCTGTCGGTCATGACCAAGGGCGGCAGCGTCGCCAGTGGGGTGTTGCCGGCTGTCGTGGACAATGCAAAAGCGCTGCTGCGCTGGCGGACTACCTGATGCAGGCCCGGATCGAGCAGAACATGCTGATGCGGTGCGAAGGTGCGGATCTCGGTGCCGTTGGGAATGGCGACGGTCCTGCTCCACGGCAGGTAGTAGCCGTGGGTGCTGACCACCAGAGTCCTGGCCTGCCCGCGCTCCGAGGTCCAGAGCAGGAACTTGCGCCCCAGTTTCCAGGCGTGCACCGCGACACCGCCGAATTGCGGGTGGGCGGCGATGGTCCAGCGCTTGAGCAGCCTGTCGGTATGGAAGAACGGCGCCAGGTGGGTCGGGCGCGGCCTTCTGATGCGGCTGAGCAAGGCCCCCGCGCCCCGCCCGGCGCTGGCAGCGGGCAGCTGCCGGGCAGCAGTGGTGATCTTGTGCAACGCACCGAGCAGGCGTGGGGTGGCCGGGCCGATCCGCCACAGCCCCAGGCTCAGCAGCGCGAGCAGCGCCTGTTGCTTCTCCCGATAGCGGTGGCCGGGCAGTTGGGCGGTGGCGACATCCAGGGCGGTCATGCCCACCTCCAGGGCCAGTGAGGCGAGGGCCGCCGGGCTCAGCACCAGCGACATGGGAGCGACCAGCCATTGCAGGTGACGAAAGACCGCCTGCCACTGACGCAGGCTTTGCTCGGCGGGCGTGACGATCACCTGCCGGGCTCGCTCGAGGGCATTGGCCCTGAGTGTCTCGCAGATGAAGGCAAAGGGCGGGCCGGCCGGCAGGACCTGCTGGAACAGCCCATGTTCGAGGGGCAGGTGATGGTCGGGGTGGTAGAAGTGGTCACTCCAGGGGTGCAGCAGCGAGGCTGGCGGCACCTGCTCCTGCACGCCGCCCCAGAAGCGCAGCAGGTAGCCCAGGCGTTGGTGGTGACGGTCCGGCACATATTGCAGCACCGCCTGTCGCCACTGTTCGTTGGCCATGGCCTGGCGCAGGTAGCGATGCAGTGCCGGCTCGTCGCTGAACTCCATGAACGCCTTGGCCAGGCCTGCCTGGTAGAGCACAAGCGAGTGGCCGTCTGCTGCCATCAGCAGCAACAGGCTGGCACAGGGCTGGCGTTCCAGGCCCTCGAACAATGAACTCTGTACCTGGACGCCCAGCACCGTCCAGCGCGCCTGCGGATCTTCGAGCGCCAGGGCGATTCTGTCGAACGCGGGCCTGCTCAGCAGGCCCAGCTTGAGGCAGATGATCGCCTGATGAACCAGCGCCGTGCGCAAGGTGCGCTCCAGAGCCTGCTGATGGTGTTCCCAGAACGCTTCGATGCGTTGCGTCATCAGAGCCAGGAAGTCGATTCCGGCGATATGCCGTTCCAGCGCCCGCGCCTCGATGGGCAGTTCCTTCGTGGCCTGCCATTGTCCCTTGCCGCTCGGGTCATGCCACACCGCCCAGTGCCCCCCCGTATCGATGTATCCGCCAGGCTCCACGGCCTGAAAGCGCTCGATCAACGCCTGCGGCAGGTCGAGCGGTTCACCGCTCGGCACACGGATGGCGCTACCGGCCTGGCGTACATGGCCCAAGGGCGTGGCCTGGCTGCCGGGGCGCCAGGCCACGAACACCTGCCTGGGGTCCAGATCCAGCCCGTACTGCTCCTGCAGCCAAGCCTTCATCAAGTGGCTGGCGAGCTTCTGAGGCGCGGGTAAGGCCTGCAGCAGCGCCGGGTAGGGTTGCCACAGGTCCATGCCCCCGGCCAGGGTCAGCGCACGGTGTATCGGGTGCAGCGTCATGGCCTGGGCGGGGGTACACCAGATCGCTTCGCCTGCGCTTCGGCTGGCGCGCTGCAGGGCGTTGAACAGATCGCCGCTTACCACCTGCGCCTGGCTCTGCAGCGGTTCATCCAGCCAGGCCTGGTTTTGCTCCAGCCAGTCTCGGTGCCGGGGCGAGGCGTTCATGGCATCGATCAGGCGACGGGTCATGTGCTCGGGGTCGTCACTGATGTATTCGATCGGCGACAGCCCGGAGCCTGGCCGGTGAATGAAGCAGTGCGAGGTGTTGTGCGAGCGCACCTGGAACAGACCGGGCACCGCTTCATCTTCCAGGTACAGCAGCCACAGCTGAGAGCGTTCAGGCTGCCTGCGGCGCTGGAAGGCGGTGAGATCCTCGGGTAATTGCCGATAGCCCATGGCATCCAGGGTCAACTGATGGCCGTCGTGGCTGATCCTGCGCCGATGCCAGTGTCGCTCCAGCTCATCGAGCAGCGCCAGGCGCGCCAGTTCGCGCCAGGTAGCGGTATGCGCCTTCCAGAAGGCTTCGAGCCGGCGTTGTTGTTCACCCTGCCAGTCGAGCTTGATGATCTGCCGCAGCGCGCTGCCAGCCGTCAGCGTCGGCAGGCCGTCGATGGCGACGTCATGGGTCTGGGTCGCCTTGAGCAGGGCCAGCCGTTGCCGTGGGTCGGCGCTGGCGAGGGTGAGTTCCAGCAGCGACAGCGCATAGTCGTCACGTTCGATGTCCTGGTCATCGACCCAGGGATGCGGCGCCTTGATCACCATGCGCAGGCGGGTGGGGTCCAACGTCTGGCCGGTGAGTTCGCGCAAGTACTCACCGAGCTTGCGTCGGGCCACCGTGGGCCAGGGTTCGGGCAGGTCCATCTCCAGTTGCAAGGCGTTCAACAGCAGCGGCGTGCCATGCAGCAGCCGGCCGGCCAGGCTCTGACGCAGCCGGCGCAGGCGCCTGGGCATCTGCGGGGCGGCCAGAGGCGCGGGCTGCAGGTCCGGTAAGCGAGCGTCTGTGGTGACGTACTGGAAAGGCGACAGGGCGAACGCGTCGGCGCTCGGCAGCCCGTCGCTGCGTTCGCGGTCCTGGCCCGGCAGCAGGGCCACGCCGGGCGTGTCAGGGGGCAGGGCGGTGGTGGGCTCGATCATGGCAGTGGCTCGCACAGGCGGGCGGGCCACTATGCAGCTGTCACGCAGGGCAGCGGGGCTATTTATGTATAGCCCCTTGGCCAATACCCTTTGATTGGGCGTTTTGCGGTCGCGGGAGCGGCTTTAGCCGCAATACTGGTCAGTTAGACCGTTGGAGCTTACTCGCGAATGGCAGGCTATCTGGACCGGGTACACCCGCCGCAGCATCAGTGCCCTTTAGTCACCTTTCCGCCTTTACGGCGGGTTACTTTTGGTTTCGGCCAAAAGTAACCAAAAGCCATTGCTCCTGGCTTGGGTCTGCCCTGCGGGCAGACTTCCCTCCTTCCGGCGCCATTCCAGGGGGCCGGCGCAATGGGCCGTCCCTGGCCCAGTGCGCCTAAGCCGGCTTCCCTGCCGGCTTACCCCCTTCCATGACACCTCCACTCGGCCTGCACCGAAGTCGCGTTTTGCGGCGTCTGTGAGGGCGATGCATGAAAAGCAAAAAGCGACGCCAGTTCGGATTGCTTTGGTCTAAAAGATCAGTATTGGCGTTAGCCGCGAAAGCGCCGGGAAATTCACTGCATTTGCTGTGAACATGCGGTCGCTTCGCGGCTGAAGCCGCTCCTGCCCGGCCTGACTGACCCGTATCGCCGCTTAGCCTCAATCGGCTTCCAGCACCACCACGCGCTGTCCGGCACGTACCGCCGAACCCGGCTGCACGCGTACTTCCCGTACGGTTCCAGCCACCGGGGCCAGCAGCGGGATTTCCATCTTCATCGACTCCAGGATCACCAGCACCGCACCGGCCTCGACCCGTTCACCGGGCTGTACCTGAACCTGCCAGAGGTTGCCGGCGATGTGGCTGTCGACCCCCTGATGACCCTCGGCCAGTGGCGCCTCTTCGGTGACCGGCGCGCTGCTCTCCTCGCTGACGAAGTCGGCCTGGCCGTTGGCGATCCAGCGTTCGCGTTCGGCGTTGAAGGCCGCCTGCTGCTGGGTGCGAAAGGCGTCGATACCAGCGGCTTCGCGGGCCAGGAAGGCCTGGTAGTCGGCCAGGTTCAGGTGACTCTGCTCGATGTGCAGCGGGTAGCGGCCCAGCGGGAAATCACGGCGGATGCGCAGCAGTTCTTCAGCGCTGACCGGGAAGAAGCGGATCTGGTCGAAGAAGCGCAGCAGCCAGGGTTTGCCCTCGAACGCCGCGACTTCGCGGTAGCGGTTCCACATCTGCAGGGTCCGGCCGACGAACTGGTAGCCGCCGGGGCCTTCCATGCCGTACACGCACATGTAGGCACCGCCGATACCCACCGAGTTCTCGGCGGTCCAGGTGCGCGCCGGGTTGTACTTGGTGGTCACCAGGCGGTGGCGCGGGTCCAGGGGCGTAGCCACCGGCGCGCCGAGGTACACGTCGCCCAGGCCCATCACCAGGTAGCTGGCGTCGAACACCGTGCGCTGCACTTCATCGAGGTTGGGCAGGTCGTTGATGCGGCGGATGAACTCCAGGTTGCTCGGGCACCAGGGTGCGTCCTTGCGCACCGTGGTCATGTATTTCTCGATGGCCAGCTGGCAGGCCGGGTCGTCCCACGACAGCGGCAGGTGCACGATGCGCGACGGCACCTGCAGGTCGCCGGCGGCGCACACCGCGTCCCATTCGCCGGCGACGACTTCCAGCAGGCGTGCCAGCGGCAGGCGCTCGGGCTGGTAGTGCACCTGCAGCGAGCGGATGCCCGGGGTCAGGTCGATCACCCCGTCCAGCGCCAGGCCTTCCAGGGCCTGCATCAGCGCATGGCCACGGAAGCGCAGCACCAGGTCCAGCTCGGCGGCGCCGATTTCCAGCAGCAGATGGGTGTCGCCCGACAGCCGCGCTACCAGGCGCGTGTCGGCGTGGCCGATGTCCAGCACGATGGGGCTGGGCAGTTCACTGACCGGGCGCGGGGCCTGGTCGCTGGCCTGTGTGGTGCTGCCGATCAGCGCGCGGGCGCTGGCGATGTCTACCGGGTGGAAGCGCACCTTGTCGCCGGCCTTGAGCTGGCCGAGCTGCCACAGGTCGGCTTCGATGATGGTGACCGGGCACACGAAGCCGCCCAGGCTCGGGCCGTCGGGGCCGAGAATCACCGGCATGTCGCCGGTGAAGTCCACCGCGCCGATGGCGTAGGGGTTGTCGTGGATGTTCGACGGGTGCAGGCCGGCTTCGCCGCCGTCGGCGCGCACCCACTCGGGTTTCGGGCCGATCAGGCGCACGCCGGTGCGGCTGGAGTTGAAATGCACTTCCCAGTCGGTGGCCAGGAAGGTGTCCATGTATGCGGCGGTGAAGTACTCCGGCGCGCCATGCGGGCCGTAGATGACCCGCAGGTGGCGCACCGCGCCCAGCTGCGGCAGGTCGGTGTCGGCGATGCGCTGCCCGGTGCTGCGCTCGCTCAGCGGGTTGAAGTGCAGCACGTCGCCGGCGCGCAGGGCGCGGCCGCCGTGTCCGCCGAACTGACCGAGGGTGAAGGTGCTGCGGCTGCCCAGGTATTCAGGCACGTCCAGGCCGCCGCGCAGGCACAGGTAGCTGCGTGCCCCGGCTCCGGCAATGGTGCCCAGTGCCAGGGTGGCGCCAGCCGGAATGTACAGCGCGGTGTTCATCGGCTGTGCGGCGCCGTCGAGGGTCAGCGGGATTTGCGCCCCCGTGACCGCCACCACGGCCTCGCTGTTGAAGCGCAGCAGTGGCCCGCTCATGGTGATTTCCAGGCCCGCGCAGCCTTCCGGGTTGCCCAGCAGGCGGTTGCCCTGGCGCAGCGCCAGGCTGTCCATCGGCCCGGACGGTGGCACGCCCACGGCCCAGTAGCCGAGGCGGCCGGGATAGTCCTGCACGGTGGTCTGGGTGCCGCCGCTGAGCACTTCGAAGGTTTCGGCCTGGTACTGCAGGCCTTCCAGGCAGCGGGTCCAGGGTTGGCCGCTGGCAAAGGGCGCGTCCTGGATGATCTGCCGCAGGTAGTCGCGGTTGGTTTCCACGCCATACAGGCGCGTATCGGCCAGGGCCTGCTCCAGCGCCTGGCTGGCCTGTTCGCGGCTCGCTGCCCAGGTGATGACCTTGGCGATCATCGGGTCGAAGAACGGTGGGATCTCGCAGCCGGCCTCGACCCAGGTGTCGATACGCAGCGCCTGGCCATCGGCAGGCGGGAAACTCACGGCGGTGAGCAGGCCGGGGCTGGGCTGGAAGTCGCGGCCCGGGTCTTCGGCATACAGCCGCGCCTGGATGGCATGGCCCTGCGGGCGCAGGCCGGCCTGCAGCTCGGCCAGCGGCGGCAGGTCGCCGGCTGCCAGTTGCACCATCCAGGCCACCAGGTCGACGCCCCACACCTGTTCGGTCACGCCGTGCTCGACCTGCAGGCGGGTGTTCACTTCGAGGAAGTAGAACTGCCGGGTGTCGCTGTCGAAGACGAATTCCACCGTCCCGGCGCTGCGGTAGTTCACCGCCCGTGCCAGGCGCACCGCCGCCTCGCACAGGGCCTCGCTCATGCCAGCGGGCAGGTTCGGCGCCGGGGTCTCCTCCAGCACCTTCTGGTTGCGCCGCTGCACCGAACAGTCACGCACGCCCAGGGCCAGTACCTCGCCCTGGCCGTCGCCGAACACCTGCACTTCCAGGTGCCGGGCGCGCTGGATGTATTTCTCCAGGAACACCCCAGCATCGCTGAAGTTGTTCTGCCCCAGACGCTTGACCGCTTCGAACGACTCGCCCAGCTCGGCCGCCGTGCGGCACACGCGCATGCCGATGCCGCCACCGCCGGCGGTGCTCTTGAGCATCACCGGGTAGCCGATGGCCTCGGCGGCGGCCAGCGCCGCGTCCAGGCTGTCGAGCAGCTCGGTGCCCTCCAGCATCGGCACGCCATGGGCCTTGGCCAGGGCGCGGGCGGTGTGCTTGAGGCCGAACACGCGCAGCTGTTCCGGGGTCGGGCCGACGAAGGCGATGCCGGCGTCTTCACAGGCCTGGGCGAAGGCGGCGTTCTCCGAGAGGAAACCGTAGCCGGGGTGGATGGCCTGGGCGCCGCTGGCGCGGGCGATGGCGAGGATGCGCGGCACGTCCAGGTAGGTCTGCGCTGCACCGCCTTCACCCAGGCTGTGGGCCTGGTCGGCCTGCAGCAGGTGCAGGCTGGCGGCGTCGGCTTCGGAATACACCGCCACGCCCTTTACATCGAGGGCCTTGAGGGTGCGCAGGATGCGGCAGGCGATGGCGCCGCGGTTGGCGATCAGCAGAGTGTCGAACATGGCAGTTACCCCGGAAACCGGTTCGGGCCGGTTCATGCAGGCAGCGGGCCGTCCCGCTATGGGTCTTGGCACGCAACGGTCGTCCGTTGCGGGTGGCTGGCGTGGGCCGGGGTTCAGTCGCGGATCAGCAGTTGCGCCGGGGTCGGGTTGTAGCCGTTGCACGGGTTGTTCAACTGCGGGCAGTTGGAAATCAGCACGATCACGTCCATCTCGGCGCGCAGCTCGACGTACTTGCCCGGCGCGGAAATGCCGTCTTCGAAGGTCAGGCCGCCCTCGGCGGTGACCGGTACGTTCATGAAGAAGTTGATGTTCGGGCCGATGTCACGCTTGCTCAGCCGGCCATCGTGGGCGCAGGCGCGCAGGTAGTTGTCGCGGCAGCTGTGCATGTAGCGCTTGTCCAGGGCGTAGCGCACGGTGTTGCTCTCCTGGGCGCAGGCACCGCCGAGGGTGTCGTGGCGGCCACAGGTGTCTTCGACGATGGTCAGCATCGGCCGGCCGAGGTTGGAATACAGCACGCTGCCGGTGCTCAGGTAGACGCGCTTCTGGTTGCGCAGGGTGCGCTGCACGTCGTAGCGCTCGCGCGGGTTGGCCAGGCTGAAGAACAGCGTGTCCACCGCCTGGTTGCCTTCCAGGTCGAGAATGCGCACGGTCTGGCCGGCCTTGACCTCGGCCAGGAACGGCTCGCCGGCCGGGATCAGCGGGTTGCAGCAGGTGTGTTCGTGCAGGGACATGGCGGGCTCCTCAGGCGTACAGGCGTTCGGTGTTGATGAAGCCGCGCTCGTTCTCCGGGCGCGAGGTGCGGCAGTGTTCGGCGACGCTGGCGTCGGCCTTCATCCAGGTCAGTTGCACCGGCTGCGGGGCGTATTCGGGATTGGGGTCCATGGGGTGCTGCAGGGCGGTGAGCACCACCAGGGTGTCCATCGGCGCGTACAGTTCGATGTAGTCGCCGGCCTTGGAGTTGCCGGGCACGAAGCTCAGTTCGCCGGTTGCACTGACGCTGACGCGGCTGAACAGGTTGAGGGTCATCAGCAGCTCGCTCAGGCCCAGGTCCCATTTGCCCAGTTCCACCAGCAGGTTGTCGACGCCGTTGCGGAAGAAGCCATTGCGCAGTTCCTGGTAGCGGCCCTGGCCGTATTTCTGCGCGACTTCCTCGGCGTTGAGCACGCCGCCGATGCTGTCGTTCCAGCCGCAGGTGTCTTCGCTGATCGCCGCCAGCACCCGGCCCATGTCCGAGTACAGGCAGTGGCCACGGCTCAGGCGCGCGGTGTGCTGGCACTTGAGGCTGTCCGGCAGGTTCAGGCGCTCGCTCTTTTCATGGGCATTGAGCAGGGTCAGGCTGACGTTGGCGTGGCCGTTGAGGTCGGTCAGGCGCAGCAGCTCGCCGCGCTTGAGGACGAACGAGCGGTGCCCGCCGCCGGGCAGCAGTTCCTCGGCGAATACCGGGAACAGGGTGGTGGAGTCGGTCATGGCAGGTCTCCTGTCAGGCGCCTTGCAGCGCGTCCAGCGCCGCGCGCGCGGCGCGGCGGTCAGTGTTGAGCGGAATGTCGTAGGTGATGCGCGCGCCGTAGGCCCCCGGTTCGTGAGGGTCGACGCGCACCTTGTCGAAGACCAGCAGGCGGGTGCCGAGGTTGAAGCCTTCGGACAGGTCGTGGGTGACCATGAACACGGTCAGCCGGGTTTCCTGCCACAGCTCCAGCAGCAGCGCGTGCATGTCCTTGCGGATGCCCGGGTCGAGGGCGCCGAACGGCTCGTCGAGCAGCAGCACGCGGGGCTTCATGATCAGTGCCTGGGCGATGGCCAGGCGCTGTTGCATGCCGCCGGAGAGCTGCGTCGGGTACTTGTCCAGGGCATGCCCCAGGCCGACCTTGCGCAGCAGCTCGGCGGCCTGCTCGCGGGCCTGGCGCCTGGCCTGGCCGAACAGGCGGCCGAGCAGGCGTGCGCGGGGCAGTTCCAGGCCCAGGGCGACGTTGTCCAGCACCGACAGGTGCGGGAACACCGAGTAGCGCTGGAACACCACGCCACGGCTCGGGTCCGGCTCGCGGGCCAGGGCCTCGCCGCCCAGAGTGATGTGCCCGCGGCTGGGCGATTCCTGGCCCAGCAGCATGCGCAGAAAGGTCGACTTGCCGCAGCCGGAGGCGCCGACCAGGGTGCAGAACTCACCCTCGGCCACGTCCAGGTCGAGGCCTTCGAGCACCACCTGGTCGCCGTACTGCTGCCACACGTTGCGCACTTGGATGAAGCTCATGGGCGGGCTCCTTCGTACCAGGGGAAGGCTTTGCGCGCCAGGCTGCGCAGGCCCAGGTCCATCAGCCAGGCGAGCAGGGTGATCCAGGCCACGTAGGGCAGGATGACGTCCATCGCCAGGTAGCGGCGCACCAGGAAGATCCGGTAGCCCAGGCCGTCGGTGGAGGCGATGGCCTCGGCGGCGATCAGGAACAGCCAGGCCGAACCCAGCACCAGGCGTAGGGCGATGAGCAGGCGTGGCAGCAGTTGTGGCAGCACCACGCGCAGGATCAGCGTCCAGGTCGAGGCGCCGAGGGTCTGCGCCTTGATCAGCAGTTCCGTGGGGATCTCTCGGGCGCGCTGTTCCAGGTCACGCGCCAGCATGGGGGTGATGCCGATCACGATCAGCATCACCTTGGACAGCTCGCCCAGGCCGAAGACGATGAACAGGATCGGCAGGATCGCCAGCGGCGGCACCATCGACAGCACGGTAAGCAACGGCGACAGCGGTGCGCCGAACAGCGGCAGCACGCCCGCTGCCATGCCCAGGCACAACCCCAGCAGGGCGCTGATGCCCAGCCCCAGCGCCAGGCGCTGCAGGCTCGACGCGGTGTCTTGCCAGAGCAGGTAGTCGCCGGTGCGCACGTCGGCCACGAAGGCCATGCGCTTGACGGCATCGAGCATCTGCACCGCGCTGGGCAGCAGCTTGTCGGTGGGGTTTTCCGCCAGGCGGCTGGCCGAACCCAGCAGGTAGGCGAACAGCAGCAAGGCGAATGGCAGCAGCACCAGGAACAGGCGCGCGGCGCGGTCCGGGTGACGGTTGATCAGGCGCATGACGTAGCCCTTTGTCGGTGAGGCGGCTTACAGCGTGCCGTCGGCGGCCATCTGCACGTAGGTCGGGTCGAAATGCAGCTTGAGGTTGCCCTTGTCGCCTTCGGTCACGCCCTTGGCGAAGGTCATGCCCACCGCACTGGCGTCACGCGCGCCTTCGCCGAGCAGGCCATGTTCGAAGGAGAACGCCGCGACCTTGCGCATGGTGCCGGGCAGCTGGGCGCTGGTGACGAAGTCCAGGGCTTGCTTGGGCGTGGCGAACAGTTTGGTGGTGGCCAGCTGCGCTTCGAAGCCGGACAGGTCGGTGCCCGAGGCCTTGGCCATGTGTTCCAGGGCCGCCTTGCTGGCCGCGTTGCGCTGGTTCATCAGCTCGACCACTTCGAACCAGGCGCCGGTCAGGGCTTTGCCCAGCGCCGGGTTGTCCTTCAGGGTCTGGGTGTTGACCACCATCATGTCCATGATCTCGCCGGGGATCTTGCTGGAGTCGAAGACCTGGGTGACGCCCGGACGCGCCTTGATCTCGGCGAGCATCGGGTTCCAGGTGGTCACTGCCTGTACGTCAGGGGTGGAGAAGGTGGCCGAGATGTCCGCGTCGGAGGTGTTGACCACCTTGACGTCGCGCTCGGTCAGGTCGACGGTGTCCAGGGCGCGGGCCAGCAGGTAGTGGGACACCGACAGCTCGACCAGGTTGACGTTCATGCCCTTGAGGTCTTTCACGGTCTTGCCTTCGCCCTTGAGCACGATGCCATCGTTGCCGTTGGAGAAGTCGCTGACCACCAGCGCGGTGCTTTCCACGCCACCGGCAGCCGGGATGGTCAGGGCATCCATGTTGGTCATGGTGCAGCCATCGAACTGGCCGGCGGTGTACTGGTTGATCGACTCGACGTAGTCGTTGAGCTGGGTGACGTCGATCTTGATGCCGTACTTCTTCGCCCACTTGTCGACGATGCCCTGGGTGCCGGCGTACTCCCATGGCATCCAGCCGGCATAGATGGTCCAGCAGACGTTGAAGTGATCCTTGGGCGCTGCCTGGGCCGGGAGGCTCAGTGCCGCGAAGAGACCTGCGGCCAGAAGGCCGGCCAGACGAAACTTGGACTTGTGCGTGGGCATCGTGAGAAACCTCCAGTATGGAAAAGGGCGGCCAGGAGCTGCGCGACACCATGGGTGTCCTGTCTCCCGGGCTTTTATCCCGCCGTGTAACCTCACTGGAGGTCGCTGACTCTCGGACCAGCCACCCGCCTTGCGGCGAGCCGGAACCCTAGTCAGCCATTGCAAATTGTGGTGCCGCGAACCTGAGTTGACTCCTGCACGCTTATCGCTATGCGAGCCGCGTGCCAGTTGCTCAGAAGTGCGGGCTGGCGGGCTTTACGGGCAGTTCTGGGGTTCTGTGCGGCGCCGGGCATGCCTTGTGCTGGTGCAAGGCGCACTGTGATGAGGCGTGAAATGTCTTGTTGCATATTGATGACCGTTGGCAAACCCCCGCCGCGTCGGCGCGCAACCGCTTCAGCGAGGTGGTCGAACGACCAGGCGTTGACCGGGTGTCGCACCGAAGGCGCTTTTTCCGGTCTTATGTCTCGTCCCCCAAAGTATTGGGGGGCGCGTTCAGCGTCGCTGAAACGTGACCCTTGCGGTCCAGGAGGCCGCCCATGTATCGACGATCCCTTTGTGTGCTGCTGATGGCTGTATCCCTGACCGGTTGCTATGCAAGCTCCGGTTATTACGAAACGGATGTCTATACCCGACCTGCTGCATCGACCTATTACTACGCAGGACCCACTTTCTATCAGGAGCGACGTGTCTACGTGGCGCCGCCGCCGCGTTATTACGGCCCACCCCCACCGCCGCCGCGCTACTACGGCCCCCCGCCACCGCGGTATTACGGGCCTCCACCGCCGCGCTACTATGGCCCGCCACCGCCGCGCTATAACGGCCAGCCGCTGCCACCCCGGGTCTACATGCCGGGCCGCCCGCCGGGCCAGGCCTGGGACAACCGCTGGAATGACCAGCGTGACCGCAATCGCTGGAACGACGGTCGTAACGACAACCGCTGGGACGGGCGCCACTGAGCCCGAGAAGGCCCGTCCAGCCGCAGGTAAAGCGCGGCTGGACGGGCCATTTGACTTTGCCGGCCAGCTTTCCTAGTGTCCGCGCATTCTTCATACACGGGCAGGACCATGACCAGCGACGACCGCATCAAACTCGAACCCAGTTGGAAGCAGGCCTTGCGCGAAGAGTTCGACAAGCCCTACATGGGCGAGCTGCGCGAGTTCCTGCGCCAGGAACATGCCGCCGGCAAGCAGATCTTTCCGCCGGGCCCGCTGATCTTCAATGCGCTCAACTCCACGCCGCTGGACGACGTGAAGGTGGTGATCCTCGGCCAGGACCCGTACCACGGTCCCGGTCAGGCCCACGGTCTGTGCTTCTCGGTGCAGCCTGGCGTGCCGGCGCCACCGTCGCTGGTGAACATCTTCAAGGAATTGCAGCGCGACCTGAACATCGACATCCCCAACCATGGCTGTCTGCAGTCCTGGGCCGACCAGGGGGTGCTGCTGCTCAATACCACCCTTACCGTGGAGCGCGGCAACGCTGCCTCCCATGCCGGGCGAGGCTGGCAGCATTTCACCGATAAGGTCATCGAAGTGGTCAGCGCCCACCAGCCGAACCTGGTGTTCCTGCTCTGGGGCGCCCATGCGCAGGGCAAGCGCAAGCTGATCGACGCCACCAAGCACCTGATCCTCACCTCGGTGCACCCGTCGCCGCTGTCGGCCTACAAGGGCTTCATCGGCAATGGGCACTTCGGGCGTGCCAACAAGTTTCTCGAACAGCATGGCCTGACGCCGATCGACTGGCGTTTGCCGCCGCTGTAGGCAGCTTCAGCCGCGCCGGGCATCCCGGCTGAAGCCAGTGCTACCGGTCCAGGGCAGCAGGCTCAGGCCTTTGCCCTGGCCCAGCGCCGGTACAGCGGCTCGGCCAGGAACAGCACCAGCAGCAGACGCATCACCTGCATGGCGGTGACCAGCGGCACCGACAGCTGCAGCACCTCGGCGGTGAGGCTCATCTCGGCGATGCCGCCAGGCATCATGCCCAGGGTCAGCGAGCGCACGTCGAGGTGGGTGAGGGTGCCGAGGATCAGGGCCGCCAGCGCCGCCACCAGCATCATCAGCGAGGTGCCCAGCAGCGTGCGAGCCAGGAACGATGGCGCGCGGCGAAAGAACGCCCGGTTGAAGTGGCAACCCAGGCCGCTGCCGATCAGCAGCTGGCCCAGCTGGCTGCTGCCGTCCGGCAGGCCGAGGCGCAGGTCGCAGAAAATGCTGGCCACAGAGCTGACCAGCAACGGGCCGAACAGCCAGGGGTTGGGTTGCCGGCAGCGCTGCCAGAGCACCGCCATGAGCGCCCCGGCCAGGGTCAGGCCGACCAGCCAGCGCCAGTCGACGTTCAGGGTGTGGGAGGCGAGGGCGCCGTCACCGAGCAGGTACTTGAAGAGGGCCGGTACGCACAGTACCACTGCCAGCACCCGCAGGCTCTGCGCGGCGGCCACGCTGCTGAGTACCGCGCCATTGCGCCCGCCGAGGTTGACCATTTCCTGCGAGCCGCCGGGCATGCTGGAGAAGAACGCCGTCGGCCGGTCTTCGCCGGTGCGCAGCATCAGCCACACGCCGGCCAGGCACGACAGGCCGGTTATCAGTGCACCGCAGAGAATCAGGCCGAAGTGGCCGAGCACCTGCTCGACCACCTCGGGATTGAAATGCAGGCCGATCCCCACGCCGATGATCAGCTGGCCGCATTTGCGGCCACCGGGGATCTGCGCCAGCTGCCAGGGTGTCAGGCAGCGCACCAGGATGACCGCCAGCAACGAGCCGACCATCCATGGCAAAGGCCAGCCGATGAGGCTGGCCAGGTAACCCCCCGCCAGCCCAGCCAGCGGGGTCGCCCACCATGAGCGCCAGGTGCCGTCAGGCATCGGCCAGGGCGCTGCGCTGCTTGGCACGTTTGCGCCAGATGCGTACCAGAGGGAACAGCAGCATCACGACGGTCAGCGACCACACTCCGACGGAGATGGAACTGGACCACAGGATGCCCAGCTCACCGTTGGAGATCGACAGCGCGCGGCGCAGGTTCTGCTCCATCAGGCCACCGAGGATGAAACCGAGCAGGATCGGCGACAGCGGGAAGTCCATCTTGCGCAGGATGTAGCCGAAGATGCCGATGCCGACCATCAGGAACAGGTCGAAGGTGGTGGCATGCACGGCGTACACGCCGATCGCGGTGATGATCGCGATCACCGGTACCAAGGCCCAGTTCGGCACGGCCAGGATGCGGGTGAAGATGCGGATCATCGGAATGTTCAGGATCACCAGCATGACGTTGGCGATGAACAGCGAGGCGATCAGGCCCCAGACGATATCCGGCTGTTGCTGGAACAGCATCGGGCCGGGGGTGATGTTGTACAGCGTCAGTGCGCCGATCATCACCGCCGTGGTGCCCGAACCGGGAACGCCGAGGGTCAGCATCGGTACCAGGGCGCCGCAGCAGCTGGCGCCGATGGCGGTTTCCGGTGCGGCCAGGCCGCGCATGTCACCCTTGCCGAACTCGCCCTTGGCGCCGGCGATGCGTTTCTCGGTCATGTAGGCCACGGCACTGGCCAGGGTCGCGCCGGCACCCGGCAGTACGCCAAGGACGAAGCCCATCAGGCCGCAACGCAGGTTGACGACGAACACCGCCGCCGCTTCCTTCATGTTGAACAACATGCGCCCGGTGGCCTTGACCGCTTCCTGGCCACGATGGGTCTTCTCCAGCAGCAGGAGGATTTCGCTGATCGAGAACAGGCCCAGCACCAGCACCACGAACTGAATGCCATCGGCCAGGTGCACGTCATCACCGGTGAAACGGTATACGCCGCTGTTGGCGTCGATGCCCACCGCCGATAGGAACAGGCCGATCAGCGCCGCGATGAAGGTCTTCAGGGGGCGGTCGCCGGCCATGCCGCCCAGGCAGACGATGGCGAAGACCATGAGCACGAAGTATTCCGCCGGTCCGAAGGCGATCGCCCACTTGGCCAGGATTGGCGCGAACAGCACCATGCCGCAGGTGGCGATGAAGGCACCGATGAACGAACTCCAGGCCGACAGCGACAGGGCGACGCCTGCCAGGCCCTTGCGTGCCATGGGGTAGCCGTCGAGGGTGGTCATCACGGTCGAGGCTTCGCCCGGGATGTTGAGCAGGATCGAGCTGATCCGCCCGCCGTACTCGCAACCCAGGTACACCGCCGCCAGCAGGATCAGCGCCGATTCCGGCGGCAGGCCCAGGGCGAAGGCGATGGGGATCAGCAGCGCCACGCCGTTGATCGGGCCCAGCCCTGGCAGCAGGCCGACGATGGTGCCGATCAGGGTGCCCGACAGGGCAGTGACCAGGTTGTAGGGGGTCATGGCCACGCCGAAGCCCTGGCCGAGGTAGCTGAAAGTATCCATGTCAATTCTCCAGGACGCTGAGCCAGCCCATGGGCAGCGGCACGTCCATGGTTTTGTCGAACAGCACGTACAGGGCGATGCTCATCAGCACCACTACCACGGTGCCGGGCACTGCGCGGCCACCATAGAGCAGGGCCATGGGCACGCCGATGAGAATGCTGCTGAGGATGAACCCCAGGGTTTCGAAGGTGGCGGCGAAGATCAGCAGCAGGCCGATGCAGGCGCCGATCTTGATCAGGGTTTCGCGGTCCAGCGGCGGCTCGTCTTCGGAGTGCACGATGGGCGTAGGACGAAACAGCATGTACAGCAGCGCCAGGCCCATCAGGCCGAGCATCAGCAGCGGAAAGGCACGCGGGCCGACCGGCTCATAGGAAAACGGTGCCTGGTAGGGCCAGGCCATGATTGCCAGCGCGGCGCAGACCAGCAGCAGCGCGGCGGCGAAGAGTCGTTGCAAGACCATGGAAGTCTCCCGGACCGCGCCCTTTGCCAGGCGACGGCCCTTGTCAGTCAGGCGGTGGCGGTCACTGGATCAGGCCGAATTCCTTGGCCAGCTTCTTGTACTCGACGACCTGCTTCTTGACGTAGGTGTCCAGTTCCTCACCGGTCATGGCGAAGGGGAACAGCTCGCGCTGGTCACGCAGCTTGGCGAAGTCTTCCGAGGCCAGCACCTTGTCGAACGCGTCTTTCCACCACTTGTAGTCTTCGTCGCTGACCTTCGGCCCCAGGTAGAAACCGCGTACCACTGGCCAGACGATGTCATAGCCCTGCTCGCGGGCGGTGGGGATGTTCTTCATCTCCGGCTCGTCGATGCGGTTCTCGGCGAACACCGCCAACAGGCGCATGTCGCCGCTGAGGATGTGCGGCATGGAGTCGGAAATGTCGGTACTGCCGACCTGAATGTGGCCGCCCAGCAGTGCGGTAGCGATCTCGCCGCCACCCTCAAGGGCCACGTAGCGCAGGGCGCGCGGGTTGATGCCGGCGGCCTTGGCGATCAGCGCGGTCTGCATCCAGTCCTGGCTGCCCACGGTGCCGCCGGAACCAATCACCACCTTGCTCGGGTCTTCCTTCAGTGCCTTGACCAGGTCATCCAGGGTCTTGTACGGCGAGTCGCTCTTCACGGCGATGGCGCCATAGCTGGTGCCCACGGCGGCCAGCCAGCGCACGGCGTTCTCGTCGAACCGACCGAACTTGCCCTGCGCCAGGTTGAGCAGCGAGCCACTTGACCAGGCCACCAGGGTGCCGGCATCGGCCGGACGCTGGGCGACCACGGCGTTGTACGCCACTGCGCCCACGCCGCCCGGCATGTAGGTGACGCGCATCGGCGAACTCAGCACCTTCTCGTTGATCAGCGCGCTCTGGATCAGCTTGCAGGTCAGGTCGAAGCCGCCGCCCGGCGAGGCCGGAGCGATGCATTCCGGACGCTTGGGTTCGGCGGCGAAGACCTGGGTGGCCAGCAGCAGGCTGCTGGCGGCCAGGGCAAGATGGCGCAGGGATCGTTTCATGGGACAGTCTCCTTTGAACGTTATTTTTGTTGATTGGAAGCTGTGGGCTGCCGATGAGCGATCGGGCAGCCGTATTCGCCGGCGCGTTCAGCGACGTCGGAGCGAAAATGGGTGTGCGAGGCCAGTCGAGGTCACGGCGCATTGGCCGCTCGGGCAGGGGGAGTGGTTCGCGAGACGAGGCGAGAGAGAAAGCAAGGCGGTCCGATGGGCATCGGTCATGGCTGAAAATCCTTTTATTGTTGTTATGTGTGCCCGCGCGCTGATGCGCAGTGGCAGAAGCCCTGTTTTCGGGCGTTTGCTCGATGCTAAAACATCAACCTTTCAGCAACCTTTCAGTTCTGAAAGCTTCGCGGGACGGTTTGGCGGCAATTTGTTTCGGGGCTTCACAGCGGCTGGGTGTGCTGTAACACTTCTGCGGTTTCTTCCCCCATCCCCCCATGCCCGGAGGCCGAGATGCGTGTTTTGCTCGTCGAAGATCACCTGCAACTGGCCGAAAGTGTCTGCCAGGCGCTCAAGCTCGCCGGTCTGACCGTGGATGTGCTGCATGACGGGGTCGCCGCCGACCTGGCCTTGAGCAGCGAAGAGTATGCTGTGGCCATTCTCGACGTCGGCCTGCCGCGCATGGACGGCTTCGAAGTGCTGGCGCGCCTGCGCGGGCGCGGCAAGAACCTGCCGGTGCTGATGCTCACCGCGCGCAGCGACGTGAAGGACCGCGTGCATGGTCTGAACCTCGGGGCCGACGACTACCTGGCCAAGCCGTTCGAGCTTTCCGAACTGGAGGCGCGGGTCAAGGCGTTGCTGCGTCGCAGCGTGCTGGGCGGCGAGCGCCAACAGCGCTGTGGCGCTCTGGTCTACGATCTCGACACCCGGCGTTTCAGCTTGCAGGGCGAGCCCCTGCAGTTGACCTCGCGCGAGCAATCGGTGCTGGAGGTGCTGATCGCCCGCTCCGGACGGGTGATGAGCAAGGAGCAACTGGCCGGGCAGGTGTTCGGCATGGACGAAGAGGCCAGCCCGGACGCCATCGAGATCTACATCCACCGCTTGCGCAAGAAGCTCGACGGGCACGCGGTGGCCATCGTGACCTTCCGTGGCCTGGGTTACCTGCTGGAAAGTCGCGATGCGCAATGACAGCCTGCGCTGGCGCCTGCTTTCGACCCTTGGCCTGTTGCTCACCCTGCTGATGCTGGCCAGTGGCATGAGTGCCTACTGGAATGGCCGGGAGGTTGCCGACACCGCCTACGACCGCACCCTGCTGGCCTCGGCACGCACCATCGCCGCGGGCCTGGCGCAACGCGACGGTACGTTGAGCGCGGACATTCCCTACGTGGCCCTGGACACCTTCGCCTACGACAGCGAGGGGCGCATCTATTACCAGGTCAACGACATCCACAAGCGCTTGATATCCGGCTACGAGAACCTGCCTTCGCCCCCGCCGGGCACGGCGCGCACCGATGACTACCCAGCCCTGGCGACCTTCTACAACGGCGTCTATCGCGGCCAGAACGTGCGCGTGGTGAGCCTGCTCAAGCCGGTCAGCGAACCGGGCATGAACGGCATTGCCGAGATCCGCGTGGCCGAGACCGACGATGCGCGGGTGGGCATGGCGCGCAGCCTGATGGCCGACACCCTGCTGCGCCTGGGCATGCTGGGCGCCGGTGCGATGCTGCTGGTGTGGTTCACCGTCAGCGGCGCGCTGCGCCCGCTGGAACGTTTGCGCAGCGCCGTGGAAGAACGCCGACCGGATGACCTGCGGCCCTTGCCGATGGTCGAGGTGCAGCACGAGCTGCGGCCGCTGGTCAGTGCGCTGAACCACTTCACCGAGCGCCTGCGTCACCAGTTCGAACGTCAGGCGCAGTTCATCGCCGATGCGGCCCACGAACTGCGTACGCCGCTGGCGGCGCTCAAGGCGCGGGTCGAGCTGGGGCTGCGTGAACGCGACCCGCTGCAGTGGCGACATACCCTGGAGTCGGTGGCGCAAAGCACTGACCGCCTGACGCACCTGGCCAACCAGTTGCTGTCGTTGGCACGCATCGAGAACGGTGCGCGCGCCATCGCCGAGGGCGGCGCGCAGCGCCTGGACCTCAGCCAGCTGGCCCGCGACCTGGGCATGGCCATGGCGCCGCTGGCCTATGCTCGCGGTGTAAGCCTGGCGCTTGAGGCCGACGAGCCGGTGTGGCTGCGCGGCGAACCGACGTTGCTCAACGAGCTGTTGAGCAACCTGGTCGACAATGCCCTGGCCCACACCCCCTCTGGCGGAAACGTGGTCTTGCGGGTGCTGGAGCCGGGCATCCTGGAGGTCGAGGACGACGGCCCCGGCATTGCGCCCGAGGACCGCGAGCGGGTCTTCGAGCGCTTCTACACGCGCCAGCCGCATGGCACCGGGACCGGCCTGGGGCTGGCGATCGTGGGCGAGATCTGTCGCGCTCACCTGGCGCAGATCTCGTTGCATGATGGGGCCGAACGAGGCCTGAAAGTGCGGGTGCGGTTTTCCTGAGTGTCCAAGTCACCGCGCCGGGAAAGCCGCCCGGCTGAAGCCGCTATGCGGAAACAGCGCTGAACGCTAGTAGAACAGCCGGCTGGCTTCATCCATGTCAATGGCCAGTTGACCGCCGGCCGGGTCTAGGCCCAGACGAGTGAAGGCCGGCAGGTCGATGATGTCGACCTGGCCCAGCGGGTGGGGAGTGCCCCTGTTGATATGTGCGCTGGCCACCTGCACCAGATCGACGTAGTCGGCCTTGCGCAGCGGCCGGTCCAGTATCTGGAACTGGCTGGGCACGGCAGCCAGGGCTTCCGGGAAATCCCAGGTGTGCAGCAGGCGCTCGCCAATGGTCGGGTGGATGTTGTCGATGACGTGATTGAGGCTGATCGGGTCGGCCAGCAGGTCGAAGTGATCTTCGGCGTAGGTCAGGATCGGCAGGATGCCGATCAGGTGGACCAATCCGGCCAGGGTGGCCTGGTCAGGCTTGAGCGCGGTGTAGCGTTGGCACAGGGTGTAGCTGATGCCCGCCACTTGCAGGCTCTGCTGCCAGATTTCGCGCATTTTCTGCTCGATCACCGGCGATTTGGCATGGAACATCTGTTCCACCACCAGACCGATGGCCAGGTTGCTGGTGTAGTTGATGCCCAGGCGCCGGATGGCGGAACCGACGTCGCTGATTTCGACGCTGCCGCGCAGCATCGGGCTGTTGGCGATACGAATCAGGCGTGCGGACAGGGCGGTGTCGTGACCGATCACCCGGCTCAGCGCGGCGACGCTGATCTCGGTGTCTTCGGCGGCCTGGCGGATCTTGAGGGCAACTTCGGGCAGGGTAGGCAAAAACAGTGCGTCCCGATCAATGGCCTTGATCAGGTCTTTTTGTACCTCAGCAGCCATCTTGCTCATGTTAAGTCTCGTAGCTGTGGGCTCTTGTCAGGGGCCGGCAGGCCATGGGCCTGCCGGTTCGGCTCAGCGTTGGATTTCCAGCTTGCTGTCCAGGGTGTACGGCAGATCCTCGAGGCGCAGCTGCGGTCCTTCGGCGCTGCCCAGATGTACCTGGCCATCTTCGATGGCGTTGTCCTGCAGCACGGCCAGCAGTTCGATGCCGTCGTCGGCTTGCGCAGCGATCACCACATTACCCACGGCGCTGGTGTGCACCGGTGAGAACAGTGGCGTACCTGGCTCGGGCAGGGTGTCGTCAGCCAGGCTGAGGCGGTACAGGCGGCGCTTGAGCTTGCCCAGGTACTGCATGCGCGCAACGATTTCCTGGCCGGTGTAGCAGCCTTTCTTGAAGCTCACGCCATCCACGGCCTGCAGGTTGATCATCTGCGGGATGAACTCTTCACGGGTGGGGCCCAGCACCTGGCCGATGCCGGCACGGATCTGTCCCAGCAGCCAGTCGTTGAGCGGCGCTTCTGGCAGGTGTGCGGCCAGTTTGGTGCGTACTTCTTCGGCCTGTGCGGCAGGCACCCACAGCTCGGCGCGCCCGGCGCTGACCCGGGTGGCGAGCAGCCCGGCGTGGCGCACCAGGCTGTTGGTTTCCGCTGGCAGGTCGAGCCCCAGCGCGGCCAGTGCGCTGTCACCCTGCTGCAGGCCGAAACGTACCCAGGCGGCGCTTTCGTCAGTGAGTTTGGACTTGGAGAACACTGCATACTTGCGCAGGTCGGCCAGTTGCGCCTCGATCAGCTCGCTGGCCATGGCCAGCAGGCAGCCGTCGGTTTCGAAGAGGATGCGGAAGCTCGATTGCATGCGGCCTTTCTGGGTGCAGCGTGCGCCCAGGCCGGAGCGGGTCTCGCTCAGGTAGTTGATGTTGCAGGTCAGTTGGCCCTGGAGGAACTTGCCAGCGTCTACGCCGCGTACGGCCAGGACGCCTTCGTGAGACAACGTGCAGAAGAAAGCTGGGTCGGCCATGGTCATCGCAAAGATCAGAAAGAAATGTCGTACATCATAGTGATGTACCGGGAAGAAAGGTATACGCAAGCCTTTGTCACAGCCTGCCATTCGAGCACGGCGGCAAAGCCTGTATACTCGCCGCCTGATTTCGAGGAGCGATCCATGGTCGATGAAGTAGAACTCAATCGTCTGTTCTGGCACAGCCGCCGCGGCATGCTGGAGCTGGACGTGCTGCTGGTCCCTTTTGTGCGGGAGGTTTACCCGAGCCTGAACGATACAGACCGCGCCTTGTATCGCCGTCTGCTCGACTGTGAAGACCAGGACATGTTCGTTTGGTTCATGCAGCGTGGCGAATCCGAAGACGCCGAGCTGCAGCGCATGGTTCGCATGATTCTGGACCGTGTCCAGCCGCAGTGATCCCTTCGAATGCCGCTGGCGGCCCTCCAGGACGCTGCTGGCGGTCTATCTGACGGCCCAGGTCCTGGCCTGGGTGGCCTTGGGGCTGCTGTCGATTCCCACCTGGCTGGCCCTTTCTGGCTGGCTGCTGTGCCTGGGCCATGCCGCCTGGGTATTGCCGCGTTGCATTCTGTTCACCCATCACCAAGCCTTTCGCGCCTTGCGTCATGGCCCCGATGGGTGGCAGGTCGGTGGCGATGATGGCCGCTGGCGACCGGCCCGCATCTGCGCCGACAGCCTGGTCATCCCCTGGCTGGTGGTGGTGCGATTCAAGCTTGCCGACGAGCGGCGTTTTCTTTGCTTCACCCATTCCCTGTGCATCCCCCGCGACGCCTTGCCGGCCGATGCGCACCGGCGTCTGCGGGTGCGCCTGCGTTTTGCCCGGCATGGCTGAAACCGCTTGCGGGGTGGTCAGCGGGCATGATGTTCCGGCGTCAGTACGGTGTCTGTGGCCTCGGGCAGCATCTGTGGATAGTCCAGGGTGTAGTGCAGACCGCGCGACTCCTTGCGTTCCATGGCCGAGCGGATCATCAGCTCGGCGACCTGGGCCAGGTTGCGCAGTTCGATCAGGTCGCGGCTGACCTTGTAGTTGCTGTAGAACTCGTCGATTTCGTCGAGTAGCAGGCGTACCCGGTGTTGGGCGCGCTGCAGGCGTTTGTTGGTGCGCACGATGCCGACGTAGTCCCACATGAAGCGCCGCAGTTCGTCCCAGTTGTGCGCGATGATCACGTCTTCGTCCGAGTCGGTCACCTGGCTGGCGTCCCAGGTGGGCAGGTGGTTTGGCATGTCAACCTGGTCAAGCTGCGCGACGATGTCGGCGGCGGCGGAGCGGGCATAGACGAAGCATTCCAGCAGCGAGTTGCTGGCCATGCGGTTCGCCCCGTGCAAGCCGGTGCAGCTGGTTTCGCCCACGGCATAGAGGCCGGGCACGTCAGTGCGACCGTGGTTGTCGACCAGTACGCCACCGCAGGTGTAGTGCGCTGCGGGCACCACGGGGATCGGCTCGCGGGTGATGTCGATGGAAAATTCCAGGCAGCGTTCGTAGACGGTGGGAAAGTGCGCCTTGATGAACTCGGCCGGTTTGTGGCTGATGTCCAGGTACACGCAGTCGATACCCAGGCGCTTCATTTCGTGGTCGATGGCGCGGGCCACGATATCCCGGGGCGCCAGCTCGGCGCGCTCGTCGAAACGCGGCATGAAGCGCTCGCCGCTGGGCAGGCGTAGTACGGCGCCTTCGCCACGCAGCGCTTCGGTGACCAGAAAGCTCTTGGCCTGCGGGTGGTACAGGCAGGTGGGGTGGAACTGGTTGAACTCCAGGTTGGCGACCCGACAACCGGCGCGCCAGGCCATGGCAATGCCGTCGCCGGAGGCGCTGTCCGGGTTGCTGGTGTAGAGATAGACCTTGGCCGCACCACCGCAGGCCAGGAGCGTGAAGCGCGCGGCGTGGGTATCGACTTCGCCGGTATGCCGGTCCAGCACATAGGCGCCCAGGCAGCGCTGGCCCGGCAGGCCCAGACGCGGCTCGGTGATCAGGTCGATGGCCACGCGCTGCTCCAGCAGCTCGATGTTCGGGCGCTGGCGAGCCTGAGCCAGCAGGGTGCGGAAGATGGCCGCGCCGGTAGCGTCGGCGGCGTGGATGATGCGTCGATGACTGTGGCCGCCCTCGCGGGTCAGGTGAAAGCCGAAGCCTTGGGCCTGTTCGGGGTCCTCGTCACCGCGGGTGAAGGGCACGCCCTGGTCGATCAGCCACTGGATGGCTTCGCGACTGTGCTCTACGGTGAAGCGTACGGCTTCTTCGTTGCACAGGCCACCGCCGGCATTGAGGGTGTCTTCTACATGGGATTGCACGGTGTCGCTGTCATCGAGGACCGCCGCCACGCCACCCTGGGCCCAGAAGGTCGAGCCGTCCGACAGGTCGCCCTTGCTCAGAACGGCAATGCGCAGGTGTCCTGGCAGGGTAAGGGCCAGGCTCAACCCGGCAGCGCCGCTGCCGATAACCAGGACATCATGCTGAAAATGTAGGCTCATTCATCAAATCCGCTTAGACCAGGCATCGCGTGCCATGGAAGTTCAGTCTTGTCGCCGCCGGAACCTGGACGGCCCCCTAGTATAAGTAAGGGGGGGACGGCACAATATCCACGTAGTTAGTGGCACTGTGAGACCAGGAGCGGGATCGGATTGTGCGCCACTCACCGGGATGATGCCTACCGTTTTTCGGTGCGTGTGCCGGGGAGGGCGGTGATCGGATCCACTGGGGAGTTTCGGCCTGTGTATACAGGGGTGCGGGAACTTTTCAGCAAGCCCAAAACTCAATAGCGGGATACCTGATAAAGGGAGCGTATCGGCCGTACGCAGCGATCATCGGCGGCCGATCCGACGAAAAGACTATTGACGCAGCCGAGCTTCGTTCGAGCTGCGTTTTTCGTGCAGGCTGGTTCAATGTCTGCAGGAAACTTGCCTGAAGGGGGAGAACTTTTGCCAAAAGCCCGAGTCTATGTTTGCAAGCCTGAGCGATGGCAGATGCAACACTCCTTCAGGCTCAACGAGGAGTGTTCATGCTAACCCAGGAAGAGGATCAGCAGCTGGTCGAACGCGTGCAGCGCGGTGACCGGCGAGCATTTGATCTGTTGGTGCTGAAGTACCAGCACAAGATTCTCGGGTTGATCGTGCGTTTCGTGCACGACACCCATGAAGCTCAGGATGTCGCGCAGGAAGCCTTTATCAAGGCCTACCGCGCACTCGGCAATTTTCGCGGCGACAGTGCGTTCTACACGTGGCTGTACCGCATCGCCATCAACACGGCGAAAAACTATCTGGTTTCCCGTGGAAGGCGGCCGCCAGACAGCGATGTCAAGTCCGAAGATGCAGAGTTCTACGACGGCGACCATGGCCTCAAGGACATCGAATCTCCGGAGAGGTCATTGTTGAGGGATGAAATCGAAGGGACTGTCCATCGAACCATCCAGCTACTCCCGGAAGATTTGCGCACGGCCCTAACTTTGCGCGAATTCGACGGTCTTAGTTATGAGGACATTGCGAGCGTCATGCAGTGTCCGGTGGGTACCGTGCGCTCTCGGATCTTCCGCGCTCGGGAAGCCATCGATAAAGCCCTGCAGCCGTTGTTGCAGGAAACCTGAGACAGCGGCGATAGCCAAGAGAGGAACCCGCCATGAGTCGTGAAGCCCTGCAGGAATCGCTGTCCGCGGTGATGGATAACGAAGCGGACGAACTGGAATTACGTCGTGTATTGAACGCCATCGACGACGCCGATACACGGGCCACCTGGGCGCGTTACCAAGTAGCGCGTGCAGCCATGCACAAGGAGCTGCTGGTTCCTCATCTGGATATCTCTGCTGCTGTGTCGGCGGCGATTGCTGATGAAGCCTCGCCTCTCAAGCCTGGTCGTGGTCCATGGCGCACCCTGGGTCGCCTGGCGGTAGCCGCTTCGGTCACCGTGGCAGTGCTGGCTGGTGTGCGTCTCTACAACCAGGACGAAATCACCGGCGCCCAACTGGCCCAGCAAAGCCAGCAGCCCGCCAACCTCTCGGTAGCTCAGCCTCAGGGCCCTGCCGTGCTGGCGGGTTACAACACCAGCGAAGAGGCCGGTCCTGCCGCCGGTGGCGCTGTACAAGGCCAGGCCGGTGTCGATGACCAGCGTGTGCCCGGTTACCTGCGTCAGCATGCCCAGCAGGCTGCGCTGAAAGAAACCGAAAGCGCACTGCCTTATGCACGTGCTGCGAGCTTGGAAAACCGCTAATAAAGGACGAGTATGCGAGCCACTCCTCTATGGTTTTTGTTGTTCAGTGGATGGCTAGCCGTTCCCGCACATGCTGACGATGCGCAAGACCTGCTCAAGCGTCTTGCGCAAGCCGAGCAGCAGCAAAGCTTTCAAGGTGCGTTCATCTACGAGAGAAACGGCAGTTTCTCCACTCACCGGATCTGGCATGAAGTCCTCGACGGCAAGGTGCGCGAGCGCCTGCTGCAGCTCGATGGCTCGGCACAGGAGATCGTCCGGGTCGATGGTCTGACTCAATGTGTCAGCGGCACGCTGGTGGAAGGGTTGGCCAATCTCCCGGATCCTGCCGGACGCATACTTGATGCCCACAAGCTTTCCGCCTGGTACGACCTCAAGGTCGCGGGCAAGTCTCGCGTGGCAGGCCGCCCCGCGACCATTCTGGTCATGTCTCCCAAGGATCAGCATCGTTATGGTGTGGAAATGCACCTGGACGATCAGAGCGGCATGGTCCTCAAATCCCTGTTGCTCAGCGAGCGGGGCGTTCTTCTGGAGCGTTTCCAGTTCGTCGACTTCGATCCTTCGGCGCCGTCCGACCAGAGCCTGCTCAGCGCCAGCGCCGATTGCAAGCCGGTGCAGGCTTCGCGCAGCAAACCTGCGGACAAGAGCCCGGCCGGGCAAACCTGGCGCTCCGACTGGTTGCCGTCGGGGTTCGAGCTGACCAATCAGTCGGTGCGCAAGGATCATGACTCCAGTGCGCTGATCACCAGCCAGTTGTATGGCGATGGCCTGACCCGCTTCTCGGTGTTCATCGAGCCGCTGGGCAAAAGCCAAGCATCCGATATCCGCACCCAGTTCGGGCCCACCGCCGTGGTGTCCAGGCGGCTTGCAACGGGTCAGAACGACGCCATGATTACCGTCGTGGGTGAAATCCCCGTGGGGACTGCCGAGCGCATCGCCCTGTCCATGCGTCCGGTCAGTGCCGCTGCCGGTAAATGATTGGCAGAACCTCCGTACGGGTGAATGTAAAAGGTTTCATATAGTTCACGGCCGCCCTGAAAGCCCCGGTTTTACTGGCTTCGGCGGCGGCTCTTGAAATCTTTGGTGTGCTTTGAAAGTTGCAAGCCCGCGCTTTTTTTTCTATAGGTCACAGCCTGACAGCTATGACCTTTGTTGTTTCTGGAAACAAAAAGCCATTGGGTGCCATTGGAGACTTCCAATGAACTTTCCAGGTGCAAAGGTCGGTCGCATTGGTAATGCTTAACTTCGCTCGTTACAAACGGGAGCCGTATGTCGATATTACGCTTGAAATCCTATTTCTCACTGGTGGCTGCCGTGCTGATGCTTGGCCAGATCGCGACGGCCCAGGCCGAGGATCTGCCCGATTTCACTGGGCTGGTCGAGCAGGCTTCGCCAGCGGTAGTGAACATCAGTACCCGCCAGAAGCTGCCTGACCGTGCCGTCGCCAGCCAGATGCCCGACCTGGAAGGTCTGCCGCCGATGCTGCGGGAATTTCTCGAGCGCGGCATGCCGCCAAGCTCGCGCGCCCCGGGCCGTGGTGACCGCCAGCGCGAAGCCCAGTCGCTGGGTTCGGGATTCATCATTTCCCCAGATGGTTACGTGCTGACCAACAACCACGTGGTTGATGGTGCCGACGAGATCATCGTGCGTCTGTCCGACCGCAGCGAGCTGAAAGCCAAGCTGGTCGGCACCGATCCACGCACCGACGTGGCGCTGCTGAAGATCGACGGCAAGGACCTGCCGACCGCCAAGCTGGGCAGCACCGACAAGCTCAAGGTGGGTGAGTGGGTGCTGGCCATCGGTTCGCCGTTCGGCTTCGATCACTCGGTGACCAAGGGTATCGTCAGTGCCAAGGGGCGCAGCCTGCCGAACGACACCTACGTGCCGTTCATCCAGACCGACGTGGCGATCAACCCCGGTAACTCCGGTGGCCCGCTGTTCAACATGAAGGGCGAGGTCGTGGGGATCAACTCGCAGATCTTCACCCGTTCCGGCGGCTTCATGGGCCTGTCGTTTGCCATCCCGATCGATGTCGCGATGGATGTCGCCAATCAGCTCAAGGCCAACGGCAAGGTCGATCGGGGCTGGCTCGGCGTGGTCATTCAGGAGGTCAACAAGGACCTGGCCGAATCCTTCGGTCTCGACCGCCCGGCCGGCGCGCTGGTCGCCCAGGTACTGGAAGACAGCCCGGCAGCCAAGGGTGGCCTGCGCGTAGGTGACGTGATCCTCAGCGCCAACGGCCAGCCGATCGTCATGTCCGCCGACTTGCCGCACCTGATCGGTAACCTCAAGGATGGCAGCAAGGCCGAGCTGGAAGTGATCCGCGACGGTAAGCGCCAGAAGCTCACCGTGACCGTTGGGGCCTTGCCAGACGAAGGCGACGAGACCGGCGTGCCGGGCGCGGGTGCCGAGCGCAGCAGCAACCGCCTCGGTGTTTCGGTGGCCGAGCTGACCGGCGAGCAGAAGAAAACCCTGGAACTCAAGGGCGGTGTGGTCATCAAGGAAGTGCAGGGCGGCCCGGCGGCGCTGATCGGCCTGCAGAGCGGTGACGTCATCACCCATTTGAACAACCAGGAAATCGTCTCGGCCAAGCAGTTCACCGAAGTGGCCAAGAACCTACCGAAGAACCGCTCGGTATCCATGCGCGTGCTGCGCCAGGGTCGAGCGAGCTTCATCACTTTCAAACTGGCGGAGTGATCCGTCTGGCTTGAAGCGGGAAGGGCGGCATGGCCGCCCTTTTTCGTGCCTGTCGGGTGAGGCACGCCGGGCCATTGCGGCAAGCGTGACGCCCCGGCTTCGCTTCAGGTACAATTCCCGGCTATTTTTCGGCGGGCGACGTGCCTGCGACCTTTTCGAGTGTTGATCCGTGAGTGATTTGAGTCATATCCGCAATTTCTCCATCATCGCCCACATTGACCATGGCAAATCGACCCTGGCCGACCGCTTCATTCAGATGTGCGGTGGCTTGTCTGATCGCGAGATGGAAGCGCAGGTGCTCGACTCCATGGACCTGGAGCGTGAACGCGGTATCACCATCAAGGCGCACAGCGTCACGCTGTACTACAAGGCCAGAGACGGCAAGACCTACCAGCTGAACTTCATCGATACCCCTGGCCACGTCGACTTCACCTACGAAGTCAGCCGCTCGCTGGCGGCCTGCGAAGGTGCGCTGCTGGTGGTCGATGCCGGCCAGGGCGTCGAGGCCCAGTCCGTGGCCAACTGTTACACCGCCATCGAGCAGGGCCTGGAGGTCATGCCGGTCCTCAACAAGATGGACCTGCCCCAGGCCGACCCTGACCGCGTCAAGGACGAGATCGAGAAGATCATCGGTATCGATGCCACCGATGCCGTGGCCTGCAGTGCCAAGAGCGGCATGGGCGTGGACGAGGTGCTCGAGCGCCTGGTGACGACCATTCCGGCGCCGACCGGCGATATCGACGCACCGCTGCAAGCCCTGATCATCGACTCCTGGTTCGACAGCTACCTCGGCGTGGTGTCGCTGGTTCGTGTCCGTCAGGGTCGGGTCAAGAAAGGCGACAAGATTCTCGTCAAGTCCACCGGCAAGGTGCACTTGGTCGACAGCGTTGGCGTGTTCAACCCCAAACATACGGTCACCGCCGACCTCAAGGCCGGTGAAGTGGGCTTCATCATTGCCAGCATCAAGGAAATCCTGGGTGCCCCGGTGGGTGATACCCTGACCCTGAGCACGACCCCTGAAGTCGATATGCTGCCAGGTTTCAAGCGTATCCAGCCGCAGGTCTATGCCGGCCTGTTCCCGGTCAGTTCCGACGACTTCGAGGATTTCCGCGACGCCCTGCAGAAACTGACCCTCAACGACTCGTCGCTGCAGTATGCGCCGGAAAGCTCCGACGCCCTGGGCTTCGGCTTCCGTTGCGGCTTCCTCGGCATGTTGCACATGGAGATCATCCAGGAGCGCCTGGAGCGCGAATACGACCTGGACCTGATCACCACCGCGCCCAGCGTAATCTTCGAGCTCAAGCTCAAGAATGGCGAAACCATCTACGTCGACAACCCGTCCAAGCTCCCCGATGTCTCGTCGGTCGAAGATTTCCGCGAGCCGATCGTCCAGGCCACCATCCTGGTACCGCAAGAGCACCTGGGCAACGTCATCACCCTGTGCATCGAGAAGCGCGGCATCCAGCGCGACATGCAGTTCCTCGGTAGCCAGGTGCAAGTGCGCTACGACCTGCCGATGAACGAAGTGGTACTGGACTTCTTCGACCGTCTGAAGTCCACCAGCCGCGGCTATGCCTCGCTGGACTATCATTTCGATCGTTACCAGTCGGCCAACCTGGTCAAGCTCGATGTACTGATCAACGGCGACAAGGTCGATGCCCTGGCGCTGATCGTGCACCGCGATAACGCAGCCTACAAAGGCCGCGCATTGACCGAGAAGATGAAAGAGCTGATCCCGAGGCAGATGTTCGACGTGGCGATCCAGGCAGCCATTGGCGGCCAGGTCATCGCGCGTACCACTGTCAAGGCACTCAGGAAGAACGTATTGGCCAAGTGTTATGGCGGTGACGTCAGTCGTAAGCGCAAGCTGCTGGAGAAGCAGAAGGCCGGTAAGAAACGCATGAAGCAGGTCGGCAACGTGGAGATTCCACAGGAAGCCTTCCTCGCAGTGCTCAGGTTGGAATAGTCAGGGTCCTATGTCGTCACTAAATTTCCCGCTGTTGTTGGTCATCGCTGTATTCGTATGCGGTCTGCTGGCCCTGATCGATCTGGTATTCCTGGCGCCGCGGCGCCGGGCGGCCATTTCCAGCTATCAGGGCAGCGTCGGGCAACCGGACATGGCGGTCGTCGAGCGACTGAGCAAGGAGCCGCTGCTGGTCGAATACGGCAAGTCGTTCTTTCCGGTGCTGTTCATCGTGCTGGTGCTGCGCTCGTTTCTGGTCGAACCGTTCCAGATTCCGTCAGGCTCGATGAAGCCGACCCTCGACGTGGGCGATTTCATTCTGGTCAACAAGTTCTCCTACGGCATCCGCCTGCCGGTGCTCGACAAGAAAGTCATCGAGGTCGGTGACCCGCAGCGCGGCGATGTGATGGTGTTCCGCTACCCCAGCGACCCAAGCGTCAACTACATCAAGCGCGTGGTAGGCCTGCCGGGTGACCGCATTCGCTACACCAGCGACAAGCGCCTGTTCGTCAACGGCCAACTGGTCGCCAAGACCCTGATCGGCAGCGAACCAGGCACCTTGGGCAGCGCCGAGCTGTACATGGAGAAGCTGGGTGAGGTCGAGCACCAGATCCGCCAGGAAATGAGCCGCTACCGCACGCCACCGGATACCGAGTGGACCGTGCCGGCCGAGCACTATTTCATGATGGGCGACAACCGCGACAACTCCAACGACAGCCGTTACTGGGATGACCCCAATATTCCCAAGGACGAGCAGGGCATGGTTCCCGACCGCAATATCGTCGGCAAGGCCTTCGCTGTGTGGATGAGCTGGCCAGAGCCGAAGCTCAGCCATTTCCCGACCTTTTCGCGGGTCGGGCTGATCAAGTAATCGATACGGCGCTGCTCGGGCAGCGCCGTATGTCATTTGAGACGGTCGCCGACCCCCGTGTCGCCGGCCATTGCTGGGGAACACCATGGCATTGGAACGCAGGCAGAAGGGCATGTCGCTGATTGGGCTGCTGCTGTTGCTGGGCGCTATCGGCCTGGTGATCACCCTTGCAGTCAAGATGATCCCGCACTACATGGACTACTTTTCAATCAAGCAAAGTATCCAGCTCGCCGGACACAACCAGGCATTGGGCGTGGACACGGTCGATGATTTCTACAGTTATGTCGGTAAGAACATGCAGGTCAACAACATCCGGGACGTGGATTTGAAAAAGGCTTTAACCGTGCGCAGCGAGGACGGCAAGTTCCTGGCGCACCTGAACTACGAACAGCGTGAACACTTGTTTTTCAATGTCGATCTGATCATGACGTTCGACGAGCAATTCAGCGTGGCCAAACCGTGAGTGCATCCCTGAGCCGCCTCGAGCGCCAGCTCGGCTATACCTTCAAGGACCAGGACCTGATGATCCTGGCGTTGACCCATCGCAGTTACGCGGGGCGTAACAACGAGCGCCTGGAGTTTCTGGGTGACGCCATCCTCAACTTCGTCGCTGGCGAGGCGCTCTACGAGCGTTTCGTGCAGGCCCGCGAAGGCCAGCTGTCGCGCCTGCGTGCGCGTCTGGTGAAGGGCGAGACCCTGGCCCGGCTGGCCAAGGGCTTTGCCCTGGGCGATTACCTGCGTCTGGGTTCCGGTGAACTGAAAAGCGGTGGCTTCCGTCGCGAGTCGATTCTTGCCGATGCCCTGGAAGCGCTGATCGGGGCCATCTACCTCGACTCGGACATGGACACCGCCCGTGAGCGCGTGCTGGCCTGGCTGACCAACGAGTTCGACAGTCTGACCCTGGTCGACACCAACAAGGACCCCAAGACCCGCCTGCAGGAATTCCTGCAGTCCCGGGCCTGCGAACTGCCACGCTACGAAGTGGTGGATATCCAGGGCGAACCGCACTGCCGGACCTTTTTCGTCGAGTGTGAAGTCACCCTGCTGAACGAGAAGAGCCGCGGCCAGGGTGTCAGCCGACGGATCGCCGAGCAGGTCGCCGCTGCTGCGGCCCTTATCGCCTTGGGCGTGGAGAATGGCAATGACTGAAACAACCCCAACCCGCTGCGGCTATGTGGCCATCGTCGGCCGCCCCAACGTGGGCAAGTCCACGCTGCTCAACCACATCCTCGGCCAGAAGCTGGCGATCACCTCGCGCAAGCCTCAGACCACCCGGCACACCATGCTGGGCATCAAGACCGAAGGCGAAGTGCAGGCCATCTACGTCGACACGCCCGGCATGCACAAGAACAGCGACAAGGCGCTGAACCGCTACATGAACAAGACCGCCTCGGCGGCGTTGAAAGACGTCGACGTGGTGATCTTCGTGGTAGATCGCACCCGCTGGACCGACGAAGACCAGATGGTCCTGGAGCGCGTGCAGTACATCCAGGGCCCGGTGATCCTGGCGATCAACAAGACCGACCGTCTGGAAGACAAGGCCGAGCTGATTCCGCACCTGTCGTGGCTGCAAGAGCAGCTGCCCAACGCCTCGGTGGTGCCGATCTCGGCGCAGAACGGCCACAACCTCGAAGCACTCGAAGCCCTGATCGCCAAGAACCTGCCCGAGAACGAGCACTTCTTCCCCGAAGACCAGATCACCGACCGCAGCAGCCGCTTCCTGGCCGCCGAGCTGGTACGCGAGAAGATCATGCGTCAGCTGGGTGCCGAGCTGCCGTACCAGATCACCGTGGAAATCGAAGAGTTCAAGCAGCAGGGTCATACCCTGCACATCCACGCGTTGATCCTGGTCGAGCGCGATGGCCAGAAGAAGATCATCATCGGCGACAAGGGCGAGCGCATCAAACGCATCGGCAGCGATGCGCGCCGCGACATGGAGGTGATGTTCGACTCCAAGGTGATGCTCAATCTGTGGGTCAAGGTCAAGGGCGGCTGGTCCGACGACGAACGCGCCCTGCGTTCGCTGGGCTATAACGAGCTCTGAGCCACGGGCGCCCGGTTCTGCGCCGGGCGCCATCCTTCCTTCTGCGAGCCCGCCGATGAGCACGCCAACCGCTCAACCTGCCTATGTGCTGCACAGCCGGGCCTATCGCGAAAACAGCGCACTGGTCGATTTCCTCACGCCCCAGGGCCGTCTACGGGCGGTGCTGCGCAATGCCCGTGGCAAGGCCGGCACCCTGGCACGGCCCTTCGTGCCGCTGGAGGCCGAGTTTCGAGGGCGTGGCGAACTCAAGACGGTGGCACGCATGGAAAGCGCCGGGGTGGCTCGCTGGATGGTCGGTGAAGCGCTGTTCAGTGGCATGTACCTCAACGAGTTGCTGATTCGTCTGCTGCCTGCCGAAGACCCGCACCCGGCGGTGTTCGATCACTATGCCGCCACGCTTCTGGCCCTGGCCGAGGGCCGACCACTGGAGCCGCTGCTGCGCGCCTTCGAATGGCGCCTGCTCGATGATCTCGGCTACGGTTTCGCGCTGGATACCGACATCAATGGCGAACCGCTGGACGCCGCTGGTCTTTATCGCTTGCAGGTCGATGCGGGCCTGGAGCGGGTCTGGCTGTTGCAACCGGGGCTGTTCCATGGCGCGGAGCTGCTGGCCATGGCCGAAGCCGACTGGAGCGCGCCGGGCGCTTTGGCTGCCGCCAAGCGCCTGATGCGCCAGGCCCTGGCCGTGCACTTGGGTGGGCGCCCGCTGGTCAGCCGGGAACTGTTTCGCAAGCGCTGAACAGGCTTTATGCTCTGCGGCCCGCTTCGCTCTATTTTTCAGGAGACACCCGTGACGCACAGCTCTCGCATCCTTCTTGGCGTGAACATCGACCATGTGGCCACGCTGCGTCAGGCTCGTGGCACCCGCTACCCGGACCCGGTGAAAGCCGCGCTGGACGCCGAAGAGGCGGGCGCCGACGGCATCACCGTGCACCTGCGTGAAGACCGCCGGCACATTCAGGACCGTGACGTGCTGCTGCTCGCCGAAGTGCTGCAGACGCGCATGAACTTCGAGATGGGCGTGACCGAGGAGATGCTGGCATTCGCCGAGCGCCTGCGCCCTGCGCATGTGTGCCTGGTGCCGGAAACCCGCCAGGAGCTGACCACCGAAGGCGGTCTGGACGTGGCGGGCCAGGAAGCGCGCATCAAGGCGGCGGTGGAGCGCCTGGCCAAGGTCGGTTGCGAAGTGTCACTGTTCATCGATGCCGATGAGCGGCAGATCGAAGCCTCCCGGCGTGTCGGCGCCCCGGCCATCGAACTGCACACCGGCCGCTACGCCGATGCGCAAACCCCTGCCGAAGTCGCCGAAGAGCTGCAGCGCATCGCCGATGGCGTGGCGTTCGGGGTGGGGCAGGGGCTGATCGTCAACGCCGGGCATGGCCTGCATTACCACAACGTCGAGGCCGTGGCGGCGATCAAGGGCATCAATGAACTGAACATCGGTCACGCCCTGGTGGCCCATGCGCTGTTCGTCGGCTTCAAGGCCGCCGTGGCCGAAATGAAAGCCCTGATCGTCGCCGCAGCACGCGGCTGAGGTCCTGCCACCTGCACCTTGTAGGACCGGCTTCAGCCGGGAAGCTTTTCGCGGCTGAAGCCGTTCCTGCAGGGCCCAGTGTTTAGAGGGGGGATTCAGGAGCCGGGCTGTGGCTGCTGCTGGTTGGGTGGCGGGTTCTTGTCGACGCCGGGCACGTGCATGTTGCCGTCAGTCACCTGGTTGCCCTCCAGCTGCGGCTGGGTCACCCAGGTCAGGATGTCGTAATAGCGGCGGATGTTGGCCACGAAATGCACCGGCTCGCCGCCCCGGGCATAGCCGTAGCGGGTCTTGCTGTACCACTTCTTCTGCGAGAGGCGTGGCAGCATCTTCTTCACGTCCAGCCACTTGTTGGGGTTGAGCCCCTCGTTGGCCGCCAGCTTGCGTGCATCGTCCAGGTGGCCGCTGCCCACGTTGTAGGCTGCCAGCGCCAGCCAGGTGCGGTCCGGCTCCTGGATGTCGCTGTCGAGCTGTTCTTTGATCTGCGCGAAGTACTTGGAACCGCCCTGGATGCTCTGCCGCGCATCCAGACGGTTGGACACGCCCATCGCCTGGGCGGTGTTCTGGGTCAGCATCATCAGGCCGCGCACGCCGGTCTTGGAGGTGACCGTAGGCTGCCACATCGATTCCTGGTAGCCGATGGCCGCGAGCAGGCGCCAGTCGACTTCTTCCTTCTTGGCCGAGGCCTTGAAGAACTTCTCGTACTTGGGCAGGCGCTCCTGCAGGTGCTGGGCGAAGGTGTAGGCGCCCACGTAGCCCAGTACGTCCACATGGCCGTAATAGCGGTCCTTGAGGCGCTGCAGAGTGCCGTTCTTCTCGGCTTTGTCGAGGAAGGCGTTGATTTCGTTGAGCAGGCTGTTGTCTTCACCCGGCGCCACGGCCCAGCGCTGTTCGCGGGCCTGGCCCAGGTCGAAGGCCACGCGCACGTTGGAGAAGTACACCTGGTTCATCGCCAGTTCGTTGGAGTCCACCAGAGTCAGGTCGATCTGGCCTTCGTCGACCATGCGCAGCAGGTCAACCACCTCGACGGCATCGGACTCTTCGTACGCCAGCGCCGGATACTGCTTCTTGATCTCGGCCAGTTGCTCAGCATGCACGCTGCCCTTGAGCACCATGATGCGCTTGCCGACCAGGTCGGCAGGTTCGGTAGGGCGGGACTGGCCGTTGCGGTACACCACCTGCGGGGTCACTTCGAGATAAGGGTGGGAAAAGCGCGCCTGCTGGCGACGGGTCGGCGTGTCGATCAGGCCTGCGGCGGCCAGTACCGGGCCACCTTGCTTGTGCAACTGGTCGAACAGCTCGTCGAGATTGTCGGCGGTTTCGATCTCCAGCTTCACGCCCAGATCTTCCGCGAAGCGCTGTACCAGCTCGTATTCGAAGCCGGTCTCGCCGTTGCGATCCTGAAAGTAGGTCGCCGGGCTGTTGCGGGTGATGACGCGCAGGACACCGTCCTCCTTGACTCGCTCCAGTGTGTTGGGTTTATCCACACAGGCGCCGAGCATCAGGAAGAGTGCGGTTGCGATGAGCCATCTGACGCAACGAGTGCGAAAATCAGGTCGGGAGAACATCGGTGCAGTATACGCAAAGCACAACGAGCGCCATATATCGACAGCAGAGCCCGCGTCTGATAAGCAAATTGGCATTACGTGTCCGATCATCCGTCCTGCGACAGTCCGGCCGCCGTTTTGGATGCTAGAAAGGCTGCTTTAGGCTAGAATGCGTGGCCTCAAAGTACACCCCCCTTCCCGAGGCTGTCCCGACGATGTTGATCCTGCGTGGTGCTCCTGCCCTTTCTGCCTTTCGCCACAGCAAATTGCTGGAACAACTGAAACAAAAAGTTTCAGCTGTTCATGGCCTGTACGCCGAATTCGCTCACTTCGCTGAAGTCTCCGGCGCCCTGAGCGACCAGGAGCAGCAGGTCCTCGACCGTCTGCTGAAGTACGGCCCGAGCGTTGCGGTACAGGAGCCGGTCGGCCGGCTGTTCCTGGTCATGCCGCGCTTCGGCACCATTTCGCCGTGGTCCAGCAAGGCCAGCGACATTGCCCGCAACTGTGGCCTGGACAAGATCCAGCGCATCGAGCGGGGCATTGCCTTCTATGTACAGGGAGACTTCGCCGAAGCCGACCAGCAGGCCATCGCCGCCGTACTGCACGACCGCATGACCCAGGTGGTGCTCAGCGACCTGGAGCAGGCCGCCGGCCTGTTCAGCCACGCCCAGCCCAAACCGCTGACCAGCGTCGACGTGCTCGGCGGTGGTCGTGCGGCCCTGGAAAAGGCCAACGTCGACCTGGGCCTGGCCCTGGCTGAAGACGAAGTCGACTACCTGGTGAAGAGCTTCATCGGCCTGAACCGCAACCCGAACGACATCGAGCTGATGATGTTCGCCCAGGCCAACTCCGAGCACTGCCGCCACAAGATCTTCAATGCCAGCTGGGACATCGATGGCGAAAGCCAGGAAAAGAGCCTGTTCGGCATGATCAAGAACACCTACCAGATGCACAGCGAAGGCGTGCTGTCCGCTTACAAGGACAATGCCTCGGTGATCGTCGGTAACGTGGCCGGGCGCTTCTTCCCGAATCCTGAGACCCGCCAGTACGGCGCGGTGCAGGAGCCGGTGCACATCCTCATGAAGGTCGAGACCCACAACCACCCGACCGCCATTTCGCCATTCTCCGGTGCTTCCACCGGTTCCGGCGGCGAGATCCGCGACGAAGGCGCCACCGGTCGCGGCTCCAAGCCCAAGGCGGGCCTGACCGGCTTCACCGTGTCCAACCTGCAGATCCCCGGCTTCGAACAGCCCTGGGAGAAACCCTACGGCAAGCCCGAGCGCATCGTCACCGCCCTGGACATCATGATCGAAGGGCCGCTGGGCGGCGCGGCGTTCAACAACGAATTCGGCCGTCCGGCGCTGACCGGCTACTTCCGGACCTTCGAGCAGTCCATCGACACCCCGCGCGGCAGCGAAGTACGCGGCTACCACAAGCCGATCATGCTGGCCGGCGGCCTGGGCAACATCCGTGGCGAGCACGTGCAGAAGGGCGAAATCGAAGTCGGTGCCAAGCTGATCGTCCTCGGTGGCCCGGCCATGCTCATCGGCCTGGGCGGCGGCGCGGCTTCGTCGGTCGACACCGGCAGCAGCTCGGCAGACCTCGACTTCGCTTCGGTGCAGCGCGAGAACCCGGAAATGGAACGCCGCTGCCAGGAGGTCATCGACCGCTGCTGGCAACTGGGCGACGCCAACCCGATCGCGTTCATCCACGACGTCGGTGCCGGCGGCCTGTCCAACGCCTTCCCTGAACTGGTCAACGACGGTGGCCGTGGCGGCCGTTTCGAGCTGCGCAACGTGCCTAACGACGAACCGGGCATGGCGCCGCACGAAATCTGGAGCAACGAATCCCAGGAACGCTACGTGCTGGCCGTCAGCGCCGAAAACTTCGAGCGCTTCAAGGCCATCTGCGAACGCGAGCGCTGCCCGTTCGCGGTGGTCGGTGAAGCCACCGCCGAGCCGCACCTGACCGTGACCGACAGCCACTTCGGCAACAGTCCGGTGGACATGCCGCTGGAAGTGCTGCTTGGCAAGCCGCCACGCATGCACCGCTCTGTGCAGCGTGAAGCCGAGCTGGGCGACGACTTCGACCCGAGCACCCTGGACATCGCCGACAGCGTGCAGCGCGTGCTGCATCACCCGGCCGTAGCCAGCAAGAGCTTCCTGATCACCATCGGCGACCGTTCGATCACCGGCCTGGTGGCCCGTGACCAGATGGTCGGCCCGTGGCAGGTGCCGGTCGCCGACTGCGCCGTGACCGCCACCAGCTTCGACGTCAACACCGGTGAAGCCATGGCCATGGGCGAGCGCACCCCGCTGGCCCTGCTCGATGCCCCGGCCTCCGGCCGCATGGCCATCGGCGAGACCCTGACCAACCTGGCCGCCGCGCGTATCGGCAAGCTGTCCGACATCAAGCTGTCGGCCAACTGGATGTCCGCCGCTGGCCACCCGGGTGAAGATGCCCGCCTGTACGACACCGTCAAGGCCGTCGGCATGGAACTGTGTCCCGAGCTGGGCCTGACCATTCCGGTGGGCAAGGACTCCATGTCGATGAAGACCCGCTGGAGCGACGAGGGCGTTGACAAGAGCGTCACCTCGCCGATGTCGCTGATCGTCAGCGGCTTCGCCCCGGTCACCGACATTCGCCAGACCCTGACCCCGCAACTGCGCATGGACAAGGGCGAAACCGACCTGATCCTCATCGACCTCGGCCGTGGCCAGGACCGCATGGGCGGTTCGATCCTCGCCCAGGTGCATGGCAAGCTGGGCCGTAGCGCCCCTGACGTCGACGACGCCGAAGACCTCAAGGCGTTCTTCGCGGTCATCCAGGGCCTGAACGCCGACGGCCACCTGCTGGCCTACCACGACCGTTCCGACGGTGGCCTGCTGGTCACCGTGCTGGAAATGGCTTTCGCCGGCCACTGCGGCCTGCAACTGTGCCTCGACGGTCTGGCCGAGAACGTCAGCGAAGTTGCCGGCATCCTGTTCAACGAAGAACTCGGTGCGGTGATCCAGGTTCGCCAGGACGCCACCGCCGGTGTGCTGGCCCAGTTCAGCGCTGCCGGCCTGTCGGCCAACTGCGTGTCGGTGATCGGCAAGCCGCTGAACAACGACGAAGTGTCCATCAGCTACCAGGGCCAGGCCGTGTTCAGCGGTCAGCGCCACCAGCTGCATCGCGAGTGGGCTGAAACCAGCTACCGCATCCAGCGTCTGCGCGACAACCCCGAGTGCGCCGACCAGGAATTCGACCTGCTGCTGGAAGAAGACAACCCGGGCCTGAACGTCAAGCTGGGCTTCGACGTCAACGAAGACATCGCCGCGCCGTACATCAAGACCGGTGTGCGTCCACAGGTCGCGGTGCTGCGCGAGCAGGGCGTCAACGGTCAGGTCGAGATGGCGGCAGCCTTCGACCGCGCCGGCTTCAACGCCGTCGACGTGCACATGAGCGATATCCTTGCCGGTCGTGTCGACCTCAACACCTTCAAGGGCCTGGTGGCCTGTGGCGGCTTCTCCTACGGTGACGTGCTGGGCGCTGGCGAAGGCTGGGCCAAGTCGGCACTGTTCAACGCCCGTGCCCGTGACGCCTTCCAGGGCTTCTTCGAGCGCAGCGACAGCTTCACCCTGGGCGTGTGCAACGGTTGCCAGATGCTCTCCAACCTGCACGAACTGATCCCAGGCAGCGAGCTGTGGCCGCACTTCGTGCGCAACCGCTCCGAGCAGTTCGAGGCCCGTGTGGCGCTGGTGCAGATCCAGGAGTCGCCGTCGATCTTCCTGCAGGGCATGGCCGGTTCGCGCATGCCGATCGCCATCGCCCACGGCGAAGGCCATGCCGAGTTCGCCAGTGCCAGCGCGCTGCAACAGGCCGACGCCTCGGGCACCGTGGCGCTGCGTTACGTCGACAACCACGGCAAGACCACCGAGACCTATCCGGCCAACCCGAACGGTTCGCCACGCGGTATCGGCGGCATGACGACCCGTGACGGTCGCGTGACCATCATGATGCCGCACCCAGAGCGGGTGTTCCGTGCCGTGCAGAACTCCTGGCGTCCGGACGACTGGAACGAAGACGGCGCCTGGATGCGCATGTTCCGCAACGCCCGCGTCTGGGTCGACTGACAGGGTGTACAAGCTCGCCTTCTTCGTCCCGACCAGCCACCTGGAGCCGGTCAAGGCCGCCGTATTCGCCGCCGGTGGCGGCCGGATCGGCGACTACGACCACTGTGCGTGGCAGGTGTTGGGCCTTGGCCAGTTCCGCCCGCTGGACGGCAGCCAGCCGTTCATCGGGCAGAGCGGAGTGGTTGAACAGGTCGAGGAGTGGAAGGTCGAGCTGGTCGTCGCCGATGAGCTGATTCGTGCGGCAGTGGCGGCCCTCAAGCACAGCCACCCGTATGAAACGCCAGCCTACGAAGTCTGGCGCTTGGAAGACTTCTAAGCCCAATATGGGTCAGTTAGACCGGGTAGGGCTTCAGTCGCGAAGCGACCGCCTGTTCACAGCAGATGCAGTGAATTTCCTGACGCTTTCGCGAGCAAGCTCGCTCCCACAAAGTGAACTGCCCCCAATACTGGTCAGTTAGACCGGGTAGGAGCGGCTTCAGCCGCGAAGCGACCGCCTGTTCACAGCAGATACAGTGAATCTCCCGGCGCTTTCGCGGCTAAAGCCGCTCCCACCAAGCCACATGACGCCTGACTGACCTGTATTGCCTCTAAGCCTCTTCATGTGAGTGCTTCGCTTGCCACAACGGTTGGGATGAACGTAGGCGAGGCAGGCAGCGCAAGGCAAAAGCAGGCGAGGAAACGGAGGTGGCTGGTTGTCAATGAGCATTCCGACCGGGTTGACGATCCAGCCTGTTTTTAACGCCGCGATGGCAACGCAGCCAGCTTTTAGAGTGCCCTAGGGTCTGATTTCGATCAGCGTCCCGTCCTTCACCAAGTCCCAGACTTCGCGCATGTCGTTGTTCTTCATCGCGATGCACCCTTCTGTCCAGTCCAGCGTATGGAAGTACCACTCCGGGTACTCTTCGTCGATGGGCGTGCCGTGGATCATGATCATGCTGCCCGGCTTCACGCCTTCACGGCGCGAGCGTTCGCTGTCGGCGGCGTTGGGGTAGGAAATGTGCATGGACAGGTTGTACTTGTTGCTGGGCTTGCGCCAGTCGAGCCAGTAGAAGCCCTCTGGCGTGCGCTTGTCGCCTTCCTGCAACTTGGCGCCCTTGGGGTTCTTGCCCAGCGAGATGCGGTAGGTCTTCAGCGCCTCGCCTTCGCTGATCAGCTGCAACTGGCGGCTCGACTTGAGCACCAGCACCTTGTCGATACGCCGCTGGGTCAGCGGCGTGGTGTTGATCACCTTGTCGCCGATGACCTTCTGCTCGCTGCCCTTGGGCACGATGGTCTGGGTGAAGGCCGCCTGGGAGGCGGAAGCGAACGACAGGCACAACACAGCGAACAACCAGCGCATCGACATCTTCCTGAAGGCGCGTCCGTGACGGGCCAGGCTAGGTTATTGAACGGGACGGGAAGGGGGCAGGGCCTGGGTATGCACAGGGTAGTGCTGTTTACGCCGGTCTGCGAAGAAGCATTCTAGGGTACGCCTGACCGTCATGAAAGCCAGGTCATCCCATGGAATGTCGGCTTCGTCGAACAATTGCACCTCCAGGCTCTCGACACCGGCGGCAAAGCCGCCCTCGGCGAGTTCGCCACGGTAGAACACGTGCACCTGGTTGATGTGCGGCACGTCGATGAGCATGTACAACTGCAACTCGTGCAGGCTGGCGCAGGCTTCCTCGACCGTCTCGCGGCGGGCGGCCTGCTCGATGGTCTCGCCGTTCTCCATGAACCCGGCTGGCAGGGTCCAGTAGCCATGCCGGGGTTCGATGGCGCGACGGCACAGCAGCACCTGGTCGCCCACGGTGACCAGGCAGCCGGCCACGATATTGGGGTTCTGGTAATGAATGGTGTGGCAGTGGTCGCACACGTAGCGCAGGCGGCTGTCGCCTTCGGGAATGCGCAAGGCCACGGGTTGGCCGCAATGACTGCAGAAATTCATATGGGGTATTCGATCGCTGGATGCAGGCGTCCATCTTGGCCTTTCGCATGGGCAGTCAGCAAGTTCTGCGCGGCGTGCAGACGCGGCGTTGGCCGACAGGGGCTTGGGCGTGCCGCCGCTTTGGTGCATGATGCCAAGGTTGTCGCCGCTTGATTCCAGGCCGGTCCGGCTCCGGGCCGGTGTCGCTTAACTGATCGGGATTTTCCATGCTGGATGAGCTACTTCGCCGCGTAAGCAGTCATGTGCCAGGTGTTCTGGAGACGGATCAGCGCTTTCCGGAAGCCGCCGTGCTGTTGCCGGTCACCCGCAGTGACGAGCCGGAACTGGTGCTGACCCTGCGCGCCAGCGGCTTGTCCACCCACGGCGGCGAAGTGGCGTTTCCCGGCGGGCGCCGCGACCCCGAAGACCCCGACCTGACCTTCACCGCCCTGCGCGAGGCCGAAGAAGAGATCGGCCTGCCACCGGGCCTGGTCGAGGTGGTCGGGCCGTTGAGCCCGGTGGTGTCGCGCTACGGCATCAAGGTCACTCCCTACGTGGGGATCATTCCCGATTTCGTCGAGTACCGGCCCAATGATGCCGAGATCGCCGCGGTTTTCAGTGTGCCGCTGGAGTTCTTCCGCAAAGACGTACGCGAACACACCCACCGTATCGACTACGAGGGTCGCAGTTGGTACGTGCCCAGCTATCGTTATGGCGAGTACAAGATCTGGGGCCTGACCGCGCTGATGATCGTCGAGCTGATGAACGTGCTCTACGACGCCAACATCGACCTGAGCCTGCCCCCGCGCCCCTACGACAAGAACGCCTGAGGACCCGCCATGAACTACCGCCTGGGCAATGCCCGTGTGCAGACCCACCCCGAAAGCTGGACCGCGCCCACTGCCACGCTGATCGGCAAGGTACGCCTGGAGAAGGGCGCCAGTGTCTGGTTCGGCGCCGTGCTGCGCGGCGACAACGAACTCATTCATATTGGCGAAGACAGCAACGTGCAGGACGGCACGGTGATGCACACCGACATGGGCTCGCCGCTGACCATCGGCAAGGGCGTGACCATCGGTCACAACGCCATGCTGCATGGCTGCACGGTGGACGACTACAGCCTCATCGGCATCAACGCGGTGATCCTCAACGGCGCGAAGATCGGCAAGCACTGCATCATCGGCGCCAATGCGCTGGTCGGCGAAGGCAAGGTGATTCCCGACGGTTCACTGGTGATGGGCACGCCGGGCAAGGTGGTGCGTGAACTCAACGACGCACAGAAGAAGCTGCTCGAAGCCAGCGCTGCGCATTACGTCCACAACGCTCAGCGCTACGCCCGCGACCTGGCAGTGCAGGAAGACAATGACGACTGAACAGCCCCCGGAAAAACCCGTGCGTTCGCCGTGCGTGAGCATCTGTTCGCTGGACGAAGCCGACATCTGCACCGGCTGCCAGCGCAGCGTGCAGGAAATCACCGGCTGGAGCCGCATGAGCAACGACGAACGCCGCGCCGTATTGGTTCTGTGCCATGAGCGAGCCAAGGCACAAGGGGTGCTCTGGAGCCTCTGAAGGCTTTTCGCAGTAGGACCGGCGTTAGCCGCAATACTGGTCAGTTAGACCGTGGGAGCGAGCTTGCTCGCGAAAGCGGCGTCACGTTCACAGTAAATTCAGCAACTTTGCCCGCTTTTCGCGAGCAAGCTCGCTCCCACAAGCCGCAAAGCGCTTAATCGAACAGTATTGGCTTCGGCCGGAAAGCCTTTCGCGGCTGAAGCCGCCGCCTGAAAAGCTCGCCCAACCCGGGCCAATCAACGAAACACCATCTCCACCTGCGTACCCTGATCATTGCGCCATACCGGCGTGGCGCCCAGTTGCGCGGCGAAGCTGGCGATGATCTTCAGGCCCAGGCTGCGCGGGTCGGGGTGGCCGTCCGGGCCGGTGAAGCCTTTGCCGTTGTCGCTGATCACCAGGCGGTATCCCTCGGGTTGCACAGGCTGCAACGAGACCGTGATCAATCCCGGCTGGTCGTCGGGGAAGGCATGCTTGAGGGCGTTGGTCACCAGCTCGGCGACCAGCATCGACAGCGTCGTCAGGCGCGTCAGGTCCAGGCGTGCCTCGCTGGGTTCGACTTCGCAGCGCACTTGCGAGTTGTCGCTGATTTCCATCAAGTCTTCGCACAGCTCGGCCAGGCAGGCCGACACCGGCAGGTCGGCGCGGCTGGGGTCGTAGAGGCGCCGGTGAATACGCGAGATCCCATGCAGACGCTGCTGTGCGTCCTTGAGCACTTCCACCGGGTCTGCGCCTTTGCGGATGTTCTGCTTGCCCAGGTACAGGATGCTGGAGATGAACTGCATGTTGTTGGCCACGCGGTGCTGCAGCTCGGCGAACATCACGTTCTGTCGGTCGTACAGCTCGCGGATGACCCGCTGCTCGCGTAGCAGGCGGGTGCCCGTGCTGTGCATGAAGTGGATCAGCACGATATCGACGATGACGATGAAGGCGAAGAACGCCAGGGCCAGCAGGGCGCCGCCACTGAAACTGAACGGCTGTCCGGGGGTAATCAGCCAGTACCAGGCGGCCAGCCCGGACAACAAGGCGCACAGTGCACTGGGCAGGGTGCCGCAGAAGAACGCGGTGAGAATCACCGCCGGAAAGAAGGTCAGGTAGGGAAAGCCTTGCGGCAGTTCTTCCATCAGTTCGAGCCGGGCGAACAGGCTGAGGGCGAACATGATCACGCTCACGCTGTAGGCCAGCCGCGGACGGGCGCGCAGCGCGTTGGACAGCGCCATTGTCCGTTGCAGGAGAGGGAAGTGCTCAGCCAAGGGAACCCCGAGTCAGGTAATGGAGACCGGTGAAGCGGTGAGTGTCGCGCCGGGCCCGGAACGGTCCCATGCTGATCCCTCAGCAGCCCGGCATCCTATATCACCCCGAGGGCCAGCAGCTACGGTTTTATGGCGCCTGTCGTCTGGCGTAGGCGTGGTGCGCTGGCGGCCAGGACAAAAAGGTCAAGGGACGGCCGGTCTCGCGGTCTGATTGCAAGATGCCTCTCTTTCTCTTGAAGGACTTTTCCGAGAGAATCCCGGCCGCTTGCGCCCATGGACCCTGCTGACTAGGCTGCCTGCCGTCGCTGACAAAGCGGCAGGGCTTGGCCGCCCGGTTACTCGATCAATAGGCGCAGCACGCCAGAACCTTCATCGTGAAGAGACTTTCACGACGATGCTCCATGGCAGCTGCGCAAGGGACACCTTCGGGTGTGCCGGGTTGCCTATTGTCCGGTCGGCCAACCCTTGTGCAGTTGCCACCATTCGCTTGGCCGCGATCCCGGTGGCGACTTCCTTCAATCAATAGGAGTTGTACCGATGACCAAGAAACTCGTCCCCGATCCGCCATTCCCCGTTCCGGTTCCCGAACACCTCATCACCGCCTTCGAGACCCAGCTCTGCGAGCTGTACGACGTGCTGCGCTGCGCCACTGCCACGGCCTACGAGTGCGGTGACAGCCTGCAAGGTCAGGCCCGCGACCTGGCCATGAGCACCATGCACCTGGTCGTCCAGGCGCGCCAGCTGACGCACCATTTGATTGACCAGTTGGAGCCATTGTCGGCCGCAGGGGCCAGTCAGCACTGAGCCCGGTTCTGGCTGGCAGGCTTCAGCCGTGAAAGGGTCAGCACAGCCCCTGCATCTGCTGTGAACATGACGCCGCCTCGTGGCTCAAGCCGCTTACTCGGCCAGCGCCTGGCGACTGCGGTCCTGGTCCGCCAGGCCGTTGCACTGCCAGCGCCAGGCATCGGCAAGCATGCGCTCCAGGCCATGCCGGGCGCGCCATTGCAGTTGCCGGGCGGCCTTGCTCGGGTCGGCCCAGCAGCGCGCGATATCGCCCTGGCGGCGCGCCTCGAAGACCCGTGCAATGCGCACGCCGGTGACCTGCTCGAAGGCCGCTACCACTTCCAGCACCGAATGACCGTGACCGGTGCCCATGTTCCACAGGTGCACGCCGTCATGTGCCTGCAGGTAGCGCAGCGCATGGCAGTGCCCGGCGGCCAGGTCCGCCACATGCACGTAGTCACGCACCCCGGTGCCGTCCGGGGTCGGGTAGTCGTGGCCGAAAATGCGCAGCACCGCGCGCTCGCCGCTGGCCACCTGCAGCAGGTAGGGCAGCAGATTGTTCGGCGTATGGCTGGGGCGTTCGCCCAGCAGCCCGGAAGCATGCGCGCCAATCGGGTTGAAATAACGCAGCAGGGCCACCGACCAGCGCGGGTCGGCGGCGGCCATGCTGGTGATTACCTGTTCGGCCATCAGCTTGGATTGCCCATAGGGGCTGGCCGGCAGGCCGGTGGGGCAGCTTTCGGCGATGGGCATGTGCTCGCACTGGCCATATACCGTGGCCGAAGAACTGAACACCAGCTTGAACACCCCGGCGTCGGCCATGGCCTGGAACAGCGTGAGGCTGCCACTGACATTGGTGTCGAAGTAGCGCAGCGGCTCGCGCACGCTCTCGGCCACTGCCTTGAGCCCGGCGCAGTGGATGACGGCCGTGATGCGGTGGCGGCGCAGCAGGTTGTCCAGCACCGGGCGGTGGCGCACGTCGGCGCGGATGAAGCGCGGTGCCTGCCCGCTCAGCCGGGCGATGCGCGCCAGCACGTCGGGTGAGCTGTTGCTCAGGTTGTCGAGCAGCAGCACCTCGTGGTTAAGCGCCAACAGCTCCACGGCGATGTGCGCGCCAATGTAGCCGGTACCCCCTGTGACCAGAATCATCCGTGAGCCCTCCCGGTGGGCCGTGCCGGCGGCACGGCCAGCGTGCGCATCCGGGAAGCGGGCTCGGATAGCGGATCATTCTCTTCAGGGTGCCGGGGTGGCGCTGGAGTTCAGGGCCAGGGGGCCAGCGGCGGTGGCCCTTCATCGGCTGCCGACGAAAGGGCTGAACGGCAGGCGCGGAGGGGCCTCCAAACAGGCACAAGGCGGAGTGTCAGTGGTCCCGGTCCTTGCTTGGCCAGCCGCAGAGCGCCGGGACCCTCAAGGTGCCGGTCGTTCGACCCAACCCTGACAGGAGCGCCTCCATGAAGCCTGAGCGACAGCCCGGACAGTCCCCGTTGACCCCCTTGCCACCCAGCTCGGCGCGGCCGCTGCTGCTGTGCTTTTCGCACCTGCGCTGGAATTTCGTCTGGCAGCGCCCGCAGCAACTGATGTCGCGTCTGGCGCGTGACTACGACGTGGCGTTCTTCGAAGAACCGCTGTTCGAAGAACGCCCGGACGCCGTGCTGGATACCCAGACGGTGGCCGAGGGGGTGACGGTGCTGCTGCCACGGCTGCCGGCCGGGCTGGACGAAGCCCAGGTGGCCGAGGCCCAGCGCCAGTTGCTCGATACCTGGTTGGCGCCGCAGTCGCTGACCTCGCTGCTGCTGTGGTACTTCACGCCGATGAGCATGACCTTCAGCGTGCACCTGCAAGGGCAGATGGTGATCTTCGACTGCATGGACGAGCTGTCGGCGTTTCGCCATGCACCGGCGCGCCTGACGGAGCTGGAGCACGAACTGCTGGCGCGCGCCGACGTGGTGTTCGCCGGCGGCTACAGCCTGTGGAAGTCCCGCACCCAGCGTCACGGCAACGTGCACCTGTTGCCCAGCGGCGTGGATATCGCGCATTTCGCCAAGGCCCGTGAGGCGCAGCCCGAGCCGCCAGATCAGGCGGGCATCGCCCGGCCACGCCTGGGGTACTTCGGTGTCATCGACGAGCGGCTCGACCTGGCCTTGCTCGAAGCGCTGGCCCGCCAGCGACCGGCCTGGCAGATCGTGCTGATCGGTCCGGTGGTGAAGATCGACCCGGCCACGCTGCCGCGCCTGGCCAACCTGCATTACCTGGGGGCGCGGCCGTACGCCGAGCTGCCGGCCTACCTGGCGGGCTGGGAGGTGGCGCTGATGCCCTTTGCCATGAATGAGTCGACGCGCTTCATCAGCCCGACCAAGGCCCCCGAGTACCTGGCCGGAGGCAGGCCGGTGGTGTCCACGCCCATTCATGACGTGCTCAACCGCTTCGACGGCAACGGCGCGGTACTGATCGGCGCCACGCCCGACGAATTCATTGCCGCCGCCGAAGCGGCCCTGCAGCTGGCCCGCGAGCCGTGGCAAGTGGTGGAGAAGGTCGACAGCCTGATCAAGAACATGTCGTGGGACAGCACCTGCGAGCTGATCAGGGAGCAGATCGAATGCCAGCGCTGAACTTGCCCCAAGCCTTGGGCGCGCCAGCCTACGATTACCTGATCGTCGGTGCCGGCTTCGCTGGCAGCGTATTGGCCGAGCGCCTGGCCAGCCAGCTGGGCCGCCGTGTGCTGCTGCTCGACCGCCGTGAGCACATTGGCGGCAATGCCTACGACCACCTGGACGCTGCCGGTGTGCGCGTGCATCGCTATGGCCCGCACATCTTCCACACCAACGCCCCGCGTATCGTCGAATACCTGTCGCGCTTCACCGCCTGGCGGCCTTACGAGCATCGGGTGCTGGCGCAGGTGGACGGTCAGTTGCTGCCGATTCCGATCAACCTCACCACCCTCAACCGCCTCTACGGCCTAGCCATGGACCCGGCGCAGGCCGAGGTTTTCCTGGCGGCGCGCGCCGAGCCGGTCGATCCGATTCGCAGTGCCGAAGACGTGGTGGTCAGCCAGGTGGGCCGCGAGCTGTACGAGAAGTTCTTCCGTGGCTACACCCGCAAGCAATGGGGGCTGGACCCTGCCGAGCTGGACAGGTCCGTCACCGCCCGTGTACCGACCCGCACCAGCGACGACGATCGCTATTTCACCGACAGCTTCCAGATGATGCCGCTGCACGGCTATACGCGAATGTTCGAACGCATGCTCGACCAGCCGGGCATCGACCTGTTGCTGGGCACCGACTTTCGCCGCGTGCGCCATGCGCTGCGCTATCGCCAACTGGTGTATTGCGGGCCGATCGACGAGTACTTCGAGCATTGTTACGGGCGCCTGCCCTACCGCTCGCTGCGTTTCGAACACCAGACGCTGGAACAGCCGTGGTACCAGCCGGTGGCGGTGGTCAACTACCCGGCCGCCGAGGTGCCCTGGACACGCATCACCGAATACAAGCACCTCACTGGCCAGCGCCACGCCTGTACCAGCATCACTCGGGAATTCCCGTGCGCCGAGGGCGAGCCCTATTACCCGGTGCCGCGCCCGGAGAATGCCGAGCTGTACCGGCGCTACAAGGCTTTGGCAGAGCGCACCGCCAACGTCACCTTCCTGGGCCGCCTGGGCACCTACAAGTACTACAACATGGATCAGGTGGTCGGCCAGGCACTGGCACTGTTCCAGCGCATCGCCCGGCAGGCGGGCGTGCCGGTGAGCGGTTTCGATGAGCCAGGCTGAACCGGCATTGCCCGTGCAAGGAGGTCGCCACGTGCCAGGGCGTATCTTCAGCAGTTTCCTGATGGCCGGCTACGAATGCGCCGCGCACCGACGCGCCGACGGCCAACGCCTCGACCTGCTGGCGTCCACCGGGCATGCGGCCTGGGCCACGCAGGACTACCAGCAACTGGCCGCGCTGGGTATCCGCTGCGTGCGCGATGGCCTGCGCTGGCACCTGATCGAGCGCCAGGCCGGGCGCTACGACTGGCGCAGCCTGCGGCCGCAACTGGGCGCCGCCCAGGCCTGCGGCGTGCAGGTGATCTGGGACCTGTGCCACTACGGCTACCCCGACGACCTGGACATCTGGCGCCCGGCGTTCGTCGAGCGCTTCGCACGCTACGCCGGGGCCGCCGCACGCTGGCTGCGCGAGGAGGGCATCGCGGCGCCGTTCTATACGCCGGTCAATGAAATCTCCTACTGGAGCTGGGCAGGCGGCGAGGTGGGGGGCATCAGGCCCGCTGCCCAGGGCCGTGGCGATGAACTCAAGCACCAGTTGGTGCGCGCCAGCATCGCGGCGATCGAGGCGATCCGCGAGGTCGACCCTGGCGCGCGCTTCATGCAGTGCGAGCCGCTGGTGAACGTGGTTTCTGCCTCTCGGCGTGCCGAGCGTGTCGCCGCCGCCGAAGCCTACCGCCAGGCGCAGTTCCAGGCCCTGGACATGCTTACTGGGCGCCGCTGGCCGGGGCTGGGCGGTCGTGAAGACTACCTGGATGTTCTGGGCGTCAATTACTACCCGGCCAACCAGTGGTATTTCCAAGGGCCGCGCATCTCGCCCGACAGCGCGGACTTCCGCCCGTTGGTGGGCATGCTCAGTGAGGTGTACCAGCGTTACCAGCGCCCGCTGTTGCTCTCGGAAACCGGCACCGAGGGCGAGCAGCGCGTGCCCTGGCTGAACTACATCGTCGACCAGCTGCAGCTTGCCCTGGCCCGTGGCGTACCGGTCGAGGGGCTGTGCTGGTATCCGTTTCTCGACTACCCCGGTTGGGACAACGACCGCTATTGCGCCGCCGGGCTGTTCGGTTACCCCGATGCCCAAGGCCAGCGACCAGTGCACCGCCCGTTGCAAGTGGCGATGCAGGCTGCTGCGGCGCGTTTTGCCCCGGCAACGGGCCGAGACCGTGATGAACATTGACCCCCGTGAGGCAACGCCGTTGCCGGGCCGCGCCCTGGCCTTCCTGTGGCGTTACGTGTGGCGACGTGCCGGGGCGTTCGGCAGCCTGTTGCTGCTGATCGTTGGCGCGTCCGGCTGCGCAGTGGCGGTGCAATACGCCATGAAGCTGCTGGTCGATGGCATGGCCGCCGGCGGTTCCGGCAGTGCGCACATCTGGCAGCCGTTCAGCCTGTTCATCGCGCTGATCGTGTTGGAGAACCTGCTCTGGCGCCTGGGTGGCTACCTAGGTTGCCGCACGGTGGTGGCCACCTGTGCAGACCTGCGTGTCGACCTGTTCCACCACCTGACCGGCCACGCCATGGGCTACTTCAGCAGGCACTTTGCCGGCGCCCTGGCCAACCGCATCGCCTCGGCCGGCGGTGTTGCCGGGTACCTGTACGCCGGCCTGGCGTGGAAGATCATTCCGCCGTGCGTGGACTTCCTCGGTGCGGTGATCGTGCTGTTCAGCGTGCAATTGTCCATGGGCCTCGGCCTGCTGGGCAGCGTGTTGCTGGTGGCCTGGGTCATCACCCTGATGGGCTTGCGCGGGCGTACCCTGCACATGGCGTTCGCCACCCAGGCCGCACAGGTGAGCGGTGAGATCGTCGATCAGGTGAACAATGTCTGGACGATCAAGGCGTTCTCGGCCAGGGAGCGCGAGCGCAGTCGCCTGGAGCGCGCCATCGGCATCGAAGCACGGGCCCAGCGGCGCAGCTGGCTGCACCTGGAAAAGGTCCGTGCTGTGCACGACCTGTGCATGACCCTGATGGCCGGCGCCATGCTCGGCTGGGCGTTGTGGCAGTGGCAACTGGGGCGCGTCAGCCCCGGCGACGTGGTGATGGTCAGTGCGCTGACCTTTCGTATCCTGCATGGCTCGCGGGACCTGGCCCTGGCGCTGGTGGACAGCTCGCAGCAACTGGGGGTGATTGCCGAAACCCTGGCGATCATCGCCCGACCCCATGCCTTGCACGACAGCGGCCAGCAGATCGCCGGCGGGCGCGGCAGTATCCGCCTGGTGGATGTCAGCTACCGGCACGCCGACGGCCGCCCGGCCTTCGAGCATCTGTTCCTGGACATTCCGGCAGGGCAGAAGGTGGGGATCGTCGGCCCCTCCGGCAGCGGCAAGTCGACACTGATCAACCTGTTGCAGCGTCTGGACGACGTCAGTGCCGGGGCGATTCTCATCGATGACCGTGATCTGCGTTCGGTCAGCCAGGACAGCCTGCGTCGGCAGATCGCCGTGGTGCCCCAGGAACCGGCGCTGTTCAATCGCAGCATCGAAGAGAACATCGGCTATGGCCAGCCCCACGCCACCGCCCAGCAGATCGCCGAAGCGGCGCGGCATGCCTGTTGCGAGACGTTCATCGCGGCGCTGCCACAGGGCATGCAGACCCGCGTGGGTGAACGCGGGGTGCTGCTCTCCGGCGGCCAGCGCCAGCGTCTGGGGTTGGCTCGGGCATTCCTGAAGAATGCGCCGATCCTGATCCTCGACGAGGCGACTTCGGCGCTGGATTCGGAGTCCGAAGCGATGGTGCAACTGGCCCTGCAACGGCTGATGCAGGGCCGCACCGTGCTGGCCGTGGCGCACCGCTTGTCGACCCTAGCCGGCTTCGACCGCATTCTGGTGCTGCAGGACGGCCGTGTGGTCGAAGACGGCCCCCCGGAGGCACTGCATCGTCGCCACGGGCGCTTTCGCATGCTGTGCCAGGCGCAGGGAATGGAGCAGGCGATCTTTCGCGCCGGGTGAAGAGGGCAGCGCAGCCCCGGTAGAAGCGGCCGCGAAAATCCCGGATAAAGCCAATCTGTTCGCTTGAGCGGCATGTGGCCCGGTGGGAGCGGCTTTAGCCGCGAAAACGCCAGGAAATTCAGTGCATTTGTTGTGAGCATGCGGGCGCTTCGCGGCTGAAGCCGCTCCTACCGGGTCACCACAGCCGCTGTCTCCAGTTCCACTCATTCAGCCTTGATTAGGTTCTGTACGAAAAGTCGGCGAGCGAAGGTCAGGCAAGGCAAAAACAGGCGAGGAAGCGGAGTTTACTGGAGTAAATGAGCATTCCGACCGGGCTGGCGATCCAGCCTGTTTTTAACGCAGCATGGCCGAGCGCAGGCACTTTTCGTACAAAACCTAAGGCCTCTTCAGACTTCCTTAAGACTCGCTGTCGATACTCGCCCCACACATTGCTCTGGGGGTGCCCCGATGCCCGCTGTCGATTGGAATCTTGCAAGTCCCCTGTGGTTCGGCCACGGCAGCAGCGCGTCCCTGGCCCTGGAACGGCAGTTGGCCGGCGAGCCGCAGCGTGCTGCGCTGGAAACCTTCATCCAGCAGCGTTTCTTCGAAGCCCACGGCGCCGAGGTACGGCAGTTCATGCCCGAACTCTGGGGCCTGCGCGGGCCGGACGGTGAACTGTGCGCCGCCGCCGGGGTACGCCTGGCCGCCGAGCAGCGGCTGTTTCTGGAGCAGTATCTGGATGCGCCCATCGAGCAACTGGTAGCTGAACGCAGCGCCATCCAGATTGACCGCCAACCGATCGTCGAAGTCGGCAACCTGGCCGCCTGCAGCCTGGGCAGTGCGCGGCTGAGCATCATCACCGTGACCTGGCTGCTGGCCGTGCGCGGTCTGCAATGGGTGACCTTCACCGGCAACACCGCCCTGGTGAACAGCTTCCGCCGCCTGGGCCTGCGCCCCGTGACCCTGTGCACGGCCGACCCACGGCGCCTGGGCGAACAACGCCACGAATGGGGCCGCTACTACGACACCCAGCCCAGCGTGCACATCGGCGACATCCGCGCCGGCTTTGCCCACCTCAGCCAATTGGGTCTGTTCGACCGTTACGGTCTGCCCCTGACCCTGGAGCCTCATTGTCATGTCGCCTGAACTGCACGCCTTTCAACAGCGCCTGGCGCTACACGCCGTCGAGCGCCCGCAGGTTTCGGCCCTGTGGGGCGACGAGCGCCGCATCGACTACGCCAGCCTGCTGGCCGAAATCGATCGGCGTCGCGAGTGGCTGCGCGATGTAGAGGCCCGTTCGCTGGCCCTGGCGCTGGTTGACGCCAGCAATACCCTGCTGTGGGACCTGGCCGCGCTGTTCGAAGAGATTCCCTGCATTCTTTTGCCGCCATTTTTCACCCCTGCGCAGCGCCGCCATTGCCTGGAGCAGAGCCAGGTGTACACGGTGCTCGCCGACCCGGTGCATGACGACGAGCTGGCCGGCGCCGGCTACCAGCGCGCCGGTCTGTTCTGGTTCCGCGAGCGGGCTCAGGCCCTGCTGCCGCCGGGCACCGCCAAGCTGACCTACACCTCTGGCTCGACCGGCACGCCCAAGGGGGTGTGCCTGAGCGCCGCCGGCATTCTGGGCGTGACCCAGGCGCTGGCGGCCGCCACCCAGGCCAGTGGTGCCAGCCACCAGATGGCCTTGCTGCCCCTGGCGGTGCTGCTGGAAAACGTCGGTTGCTACGCGGCCCTGTGGCTGGGCGCGACCGTCAGCCTGCCTTCGCAACAACGCCTGGGCCTGCAGGGCGCCTCGAACCTGAACCTGCCGGTGTTGCTGGCGACCCTCGCCGAGCGCCGCCCGGACAGCCTGATCCTGGTGCCGCAGTTGCTGCAAGTGCTGGTCGGTGCAGCGGAGCAGGGCTACCTGGCGCCTGGCTGGTTCCGTTTCCTGGCGGTGGGCGGTGCGCGGGTCAGCACGCCGTTGCTGCAACGCGCCCTGGCGCTGGGCTTGCCGGTGCATGAAGGCTATGGCTTGTCCGAGTGCGCCTCGGTGGTGTCGCTCAACCGCCCCGGTTTGCAACGGCCGGGCAGTGTCGGCAAGCCGCTGCCCCACGTGCAGGTACGCCTGGCCGACGACGGCGAAGTGCTGGTCAGCAGCCACGCGATGCTCGGCTACCTGGGCGAGCCCTCGGCCGTGCCGGTGTGGTGGCCGACCGGCGACCTGGGTCAGTTCGACGAGGACGGCTACCTGTACCTGCACGGTCGCAAGAAGAACCAGTTCATCACCAGCTACGGCCGCAACGTCAATCCGGAATGGATCGAGGCCGAGCTGACCCAGGGCGGTGTGATTGCCCAGGCCTTCGTGTACGGCGAGGCGCAACCGCGCAATCACGCCTTGCTGTGGCCGCTGAATCCGGCCAGCGCCGACACGCAGATCCAGGAGGCCGTGGAACGCGCCAACCAGGCCCTGCCGGGCTATGCCCAGGTGCATGCCTGGAGTCGCCTGGACCAGCCGTTCACTCCCGACAACGGGATGCTCACCAGCAACGGGCGCCCGCGCCGCGACGCGATCATCGCGCATTACCAGCATTTGCTCACTGCCAACCCTGCCGCCGAGGACATCGCCTCATGAGTTTCTTCCAGCAACTGCAAGCCGCCACCGAGCAGGAGCGCCAGGCGCTCTTCAATCAGCCGATCATTCGCAAGGCGCTGGCCGGCGAGGTCACTCTGCCGAGCTACCAGGCGTTCCTGGCCCAGGCGTTCTACCACGTGCGGCATACCGTACCGCTGATGATGGCCTGCGGCGCGCGCCTGCCGACCCGCCTGGAGTGGCTGCGCGGCGCGGTGTGCGAGTACATCGAAGAGGAATACGGCCACGAGCAGTGGATTCTCAACGACCTGCGCGCCTGTGGCGCGGATGCCGACGCGGTACGCGATGGCACCCCGAGCCTGCCGATCGAACTGATGGTGGCGTTCCTTTACGACCAGGTCGCGCGTGGCAACCCGGTGGGATTGTTCGGCATGGTCAACGTGCTGGAAGGCACCAGCATCGCCCTGGCCACCCACGCCGCCGGGGCGATCAAGACCCGTCTGGGCCTGCCGGAAACCGCGTTCAGCTACCTGCAGTCGCACGGCAGCCTGGACATCGGCCACATGGAGCACTTCCGCAAGCTGATGGACCGCCTCGACGACCCGGCCGACCAGCAGGCGGTGATCCATGCCTGCAAGGTGGTGTACCGCCTGTACGCCGCCATGTTCGAAACCTTGCCCGACGGTGATGCACTGTCGTCTGGAGACTGCCATGCAGCTGCATGATGCGCGGGTGATTCTGACCGGGGCCAGCGGTGGCATCGGTTTGCAAATTGCGGCGGCGCTGTGCGCCGAGGGTGCCCGGGTGCTGGCGGTGTCGCGCAGCGGTGCGGCACTGGAGCCGCTGCTCAAGCTCTACCCGGAGCGCCTGCGGTGGCTGGAGGCCGACCTGGGCACTGCGGCCGGGCGCCAGCGGGTGCTGGCCGCCAGCCAGGGCATGGACGGTTTCAACCTGCTGATCAACGCCGCGGGCGTCAATCACTTCGCCATGCTCGAACAGCTGCCGGAAGCCGACATCGAGGCGATGCTGCAGATCAACCTGCTGGCGCCAATGCTGCTGACCCGCCAGCTGCTGCCGGGCCTCAAGCAGGCCGGCAGTGCGATGCTGGTGAATGTCGGCTCCACCTACGGATCGCTGGGCTATGCCGGTTATGCCGCGTACTGCGCCAGCAAGTTCGGGCTGCGCGGTTTCTCCGAGGCGCTGCGGCGCGAGCTGGCCGACTCCAATGTGCATGTGCTGTACGTGGCGCCACGGGCGACCCGCACCGGCATGAACAGCTCCGCCGCCCAAGCCCTGAATGCGGCGCTCAATACCCAGGTGGACGACCCGGTGCGGGTCGCCAGCGCAGTGGTGCATGCCATTGCCGGCGACCGTACCGAGCTGTACCTGGGCTGGCCGGAGCGCTTGTTCGTGCGCATCAACAACCTGCTGCCCGCGCTGATCGACCGCGGCCTGCGCAAACACCTGCCGCTGATCCGCCAGTTCAGTGCCCACGACCCACAAGGACCCCGCCAGCCATGAAATATCCCCTGATCGCCCTGGCCTGCCTGCTCAGCCTGCCGGCCTGGGCCCTCGACAACGCCGACCAGCAACGCCTGGCCGGTATCCAGCAACAGTGGGCGAAGATCCAGTACCAGACCCCCGAAGCGCAGCGCGCAGCCGCCTTCGAGCAATTGTCGCAACAGGCCGAAGGTTTCACCCGCGAGCGGCCCGCTGCTGCCGAGGCGTGGATCTGGTCGGGCATCGTGCATAGCAGCTGGGCCGGTGCCCAGGGCGGCCTGGGTGCGCTGAGCAAGGTCAAGCTGGCCCGCGAGGAACTGGAAAAGGCCATGGCCATCGACCCGCAGGCGCTGCAAGGCTCGGCCTACACCAGCCTGGCGGCGCTCTACGACCGGGTGCCGGGCTGGCCGGTGGGCTTCGGCGATGCCGACAAGGCCGACAAACTCTTGCAGCAGGCCCTCAAGATCAACCCGCAAGGCATCGATACCCTGTACTTCTGGGGTGACCATCTGTTCCGCCAGGGGCACTATGCTCAAGCCAGGGATGCGCTGAAGCAGGCCCTGCAGGCCGCACCGCGTCCGGGCCGGGAAGTGGCCGACGCCGGGCGGCGCCAGGAAATCCAGCAGTTGCTGGCAGACGTCGACAAGAAGTTGAACTAGTGGAGCAGGCATGCGGCTGTTACTGATCGAGGACGACACGGCGCTGGGCGAGGGCATCCATCAAGTGCTCACCCGCGACGGCTACACCGTGGATTGGCTCAAGGATGGCGCCAGCGCGCTGCATGCCTTGCTCAGCGAGAGTTTCGACGTGGCGGTACTCGACCTGGGCCTGCCGCGCCTGGATGGCCTGCAGGTGCTGTCTCGCCTGCGCGCCAGTGGCTCGACACTGCCGGTGCTGATCCTTACCGCCCGCGATGCCACCGAAGACCGCATCGCCGGGTTGGATGCCGGTGCCGACGATTATCTGGTCAAGCCCTTCGACCTGGCCGAACTCAAGGCCCGCCTGCGCGCTTTGCTGCGGCGCAGCGCCGGGCGTGCGCAGGTGCTGATCGAGCACGGGCGCATTACCCTCAACCCCGGTTCCCAGCGGGTGACCCTCGACGACGAGCCGGTGTCCCTGACCCCCAAGGAATACCAACTGCTGCACGAACTGTTGTCACCGGCAGGCCGGGTGATGACCCGCGAGCGCCTGGTGCAGTTGCTTTACGGCTGGAGCGAGGAGGCCGAGAGCAACACCCTCGAAGTGCACATCCATAACCTGCGCAAGAAGTTCTACAGCAGCCTGATCCGCACCATTCGCGGCGTGGGCTACATGGCGGAGCAGCAGCCTTGAGGTCGATCCGGCGCCGGACCCTGACGCTGATCATCGGCGTCTTGCTGGTGGGCCTGTCGATCATGACCCTGGTCAACGTCCACGACAGCAATCACGAAATTGCCGAGATCTACGACGCGCAGCTGGCCCAGCACGCTCGCCTGCTGCAGGGGGTGATGCGCATGCCACTGGAGCGTGCCGAACACGAGCAGCTCTACCAGGCCTTCGACCGTGCCTTGCAGCAGGCCGACCCGCGTACTGCAGGGCATCCCTACGAGGGCAAGATGGCCTTTCAGGTCTGGGCCGGTGATGGCCGCCTACTGGTCCACACCACCAGCGCGCCGACGCTCGACGGTTCTGCGCAGGTGCTCGGCTTTCACAACCTCACCGACCCGCAAGGTCGCCGCTGGCGGGTGTTCGTCATGGACGATGCGCAGCACGACCTGCGGATCTGGGTGGGCGAGCGCGATGATGTGCGCGCCGACCTGGTCGGGCGCATCATCCATCACACCCTGCTGCCGAACATCGTCGGCAGCCTGATTCTGGTGGCCATTGTCTGGCTGGCCATCGGCATCGGCCTCAAGCCGCTCAACGATCTGGCGCGCACCTTGCGCAACCGCAGTCCCGGTTCGCTGGAGCCGCTGAGCCTGGCGCCTCTGCCGTTGGAGCTGGAACCCATGCAGGCGGCGCTCAACCGTCTGCTGGCCCAGGTGCAGGAGCTGCTGCACCGCGAGCGGCGCTTCATTGCCGATGCCGCCCATGAGATGCGCACGCCGCTGGCGGTGCTCAAGGTGCATGCGCAGAGCCTGCAGGAAGCCCCCACCGAGGCGGAGCGCCGGGCCTCGCTGAATTACCTGATGGTGGGGGTGGAGCGCACCACGCGGCTGGTCAACCAATTGCTGACCATTGCCCGCCTGGAACCCAATGCGCCGATTCACCTGGGTGCGGTGGATGCAGTGGCGGTCATTCGTGACGCCATCGCCCAGCTCACGCCCTGGGTCATCGGCCGTGGCGTGGAGCTGGCGTTCCAGTGCGATGAAGCGCGGCGTACGGTGGACACCGATGCCGCATTGCTGGAAATCGCCCTGCAGAACCTGGTTTCCAACGCCGTGAAGTTTTCCCCGCCTGGTGGCCAGGTCACGGTGTCGCTGTTGTTCAGCACAACGGCGATGACCCTGCAGGTCGACGACGAAGGGCCGGGTATCAGCCCGGCGCAGCAGGAGCGTCTGTTCGAGCGTTTCTTCAGCCAGGGCAACGAAGAGGGCGTGGGCCTGGGGCTGGCGATCGTTCAGGCCATCGCCCGCCGCCTGCACGGTTCCATAAGCCTGGAGAACCGTCTGGAACGCGGTTTGCGGGCGTCCTTGACCGTTCGGCTGTAATTTTCCCCTTACGTGTAAAGAAAGCATGGCAGTGGCAGACACAGAGAAAAGGCACACTGCCATTAATCCGGTGTGGCGCGATCAGGGAATGCTCCGCTCTGCCGCAGGGGGAATGACCATGAATACAAGAAACCTGTCACTCACCACCCGTACCGTCCTGGCCTTCGGTTGCATCTGCCTGTTGCTGCTGGTGATTGGCGGCAGCGCGGTCTGGCAGCTGCGCACCATCGACGAGTCGGTGGTCGAGCTGCACCGCGACTGGATGCCCAGCGTACGCCAGGCTGGCAAGGTCCAGACGGCCGCGCTGATGTATCGCGTCGATGCGCGGCGTTTCTCCATGGACGATGACCGCATGAGCGCTGAGTCGCTGGCGACACTGGACCAGTTCCGCAGCCGCATGAAGGCCGAGGTACAAGCCTACGGCCCGCTGGTGTCCTCGCCGGAGGAGGCAGCGCTGTACCGCGAGGTGTCGGCCGATGTCGACGCCTATATCGCCTCTATCGACCAGCTGGTCGCTGCCGGCAAGGATGCCACGGTGCAGCAGCTGGGCGGGATCATCCGTACCGTGACCAAACCGGTGGCCGCCAAGTTGCAGGTCGACCTGGAAAAACTCATTGCCATCAACGAGGCCGGTGCCGATGCGTCCAGCAATGAGGCCCATGAGGCACAGGTCAGCGGCGTGCGCCTGATCGGTGGCGTGAGCCTGCTGGCGCTGGTGCTGACAGTGCTGATCGCGCGGGTGTTCATCAACAGCATCCTGCGCCCGGTGCGTGCCTTGCTGGTGGCCACCGAGCAGATCGCCAACGGCAACCTGCGCGCCGATATCAGCGCCCAGGGCGCGGACGAACTCACTCGCCTGGAAAGCGCGACCCTGACCATGCGCGATAACCTGCGTTCGATGCTCGACCTGATCGGCCAGTCGTCCATGCAACTCAGCCAGGCCGCTGGCCAGCTCAATACCGTTACCCGCGAAACCACCGCCACGGCCGAGCAGCAGAGCATGGAAACCGACCAGGCCGCCACGGCCGTGAACGAGATGACCGCAGCGGTGGAGGAGGTGGCGCGCAACGCCTCGGCGGCCTCGCAGTCCAGTCAGCGTTCCGAGCAGGCCGCGCGGCTGGGCAAGGACAAGGTCAACACCACCATCGCCTCGATCAAGCGGCTCAGCGACAGCGTGCGCAAGACCCGCAGTGATGTCGAAGACCTGGCTTCGAAAAGCCACGACATCGCAAAGGTGCTGGATGTGATCCGCACCATTGCCGAACAGACCAACCTGCTGGCCCTCAACGCGGCCATCGAAGCGGCGCGGGCCGGTGAACAGGGGCGAGGTTTTGCGGTGGTAGCCGACGAGGTCAGGGCGCTGGCGCACCGCACCCAGCTGTCGACTCAGGAGATCGAGAAGATGATCGCCGAGATTCAGGGCAATTCCGAAGCAACGGTCACCTCGATGCGCCGCAGCGACAGCGAAGTGGGCGAAACCCTGGCCAGTGCCAACGACACCGGCGAGGCCATTGCCCAGATCGCCGAAGCCATCAGCGACATCAACGAGCGCAACCTGCTCATCGCGACGGCGTCCGAGGAGCAGGCCCAGGTCGCGCGCTCGGTAGACGAGAACCTGGTCAGCATCCGCGACCTGTCGGCACGCAGTGCGGCGGCTGCCGGGCAGACCTCGGCGGCCAGCCAGGAAATGTCGCGCCTGGCCGGGCAGCTCGACACGCTGGTGGGGCGCTTCGTCATCTGAGCGGGTGGACAGGGGCCAATAGGGGCTTCTCGTGCCCGGGATGCTGACTGACGGGTGGCTGGCGCGGTATTTTTGTCGCGGTGTATGGCAACTGGCTAGGGTGTGGCGTCACTATATGTAGCTACTGGCCATTATTTTCCGGGGACGTGTGCCGATGGGCGCGGTCTGAGGGAAATGACCTCATCCCGGAAGTTGCCATGACCGCACCGCGAATCGGCTTCGCCTGTCAGTATCGCCACCCCGAGCGAGGCCTTTCTGCGGCCTCCATCAAGCGGGTGGAAGCGCCGTTCAACCCGCGTACGACAACCCTGCGCTGGTTGAACAGCGTCGAGCCTGCCTTGGCGCGGGCCAAACTGGTGGAGGTCGTCACGCATAACCTCGACGCGCAGTTGCGCCTGCTCGACTACGTGGCGCAGTTGCCTCCCAGGCTGCATATGCTGCGGCTGTCCAGCGACCTGCTGCCGTTCTACAGCCATCCGCAATGGCGTGACTTCTACCGTGAGCCGGCCATCGAGCAGTGGCTGGCGCGTTGTCTGGCGGCGGTGGGCGAGCGGGCAAGGGCGGCGGACATTCGTCTGTCGCTGCATCCCGGGCAATACTGCGTGCTGGGTTCGGACAAGCCAGCGGTAGTGGAGAACAGCCTGGCCGAGTTCGAGTACCACGCCGACGTGATCCGTATGCTGGGCTACGGGCGGCAGTTCCAGGACTTCAAGTGCAACGTGCATGTTGCCGGGCGATTGGGGGTGGAGGGCATCCGCCGGCTGTGGCCACGCCTGTCGCAGGTGGCGCGTCTGTGCATCACCTTCGAGAACGAAGAGAAGACCTACGGCGTGGACGACTGCCTGCAGCTGGCCGACCTGGCGCCGGTGGTGCTGGACATCCATCACTGCTGGATTCACGAGGAAGGTTACATCGACCCGCACGATCCACGGGTGGCGCAGATCATCGACAGCTGGCGGGGGGTGCGCCCGGTGATGCACTACTCGCAGCCTCCCGAGGACCTGCAGGCGCTGGGCTTCGCTGCCAACCGCAAGCTGGAAATGGAGCGCTTGTTGCGACGCGTGTCCAAGCGTGACCTGTACGGGCATAGCGAGCGCATGTGGAACCACTGGAGCAACCGCTATGCACTGCAGTTCCTCGACCGTTTCGACATGATGATCGAAGCCAAGGACAAGAACCTGGCCAGCCTGGCGTTCTATGAGCAGTGGGTGAAGGGCGCGGCGCCGGGCCGGTCGGCCCCGTCAGTGCCCGGGGCCGGCTGAAGGCTTGAAGGGGGGCAATCGGCTTGCTCCCGGAAAAAACCAACCCGCGCCTGAGTGATCCATCCTCAGGCTCAATCCCCTTCGATCAAGCGCTTCCCGGCTAACTGACCAGTATTGGGTTTAACCGCAATACTGTTCGGTTAAGCGCTTTGCGGCTTTAGTGGGAGCGAGCTTGCTCGCGAAAAGCTGGCAAAGTCGCTGCATCTGTTGTGAACGTGACGCCGCCTTCGCGAGCAAGCTCGCTCCCACGGCCTAACTGACCTGCATTGGGATTAACCGCAATACTGTTCGGTTAAGCGGCATATGGCCCGGTGGGAGCGGCTTCAGCCGCGAAGCGACCGCCTGCTCACAACAGATGCCGTGAATTTCCTGGCGCTTTCGCCGCTAAAGCCAACCCGAGACCCATGACGCCAGACCTTCGCTCGGCGATTTTTCATACAGAGCCCAGGCTTATTTGCCGGGGGTGAGGGTCAGGCGCTGCTTGCCGTAGCCGCGTTCGTAGTTCTGTTGCTGTACCGGCAGGGTGCTGTACTGCGCTTTCAGCCAAGCGTCGATGCTGTTGGCGTAGTACGGGCTGGCCGGGTTGCCCGACTGGCCGGTGCTGACTACCGCCTGCAAGGGTTCGCTCTGGCTGAAGTCGATGATCATGCGCAGGCTGGCGGCCGGCAGGACGTTGAAGTCCTGGCCCCAGGCGTAAGGCGCGGCGGCCAGGCTGCCGTGGTCGCCACCAAAAGGCACCGGGGCGTGCTCGAAGCGGCCTTCACCGCCCAGGTAGCGGGCCAGTGGGTTGCGCGACGGGCTCCAGTCGTAGCGGTGCAGCTTGCCCCACTGCCAGGCCTTGTGGTCACTGCCCAACTGGCTTTCCCCGGCGTTGATCGCCGCAGCCAGGCTGCGTGCCAGAATCGTTGGCTTGTCTTCTTTCTGCGCGGTGCGCGTGTCGTCCCAGAACGGGCTGTCGTCGCGGCCCAGCAGGTGGTCGGCCTGCGCCGACCAGGTCGAACGCGCCTGCGCCACCAGGGCCTGCCAGGCCGGGCTGTCGGCGCCGCCGAGTTCGTCCTGGAAGGTCAGCCGTGCGCTTTCCTGCAAGAACAGCTCAAACAGGGCGGCATCGGCGGAGCCGGCGCTCAGGTTGCCGTCGAAGGCCATCAGCCGGCTGTAGGCTTCCCGCGCCTTGCCGCGCTCGGTTTCGGGCAGCGCGTCGATGGCCTGCTTGAGCGGCTTGGCCATGCCCGGTGCCTCGAACATCTGCTTGAGCCGCGTGGCGAATGGTGTGTTCTGGTCGTACTGCATGGCGATGCTGCTGCGCACGTCCTGCTTGCCGGCGTTGGCCAGCTCGGCCAGGCGTTCGGCACGTGACGGGTAGCCCCAGCTGTTGGACAGCTGCATGCCGTAGCCCTTGGGCGCCACGCGGTTGCCGGCGGTGCCCAGCCAGCCTTGCTGCGGGTCCTGGTCGTAGGGGTGGAGCATGGCGTCGGCGAAGCCGTCCCAGTCGTAGCGGCCGTCCCAGCCCGGCGAGGGCAGCAGGCCTTGGCCGTCGCGACGGTTCGGGTAGCGGCCGGTGACCTGCCAGGCCACATGGCCGGCGTCGGCGAACAGCATGTTCAGGCCGATGGCGCGGATCTCGCGGCTGCTGTCGAAGCCGCGTTCCACGTTGGTGGCGCGGGACAGGTCGAAGAACGCGTCGAGGCTCTTGTCATCCTTGAAGTCCGGCAGCTGCAGGGCCAGCCCCAGGGCACCGTTGCCGGTGTCGAGCAGGTCGCCATGGCGGGTGCTGTAGACGGTTTCGCGCACCGGCTGGCCGCCCTTGACCAGGAAGGTTTCCTGGTGGCTGGCCGCTGGCAGCCATTTGCCGTCGGCCAGGTACTGCACGCGGCCGTTGTCGCGCTTGAGCTTTTCCAGGAACAGATCCTGGTTGTCACCCTTCAGGCTGCCCATGCTCCACGCCAGCTTGCCGTTGAAGCCGCTGAGCTGCAGCGGCAGGCCAGCCAGGGTCACGCCAGAGGCCTGGTACTTGGGGGCGTTGATCTGCACCAGGCTCCAGCCAGCGCCAGGTCCGGCAGGCACCTGCATCTCGCTGGCCAGCAGGCTCTTGCCGCTGCGGCTGCGCTGCGGGCCTACCGCCCACTGGCTGGACAGCGCGTTGCCCATCAGGTTGAGGTCGGCCAGTTGCCGGGCCACGCGGTTCAGGTCGTTCAACGCCTGGCCCTGGCCGGCCAGGCTCAGGCCCTTGAGTTTGTCGGCCTCGGCGAACGGCAGGGCCTCGTCGGGCCAGGTCGGCAGCAGCCAGGCGAGCTTGTCGGCACTGACCTTCTGGCTCAGCGCCAGGGCGCCGAGTTCTTCTTGCAGGTTGACCGACTGGTTGAAGCTCAGCAGCGCGAAGATCAGCGCCGAGTCTTCCGGTTGCCAGTATTCCAGGCGGTAGTCGGCCAATTCCGCCGGCAGCTTGTCGCGGTAGCGGAACAGGTAGGCGTTGACCCCGCGGGCATAGACTTCGAAGAACTTCTGCAGGCGTGGCGAGGCCGACTTGTACAGCTCGCTGGCGCTGCGCTTGAGGTTGGCGGCGCGCATCAGGCGGTCCACCGGCAGCGCCTCGGCACCGGCGACCTCGGCCAGGCGGCCCTGGGCCAGCAGGCGCATGCCGAACATCTGCCCGGCGCGCTCGCCGGCGTGCAGGTAGCCGAGGCTGAACAGCGCGTCGTGGAACGAACTGCTCTCGATCAGCGCCATACCCTGCGGGTTGCGGCGGATCGAGACATTCTGGGCCAGGCCCTTGATGGCCACGGTGCCGGAAGCTGGCAGCAGGGTCGAAGCGTCTTCGCCGCCCAACTGGCAGCCGGCAAGGCCGAGAAAACCGGCGGTGGCGGCGGCCAGGCCGAGGCGGGAAGGCGAACGGGAAGGGACAAGCGAGGCCATGGCGAAACTCCGGCGACGTGGCAACTGCAAAAGCCGCTACGTTAGTGAGCCGCCCGGCGCCACGCAAGCGTGACAGGGCGGTTTATTGCGGAATATTTCGGCCCTGGCGCGCCCGCTCGAGTGGGCCTGCCGGGCTGACTCTCGCTCATCCCGGTGGGACCGGCTTCAGCCGGGATTTTCCGCACCTCACGCCGCGCCCTGCGCCGGGGGCGATCTTTCAGGGCGGGGTAGGGTTGATGCGCTCGGCCACGGCGTAGGCGCGGCGGGTGGCGTCCCGCTCGGCGATGGTGTCGAACCAGCGCCTGACGTGAGCGAAGTCGTCCAGGTTCAGGCTCTGCCACGGGTGCCTTGCAATCCATGGATAGATGGCCATGTCAGCGATGCTGTACTCGCTGCCGGCGACGAACGGTCGGTCCGCCAGACGCTTGTTCAGTACGCCATACAGCCGTACGGTCTCGTCTACGTAGCGCTTGATCGCGTAGGGCAGTTTTTCCGGAGCGGCGCGGTTGAAGTGGTGATTCTGCCCGGCCATGGGCCCCAGCCCGCCCATCTGCCAGTACAGCCATTGCAGGGTTTCCTGGCGGCCGCGCAGGTCGGCGGGCAGAAAGCGCCCGGTCTTTTCTGCCAGGTACTGCAGGATGGCCCCGGACTCGAACAGGCTCAGCGGCTCGCCGGCATCGGCCGGTGCCTGATCGACGATGGCCGGGATGCGGTTGTTGGGGGCGATTTCCAGGAAGGCGGGGGCGAACTGCTCGTTCTTGGCGATGTTCACCGGGATGACCCGGTAAGGCAGCCCGGCCTCCTCAAGGAACAGGGTGATCTTGTGGCCGTTGGGGGTGGTCCAGTAATACAGGTCGATCATCGGCAGCTCCATTGAAGGTATGACCCGAAAGCAACGGCTGTTTTACCTCCAGGGCGCTGCCGGCACAAACAAAAACGGCCTGCGAGGGGCCGGCCGTGGATACCGGGCGGCGCGTCAGGCGCCGTGGCACTTCTTGAATTTCTTCTCGCTGCCGCAGGGACAGGGGTCGTTGCGACCGACGTCCTTCAGGGCGTTGCGCACCGGCTCTTGAGGCTCGTGGTTGCAGTGCGGACCATGTACATGGCCGTGGTGATGATGGTCGTGGTCATGATCGTGGTTGCAGTCAGGACCGTGGACGTGGGGTTGGTTCATCGGGGTAACTCCATGATTGAATCGGCGCCCATTATCTCGCCATTGATGCCGATACGCACGCTGTCCCTGAACAGCAACCCGGTCTTGAGCCGGCCTTCGAGCCGGTAGGGGATCGGCCGGTCACGCTGGCGCAGGCGCTCGGCGATGGGTTTGGCGTAGCGCCACAGGTTGGTGCGCACCGGCACCTCGTAGAGTTCATGGCTGTGCGGGGCGACGAAGAACCAGTCGCTGACCCGGTCTTCGGCCAGGGTCAGCTCGCCGAGCATCACCTTGTAGTGCAGCCCGCGCACGAACAGGCGCGAGTCATTACGGTTGTCGATCTCGAAATACAGGCGAAAGTCCTGCTGCAGCAGACGCATTTTCACCGGCTCGACCTTCACCAGACGCAGGCCCGGTGGCTGATAGGGTTCGCCGCCCCACCAGCTGGCGCAGCCGCCCAGCGCGCCGAGCAGCAGGGCCAGCAGGCCAATGCGGGTGCAGATCAATGCCGGGTTCGCCATGCAGGGCTCCGTCGATGGCAGCGGACATCGGTGACCCTGCCTGTGAGCCCAGTTTAGCCATCGTCTTGTTCCCGCGAACAGCCCTGGGCCATACTCGGCCGACATGTACCCGGAGGGCCCGCGATGACCCTTTATGAAATCGTCTTCAGCGGTCGGCTGCTCGAAGGCGCGCAGCCCGACAAGGTCAAGGCCAACCTGGCGCGGCTGTTCCAGGCCGACGAACAACGCATGGCGCTGCTGTTTTCCGGCCGCCGCCTGGTGCTCAAGAACAACCTCGATGCCCAGGCGGCAGAAAAGTACCGCTCGACCCTGGAGCGTGCCGGGGCGCTGTGCGAAGTGGTCGACATGCACCCGCGTATCGAGGAGGTGGAGCTGGCCCCACCGCCTGGCCCATCCAGTTGGCTGCAGCGTGAGAAACCCGCGGCCGGGCGTCTGGAAGTCGCCCCGCGTGACGTCTATATGGCTGCCTTCAGTGCGGTCGATGCGCCCGACCTGCCGTTGGCCGAGGTGGGCGCCGCCCTGCAGGACCCGCTTCCGCCCGCCCCGGCGCCACAGCTTGACCTGTCCGCTATCACCCTGGCCCCGCCGGGCAGCGACATGGGCGAAGCGAAAAAACCGGCGCCCGCCCCTGCACCGGATACCTCGCATCTCAAGATTCTCTGACGGATTTCCGGGCTGGGGAATTCGCGGCTGAAGCCAATACTGTTCGGTTAGGCGTCATGTGGCCCGGTGGGAGCGGCTTTAGCCGCAAAAATGCCAGGAAATTCACTGCATCTGTTGTGAACAGACAGTCGCTTCGCGGCTGAAGCCGCTCCTACCCGGTCTAACTGACCTGTATTGCGGCTAAAGCCGTTCCCGCCCCGAACTTATAGATAAGCTGCGCAGCACTTCTTGAATTTCTGCCCGCTGCCACAGGGGCAGGCGTCGTTGCGGCCAGCCTTGAGCGGCACGGTGGGGTCGATGAAATACCAGCGCCCCTGGTTCTGCACGAAGGCCGAACGCTCGCGGTGGCTGTGTTCGCCCTGTTCGTCGTGCCAGCGCGCGGTGAAGGTCACGAAGGCATGCTCTGGCTTGCCGCCCAGCACCTCGGTGCTTTCCACGTCCAGGCCCAGCCAGGTGCTCTGTGCGCTCCATTGGGCGATGGCCTGGCGATCGAGGCCTGGTTGCTGCGCCGGCAAGGTGGTGCCCAGCAGATAATCCACTTCACCCAGCACGTAGGCGCTGTAGCGCGAGCGCATCAGCCGTTCGGCGCAGGGCGCCGGCTGCCCGCCATGAAAACGTCCGCAGCAGCTGGCCAGCAGGTCGCCGCTGCCGCAGGGGCAACTGGCGCTATTCATGGCTCGGCACTCGCAGCGGCCAAGCCGGTAGCAGGGCGTTGATGGACATACAGCCAGGTGGCATTGGGGGCATCGCAAACCTCGGGGCAACGGGACAAAGCAGCAGACAGTGTTGGTGAGAGACGGGCAGACCGCAAGGGCGATCTGACCCGCAGCGTTCGCTACAGCGGGGCAGTGGTGGCCTTTAGCTGACGCAGTACGAAGCTCGACACCGAGTGTCGCAAGCCGGGGATTTTGTACAGTTTCTCGCGCAGCAGGCGCTCGTAGTCGCGGGTGTCGCGCACGGCCAGGCGCAGGAAGTAATCGTACTCGCCCGACACCAGGCACGCTTCAATGATCTCGGGTATCTCGGCCACCGCCTGTTCGAACTTCTGCATGGCTTCATCACCATGCAGGTCCAGGGTCACCATCACGATCAGGCCTTCGCCATAGCCGAGCCCGGCCATGTCGATACGTGCCTGGTAGCCCTGGATAAGGCCGGACTCTTCCATGCGCTTGATCCGCTGCCAGCAAGGGCTGGACGACAGGCCGACCTGCTTGCCGATTTCCTGCAGGCTGGCGCGGGCATCGCGGCTGAGGATCTGGAGAATGCGTCGGTCTATGTCGTCGAGATGGTTTTTTTGCATTTTCCGGCCACCGAGAAAAATATTTTCGGATCTTAGGGTTTCAGCCAAAAAAATCGGAAGCACTTTTTGTGCGAAGACGCACACAATAGCGGCGCAGCCCCGAGACCCAGAAGGTTTCAGCGCAGGCCCGATGGTGCGATCCACCTGGGCGGTGCCAAGGGCAGGAATCCCACAAGGACATGCCATGCATCCACTCGATCAGCAGACGCCGCAGGCCCTCGTCGGCCATCCCGTCCACTCGCTACACAGCCGCTCTGGCAACCCCGCCGGCCCGCACGCCGAGAGCAGGGGAGCAGGCCGCACAGACACGCCACTCGACAGCCCTACCACCTACCCCCGGCACACCGCTGTGGACGATGCCTACGGGCTGTTCACCGGCATCACCCTGGCCGCTACCGGCATCGCCATCCTCGGTCAAAGCGGGCTGATTACCGGCGGTATCGCCGGCATGGCGCTGCTCGGCTCGTTCCTCAGTCCTTATTCGGCCGCCTTGCTGGTGCCGTTGATCAACGTGCCGTTCCTGCTGTTCGCCCTGTTCACCATGGGCCGCAGCTTCGCCCTCAAGAGCGTGCTGGTGAGCTTCGCGTTGGGCGCGGGGGTCAAGCTGGTGTCACCGGCGCTCAATGCTTCGGGAATCAATCCGGAGATTGGCTGGGTAATTGGCGGCACGCTGTTGGGTATGGGCATCCTGTGCCTGGCCCGGCACAACGCGTCGATGGGCGGCACGGGGGCCATGGTGCTGTGGATTCAGCGCCGGTTCGCGATCAACGCGGGCATCTCCCAGCTGGTCTGCGACTGCATCCTGTTCGGCGTGGCGGCGTTCTTCATGCCGGCCGACAAGCTGATCTGGTCGCTGATCGGCACCGTGGCGATGAATCTGGTGCTGATCCGCTGGCACAAGCCGGGTCGCTATCGCGGCTGACGCCGCGTTGCAGGCGTCAGCCTGGGGGCAACGGCGGTCTTACCACCAGTATTTGCCGAAGTTTTCCGGGTTGGCCCAGAACTTGGCATTCAGCCAGTCCGGCACCTGCTTGTATTCACGCAGGTCGTAGGTGAACAGCGTCAGCACTTGCTCATTCCGGGCGAAGCGCTCGCTGGCCTGCAGGGCCAGGGCGAAGAAGTCGGTTTCCTGCCAGCCGCAGGCCGCCAGGTCGGCCAGTACGGCGATGCGGCTGGCGTTGAGGTTGCGGATGCCGCCCAGCAGTTGCAGGCCGTCACGGCGCGGCATGTGTTCCAGGCAATCGACCACCAGCGCCAGGTCGAAGCGCTGCGCGGCCAGCTCGGCGGGCAGCGGGCCGGGGCCGGCGACGGCCACGTGCGTTTGCGGGTGTGCCTCGCGGAACGCCTGCAGGGCCGGAAAGTCTTCGGCGCCGATCAGCAGCAAGCGTGCCGGGACGTAGCGGTCGAGCAGGGCGGCCAGGGCTTGCTGCGGGGTGCGGGTGGAAAAACCGGCAGTCATCGAAACGCTCTCCTGAGCAAGCGACAGGTACAGGGTGGTGGGACAGGCGAAAAGTCTACTGGATCGGCGGTTTTTTCGCTCGACCCTCCCAGCCCCTCTAGTCTGCACCCTGGGGGGCAAATGCCGAGCGGCAAAGGACGAAACGCTCGCAAAATCGGCAATTTTATCTGCCCGGGCGGTGAACCTTCTTGAATCGATAAAGGACAAACGCTAGCGCGGTGGCAAATTGCCCTCGCAACGTCATCAGCGGCAGACTCGCCGCCCCCTAGGGAGTGCAGAACAATGAATATGCTTCGGACAGCTGTACCTTTGATTCTGGTGAGCAGTGTTTTGACGGGTTGTGCGGGTCTGCAGAAGGAAGATTGGCCAAAATGTGCGGCCGGCGGCTTCCTCGGCGGCGCGGCGGTGGGCGCGTTCCAGACCGCGGCGGTGGCGGCCAGCCTGGGTGGCGCGGTCGGCGTGATGGCCGGCGCCTACTGCTACGTGCATGGCGACGGTGACGACGATGGCGACGGTGTACCGAACAGCCGCGACAAGTGCCCGAACACCCCACGCGGCACGCCGGTCGACGCTTCGGGCTGCCCGCTGGCCCCGCCACCGGCGCCAGAGCCGGTCCCGGTCGCCCCTACACCGATGCCTCGTGAAGAAGTCATCAACATCAACAAGGAAGTGCTGTTCGAGTTCGACTCGGCACGCCTGACCGCTTCGGACCGCACCAACCTGGACGTGATCGCCGGGCGCCTGCGCAAAGAAGCCGCCAACGTGCAGCTGCGTGTGACCGGCCATACCGACAGCGTCGGCAGTGACGCCTACAACCAGAAGCTGTCCGAGCGCCGTGCCCATTCGGTGACCGACTACCTGATCAGCACCGGCGTGCCGCGTGCTTCGTTCGTCTCGGTAACCGGTGAAGGCGAGGCCCATCCTGTGGCTGACAACCGCACCGCCGAAGGCCGTGCCCTGAACCGTCGCGTCGAGATCAAGATCAACCGCTGATCTTCACGGCTGCGTGTTCCAAGGCCCGACTGGCGCAGCGCGCCGGGCGGGCCTTTTCGTTCCTGCGCCATGGCTCGGCAAACTCCGCTGGCGCCGCGTACCGGCTTGGCGGTACTGTGCGCTACCAACGCGGCGGCGATCGCCGGGGGCATATCAGGGGCGAGCAACGATGAAACTGTTCTGGGGCTTGGGCAAGCTGCTGATGCTGGTGGTCTGGGCCGTGATTCTGCTCAACCTGGCGGTGAGGTTGCCGGGCCCCTTCGATGTGCTGTTCGACCTGGCCGGCGGCCTGCTGCTGGCGGTCCATGTGCTGGACATCCTTGTGTTCAACGCCCGCCTGCGCGGTCGCCCCCAGCCCTGGCGAGATCGCGGCAAGATCATCCTGTTCGGCATTTTCCATATCAAGGCCATTGGTACACCCGAGGTTCGCCATGCGTAAGCTGCTGTTGCTCGCTGCCCTGTGCAGCCCCCTGGCGATGGCCCAGGACATCCTGGTGCAGTCGCACTCTTTGCTGCGCCTGCCGGCTGGCGGTACGTCGCTGGATATCCAGCGCCTGGAGGTTGCCGACTACGGCACCCTGCTGGTGCCCGGCAATATCACGGAACTGAAGGTCGGCCAGTTGGTGCTCGGTCACGAGGCGCGCATCGCCATCGTGCCCAGCGCACAGCCGCTCAGCCTGCAAGTGGGGCAGGGGCAACTGGGTAGCGGTAGCCAGATCACCGCCCGCGGTGCGCCTGGCACCTTCGAGAAGGCGCCGACCCCCGGTCGCAGCCTGACCCTGCGTATGCATGAGCTGCAGGCCGAACGCCTGTCGGTGGACGCGCGTGGCGGCACCGGGGCGCCGGGTTTCGTCGGCCTGGATGGCGCCAACGGCCAGGCGCCGGGTTGCACCTGGGGCCAGGCCGGGCGCGGCTATGACGGCGACAATGGCGGCAACGGCCATGATGGCGCCGCCGGCGGTCTGGTGCGCCTGGAGCTGCCAGTGGCCTTTCCGGCCGAGCGTATCGAGGTGAATGTCCAGGGCGGTGCCGGTGGCGCTGGCGGGGAGGGCGGCAAGGCCGGGCGTGGCGGTGAGTCCAAGGGCTGCATCGTCTACCGTGCGGCCGGTGGCAAGGCCGGTAATGGTGGCCAGGCAGGGCAGGCCGGTATGGCCGGGCCTGCCGGTGCGGTCAACGTGCAGCGCTTCTGATCAGAGCATCGGTCGTGCGGCGGCCAACGCCACCACGGCCAGGCCCAGCAGCAGGTTGATACCCACGATGCGGCGGATGCGCCCCAGCACGGCGGCGCCGTCAGCCCATTGCTCGGCGGCCACGGCCTGTTTCAGCTCCGGCAACTGTAACGAATGAATACGCAGGAACAGCGCGACCATCACCACATACAGGCCGATCATGGCCTGCACGTAATGCGGCGCAAGCTCCAGGCTGGGAAATTTGTCCCGGGCAACCAGCACACCGCTGACCGGCAGAATCAGCACCGCCGCCCACACCCAGGCGAAGAAACGCGGAAACACCTGGACCCATAGTTTCAGGCGTAGCGGCCCCTCCAGGGCTGCGATGATGGCCGGGCGCAGGACCATCCAGGCGAAGAACATGCCTCCGACCCAGACCAGTGCGGCCAGGACGTGCAAGGTGTAGACAAGGCTGGAAAGGGTCATGGAAACCTCGGGAGCGATGAGCGAACGAGCCGGTCGTCCGACCAATGAAGGCGCTTTTGCCGCGATGCGTCCAGCGCAGATGGAATTAGCGCGCTATGATAGCGCCCACTTCGAAACACTGAAAATTTATCCAGCCTTTCTGCCGTATCCCGAACCCGAGCGATGATCAGTACCGAACTCAAATCCCAGATCCAGGGCGCCTACTCGCGTTTTCTCGAAGCCAAAAGCCTCAAGCCACGTTACGGCCAGCGCCTGATGATCGCCGAGGTGGCCAAGGTGCTGGGGGATGTCGAGACCGACGAGGAAGGGCGACGCAGCGGTGACCCGGCGGTGGTCGCGGTGGAGGCCGGGACGGGTACCGGCAAGACCGTCGCCTACACCATCGCGTCGATCCCGGCGGCCAAGGCGGCGGGCAAGCGCCTGGTGATCGCCACCGCCACGGTGGCCCTGCAGGAACAGATCGTCTACAAGGACCTGCCCGACCTGATGCGCAACAGCGGCCTGAACTTCAGCTTCGCCCTGGCCAAGGGGCGTGGCCGCTACATGTGCCTGTCCAAGCTCGACCTGCTGCTGCAGGAAACCAACCAGACCAACGCCACAGCGCAGCTGTTCGAAGAAGAAGGCTTCAAGATCGAGGTCGACGAAGTCAGCCAGAAGCTCTTCAACAGCATGTTGCAGAAGCTGGCCGGCAACAAATGGGACGGCGACCGCGACAGCTGGCCCCAGGAGCTGGACGACCCGACCTGGGCGCGGCTGACCACCGACCACAGCCAGTGCACTGGCCGGCATTGCCCGAACTTCCAGCAGTGCGCCTTCTACAAGGCCCGCGAAGGCATGGGCAAGGTCGACGTGATCGTCACCAACCACGACATGGTGCTTGCCGACCTGGCCCTGGGCGGCGGCGCCGTGCTGCCCGACCCGCGCGACACCATCTACGTGTTCGACGAGGGCCATCACCTGCCCGACAAAGCCATCGGTCACTTCGCCCATTACACTCGGCTGCGTTCCACCGCCGACTGGCTGGAACAGACCGCCAAGAACCTTACCAAGCTGCTGGCCCAGCACCCGTTGCCCGGCGACCTGGGGCGGCTCATCGAACAGGTGCCGGAACTGGCGCGGGAAGTGAAGAACCAGCAGCAGTTCATGTTCGCCGCCTGCGAACAGTTGGCCGATTTTCGCGCCGGTGAAGACATGGAGGGTCGCGAGCGCCCTCGGCACCGCTTCGTGGGCGGGGTGATTCCCGAGCACATCCGTGACATCGGCATCGAACTGAAAAAGGGCTTCTCGCGCCTCAACGACCTGTTCACCCGCCTGGCCGACCTGCTCAAGGAAGGCATGGACGGCGAGGTGAACATCGGCATCGCCAGCCACCAGGCCGAGGAGTGGTATCCGCTGTTCGGCAGCCTGCTGGCCCGTGCCCAGGGCAACTGGGAGCTGTGGACCGCCTTCACCGCCGAAGACCCCGAAGACACGCCGCCGATGGCGCGTTGGCTGACCCTGGCCGACAGCGGCGCGCTGTTCGACATCGAAGTCAACGCCAGCCCGATCCTCGCCGCCGACATGCTGCGCCGCAACCTGTGGAACGTCGCCTACGGCGCCCTGGTGACCTCGGCGACGCTCACCGCGCTGGGCAAGTTCGACCGCTACCGCATGCGCTCCGGCCTGCCCCGCGATGCCGTGACCGCCGTAGTGCCGAGCCCCTTCCACCATGCCGATGCCGGTGTGCTGCGGGTGCCCGACCTCAAGGCCGACCCGCGCAACGCCGCCGAGCACACCGCTGCGATCATCCGCGACCTGCCGGAACTGGTCGAAGGCTCGCGGGGCAGCCTGGTGCTGTTCTCGTCGCGCAAGCAGATGCAGGAAGTGTTCGACGGCCTGGACCGCGACTGGCGCAAGCAGGTGTTCATCCAAGGCAACCTGTCCAAGCAGGAGACCCTCAACAAGCACAAGGCGCGGGTCGACAGCGGCGAGTCCAGCGTGCTGTTCGGTCTGGCCAGCTTCGCCGAGGGCGTCGACCTGCCCGGTGCCTATTGCGAACACGTGGTGATTGCCAAGATCCCCTTCGCCGTACCGGACGACCCGGTGGAGGCGGCGCTGGCCGAGTGGATCGAGGCGCGTGGCGGCAATCCGTTCATGGAAATCGCCGTACCTGACGCCTCGTTGCGTCTGATCCAGGCCTGCGGACGGCTGCTGCGCACCGAGGCCGACCGCGGCACCATTACCCTGCTGGACCGTCGGGTGGTCACCCAACGCTATGGCAAGGCGATTCTCAATGCCCTGCCGCCGTTCCACCGTGAGATTTCCTGAGCGCCGTGCCGGTTCACAACCGGCCTGATCACTGGAACAATGCACGCTGTTTTTTCACGTCAGCCTGCCAGGAGCCACGCGTTGCAGATCCAGGGTCATTTCCAGCTCGAATTCGAAGCCGTCCGCGAGGCCTTCGCGGCCCTGTTCGATGATCCCCAGGAGCGTGGCGCCGCGCTGTGCATCCAGATCGGCGGCGAGACCGTGGTCGACCTGTGGGCCGGCACCGCCGACCAGCAGGGCAGCGAGGCCTGGCATAGCGACACCATCGCCAACCTGTTCTCCTGCACCAAGCCGTTCGCGGCAGTCACTGCCCTGCAACTGGTTGACGAAGGCAAGCTGCGCCTGGACGAGCCCGTGGCGCGGCTGTGGCCCGAGTTCGCTGCTGCCGGCAAGGAACACATCACCCTGCGCCAGTTGCTCTGCCACCAGGCCGGCCTGCCGGCACTGCGTCAGGTGCTGCCGGCCGAAGCCCTTTACCAGTGGGACACCATGACCGCCGCCCTGGCCGCCGAAGCACCTTGGTGGACGCCGGGGCAAGGTCACGGTTATGCGGCGATCACCTATGGCTGGCTGATCGGTGAGCTGCTGCGGCGTGCCGATGGCCGCCAGCCCGGCGATGCCATCGTCGGCCGGGTGGCACGTCCGCTGGGTCTGGACTTTCACGTCGGCCTGGCTGATGAGCAGTTCCACCGCGTTGCGCATATCGCGCGTGGCAAGGGCAACCTCGGCGATGCCGCCGCCCAGCGCCTGCTGCAGGCCACCCTGCGTGAGCCGGACTCCATCACCTGCAAGGCGTTCACCAACCCGCCGTCGATCCTCACCAGTACCAACAAGCCCGAGTGGCGGCGCTTCCAGCAGCCGGCCGCGAATGGTCACGGCAACGCGCGCAGCCTGGCCGGCTTCTATAGCGGCCTGCTCGACGGCAGCCTGCTGGAAGCCGAGCTGCTCGGCGAAATGACCCGCGAGCACAGCCTCGGTGAGGACAAGACCCTGCTGACCTCCACGCGGTTTGGCCTGGGCTGCATGCTCGACCAGCCCGGCCTCGTCAACGCCACCTATGGCCTGGGTCCGCGTGCCTTCGGGCATCCGGGGGCGGGCGGGTCGGTGGGCTTCGCCGACCCCGATTACGACGTGGCGTTCGGCTTCGTCACCAACACCCTGGGGCCTTATGTACTGATGGATCCGCGTGCCCAGCGGCTGGTGGCTATACTGCGTGAAGCTTTGCAGTAACTATCGCTCATAAGTGCTTGTTTAATACCGATTGTCAGTTCGTGGATGAAAACTGAACCGTAGGACGGTTTCCTTTTCCACTCTGCCTTGAGGCGTGTTATACGGACGTTGCTCGCGTCCATTCGTCTGGTCCATTTCGCTGTAGGTCGTCCATGTCCTCGAAAAGAAGTCTCGCTCTCGCGTTGTGCATCGCTGCCGTTACCGGTTGCGCCCAAACCCCGAAAACCGAATCTGCCGCGGCATCCAGCCCCTGGTACTGGCCGTTCGGTTCCGACGAGGTGGCCGAGTCCAAACCCGATGCGCCTGCCGAGGCGGTCGCCAAAAAGCCCGAGCCCAAGCCCGCTCCGGCCATGGTCGCCAAGTCGGAGACCGACAGCCACTGGTGGTGGCCGTTCGGCAGCAGCGACAAGAAGGAAGAGGTCAAGGCCGCGCCAATGCCTGACCCGAAGATCACCCAGGCCTGGCTGGACGAGTACGAGCCGCGTGTACGTACCGCCATTCAGGACAGCGACTTCCAGCTGGAGCGCCGTGAAGACCTGCTGGTGGTTACCGCTCCGGTAGACTCGTCCTTCAACCCTGACCGCCCGGCCATGCTGCTGCCGGTCAAGCTGGGTCCGATCACCCGTCTGGCCAAGGCGGTCGAAGCCGACCCTAAAACCGCCGTGCTGATTCTTGGTCACGCCGACACCACCGGCGCGGCTGCGGTCAATCAGAAGATCAGCCAGGAGCGTGCCCAGTCGATCGCCGCGATCTTCCGCCTCAGCGGCCTGGAGCGTAACCGCCTGAGCCAGCGTGGCATGGGCGCGGTAATGCCGCGTGCGGCCAACGACAGTGCCCAGGGGCGTGCGCTGAACCGTCGCGTGGAGATTCTGCTCACCCGTCAGGACACCATGCGCGCCCTGATGAGCCGCTACGACGTGCCGGCCGTAGCACCGACCATGGTCGCCGTGCAGGACGTCAAGCCCGCCGCTGCCCCGGCACCGGCGGCCAAGAAAGCCGCGCCGGCCAAGGCCGCAACCGCCAAGAAAGACACCGCGAAGAAGGCCGCCACCCCGGCCAAGAAGGACACCGCCAAGAAGCCCGCCACGCCGGTGAAGAAAGACACCGCCAAGGCTGCTACTCCGGCCAAGAAAGACGCGGCACCGGCCAAGACCGTGGCCAAGAAGAGCGACGCCCAGGCCAGCAACTGACCTGAGCGCCAGCCCGGCACCGCAAACATTGACCGGTGCCGGGCCGGCGGCACTTCGCGTTGTTCGCCGGCAGGCCAATGTGCTTAACTGCCGTGCTCAACAGCTTTGCTGAACTGCCGCGAAGGAACCCCGCCATGACCTCATCCCTGGCCGATATGCGCCGTGACTATACCCGTGACGGCCTGACCGAAATCCAGGCACCGGATGAACCCTTTGCCTTGTTCCATCAATGGTTCGCCGACGCGGTGCAAACCGAGCAGGCGCCGGTGGAAGCCAATGCCATGACCCTCGCCACGGTGGACGCCGATGGTCGGCCGCACTGCCGCGTGCTGCTGCTCAAGGCGCTGGACAGCCAGGGCTTTACCTTCTTTACCAACTACGACAGCGCCAAGGGTCAGCAGATGGCGGCCCGGCCTTTCGCCGCCATGACCTTCTTCTGGCCCGCCTTGGAGCGCCAGGTGCGTATCGAAGGGCTGGTGGCCAAGGTCAGCGCCGCCGAGTCCGACGCCTATTACCAGGTTCGCCCGCTGGGCAGCCGCCTGGGGGCCTGGGCTTCGCCGCAGAGCCGGGTCATCGCCGACCGCGCCGAGCTGGAACGGCTGCTGCACGAGACCGAGCAGCGCTTCCACGACACCCAGCCGCACTGCCCCGAACACTGGGGCGGCTACCGCCTGGTGCCGGACCGCATCGAGTTCTGGCAGGGACGGCCGAGCCGCCTGCACGATCGTTTGAACTATCGTTTAACAAATGAGGGGTGGATTCGGCAGCGCCTGGCTCCGTAGCATCGATGAATTATTCCAGGCCGTCGCCGTCTTAGGCTGGGTAGGCGCCCCCGCTGTATGGCGCCTGAATGAATCAATGATGCCGCTCCGGTAGCCGTGACGGCGTCGCTCGCCGGGAGTCTAATGGAGACTCGATTTCAGGAGATACCCTATATGCGCAAGTCCGTTCTGCTGGTTGCCTCGCTCACTGCGATGGCATTGACCCTTGGGGGCTGTACCTCCAGCCTGACCGGTGATTCCTATTCCCGTGAAGAAGCGCGTACCGTGCAGACCGTCCGTCTGGGTACCGTACAGTCCTTGCGTCCGGTGAAGATCGAAGGCACCAAGACCCCGATCGGTGCCGGTGCTGGTGCCGTGGTCGGCGGGGTGGGCGGCAGCGCCATCGGCGGTGGCCGTGGCAGTGTCGTCGCGGCGGTCATCGGTGCCGTGGCCGGTGGTGTACTCGGCTCCATGACCGAAGAAGGCCTGACCCGTACCCAAGGCGTGGAAATCACCGTGCGCGAAGACGACGGCAGCATGCGCGCCTATGTGCAGCAAGTGCAGGAAAACGAGATTTTCCGTGTTGGCGACCGGGTTCGCATCATGACCGTCAACGGCACCAGCCGCGTGACGCACTGACCCAGCTCGCAATACCCAAAAACCGATCCTTCTGGATCGGTTTTTTTTGCCTGAGCGTTGTGTGGAAGCGTTGTGTGGAAGCGAGCTTGCTCGCCAATGCCCGATACCCTCAAGCCGTCTTGCGGCTCGCCCGCGCCATCACTCCATAACCCAGCAAGGCCGCCAGCAACGAGCCGGTGAGGATGCCCATGCGGTCTGTGCCGGTGTAGGGGCTGGTGCCGGCATCGAAGGCCAGGGTGCCGACGAACAGGCTCATGGTGAAGCCGATGCCGCACAGGATCGAAACCCCCAGCACCTGCCCCCAGTTGGCGCCGGCCGGCAGCTTCGCCAGACCGCTGGCGACCACCAGCCAGGTCAGGCCGAACACCCCCAGGGTCTTGCCCAGCAGCAGGCCGGCGCTGATGCCCAGCGACACCGGATGGAGGAAGCTGCCGGTGCTCAGGCCGCTCAGGGATACGCCAGCGTTGGCGAAGGCGAACAGCGGCAGGATGGCGAACGCGACCCAGGGATGCAGGCCGTGCTCCAGGGTCAGCAGGGGGGCGGGCTGGCCTTGTGGTACACGCAGTGGGATGCACAGGGCCAGGGCCACGCCGGCCAGGGTGGCATGGATACCGCTCTTGAGGATGCACACCCACAGCACGGCCCCCAGCAGCAGGTAAGGCGCCAGGCGGGTGACGCCGGTACGGTTGAGCAGCGCCAGCAGCACCAGCGTGGCGCCGGCCAGGCCCAGTGCCAGGTTGGACAGTTCACCCGAGTAGAACAGCGCGATGATCAGGATGGCGCCCAGGTCGTCGATGATCGCCAGGGTCATCAGGAACAGCTTGAGCGACAGCGGCACGCGTTTGCCGAGCAGGGCCAGCACGCCCAGGGCAAAGGCGATGTCGGTGGCGGTGGGAATCGCCCAGCCGGCCAGCGCCGTGGGGTTACCGAGGTTGAACAGCACGTAGATGAGGGCGGGAATGACCATGCCGCCGATGGCCGCTGCACCGGGCAGGACGATCTGCGCCGGGTTGGACAGCTGGCCTTCGAGCACCTCGCGCTTGACCTCCAGGCCGATGACCAGGAAGAACAAGGCCATGAGGCCGTCGTTGATCCACAGCAGCAGGGGCTTGTCGATCAGCAGGGCGCCGAGGCGCAGCGTCACGGGAATGTCCAGGAAGCTGGCGTAGAGGCTGGACAGGGTGCTGTTGCTGGCGATCAGTGCCGCCGCGGCGGCGGCGATCAGCAGCAGCCCCCCGGCTGCTTCGAGCTGGAAGAAACGCATCAGGGTGTTACGCATGGCCGGGCTGTTCTCCAGGTGGCGTGTGAGGGCAGAGGCCGGGTCTGGAGTGCCCGAAGGGCAGAAGCGGAAGGCGGGACCGGGCCGGCAGCAAGCCTAACAAGGCTGCGTGCGCCGGCTGGCGAGGAAGGGGCATCTTGTGGTGTAGGGATTTTCCGAAATTGCCTGCAGCGCCTTACCAGTCTGGCTGGACGACGCTGCAGGTGAGGGGCTCAGTCGTGCAGGCCGAGCAAGTCCTTGGCCACCGCCTCGGCGATGCGGATGCCGTCTACGCCCGCGGAGAGAATGCCGCCCGCGTAGCCGGCGCCTTCGCCAGCGGGGTACAGGCCCTTGACGTTCAGGCTTTGCATGTCCTGGCCGCGGGTGATGCGCACTGGCGCCGAAGTACGGGTCTCCAGGCCGGTGAGCACCGCGTCGTGCAGAGCGTAGCCCTTGATCTGGCGGTCGAACACCGGCAGCGCTTCGCGGATCGCCTCGATGGCGAAGGGCGGCAGGGCCTGGGCCAGATCGACCAGCTTGACGCCGGGCTTGTAGGACGGCTCGACGCTACCCAGCGCGGTAGACGCCTGGCCGGCGATGAAGTCGCCGACCAGTTGCGCCGGTGCCTCGTAGTTGCCACCGCCCAGTTCGAAGGCCAGGGACTCCAGGCGTTCCTGGAGTTCGATGCCCGCCAGCGGGCCGCCGGGGTAGTCGCGTTCCGGGTCGATGCCGACCACCAGGCCCGAGTTGGCGTTGCGCTCGTTGCGCGAGTACTGGCTCATGCCATTGGTGACCACCCGGTTGGGTTCGGAAGTGGCCGCCACCACCGTACCGCCAGGGCACATGCAGAAGCTGTACACCGAACGGCCGTTGCTGGCGTGATAGACCAGTTTGTAGTCGGCGGCGCCCAGCTTCGGGTGGCCGGCGTACTTGCCCAGGCGCGCCTGGTCGATCAGCGACTGCGGGTGCTCGATACGGAAACCTACCGAGAACGGCTTGGCCTCCATGTATACGCCACGGGCGTGCAGCATGCGGAAGGTGTCGCGAGCGCTGTGCCCCAGGGCCAGCACCACGTGGCGCGACTCGATGCGCTCGGCGTTGTCCAGCTCGACACCGACCAGTTGGCCATCGTCGATCAGCAGGTCAGTGACCTTGTGTTCGAAGCGCACCTCGCCGCCCAGCTCGATGATCTCCTGGCGGATGTTCTCGACCATGCCGGTAAGGCGGAAGGTGCCGATGTGCGGTTTGCTGACGTAAAGGATTTCGTCCGGCGCACCGGCCTTGACGAATTCGTGCAGCACCTTGCGACCGAGGAAGTTCGGGTCCTTGATCTGGCTGTAGAGCTTGCCGTCGGAGAAAGTACCGGCCCCGCCTTCGCCGAACTGCACATTGGACTCGGGGTTGAGCACGCTCTTGCGCCACAGGCCCCAGGTGTCCTTGGTGCGCTGGCGCACTTCCTTGCCGCGTTCGAGGACGATCGGCCGAAAGCCCATCTGTGCCAGCAGCAGGCCGGCGAAGATGCCGCAGGGGCCGAAGCCGATGACGATGGGGCGAATGGGGAAACCCTGCGGTGCGTGGCCGACGAACTTGTAGCTGACATCCGGAGCCGGGCCGATCTGCCGGTCGCCGGCCAGTTTCTTCAGCAGCGCGGTCTCGTCGCGGACGTTGAAGTCCAGGGTGTAGATGAACAGCATTTCCGAGGATTTCTTGCGCGCATCGTAGCTGCGCTTGAAGACGGTGAAATCCAGCAGATCGCTGTCGGCGATGCCCAGGCGTTGGACCAGGGCGCTGCGCAGTTCTTCGTCAGGGTGATCGAGAGGCAGCTTGAGTTCGTTGATTCGTAACATTCAGGGGTCCGGTTTCGGGCCGCAGGTTCAGCCCGGCAGCACTACAAGAACCGGGCATTATATGCGGCCTGAGGCCTGGACCGTTATGCCCAATTGACGGGCGCGGCCGTTCAGTCGTTGCGCGAGCCGCCGTAATAGCCGCAGCCGCGCACTGCCTGGCCGTTGATGCGCAGCTCGGCGCTCAGGTGGCGCACCGCGCCGCTCTTGCTGTCGACGCAGCGTTGTGGCGCGACCCACATGTCGATGCGCTGGCCGTTGGCTTCGCTGCTGAGGTTGAAACGCCCGTCGGGCAGTTGCTCTTCGAGGTAAGGCAGCGCGACCGGCGGCTGGCCCTGTACATCGATGATCATGCCCTTGCCGCTGACCTCGACGTTCCATACCGGATTCAGGCCGTCGGCGTGCAGGGTCAGGCGCTTGAAGTTCGGGTCTTCGCAGGCTTGGCCGGGGCGTTCGACGCGATACAGCTGGTACAGGTCGAGCTGGCCGTCACCGCCCTGGGCCTTGCTGGCGTTGAAGCGTCCGCGCAGGTCGGCGAACACCTTGCCCTGGGCGTCGGCCAGGCTGGCGGCTTCCTGAAGGATGGCGGTGTCGCCGCGATCGATCACCACGTAGCGGCGTGGTTCGCCACAGGGCTGGAACAGCAACTTGCCATTTTCGCCACTGAGCGTGCCCTGCATACGGGTCATGCCCACCATGGAGACCTTGGCCGGTGCAGCAGATTGCACGCCCAGCCATTGGCAGCCGGCGAACAGGGGCAGCAGGGAGAAGACGAGGGCAGAGCGGAAAGCGGACATGGGGCAACCTCAAGGACAGGTGCCGCCACGTTACTCAGGGCGGGGATGTATCTCAAGGGGGAGGTGGCGTGAGCCTGCCAGTCTGTTGTTGCGCCCGGCTGGGCGGTCGCAGCCTCAGGTGAGGGCGGCTTTAGCCGCAATACGGGTCAGTTAGACCGGGTAGGAGCGGCTTTAGCCGCGAAGCGACCGCCTGTTCACGACAGATGCAGTGAATTTCCTGGCGCTTTCGCGGCTAAAGCCGCTCCCACCAAGCCATATACCGCCTTACTGACCCGTATCGCGGCAAAGCCGCTCCCGCCGGACGTGCTCCCGGAGGCCGGGAGCATTCAGGTGCCTCAACCGCCCAGATAGGCTTCGCGCACTTTCGGGTCGACCAGCAGCTGTTCACCGGAACCCTGCATCACCACCCGGCCGTTTTCCAGCACATAGGCACGGTCGGCGATCTTCAGCGCCTGGTTGGCATTCTGTTCGACCAGGAACACGGTCACGCCATCGCGGCGCAGCTGTTCGATGATGTCGAAGATCTGCTGGATGATGATCGGTGCCAGGCCCAGGGACGGCTCGTCGAGCAACAGCAGCTTGGGCTTGCTCATCAGCGCACGGCCGATGGCGAGCATCTGCTGCTCGCCGCCGGACATGGTGCCGCCGCGCTGGCTGAAGCGCTCCTTCAGGCGCGGGAACAGGTGCAGGACCTTGTCCATCTGCTCCTGGTAGTCGCCCTTGTCGGTGAAGAATCCGCCCATGGCGAGGTTTTCCTCGACGGTGAGGCGGGCGAACACGCGGCGGCCTTCAGGCACCACCGCGATGCTCTTGCGCATGATCACCGAGGACTCCTGGCCGACCAGTTCCTCGCCCAGGTAGCGGATGCTGCCGCTGTGCGCGCGTGGCGAGCCGCACAGGGTCATCAGCAGGGTGGACTTGCCCGCGCCGTTGGCGCCGATCAGGGTGACGATTTCGCCCTGGCGCACCTCGACGTTGACGCTGTGCAGCGCCTGGATCTTGCCGTAGAAGGTGGAAACGTTCTCGAACTGCAGCATTTACGCTTCCCCCAGGTAGGCTTTGATGACGTCGGGATTATCGCGGATCTCCTGGGGAGTGCCGTTGGCCAGGGGGGTGCCCTGGTTGATCACGAAGATGTGGTCGGAAATGCTCATGACCAGCTTCATGTCGTGCTCGATCAGCAGCACGGTGGCGTTATGGTCGTTGCGCAGTACGCCGATCAGCGCCTTGAGGTCTTCGGTTTCCCGCGGGTTGAGGCCGGCGGCCGGCTCGTCGAGCATCAGGATGCGCGGACGGGTCATCATGCAGCGGGCGATTTCCAGGCGACGCTGCTGACCGTAGGCCAGCGTGCCAGCGGGGCGGTTGGCGAATTCACGCAGGTTCACCGCTTCCAGCCAGTATTCGGCGTATTCCATGGCCTCGCGTTCGCTGCGGCGGAACCCCGGAGTCTTGAACAGCCCCGACAGGAAGTTGGTGTTCAGGTGCCGGTGCTGGGCGACCAGTAGGTTTTCCACGGCGGTCATTTCCTTGAACAGCCGCACGTTCTGGAAGGTGCGCACCACGCCCTTGCGGGCGATCTGGTGGCCGGCCAGGCCCTGGATCTCTTCGCCATCGAGCACGATGGTGCCGGAGGTCGGCTTGTAGAAGCCGGTCAGGCAGTTGAACACGGTGGTCTTGCCGGCGCCGTTAGGGCCGATGATCGACACCACCTGTTTTTCATTGACGTTCAGGGCTACGCCGTTGACGGCCAGTAGGCCGCCGAAACGCATGGACAGCCCCGAGGCTTGCAGTATGGGTCGGCTCATTTGCCCGGCTCCGCTTTCAATTTCATTTCGGGGCGTTGCATCGGCAGGAAGCCTTGAGGACGCCAGACCATCATCAGCACCATCATGGCGCCGAACATCAACATGCGGTATTCGCTGAACTCACGCATCAACTCCGGCAGCAGGATCATCACGATGGCCGCGAGGATCACGCCCAGCTGCGAGCCCATGCCGCCCAGCACCACGATGGCGAGGATGATCGCCGACTCGATGAAGGTGAACGACTCGGGGGTGATCAGGCCCTGGCGAGCGGCGAAGAAGCTGCCGGCGAAACCGGCGAAAGCGGCGCCCAGGGTGAAGGCCGAGAGTTTGATCACGGTAGGGTTCAGGCCCAGTGCGCGGCAGGCGATCTCGTCTTCGCGCAGGGCTTCCCAGGCACGGCCGATCGGCATGCGCAGCAGGCGGTTGATGACGAACAGCGCCAGCAGCACCAGCAGCAGGGCGACCAGGTAGAGGAAGATCACCTTGTTGATCGAGTTGTACGGCAGACCGAAGAACTCGTGGAAGGTCTGCATGCCCTCGGCGGCCTTGCGTTCGAAGGTCAGGCCGAAGAAGGTCGGTTTCTCGATGTTGCTGATGCCGTTCGGGCCGCCGGTGAGGTCGGTCATGTTGCGCAGCAGCAAACGAATGATCTCGCCGAAGCCGAGGGTCACGATGGCCAGGTAGTCACCACGCAGGCGCAGCACCGGGAAACCCAGCAGGAAGCCGAAGAAGGCGGCCATCAGGCCGGCGATCGGCAGGCAGATCCAGAAGCCCAGGCCGAAGTAGTGCGACAACAGCGCGTAGCTGTAGGCGCCCACGGCGTAGAACCCCACGTAGCCGAGGTCGAGCAGGCCGGCCAGGCCGACCACGATGTTCAGGCCCAGGCCCAGCAGCACGTAGATGAGGATCAGCGTGGCGATGTCCACCGCACCGCGCGAGCCCATGAAGGGCCATACCAGGGCGACCAGCACCATGGCCAGGATGATCCAGCGCTGGGTGCTCGGCAGGGTCAGGAAGGTCCCGGCCTTGGGCGACAGGCCTGGCAGGCGTGGCGAGGAACGCCAGGCGGCGGAGATCTGTTCGCTGAACAGCACGCGCAGGAACATGGCTACGGCGCAGCCGAGGATGATCGCGATGGTCGAGCTGCTGGCGTTGAGAACCGCCAGGTTGACGCCGACGATCTCCAGCTTCAGGCCCAGTACCGGGTAGGCCACGGCCAGCACCAGCAGGGCGCTGAAAAAGGCCGATTTGAGATTCTTGCTCATACTTTTTCAACCTCCGGGCGGCCCAGCAGGCCGGTCGGCCGGAACAACAACACCAGAACCAGCAGGCTGAACGCCACGACGTCCTTGTACTGGTCGCCGAACACGTCTGCACCGAACGCCTCGGCCACGCCGAGCACCAGGCCACCGAGCATGGCGCCCGGAATGCTGCCGATGCCGCCGAGTACCGCGGCGGTGAACGCCTTGATGCCGACCAGGAAGCCGGCGTTGGGGTTGATGACCCCGTACTGCATGCTCAGCAGTACTGCGGCCACGGCGGCCAGCGCGGCGCCGATCACGAAGGTGAGGGCGATGATGTTGTTGGTGTTGATACCCAGCAGGTTGGCCATCTTGATGTCTTCGGCACAGGCGCGGCAGGCGCGGCCCAGGCGGGAGCGGGAGATGAACCAGGTCAGGCCGAGCATGGTGATCAGGGTGACGATGAAGATCAGCACCTGCATGTAGGAAATGACCACTTCATGGGTGCTGGCCGAACCGAACACGAAGTTGCCCGGAATCAGGTTGGGAATCGACTTGTCCTTGGAGTCTTGCGACAACAGCACGGTGTTCTGCAGGAACAGCGACATGCCGATGGCGGAGATCAGCGGGATCAGGCGGTTGCTGCCGCGCAGTGGCCGGTAGGCGACCCGCTCGATGCTGTAGCCGTAGGCGCTGGTGACCACGATGCTGGCCACGAAGGCCGCCGTGATGATCAGTGGCAGACTGCCCAGGCCCAGCATGGTCAGCCCGGCGATGGCGATGAACGCCACGTAGGAACCGATCATGTACACCTCGCCGTGGGCGAAGTTGATCATGCCGATGATGCCGTAGACCATCGTGTAGCCGATGGCGATCAAGGCGTAGGTGCTGCCAATGGTCATGCCATTAACCAGCTGTTGTAGAAAGTGATAGATGTCTATCTCGGGCATTACAGCGCTCCTGAAAACCTGCACGACGGCTCACTGGCCAAACGTTTCCCCGTTGCGCGTCGTGGTGTTGCTCCCGCGTTGACGCAAATCCAGTGAAAGGGGGCCGGCATGGTTTCGAGTGGTTCAGACAGACGGGCCCTTGTGAAGCCCGAGCGTCTCGTAAAACAAAGCCCACTGCGATTGCAGTGGGCTTTGGGTGTTCATCGAAGGCGTGAAATCACTTCACGGGGGCTTCGGTCTTGGTGCCGTCTTTGTGCCAGGTGTAGACCACGAACTTGAAGTCCTTCAGGTCGCCCTTGTCATCGAAGGCCAGGTTGCCGGTCGGGGTCTTGAAGGTGTTGGCGCGCATGGCTTCTGCAACCTTGGCGGTGTCTTCGCTCTTGGCCTTGGTGATGGCTTCGGCGATGACTTCCACGGCAGCGTAGGACGGGAATACGAACGGACCGCTCGGGTCTTCGTTCTTGGCCTTGAACGCGTCGACCAGGGCCTTGTTGGCCGGATCCTGGTCGAAGGAGGCAGGCAGGGTCACCAGCAGGCCTTCGGACGCGTCCTGGGCGATCTGCGAGATGGAGGCGTTACCCACGCCCTCCGGACCCATGAAGCCGGCCTTCAGGCCCTTTTCCTTGGCCTGGCGCAGGATCAGGCCCAGCTCAGGGTGGTAGCCGCCGTAGTAGACGAAGTCGACGTTGGCTTGCTTCATCTTGGCGATCAGCGAAGAGAAGTCCTTGTCGCCGGCGTTGATACCTTCGAACAGGGCGACTTTCACGCCGTCTTTCTCGAGGGTCTGCTTGACGGCGGTGGCGATGCCTTCACCGTACTGCTGCTTGTCGTGGATGACCGCGACGACTTTCGGCTTGACCTGCTTGGCAATGTAGTTGCCGGCGGCAGGGCCCTGGGCGCTGTCCAGGCCGATGGTGCGGAACACCAGCTTGTAGCCACGGGCGGTCAGGTCTGGGCTGGTGGCCGCCGGGGTGACCATCAGGATGCCTTCGTCTTCGTAGACGTCCGAAGCCGGCTGGGCGGAGCTGGAGCACAGGTGACCGATGACGAACTTCACGCCATCGTTGACGATCTTGTTGGCAACGGCGACCGCTTGCTTGGGATCGCAGGCGTCATCGTATTCGACGGCTTCGAGCTTCTTGCCGTCCACGCCACCCTTGGCATTGATCTGTTCGATGGCCATTTTCGCGCCGCTGAACTGCATGTCGCCGTACTGGGCGACCGCACCGGTCTTGGGACCGGCGATGCCGATCTTGATGGTGTCGGCGGCGAAGGAATGGCTGGCTGCACCGGCCAGTACCAGTGCGGCGAACAGCTTGGACAGCTTGTTGGTTCCCTTGATCATGAGTGCTCCACTCTTGCGTTGTAGTTTTTATAATCCCGACGGCCATTGCCGCAGGACCGGATGACGAACCCGGTCTGCCTTCCGCCAACTGTACCGGCACAGTCTAGAGCGCCGCTGGATCGCTTGAAAAGCTGGCGGTTCAAGGCAAAACCGATGGATGTCGCCTGATCGACAGAAACTTACAGAATTTCGCTGTAGTTTTTTCATCCGACCCGTCCTGGATCGAAGGCTGCACGATCATTTTTGTTACCAAGGCTCCCGTCGCGTTGTTTCACTACACAGGGCGGGACAAGCCGTCATGTGCAGGGAAAACCCGCTGCAAACCGCGTCAGGCGCCATGTTTGCGGGTTGTCTCCGGGGGAGTCGACGTTATCATTGCGCCGATTTTTCCATTCGGTGAAACCCATGAAGCAAGAACCAAGCACCCTCTATGCCAAACTGCTCGGCGAAACGGCGGTAATTCCCTGGCAGCAATTGCAACCATTCTTTGCAAAGGGTGCCCTCTTGTGGGTCGCTCCCGAGCTGGATCTGATCGCCGTGGCCGAAGCCGTTGCCGAGAACGACACCGCGCGGGTTTCTGCCTGGATGGCCGCCGAGCAGGTTGCCAAAGTCTCTGAATCAAGGGCTCTGGCGTTCTTCGAAGCGGATGCACAGCTGTGGGCGGTGGTCGTCGCGCCCTGGATTCTGATCCAGGACAGGGCGTCGCACTGATTCGTGATTCATTTTGGTGCGAAGCGATGCGCCGAACTGGACAGCCAGCTTCCACTTCGTGGCGCGAAGAGTAGCAAAAGGCTACTGCGCCAGCCACGCGGTCGCCGTCAATCCGACCAGCGCGTACGCTTGGTGCGTACGGGGTGGCTGCGCGAGTAGTGTTCCCGGCTGGCGGGAAGGTCCTTGAACAGATCCAGCGAGCGCGGGATGTCCACTTCCTGCCGGCGTGATTCGAGCATCACCGAGGCTGGCCACAGGCTGGCCGGCTCACGTTCGTTCATCTGCTTGATCAACGGCAGCAGTTGCGCCAGGGGCAGCGGCTTGCTGAACAGGTAGCCCTGCACGTAGTCCGAGGCGTACTGGCTGAGGAAGTCCAGTTGTGCCGGGGTCTCCACACCCTCGGTGACGACCCGCAGGTGCAGGGTATGGGCCATGACGATGATCGCGTGGACGATCTCCATGTCGCGGGACGACTTGGGTACGTCCTGGATGAACGAGCGGTCGATCTTCAGGGTGTCCAGCGGCAGGTGCTTGAGGTAGGCCAGGGATGAATAGCCCGTGCCGAAGTCGTCGATGGACAGCGATACCCCCAGGCTGCGGATGTGCTTGAGCAGCACGATGGTATTACTGATGTTGCCCATCAGGGCGTTCTCCGTGACTTCCAGCTCCAGGCGGCTGGGTTCGACGTCAGCCTGTTCCAGGGCGTCCTTGACCTCATCGGCCAGCTCCTCGCGGGACAGGTTCAGGGCCGAGCAGTTGACCGCGATGACCAGTTCGTCGAAACCGTCCAGGCGCAGAGCACCCAGGTCCTTGCAGGCACGGCGCAACACCCAGTTGTCCAGCTCGGCGATCAGGCCGTTGGCCTCAGCGATGCCGATGAAACGGTCCGGACCGAGCAGGCCGTGTTCGGGGTGTTCCCAGCGCACCAGGGCCTCGAGCTTGGCCACGTGGCCGGTGCGCAGGTCGATGATCGGCTGGTAGAACACCTGCAGGCCGGTCTCTTCGCGCAGCGCGTTGCGCAGTTCTTCTTCCAGATGCAGTTCCAGGCTGGCGCGGGTCTTGAGTGCCGGGCTGAAGAAGGTGACACGGTTGCGACCATTGCCCTTGGACTGGTACAGCGCCAGGTCGGCATTTTTCAACAGCTCTTCGCTGGTTTCGCCGTCACGCGGGAACACCGCGATGCCGATGCTGGTAGTCATCACCATGCGTCGGCCGCTCAGGGCGATGGGTTCCTTCATCTTCTGCATGACCCGGTGCGCCAGGTGCCGGGCTTCTTCGTAATGCGGCACGCTGATCAGGATGCAGAACTCGTCGCCGCCGAAGCGTGACACCACGTCCTGCACACGGGTGGCGCTGCGGATGCGTTCGGCGATGACCTTGAGCAGTTCATCGCCGGCATCATGGCCGAGGCTGTCGTTGATGCGCTTGAAGTGGTCAATGTCCAGGAACATCACCGCCAGCATGCCTTGGCTGGTGGCGTGCTCGATGAGCTGTTCGGCAAACAGCTGGTTGAAGCCCCTGCGGTTGACCAGGTTGGTCAGCGGGTCATAGTGGGCCACCTGTTGCAGTGACATCTGGGCCTGGTCCAGCTGGTTCAGCAGGTTGTTGACCCGCTGCAGGTCCCGCTCCTTGCCCTGCAGTTTCTTGTCGGCCATCGCCGCGCTGATACTGCCCGCGACGATCAGCAACATGATGGCGGCGATGGTAAGCCCCAACTGCTGGCTATTCGGGGTATCGGCCAGCTGCATCTCTGCGCCTTCCGGCAGCACCAGGCTCAGGGCGTGCATGCCGGTCATGTGCATGGACATGATGCCAGCGCCCAGGAACAGGCTGATGCTGTAACGGAACATCTGATGGAACATGCCGCCGTTCTTGCGCAGCAGGCGTGGCAGGATCAACAGCGCCAGGCTGGCCAGGAAGGCGATCATGATCGACAGCGTGAACAGGTGCGGGTCGTAATACTGTGCCGCGTCCGACTGCACGGCTGCCATGCCGATGTAGTGCATGGCGCTGACCCCTAGCCCGATCAGCAGCGCGCTGACCAGGCAGTCGAGGGTATTCAGATGCGGTTTGCCCAGGCTGCGTACGGCAATGGCACCGGCGAACATCACGAACAACAGCGAGGCCAGGGTAATGCCCATGTGGAAGGTCAGCCGCAAGGGCGCCTGGAAAGCCAGCATGCTGATGAAATGCATGGCCCACACACCACCGGCCAGGCACAGGGCGGCCAGGCACTTCCAGACACGGCGGTGGCGTGTGACTTCGACGTTGACTGCCCGTTCGGCGACGTCCATGGTGGCGTAGCAGGCAGCGCAGATCACCCCAAAGGCCAACGCGACGAGAAAGATGTTGTGGCTGCAGTCGAGCAAAATCTGCCCGGCATCGGGCGTTCCCACGAAAACATGCAAACTCGGCCAATCCATAGCATGCCCTAAATAGATTCACTGTCAGGATCGCCAGGGGGCTGGCAGCACCAATGGCGATTCGATTGCAGTATAGAAGTCGTCAATCACGCCACAGTTCCCAGTGCAATTAAATTGCCTCTATGGTCAGGTTTTTCGACTGGCGGTAGGGGGCCTGGTTACGAATCTTTACAGACTATGTCGAGTCGCGACGGCAATCTCTGGCTAGGCTGACTACGACTTTCACCACCGCCCTGCGCAAGGATGCTGGGATGAACAACCCGCTCACGGCCGCCGCCACCCAGGCCAGCAACGCCTGGCGTGTGCTGTTTCTGCTGTTTCTGGCCAACCTGTTCAACTTCTTCGACCGGGCGATCCCGTCCATCGTGACCGAGCCGATCCGCAAGGAATGGCAGCTCAGCGATTTCCAATTGGGCCTGATGGGCACTGCGTTCACGTTGGTCTACGCGATTGCCGGGCTGCCGCTTGGACGCCTGGCCGACAAAGGTTCGCGCAAGACCATCATGGGCTGTGGTCTGGCCGTGTGGAGCGGGCTGACGGCCGTGAACGGCCTGGTCGGCAGCTTCTGGAGCTTCCTGCTGGTGCGCATGGGGGTCGGCATTGGCGAGGCCAGCTATGCGCCGGCGGCCAACTCGTTGATCGGCGACCTGTTCCCGGCTCAGCGTCGCGCACGGGCCATGGGCCTGTTCATGCTGGGTCTGCCGTTGGGGCTGTTGCTGGCGTTCTTCACCATTGGTGCGATGGTCAAGGCGTTCGACAGCTGGCGCGCGCCGTTCTTCATCGCCGCCGTACCAGGGCTTGTCCTGGCGCTGTTCATGTTCTTCATTCGTGAGCCAAAGCGCGGCGCCGCGGAGAGCGTGGTGGTCAACGAAGCGCCGATCGACCAGCCGTTACGCCGCCTGTTGGGTATCGCCACGTTCCGCTGGCTGGTGCTCGCCGGCCTGGCGTACAACTTCGCCACCTATGCGTGCAACTCATTCATGGTGCCGATGTTGCAACGCTATTTTCAGATTTCCCTGCAAGAGGCGGCGGTCGCCACTGGGGTCATCGTCGGGGTGACCGGTCTGATCGGCCTGACCGCTGGCGGCTGGATCGCCGACAAGCTGCATGAGCGCTCGCTCAACGGACGCCTGTTGTTCGCGGCCTTCAGCATGCTGGTCGCCACCCTCGCCACCGGCTATGCGCTGCATGCCGGGCTGGTGGCCATTTCCTTGTTCGTGGCGCTGTTCAGCCTGGGCTGGCTGTTCGCCTATAACTTCTACACCTGCGTGTACCCGGCAATCCAGGACGTGGTCGAGCCGCGTCTGCGGGCCACGGCCATGGCGGTGTTTTTCGCCGGGCTGTACCTGCTGGGCGGTGGCCTGGGGCCGGTGGTGGTCGGATGGTTGTCTGATCATTTCGCCGTGCAGGCCATGCAGGCGGCGGGGGCGGTCGAGATGAGCGAGGCGTTCAAGGCCGTGGGGTTGCATGGTGCCCTGTACCTGATCCCGGCCGCGCTGCTGGCGACCCTGGTGTTCCTGCTGCTGGCGACCCGCAGTTTCGGGCGTGATGCCCAAGCCATGCAGGCAAGGATGCAGGGTTGACGGCAGTACCGTCGGTTGGAGCTGATGCGAGGAGCGGCTTGCGTCGCGAAGCCGCTCCTGCAGGTGGGAGCGAAGGCGTCAGCCGGCCACCAGCACCCGGATCGCTTCCAGGCGCAGCGCTGCCTTGTCGAGCATGGCCAGGCCTTTCTCGCGCAGCTCACGCAAGGCTTCCAGCTCGCTCTCGCGCACGGTCGGGTTGACGGCGCGCAAGGCGGTCAGGCGGGCCAGTTCTTCCTCGGTATCCGCCGCCAGGCGACGCTGGGCCTCGGCCACGCGTTCGGCATGGCGTGGCGCGACCTTGGCTTCGCCGGCGTTGATCTTCGGCGTCAGCACATCGCGCTGGGCCTGGATGAACTTGTTGGCGCTGGCCTTCGGTACGCTTTCCAGCTGATCGTTGAGGGTGTTGAAGGACACCCGGCCGGACAGGTCGTTGCCGTTGGCGTCGAGCAGGCAGCGCAGTGCCGCAGGCGGCAGGTAGCGGCCCAGCTGCAGGGCGCGGGGCGCGACCACTTCACTGACGTAGATCAGCTCGAGCAGCACGGTGCCGGGCTTGAGGGCCTTGTTCTTGATCAACGCCACGGCGGTGTTGCCCATCGAGCCGGACAGCACCAGGTCCATGCCACCCTGCACCATGGGGTGTTCCCAGGTGACGAACTGCATGTCTTCGCGGCTCAGCGCCTGGTTGCGGTCGTAGGTGATGGTCACGCCTTCCTCGTCGCCGAGCGGGAAGCTGGCGTCGAGCATCTTTTCGCTGGGCTTGAGGATCAGTGCGTTTTCCGAATGGTCCTCGCTGTCGATGCCGAAGGCGTCGAACAGGGTTTCCATATAGATAGGCAGGCTGAACTGGTCGTCCTGTTCGAGGATCGCTTCCACCAGTGCCTCGCCTTCACCGGCGCCGCCGGAGTTGAGTTCCAGCAGGCGGTCACGGCCGGTGTGCAACTCGCTTTCCAGACGCTCACGCTCTGCGCGCGCCTCGTCGATCAGCGCCTGCCACTGGTCGTCGTCGCCGCCTTCGAGCAGCGGCAGCAGGCGAGGGCCGAACTGGTGTTGCAGGGCGTTGCCAGTCGGGCAGGTATTGAGGAAGGCGTTGAGCGCCTCGTGGTACCACTGGAACAGCCGTGCTTGCGGGCTGGTTTCCAAGTACGGCACGTGCAGCTCGATGGTGTGCTTCTGGCCGATGCGGTCCAGACGACCGATACGCTGTTCCAGCAGGTCTGGGTGAGACGGCAGGTCGAACAGCACCAGATGATGGGCGAACTGGAAGTTGCGGCCTTCGCTGCCGATTTCCGAGCAGATCAGCACCTGGGCGCCGAACTCTTCATCGGCGAAGTAGGCGGCGGCGCGGTCGCGTTCCAGGATGCTCATGCCTTCATGGAACACCGTGGCCGGAATGCCGGAGCGCACGCGCAGGGCGTCCTCCAGGTCCATGGCGGTCTCGGCGTGGGCGCAGATCACCAGGACCTTGACGCGCTTGAGCATCTTCAGGGTATCGATCAGCCATTCGACACGGGGGTCGAAGCGCCACCAGCGATGTTCTTCGTCGGTGTCGGTCTGGGCCTGGAAGCTGACTTCCGGGTAGAGGTCGGCGTGCTCGCCCAGCGGCAGCTCCATGTACTCCACCGGGTTGGGCAGCGGGTAGGGGTGCAGGTGGCGCTCCGGGAAGCCCTGTACGGCGGCGCGGGTGTTGCGGAACAGCACACGGCCGGTGCCATGGCGGTCGAGCAGTTCGCGGATCATCCGTGCCTTGGCATCGGCATCGCTGGCATTCACGGCGCTGATCAGGCTTTCGCCTTCGGCACCCAGAAAGCCGCGAATGGTTTCGGTGGCGGCGGCAGACAGGCGCCCCTGGTCGAGCAGCTCTTGCACGGCTTCGGCCACCGGGCGGTAGTGCTCGCTCTCGGTGCGGAACGCGGCCAGGTCATGGAAGCGGTGCGGGTCGAGCAGGCGCAGGCGGGCGAAGTGGCTGTCCTGGCCGAGCTGTTCCGGCGTGGCGGTGAGCAGCAGCACGCCCGGAATCACTTCGGCCAGCTGTTCGACCAGCGAGTACTCGCGGCTGGCCTTTTCTTCATGCCACACCAGGTGGTGGGCCTCGTCGACCACCAGCAGGTCCCAGCCGGCGGCGAACAGCGCGTCCTGGGCCTTTTCGTCCTCGACCAGCCACTCCAGGGCCACCAGGGCCAGCTGGGTGTCTTCGAAGGGGTTGCTGGCATCGCTTTCGATGAAGCGCTCGCTGTCGAACAGCGTGACCTGCAGATTGAAGCGCCGGCGCATTTCCACCAGCCATTGATGCTGGAGGTTTTCCGGTACCAGGATCAGCACCCGGCTGGCGCGGCCGGAGAGCAGCTGGCGGTGGATCACCAGGCCGGCTTCGATGGTCTTGCCCAGGCCCACTTCGTCGGCCAGCAGAACCCGCGGTGCAATGCGGTCGGCCACTTCGCGGGCGATGTGCAGCTGGTGAGCGATGGGTTGGGCGCGTACGCCACCCAGGCCCCAGAGCGACGACTGCAGCTGGCGGCTGGTGTGTTCGAGGGTGTTGTAGCGCAGGGCGAACCAGGGCAGGGGATCGATCTGCCCGGCGAACAGGCGGTCGGTGGCCAGGCGGAACTGGATGAAGTTGGACAGCTGGGTTTCCGGCAGGGTGACCAGTTCGTTCTGGCCATTGAAGCCGTGGTAGACCAGCAGGCCGTCGACGTCTTCGACCTCGCGCACGGTCATCTTCCAGTTCTCGAAGTGGGTGATGACGTCACCCGGCGAGAAGCGCACGCGGGTCAGCGGTGCGTTGCGCAGAGCATACTGGCGGGTGTCGCCAGTGGCCGGATAGAGCACGGTGAGTAAGCGGCCATCCTGTGCCAGAACGGTGCCTAGTCCGAGCTCGGCTTCGCTGTCGCTGATCCAGCGTTGCCCCGGTTGATACTGCTGCGCCATGCTGCATGTCTCCGCGATGAAAAAAGCCGGCTATGGTAACGGATGCTGCTCCTCAAGGCCAAAGGCGTCACGAAAAAACAACGGGTATCCGCCCACGTTTGCGGGTATTTTGCTTCGTAAGGGCACTAACAGCTGAAAACATAGTCGAAATGTTTCAGCCAGACGGGCTCAAGACGACGAAACGGCCGCCGACCAGGTGGGGATGAGGAGGACATAACTATGCTGCAACCGACGCTTCCCCTGAGTGTGGTGCCCGTCACATCGCAGCTCGACCCTGCCAAGCGACTGCCCGAGATTCCGCCTGTGGTGCCGACCCAGCCGAGCGGCAGCGACAACAGCATCGACCTGCGCCATGACGATGCCGAACAGGCTGCCTTGCGATTGCGTGAGGAGCAGGAGCGCCAGCAACGCCAGCAGCGTGGCGAAGCCCCGCCCGAGCATGATCAGGAAGAGGGGCCGCTGGTGGTGCCAGGCGACTCGCTGAATGCCGACAACACCGTGCCGGTGGTGCCACTGATCGACAACGAGCCACGCCAGGGGCTGTGGGTGGACGTCGAGGTCTGAGGCTGCGGTTGCCAGCCAGGCCTGCCTTTGCGCATCATGCGTCTCGATACCACGTTGTCCGAGAACCGTCCGCCATGAGCGATGAAGCCAAACTGATCGATTTCGGTGCCGAGCGCGCCAAGCGCATTCACGACATCAAGGACAAGCGCCTCGATGAAATGCGCCAGGCCTTCGAACAGGCCATGCCGCTCAACGCCAAGAAAAAATCGAAGAAGAAGCCCAAGAAGCGCTGAATCTCCTGCCTTTATTTCAATACTGATCAGTTAGACCGGGTAGCAGCGGCTTCAGCCGCGAAGCGATAGCATGTTCACAGATGCGGTGAATTTCCTGGCGTTTTCGCGGCTAAAGCCGCTCCTACCGAGCCACATAGCGGCTAACTGAGCTGTATTGGCCGTTATTTCCTTCCTGCGCCTGAAGTCGGTCCTGGTAGCCGTCGACGCTCTGATCGAACCAGGCTTGCCTGTCCATCACCTTGTGGATCACTGATCCAGGTCAATGTCCGCCTGCCGATCTGGCACTAATCTAACCCCATCGATCAGCAGCAAGCCGGAGGAAGGCAGCATGTTTTTCCTGGACAACCCGCAATTCGTCGTATCGGTCGGCTACGTGACCATGACCATGCTGACCCTGTTCTTCACCGGTCTGGCACTGTTTTTCTGGAACGACTCGCGCAACTGACGCGCAGCGCTTCACAACGAGCACGCAAGGCATTTAGGGCGACTTCGGTCGCCCATTTTTTTGTCTGAAAAAAACTGGGGAGGAATGCTTGGGGAAGGGGCGAAGCTGCTTTTCTACCAGCCAGATCGCCCCATCAACCGGGAATCAGGCGAAGGTGATCTGCGGCAGTTCGGTCAGCTCGACGACCTGCTGCTTGCGCGGTGCGAGAATCTCGGCTTCGCCGTCCACGACCAGTTCATCGTTCTGATTGAACACGCGGGTGGCGATGCGCACGCGGAACTTGGGCAGCTTTTCAAGGATTTCCAGGCGCACGGTCAGGGTGTCGCCCAGCTTGACCGGCTTCTGGAAGCTCATGGTCTGGCCAATGTAGATGGTGCCTGGGCCAGGCAGCTCGCAGGCCACGGCGGCGCTGATCAGCGCACCGCTGAACATGCCGTGGGCGATGCGCTCCTTGAACATGGTCTTGGCGGCGTACTCGGCATCCAGATGGACCGGGTTGTGGTCACCGGACATGGCGGCGAACAGCTGGATATCGCGTTCTTCGACGGTTTTGCTGTAGCTGGCGGTCTGGCCGACTTCGAGGGCTTCGTAAGGCGTGTTGGTGACCTGGGTCATGGGGCAAATCCTGACGGTAGAAATAAAGGCCGGGGCGACGGCTCATTCGGCCCGGGGTGGTCGTGGTCGCTCGAGGGCCTGTTGCAGCCAGTCGAGCACATCGCGCGTCACTTCATCGCGATTGGTCTCGTTGAGCAGCTCGTGCCGCGCACCGGGGTAGAGTTTAAGCCTTAATGCCTGGTGGCCAACCCCGCACAGCACATGAGCCAGATCCTTGAGACGCTTGCCGGCGCTGACCGGATCACATTCGCCGCCGATTATCAGCATCGGCAGACTCGGATCGATCTGCGCCAGGTTCGCCGGCTTGCTGATCCTGACCAACCCGCCGAGCAGGTCGACCCACAGCTGGTTGGTGCAGCGCAGACCGCAGAGCGGGTCGTGGATGTACTTGTCGACTTCCTGTGGGTCACGGCTGAGCCAGTCGAAGGGGGTGCGTGTTTTGCCCAGGCCGTCGTTGAAACGGCCGAACGACAGCCACTCGATCAGCGCGCTGCGGCCTTCGGGGCCCTGGCGCAGACGTTCGAACCGGGCGACCAGTCGGGCAACGTGATACAGCTTGGCGGGCTGGTAGTTGGAGCCGCAGAGAATCGCGCCTTGCAGGCTGGCGCCGTGGTGCATCAGCCAGGCCTGGACGATGAAGCTGCCCATGCTGTGGCCCATGAGGAACAGTGGCTTGCCTGGGTGTCGTTCGCTGACGGCCTGGGCCAGGTTCGACAGGTCACCGACCACCTTGCTCCAGCCATCTGCGCTGGCGAAGTGGCCGGCCACGCCTTGCGCGGCGGTCTTGCCATGCCCGCGCTGGTCGTGGGCGTATACGCCGTAGCCCTCTGCGCAGAGTCGTTCGGCGAAGCGGGCATAGCGCTCGCTGTGCTCGGCCATGCCGTGGCAGAGCATGAGCAGCGCCTTGGGGTCGGCGCTTGGCAACCAGGCGTTGACGTAGATCCGCGTGTGATCGTTGGTGTCAAGCCAGAAGGTGTGCTGCTGCATGGCCGGTGTCCTGTGCGCGGAGGCTGATTTCAGGAGTGTAATACTGCTGGCGATTTACAGTCATGGACGTGGAAAAGCCGACTGTATGGTCACTTACAAAAATGTGACTGTTTTTTACATTCTGGTCGTATTTGTGACTGGAACGGCTACCTTAGCCCCTAGGCGCTATTTGGCAAAGCTGCTAATCTCGGCGCGCTTTCCAGCGTAATCCAGTGAAAACGTGAATCGCATAACTCCAATTACATTCACTCACCGTCGCCCCCACGATGTGGAGAATTCGCCGTCGCTAAGGAGCAGGCTCGCATGATCGAAAACTTCTGGAAGGACAAGTACCCGGACGGCATCGCCTCCGAGATCGATCCTGACGAGCATCCGAACGTCCAGACGGTGCTCAAGCAATCCTGCCAGCGCTACGCCGACAAACCGGCGTTCAGCAACCTCGGCAAGACCCTCACCTACGGCGAGCTGTACGAGCTTTCCGGCGCCTTCGCCGCCTGGATCCAACAGCACACAGACCTCAAGCCCGGCGACCGCATCGCCGTGCAGTTGCCCAACGTCCTGCAGTACCCGGTGGCGGTGTTCGGTGCCATGCGCGCAGGACTGATCGTGGTCAACACCAACCCGCTGTACACCGCGCGGGAAATGGAACACCAGTTCAACGACTCCGGCGCCAAGGCCCTGCTGTGCCTGGCCAACATGGCGCACCTGGCCGAAAAGGTGGTGCCCAAGACCCAGGTTCGCCATGTCATCGTCACCGAAGTGGGCGACCTGCTGCCGACCTTCAAGCGTCTGCTGGTCAATGCGGTCATCAAGTACGTGAAGAAGATGGTGCCGGCCTATCACCTGCCACAGGCGCTGCGTTTCAACGACGTCCTGGCCATGGGGCGCGGCCGTTCGATCAACGAAGCGTCGCCGGCGGCCGACGACGTGGCGGTGCTGCAATACACCGGCGGCACCACCGGGGTCGCCAAGGGCGCGATGCTCACCCACCGCAACCTGATCGCCAACATGCTGCAGTGCCGCGCGCTGATGGGCTCGAACCTCGGCGAGGGCTGCGAGATCATCATCACCCCGCTGCCGCTGTACCACATCTATGCCTTCACCTTCCATTGCATGGCGATGATGCACTGCGGCAACCACAACATCCTGATCAGCAACCCGCGCGACCTGCCGGCAATGGTCAAGGAGCTGTCGAAGTGGAAGTTCAGCGGCTTCGTGGGGCTCAACACCCTGTTCGTTGCGCTGTGCAACAACCAGGACTTCCGTAACCTCGACTTCTCCGCGCTGAAGGTCACGCTGTCTGGCGGCATGGCCTTGCAGCAGGCCGTGGCAGAGCGCTGGAAGGAAGTCACCCACTGCGCGATCTGCGAAGGCTATGGCATGACCGAGACCAGCCCGGTGGCCACCGTCAACCCTTCGCAGAAGAACCAGATGGGCACCATCGGCATTCCGGTGCCGTCTACCCTGTGCAAGGTCATCGACGACGCCGGCAACGAGCTGCCGTTCGGCGAAATCGGCGAGCTGTGCATCAAGGGCCCGCAGGTGATGAAGGGCTACTGGCAGCGCGCCGAGGCCACGGCGGAAATCCTCGATGGCGAAGGCTGGCTGAAAACCGGTGACATCGCGATCATCCAGCCCGATGGCTACCTGCGTATCGTCGACCGCAAGAAGGACATGATCCTGATCTCCGGTTTCAACGTATACCCCAACGAGCTGGAAGACGTGCTGGCGACCCTGCCGGGTGTGCTGCAGAGCGCGGCCATCGGCGTACCGGACGAGAAGTCTGGCGAGTCGATCAAGGTCTTCGTGGTGGTCAAGCCGGGCATGACCCTGACCAAGGAGCAGGTGATGGAGCACATGCGTGCCAACCTGACCGGCTACAAGGTGCCGCGCAGCGTCGAGTTCCGCGACGCGCTGCCCACCACCAACGTCGGCAAGATCCTGCGTCGCGAACTGCGTGACGAAGAGCTCAAGAAGCTGGGCGTGAAGAAGTAACGCTTTGCGCCCTGACCCCATACGGGTCAGTCCGACCGTTGGAGCGAGCTTGCTCGCGATTATCGCGGCAGGCTCGAAACGGATGTATCGGGCTTACCAGCCTTTTCGCGAGCAAGCTCGCTTCAACGCTTCACTGATCAGTAATGCGGCTGAGGCTGCTCCTGCCGGATTCCCACCCTCTGGCAGGTAGCGGCTTGAGCCGCAAAAAGTCTGTCTGCCCCATCGCGCCTGAACGGGTGCAGAATGGCCAAGGACCGCCGGGAGTGCCCCGTATCGGGTCAAATCTGCGACAATCCCCGCTTTGTCCCCTCGAGCAGACCCCGCGTAGCTGATGACCGCCGAATCGCCCTCCATCGACCAGCTGTTGAAAAACCTCGATCAAGCCGAAAGCCGCGAGCGTCATCGCCTGCGTCGGCAGTTGCACGAACTGCGCAAGCACCCCGACGAGGCCCGGCTGGGGCAGTGGCTGGAGCGTTTCCAGGCGTCCTGCGCGCGGGTCGAGGCACGTCGGCGCAGCGTGCCCGCCATCCGCTATGACGACAACCTGCCCATCGCCGCCAAACGTGATGAAATCAAGGCCGCCTTGCTCAAGCACCAAGTGCTGGTAATCGCCGGCGAGACCGGCTCGGGCAAGACCACCCAGTTGCCGAAGATCTGCCTGGAGATCGGCCGTGGCCAGCATGGCCTGATCGGCCATACCCAGCCGCGACGCATCGCGGCACGCAGCGTCGCCAGCCGGGTGGCCGAGGAGCTGGGCACGCCGCTGGGCTCGCTGGTCGGCTACCAGGTGCGTTTCGAGGACCAGAGCGACGAGAACACCCTGGTCAAGCTGATGACCGACGGCATCCTGCTCGCCGAGACGCAGAACGACCGCTTCCTGGAGCGCTACGACACCCTCATCGTCGACGAAGCCCACGAGCGCAGCCTGAACATCGATTTCCTGCTCGGCTACCTGAAGACCCTGCTGCCGCGCCGCCCGGACCTCAAGGTCATCATCACCTCGGCGACCATCGACCTGCAGCGCTTCTCCGAGCACTTCAACGACGCTCCGATCATCGAAGTGTCCGGGCGCACCTTCCCAGTCGAAACCTGGTACCGACCGCTGACCAGCGAGCAGGACGAAGAGGGTAACAGTGTCGAGGAAGACCTCACCGTCGACCAGGCGATCCTCGCCACCCTCGACGAACTGGCCGCCCATGAGCGCAGCGAGCGCAAGAACCCCGGCGACGTGCTGGTGTTCCTGCCCGGCGAGCGTGAGATTCGCGACGCCGCCGAGGTGCTGCGCAAGGCCCAGCTCAAGCACACCGAGATCCTGCCGCTGTACGCACGGCTGACCCCGGCCGAACAGCAGCGCATCTTCCAGCCGCATGCCGGGCGTCGCGTGGTACTGGCCACCAACGTTGCGGAAACCTCGCTGACCGTACCGGGCATTCGCTACGTGATCGACACCGGCACCGCGCGCATCAGCCGCTACAGCTACCGTGCCAAAGTCCAGCGCCTGCCCATCGAGGCGGTGTCGCAGGCCAGCGCCAACCAGCGCAAGGGCCGCTGCGGGCGGGTCGAGCCGGGTATCTGCGTGCGGCTGTACAGCGAAGAGGATTTTCTGTCGCGACCCGAATTCACCGACCCGGAGATTCTGCGCACCAACCTGGCGGCGGTGATCCTGCAGATGCTGCACCTGCGCCTGGGTGATATCAGTGCCTTTCCGTTCATCGAGCCGCCAGACGGCAAGGCGGTCAGCGACGGCTTCAACCTGTTGCAGGAGCTGTCGGCGGTCAACCGTGAGAACCAGCTCACCCCGTTGGGCCGCCAGCTGGCACGCCTGCCGGTGGACCCGCGCATGGGCCGCATGCTGCTCGAGGCTGCCAGGCTGGGCAGCCTGCAGGAAGTGCTGATCGTCGCCAGCGCGCTGTCGGTGCAGGACGTGCGCGAGCGGCCCCCAGAGCGCCAGCAGGCCGCCGACCAGGCGCACGCGCAATGGAAGGACGCCGACTCGGATTTCGCCGCGCTGGTCAACCTGTGGCGCGGTTTCGAAGAGCAGCGCCAGGCGCTAACCTCCAGCCCGCTGCGCAACTGGTGCCGCCGCAATTTCCTCAATTACCTGCGCTTGCGTGAATGGCGCGATGCGCACCGGCAGCTGACGCTGATCTGTCGCGACCTCAAGCTGCCGATCAACCCGGAGCCGGCCGATTACCCGAAATTCCACAAGGCGATCCTCTCCGGACTGCTCAGCCAGATCGGCCAGAAGACCGAAGAGGGCGACTACCTCGGCGCCCGCCAGCGGCGTTTCTGGATTCACCCGTCATCCGGCCTGGGCCGCAAGCGCCCGCAATGGGTGATGGCCGGTGAGCTGGTCGAAACCACCAAGCTGTATGCGCGCATGGTGGCGAAGATCGACGTCGACTGGATCGAGCCGCTGGCCGGGCACCTGGTGAAGAAGAACCACTTCGAACCGCACTGGGAGAAGAAGCGTGGCCAGGTCGTGGCGTTCGAGCAGATCACTCTGTACGGGCTGATCGTGGTCGGTCGCCGCCCGGTGCATTACGGGCCGATCGACCCGCCGGTGTCGCGTGAGCTGTTCATCCGCGAGGGCCTGGTGCGCGGCGACATCAACTCCCGTGCCCGCTGCCTGAGCGCCAACGCACGCCTGCTGGAGCAGCTCGACGAACTCGAAGCCAAGGCGCGGCGCCGCGATATTCTCGCCGACGAAGAAACCCTCTACGCCTTCTATGAAGCGCGCCTGCCCGCCGAAATCCACCAGACCGCGACCTTCGACGCCTGGTACCGCATGGGCAGCCAGAAGGACCCGCAGTTGCTGATCATGCGCGAGGAAGACGTGTTGGCCCGCGAGGCCAAGGAAGTCACCGCCGCGCAGTACCCCGACAGCCTGCGCCTGGGCGAACTGAGCCTGCCGCTGAGCTACCACTTCGAACCCAATCACCCGCGCGACGGTGTGACCCTGCGCGTGCCGGCGCCGCTGTTGCCGTCGTTGCCGGGTGAGCGTCTGGAGTGGCTGGTGCCGGGCCTGCTGGAGGCCAAGTGCATTGCCCTGGTGCGCAACCTGCCCAAGGCGATCCGCAAGAACTTCGTGCCGGTGCCGGACTTCGTCAAGGCGGCGTTGCAGCGCATCAGCTTCGGCCAGGGCTCCTTGCCTCAGGCGCTGGGTCACGAGCTGCTGCGCATGACCGGTGCGCGGGTGCCGGACGAAGCCTGGAGCGAGGCCGCCGCACAGGTCGAGAGCCACCTGCGCATGAACCTCGAAGTGGTCGATGGCAGCGGCAAGTTCCTCGGCGAAGGTCGTGACCTCGATGTCCTCAACGCACGCTTCGCCGAAGCCGGGCAGGCCGCCCTGGCCGTGCCGCAGGGCGCCAGGAGCCAGCAGCCGGTGGAGGCCAAGGGTTTTGCCAAGGTCGAGGAAAAGACCCAGCAGAAGGTCGCCGGGCTGTCGATGACCGTCTACCCGGCGCTGGTCGAGGAGGGCGGCACCGTCAAGGAGGGGCGCTTCTCGACTCAGGCCGAAGCCGAATACCAGCACCGGCGGGCCTTGCAGCGCCTGCTGTTGCAGCAACTGGGCGACACCGCCAAGTTCCTGCGCGGCAAGCTGCCGGGGCAGACCGAACTGGCGCTGCTGTATCGCGAACTGGGGCGGGTCGAGTCGCTGGTCGAAGACATCCTGCTGGCCAGCCTCGACAGCTGCGTGCTGGAAGGCGAGACGCAACTGCCCCGTGACGGCGCGGGCCTGGCGTCGCTGGCCGAGCGCAAGCGTGGCGACTGGGCGGAACATGCCGAGCGCCTGGCGCGCCTGACCCTGGAGATCCTCAAGCTGTGGCACGGCCTGCAGAAGTGCTTCAAGGGCAAGATCGACCTGGCCCGCGCCGTGGCGCTCAACGACATCAAGGCTCAGCTCGGCCGCCTGGTGTACCCAGGCTTCGTGCGCGAGACCCCGGCCCAGTGGCTCAAGGAATTGCCGCGCTACCTCAAGGCCATCGAACTGCGCCTGGAGAAGCTCCCGGCGCAGTTGCAGAAGGACCGGGTGTGGAGCATCGAGCTGGGCGAGCTTTGGGCGCAGTACCAGGCACGCGCCGACAAGCACGCCCAGGAGGGCAAGCGCGATGCCGAGCTGAGCACCTGGCGCTGGTGGCTGGAGGAATACCGCGTTTCGCTATTCGCTCAGCAATTGGGCACGCGCATTCCGGTGTCCGACAAACGGTTGAGCAAGCAGTGGAGCCAGGTGCAAGGCTGACAGGTAGCGCCTTGGGCCGAATGCGGGCGCGATAGCGCCCGGTCGCGGCGCTATGGCACACTTCGGCACTTGCAGGCGTTGGCTGGCGATTGCCGGCCGCCCAGGGACGGGTGCTGTGAAACGGCGCATGGATCTGAATTGGTACGCGGGTTCCAGTTTGCTGGGCTGGCGTGAACCAAACCACTAACAAGAGAGGAACGATCGTGCATAACGTCGTCATCAGCGGCACAGGCCTGTTTACCCCGGCCCAGAGCATTTCCAACGAAGAGCTGGTGCAGTCCTTCAACACCTGGGTGGCGCAGTTCAACCAGGAAAACGCCGACGCCATCGCGCGTGGCGAGGTCCAGGCCCAGGCCGAATCCGATGCCGCCTTCATCGAGAAGGCTTCGGGAATCAAGAGCCGTTTCGTTCTGGACAAGCAGGGCATCCTCGACCCGCAACGCATGAAACCCTACCTGCCCGAGCGCAGCGACGACCAGCCGTCGATTCTCTGCGAAATGGGCGTGGCGGCCGCGCGCCAGGCGCTGGAGCGCGCCGGCAAGACTCCGGCGGACATCGACGGGGTGATCGTCGCCTGCTCCAACCTGCAGCGCGCCTACCCGGCGATTTCCATCGAGATTCAGGCCGCGCTGGGTATCCAGGGCTATGGCTTCGACATGAACGTGGCGTGCTCGTCGGCGACCTTTGGCGTGCAGGCCGCGTGCAACAGCGTGCAGCTCGGCCAGGCCCGGGCGCTGCTGGTGATCAACCCGGAAGTGTGCACCGCGCACCTGAACTTCCGTGACCGCGACAGCCATTTCATCTTCGGTGACGCGGCCACCGCGCTGGTGGTCGAACGCGCCGACCTGGCCACCTCCGCCCATCAGTTCGAGATCGTCGGCACGCGGTTGCTGACCCAGTTCTCCAACAACATCCGCAACAACTTCGGCTTCCTCAACCGCGCTGACGAGCAGGGCGTCGGCACGCCAGACAAACTGTTCGTCCAGGAAGGCCGCAAGGTGTTCCGCGAGGTGTGCCCGATGGTCGCCGAACTGATCGCTGCCCACCTGCAGGACAGCGGCCTGAACGTCAGCGACGTGCAGCGCTTCTGGCTGCACCAGGCCAACCTGAGCATGAACCATCTGATCGTCAAGAAGCTGCTGGGTCGTGAAGCCTCTGCCGAGGAGGCGCCGGTGATCCTGGACACCTACGCCAACACCAGTTCGGCCGGTTCGGTGATCGCCTTCCACAAGCATCAGGACGACCTGCCCACCGGCGCGCTGGGCGTGCTCAGCTCGTTCGGTGCCGGCTATTCGATCGGCAGTGTGATCCTGCGCAAGCGCTGATCGCTGCAACAGGTTGGTATATGCCTCGCAAAAAAACCGAGCGTCTGGGTATCGTCGGATGATGGGGAACGATACACAGGCGCCCGGTTTTAACGGCTGGCCAGCGGCAGGCCAGGGCGGCCTGCCGTTGCGGCATTTTTAGAACTTGGCTTCCACGTCCAGTTGCAGGGTGTTGGCATCGGCGTCGCGCGGGCTGCTGGCCGTGGCGAAGTCGGCCTTGGTCAGGAAGTAGGTGGCGCCCACCGAGAAGTTCTTGTCGATGTCGTAACCGATCTTCAGCTTGTGGCCGCGCGAACCGGTGGTGCCGTTGGCGAAGTCGGAGTCGGTGAAGGCACCCACCACGGCGTTACGCTGGGTATCGCGGTAGTTGTAGTCGAACTTCAGGTCGTAGAACTTGGTCTTGAAGCCGGCCAGCCAGGCGGTGTCGTGGCCGTCGGTGGACTCGTCGTTGACCACGTACTGGCCGTACAGCGACAGCGGCATTGGCAGGCCACCGATGTCGATCTGGCCGAAGCCTTCGTACAGGCGGAATTCGGTGCTGGTGTTGCCGTTGACGCGCAGGGCTGCGCTGTCCTTGTCGTTGTCGTAACCGTAGACGCTGCCGCCCAGGGTCAGTTTCAGGTTGTCGGTGGCCTTGAAGTTGGCGCCCAACTGGCCCGAGTACAGACGCAGGTCGTGGCGGAACTGGGTGCCTTCGCCGTCGATGTTGTCCTTCAGGGTGAAGTGGCCAGCGCTGCCGAACAGCTTCAGGCTGTCGTTGACCGGGAAGCTGTAGGTGGCGGCCAGGCCTTCCGGGTTGATGTCGCTGTCCCAGATGATGTCGCCCATGCTTTCCCAAGGCTGGTTCATCTTGCCGCCGATCAGCGACAGGCCCTTGATGGCGGTCGGGTGGTAGTCGATGTAGCCCAGGTCTAGCCACAGGTCTTTCTTGACGAAGTAGTTGTCCAGGTCCTGGTTGGTGGAGCGCGCGTCGTTGTTGCCGCCGGTGGCGATACGGATACCGGTGCTGACCTGCGGGTTGATCTCGGTGTAGGCACCCAGGCGGGCACGGATACGCTGGCGATCCTTGTCCTGGGCGTTGGTCTGGCCGTCGATCTTGACGGTCTCGTGACGGAAGCGCACGTCACCCTTGAACTGGGTCTTGGCGGCCCAGGCCAGCTTCTTCTCGAAATCGCTCTGTGCGGCCGAAGACTTGGCCGCGGTGGCAGCGGCTTGTTGATCCTTGGCCAGCTCGGTTTGCAGTTCGTTGTACTGGGCCTGAGTGATCGAGCCGTTGGCTTTCAGCATCTCCAGCAGTTTGGCGTCGACTGCGGCATGGGCCGGAACACTCAGGGCCAATACCAGGCCGCCACACAGGGCCGCTGCAGTACGAGTGGAAACAGAACGCATAATGATCTCCAAGACGGTTGCGCCAGTGCTCGCCGGCGCGCAGGACATCCCAATCGGGATAAGGTTCAAGGTTTTGCAACCGGTTCTAAAAACAGGCGCCAGTATTACTGTCGGGTATTACAGAAAAGTGGCGAAGTGATGGCGCGTGAATGACGATCCTGTTGCACTTTTTCGTCTAGAAGGCCCGAGATAGAGCGTTCGGCGTAGTTTGGGCGGGACGCCGGGCGATGGATGGGTGATACTGGCAGCCTTGTCCGTAGCCCGGAGCACGCCGATGCCTGTACATGTGGTCGATAGCCTGAAGGCGGTTTCAGCCGAGCGTTGGGATGCCCTTTTGGCGGATGAACAGCCATTCCTGCGGCACGCCTTTCTCGCCAGCCTGGAAGACAGCGGCAGCCTGGGTGCAGGGACAGGCTGGCAGGCCGAGCACCTGCTGTTCGAGGACGCCGGCCAGCTGCGCGCGGCCATGCCGGCGTACCGCAAGTGGCACTCCTACGGCGAGTATGTCTTCGACCATGGCTGGGCCAATGCCTGCCGCCGCGCCGGTATCGGCTACTACCCCAAGCTGCTCGCCGCCGTGCCGTTCAGCCCGGTGAGCGGGGCACGCATCCTGGCCAGCAGTGCCGAGGCCGGCGCGACGCTGCTGGAGGGCCTGCCGGCATACCTGCAGGGCGAAGGGCTGTCCAGCGCGCATGTGAACTTCACCGACCCGGCCGCCGATGTCTTGCTTGCCGGGCAGCCTGGCTGGCTGCAGCGCCTGGGCTGCCAGTTCCACTGGCACAACCGGGGCTATCGGGATTTCCAGGACTTTCTCGACACCTTGAGTTCGCGCAAGCGCAAGCAGATGCGCAAGGAGCGCGAGCAGGTGGCGGGGCAGGGCATCGAGTTCGAATGGCTGGGCGGCGCGCAGATGAGCGAAGCGCTATGGGACTTCGTGTATGCCTGCTACAGCAACACCTATGAGGTGCGCGGCCAGGCTCCTTACCTGACCCGCGAGTTCTTCAGCCTGCTGGGCCAGCGCATGCCCGAGGCGATCCGCGTGGTGCTGGCCCGCCAGGGCGCGCGTCCGGTGGCCATGGCTTTCAGCCTGGTCGGCGGAGGTAGCTTCTATGGCCGGTACTGGGGCTGCCTGGCAGAGTTCGACCGCCTGCACTTCGAGACCTGCTTCTACCAGGGCATGGACTACGCCATCGCCCATGGCCTGCAGCGCTTCGACGCCGGGGCGCAGGGCGAGCACAAGCTGATCCGCGGCTTCGAACCGCAGATCACCCATTCCTGGCATTACCTGCTGCATCCGGGCTTGAAAGAGGCGGTGCAGGACTTCCTGGAACAGGAGCGCGTCGGCGTCCTGGCCTACGCCGAGGAGGCCCGCCAGGCATTGCCCTATCGCGCCGAAGGCTGAAGCGGCTCCTGCCGGGCTGGTAGGAGCCGCTTCAGCGGCGATGCGTTCTCGGCAGTGCTCAGTCCACCCCGACGAAACCGCCGGTCTGGTGCCGCCACAGCCGGGCATACAGCCCGCCTTGGGCGAGCAGTTCGGCGTGGCTGCCCATTTCCGCGATGCGTCCCTTGTCCAGCACCACCAGGCGGTCCATGCGCGCGATGGTCGACAGGCGGTGGGCGATGGCGATTACGGTCTTGCCCTGCATCAGGGTTTCCAGGCTTTCCTGAATCGCCGCTTCGACTTCCGAATCCAGCGCCGAGGTGGCTTCGTCCATGATCAGGATCGGAGCGTCCTTGAGCAGCACCCGGGTGATCGCGATGCGCTGGCGCTGGCCGCCTGACAGCTTGACACCGCGCTCGCCCACGTGGGCATCGAAGCCGCTGCGGCCCTGGGCGTCGGACAGCAACGCAATGAACTCTTCGGCGCGGGCGCGGCGCACCGCTTCCCAGAGTTGTTCGTCGCTGGCGTCCGGGTTGCCGTACAGCAGGTTGTCGCGGATCGAGCGGTGCAGCAGCGAGGTGTCCTGGGTGATCATGCCGATCTGCGCCCGCAGGCTTTCCTGGGTCACCTCGGCGATGTCCTGGCCATCGATGAGAATGCGCCCGGCCTGCACGTCGTAGAGGCGCAGCAGCAGGTTCACCAGCGTGGACTTGCCCGCGCCGGAGGGGCCGATCAGGCCGATCTTCTCGCCAGGGCGAATGTCCAGGTCGAGGCCGTGGATGATGCCCTTGCCATTGCCGTAGTGGAAATCCACGCCATCGAAGCGCACGCCGCCCTGGGTGATGCGCAGCTGCTGGGCAGCGGGCTTGTCGGTGACCGCGACCGGCTGCGAGATGCTTTCCAAGCCGTCCTGCACGGTGCCGATGTTCTCGAAGATGCCGTTGACCACCCACATGATCCAGCCCGACATGTTGACGATGCGGATCACCAGGCCAGTGGCCAGGGCGATGGCGCCCATGGAGATCAGCGACTGGGTCCACAACCACAGGGCCAGGCCGGTGGTGCCGGCGATCAGCAGGCCGTTCATGGTGGTGATCGCAGTGTCCATCGCGGTGACCACGCGGCCGGCCAGCTGGGTCTTTTCGTTGCTTTCCTGGATGGCTTCCTGGGCATAGCGCTGTTCGTGGTTGTTGTGGGCGAACAGCTTGAGGGTGGTGATGTTGGTGTAGCCGTCGACGATGCGCCCCATCAGCTTGGAGCGTGCGTCGGAGGCTTGCACCGAGCGTTGCTTGACCCGCGGTACGAAGTACATCAGCGCCAGGATGTAGGCGCCGATCCACAGCACCAGCGGAATCATCAGCCGCCAGTCGGCCTCGGCGAACAGCACCAAGGCGCTGAGCGAGTAGATGAGCACGTGCCACAGCGCATCCATGGCCTGCACCGCCGAGTCGCGCAGCGAGTTGCCGGTCTGCATGATGCGCTGGGCGATGCGCCCGGCGAAGTCGTTCTGGAAGAAGTTGATGCTCTGCTTGAGCACGTAGCGGTGATTCTGCCAGCGGATCAGGCTGGTCATTCCGGGGCTGATGGTCTGGTGCACCAGCAGGTCGTGCAGGCCGACGAACACCGGGCGCAGCAACAGGGTGACCACGGCCATCCAGATCAGCTCGTTGCGGTGCAAGCTGAAGAATTGCGCCGGCGGGGTGTTCTGGGTCAGGTCGATGATGCGGCTCAGGTAGCTGAACAGCGCCACCTCGATGAGCGCCACCACCAGCCCGACCACCAGCAGCGCGGCGAAGCTCGGCCAGACCTGGCGCAGGTAGTGCAAGTAGAAGGGCAGGACCCGGTTGGGTGGGGCGGTGCCGGGGTCATCCCGGAAGATGTCGATGAACTGCTCGAAACGACGATAAAGCATGGGTTCCGGTACCCGCGGGCGGCGGGATCTCCTTGAAGGTGGCGAACGGTCCCGTGCGACCTGCCCCGCAGGGCAGGTCGGCTGCCGATCAGTTCACGCGCTTGGCGGACTTGATCAGGATCGGGTCGACAGGCACGTCTTGCATGCCTTTCTGGCTGGAGGTGCGGGCATTGACGATCTGGTCGACCACGTCCATGCCCTTGACCACCTTGCCGAACACGGCGTAACCGAAGTCACGCACACCGTGGTCGAGCATGGCGTTGTCGTTGGTGTTGATGAAGAACTGGCTGGTCGCCGAGTTGACGCTGGAGGTGCGGGCCATGGCGATGGTGCCGCGCACGTTGTTCAGGCCGTTGTCGGCTTCGTTCTTGATCGGGTCCTGGGTGGGTTTTTGCACCAGGTACTGGTTGAAGCCGCCGCCCTGGACCATGAAGCCGGGGATCACGCGGTGAAAGATGGTGTTGCTGTAGAAGCCGCTGTCGACGTAGGCAAGGAAGTTCTTGGTCGTGATCGGCGCCTTGTCGTCGGCCAGCTCCAGTTCGATCTGGCCGAAGCTAGTGTCGAGCACGACGTGGGTCTTCTTGGCGTCCGCAGCCAGCAGGTTGGCCGAGAACAGCACGGTGCAGGCGGCGAGAGCGAGGTTCTTGAACATGGTCCGGAAGGTCCTTCGGTAATGGTTACGACGGTGGCCGGGTAGGAAACCACAGCCGCTCGGGTGAAACCAGTGTGGCCTGCTTGCCGGGGTTCAGACCGGCTGTGCCTCGATGAATTCCAGCAACGTGCGGTTGAAGGCTTCGGGCTGGTCCAGCGGCGTGGCGTGGCGCGAGTTGTCGATGACCACCAGGCGGGCGCCGGGAATCAGCTTAACGTAGGCCTGCTTGAGCGCCACGGGTGTGTAGTCGCGGTCGGCGGCGACCACCAGGGTCGGACAGGCGATGCGCCCCAGGCGCTCCTGCACGCCCCAGCCGACGATGGCGTCGAAGCTGGCCAGGTAGGCGCGCTTGTCGTTGCGTGCCCAGCGCTCGCTGATCTTGTGGCGCAGTTCGGCCTGGTCGGGGCGCGGGAACAGCAGCTTGCCCAAGGCCTGGCCGAGGGCCTGCATGCTCAGCAGCCGAGCCAGGCTCCAGCGCCGCAGCCACTGCCACAGGTCGTTGAGGCTGCGCACCTTGACCTGCGGGCCGCTGTTGACGATGCACAGGCTCTTGAGCAGCTGTGGCTGGTCCACCGCCAGCTGGAAGCCGACCATGCCGCCCATCGACAGGCCCACCAGATGCACCGGTCCCAGGTGCAGGTGCTCGATCAGCGCTTCGACGTCGGCCGCAAAGCCCTTGATGCTGTAGCGCTCACGGGGTTTATCGGAGCGGCCGTGGCCGCGCAGGTCGAGGGTGATGACCCGGTGCCGGGCGGCCAGTGCCGGAATCTGGTATTCCCAGTCCTGGCCGCTGGAACCCAGGCCGTGCAGCAGCAGGATCGGCGCGCCCTGGCCGGAGGCCTGCTGGCCATATTCCTGATAGTGCAGCGAACAGCCGTCATGTTCGAAAAAAGCCATGCGTGACTCCTGTCAGGCTTGGGGTGGTGCCGCGAATGGCGCATCCAGCGGCGCGGTGTCGAAGTTGCGGATCAGCTCGATGAGGATCTGGGTTGCCGGGCCCATCGGTTTGTCCTTGGAGGAGTAAAGATAGAACGCCGGGCTGCGGCTGCCGCCTTTTTCCAGTGGCAGGGGCTTGAGCACACCTTCGCGCAGCTCGCGCTGGATCATGTGTCGTGGCAGCCAGCCGAAGCCCAGGCCGCTGCTGATGAAGGTGGCGGCCGTGCCCAGGCTGCCCACCGTCCAGCGTTGCTCTGCGCCCAGCCAGCCGACGTCGCGGGGTTGCTGGCGCCCGGAGTCGCGGATTACCACCTGCAGCTGGGTTTCCAGGTCCTGGAAGGTCAGCTCGCGGTTGAGCTTGTGCAGGGCATGTTCAGGGTGGGCCACGGCGACGAATTCCACGGTGCTGATTTCGGTGCCCAGGTGGCCGGCGATGTTCAGGCTGCTGATCGCCAGGTCAGCCATGCCTTCGAGCAGCACTTCCTCGACCCCGGACAACACCTCTTCGCGCAGGCGCACCCGGCAGCCGCGGCTCTGCGGCATGAACGCGGTAAGGGCGCGCACGATGCGTGCGGTGGGGTAGGCGGCATCCACCACCAGGCGTACCTCGGCTTCCCAGCCCTGTTCCATGTGGTGGGCGAGGTCTTCCAGCTGGCTGGCCTGTTTGATCAGCTGGCGCGAGCGGCGCAGCAGCACTTCGCCGGCCTCGGTGAGCACTGCCTTGCGCCCGTCGATGCGCAGCAGCGGTACGCCGAGCTGTTCCTGCATGCGCGCCACGGTGTAGCTGACCGACGACTGCGAGCGGTGCATGGCGTCGGCGGCCTGGGCGAAGCCGCCGTGGTCGACCACGGCCTGCAGGGTACGCCATTGGTCCAGGGTCACGCGGGGGGCTTTCATCGACGGATTCTCCAGAGAGGGCTATCGTCCGCTCATCACATCCCCCTGCGGAGACTACCGATGAAGCGGACCTGTTATCTGTTGCTGGCCTTGCTGCCGAGCGTGGCGCTGGCGTACCCGATCGAGGTGCAGAAGCGCACGCCGGGGGTGCAGGTGGACTACCGCAGCCACGACACCTTTCATGACACCGGCTCCATCACCCTGAACAACTACGGCCAGGTCGACGCAAGCTGCCGGGTGGAGTTCAACAACGGCCCCGAGGCACCACGCCTGCGCCGCGTGCAGGTCAAGGCCGGGGAAAGCCTGGACGTGGTGGCGAAGTTCACTCGCAGCATCATCAAGTTGCGCATCAAGCTCGAGTGCGAGCCAGCGAGCTGAAGCCTAAACCAATTGACCTGATTATTCGATGGATCGAAGCAGATTTTTGCGCTTTTTCATGATCGATTCGATGATTAAAGTGGCCTCCATCAACTCAACGCCGCCGGCTTCCAGGCTGCGCAGCGGGTGAAACGCCTGAATGGCTTCCCCCTGACGCATGCCGAGCCGCCCTCGAACAGATGGAGTAGAACATGTCCCGCGTATTGATCGTCGAAAGCAGCGCCCGTCAGGAAGGCTCGGTGTCGCGCCAGCTCACCCGCCAGTTCATCGAGCAGTGGAAAACCGCTCACCCGGCCGACACCCTCACCGTGCGTGACCTGGCGCTGGACCCTGTGCCGCACCTGGATGCCACCCTGCTGGGCGGCTGGATGAAGCCCGACGAGCAGCGCAGCACCACCGAGCAGGCCGCGCTGGAGCGCTCCAACGTGCTGACCGACGAGCTGCTGGCCGCCGATGTCCTGGTACTGGGCGCCCCCATGTACAACTTCGCCATCCCCAGCACCCTCAAGGCCTGGTTCGACCATGTGCTGCGTGCCGGCGTGACCTTCAAGTACGGTGAAACCGGCCCGCAGGGCCTGCTGACCGGCAAGCGTGCCATCGTGCTGACCGCCCGTGGCGGCCTGTACACCGGCGGCGCCATGGACCATCAGGAACCCTACGTGCGCCAGGTACTGGGCTTCATCGGTATCCACGACGTGACCTTCGTGCACGCCGAAGGCTTGAACATGGGTGAGGAATTCAGCGCCAAGGGCCTGAGCCAGGCCCAGGCACAGCTGGCCGAGATCGCCTGATCATTGCATTACCCGCTTCACGCTCTCTCTTCCCGTTCGCGCCCCTGGGTGGGCGCCCGACCCGGCAAGCGCTGCTCCGCGCTGCCGGGTTTTCTTTTGTGCGCGCCATTCTGGAATAGCGGTTCGCGGCGCAGCCGCGCCTACCGGATGAACTCACCGCGGTGGCGGCACGAACGGCTGGGACCGGCTTCAGCCGGGATGGCGGTGGTAGGGCTTTGGCGGTTGAAGCTGCTCGCCATGACAGTGTTATGGACAGCGTCGCGCACGAACCGCTAAGGTCGCCTCCGTTCAATTGGGGGCCTGCATGAACTATCTACTTATCGTTACGCTGATCCAGGCGTTTTCCTTCAGCCTGATCGGTGTCTATCTGGCCGGTCATGTCGACAGTTACCTGGCGGTGCTGATTCGTGTGCTGCTGGCCGGTCTGGTGTTCATTCCCCTGACGCGCTGGCGCCAGGTCGAGCCGGGGTTCATGCGCGGCATGTTGCTGATTGGCGCGCTGCAGTTCGGTATCACCTATGTGTGCCTGTACCTGAGCTTCCGGGTGCTGACCGTGCCCGAGGTGCTGCTGTTCACCATCCTCACCCCGTTGCATGTGACCCTCATCGAAGATGCGCTGAACCGACGTTTCAACCCCTGGGCACTGCTGGCCGCGGTGGTGGCGGTGCTGGGCGCCGGGGTGATCCGCTACGACGGGCTGGATGGTGATTACCTGGGCGGCTTCCTGCTGCTGCAATTGGCCAATTTCACTTATGCCGCCGGGCAGGTGCTGTACCGTCACCTGACTGCGCGCTACCCCAGCGACCTGCCGGACTATCGGCGTTTCGGCTACTTCTTCGTCGGGGCGTTGCTGGTCGTGCTGCCGGCGTTTCTGGCCTTCGGCAATCCGCAGCGCCTGCCGGACGCGCCGCAGCAGTGGCTGGTGCTGGTGTTCCTCGGCCTGTGCTCCACCGCGCTGGCGATGTACTGGTGGAACAAGGGCGCGTGCCTGGTGCCGGTGGGCACCCTGGCAGCGATGGGCAACCTGCACGTGCCGTTGGGCTTGCTGATCAACCTGCTGATCTGGAACCGTCACGAGGACCTGGGCAGGTTGCTGGTAGGAGGGCTGGTGATCGTCGCGTCGATCTGGATCGGTCGCCTCGGAGCCCGCCGTGAAGGCCTCACGGCGGGCTGAGGTGCATCAGCGGTAGCGTTCGAGCCAGTGCGCGTAAGGGGCGGGCAGGGTCCAGGAGGCTTTGTCCACGCCCAGCTGCTTGGCGGCAAAGTACGCCCAGTGCGGGTCGGCCAGGTGCGCGCGGCCTACCGATACCAGGTCTAGCTGGCCGTTCTGCACGGCGGCCTGGGCTAGTTGCGGGTCGCCGAAGCCCCAGGCCGAAGTCACTGGAATGTCCGCCTCGCGGCGTACCTGCTCGGCGATCGGGCCGAGGAACGCCGGCCCCCATGGAATCTCGGTCTCGGCAATGGTGAAGCCGATGCTGACACTCAGCAGGTCCAGGCCACCGGCCTTGAAGCGCCGCGCCAGTTCGATGGACTCGGCCAGGGTCTGCTCGTCGCGACCGTCGTATTCGATCACCCCGAAGCGCGCGGTCAGCGGCAGGTTCTCCGGCCACACCTCACGCACTGCCGCCAGGGTTTCCAGCAGGAAGCGGCTGCGATTGTCGAAGCTGCCACCATAGGCGTCGGTGCGCTGGTTGCTGTGCTCGGAGAAGAAGCTCTGGCCCAGGTAACCGTGGGCGAAGTGCAGCTCGATCCATTCGAAGCCGGCTTCACGCGCGCGGCGCGCGGCATCCACGAAGTTCTGCTTGACCCGCTGGATGTCGTCCAGGGTCATGGCGCGCGGCACTTTCGGCAGGTGGTGGCCGAAGGCGATGGCCGACGGGGCAATGGTTTCCCAGCCACGCGGGTCATCGCTGGCAATGTGGTCGTCGCCTTCCCAGGGACGGTTGGCGCTGGCCTTGCGACCGGCGTGGGCAATCTGGATACCCGGCACGGCACCGGCAGCCTTGATGGCCTGCACCACGGGAACGAACGCCTGGGCCTGTTCGTCGGTCCATATGCCGGTGCAGCCGGGGGTGATGCGGCCTTCCGGGGCCACGGCGGTGGCTTCCACCACCACCAGGCCGGCGCCGCCACGGGCCATGCTGGCCAGGTGCACGTGGTGCCAGTCGTTGATCAGGCCTTCTTCGGCGGAGTATTGGCACATCGGCGGAATGGCGATGCGATTGCGCAGGGTGACGTCCTTGAGACGGAAGGGTTCGAACAGTGCAGACATACACGACTCCAGTGCGGACGGGTTAATACGATAGTTCGATAGTATTCGAAGTATGGCGAACATTGAACCCCCCCGTTATCATGCCGCCCCATGAGAGGCTTCAAACATCCCACACCCGAAAACTTCATCCTCGAGCGCGTGCTCTACGCGCTGAGCGATCCGGTGCGCATGGAGATCGTGCGTTGCCTGGCCCGGGTCGAAGAGGCCAGCTGCGGCGAACTCGACGGCGGCCGTCCGAAATCCAGCATGTCCCATCACTTTCGGGTGCTGCGCGATGCCGGCCTGGTGCATACCCGCAACGTCGGCACCACGCACATGAACTCCCTTCGGCTGGCCGACATGAACCAGCAGTTTCCCGGCCTGCTGGACGCGATCCTGGCCCACAAACAGGCCTGACGCATACGGCTCGGGGAGCGGCTGAAGCCGCTCCTACCCGGTCTAACTGACCAGTATTGCGGCTAAAGCCTGTCGATCGTATTGACGCTACCCGGCATGTGCCTTGCTTGTGCCTGCGTGGTGCCCTAGGCGATCGAGCCGGGTCAGCCGTGCCTGGCACGCGCTGAGCCGCGTCAATCGGTACTCGCGGGGTACAGGGCCCAGGTCCCGTACCCCGCGTCTTGCGCAGGCTGCGCCATTTCTGCACCGTCAGGGTGCATCTCCCCCAAACGCAAGCGCCCGCCCGGACAGCGTTCGGCTGCGCGGGCAGGACGGCTCATTGCGGTCTGGTGTTCAGTGGGTTGCAGGCGGGAAGTCGACTGCGGTGCGGGCCACATTGTTCAGATAGTTGGTCAGGGTCAGCAGGGCGACCTGGGCGACCACCTCGACGATCCGTGCGTCATCCAGGCCTGCTTGACGTGCCGCGTGCAGTTGCTCATCGCTGATCTGACCGCGTTCCTGCGTCACCGCGCGGGCCAGTGCGGCGACGGCGTCCAGGTTGCCAGCGCGGGCCGCAGCAATGGCGTCGGCATCCAGGCCCGCCTTGGCGCCAAAGTGGCTGTGTGCGGCCAGGCAGTAATCGCAGCCGTTGACTTGCGAGGCCGCCAGCGCCACGACTTCACGTTCGGCGACGCTGAGGCTGCTCTTGCCCATGGCCTGCGCCAGAGCGAGGTAACCATTGAGCGCGGCCGGGGAGTGGGCCAGGGTGGCGAAGGCGTTGGGCAAGAAGCCCAGGCCTTTCTCTACGCCTTGCAAGGCAGGGCGGGCGGCGGCAGGCGCATGGTCGATAGGCAGTGCAGTGAGACGGGGCATGGGGGAATCTCCTTGAAAGACGGACCGTTCAGGCCACAGGAATCGGGTTGTCGACCAGCGACAGGTTGAACTGGTGGATCAGTTCATGCTCGTTCGCCCCCTGGTTGGCGCGCAGGGGCAACACACGGTCGACCAGAACTTCGGTGGTGGCGGTTTCCAGCTTGGCCAGGGTTTCGGTGATGAATTCGTCCAGCGGCATGGCACGCTCGTCACCGCTCTTGTGGATCAGGTCGGTGTCCACCCACGGCGGGGCGATTTCCAGCACCTTGACGCTGCTGTCACGCAGGACGAAGCGTTGCGACAGCGTGTAGGAGTGGATGGCCGCCTTGGTCGCCGAGTACAGCGCCGTGGCGGCCAGCGGCAGGTAGGCCAGCACCGAGCTGTTGTTGATGATGTAGGCCTCGGGCTGCTGCTTGAGGTGTTCGACGAAGGCCGCGCTGACCCGCACAGGCCCCAGCAGGTTGGTCTGCAGCAGGCCGACTGCCTGTTCGTCGTCCAGCTCACCGGAGGCCGGGTTGTCGAAAGGCATGATCCCGGCGTTGTTGATGATCACGTTCAGCGTGGGGTGGCGACGGATCACCTCTTGGGCCACGAGCTTGATCTGCGCCGCGTCGTTGATGTCCAGCTGCACGGTATCCATGCCGGGGTTGGCGCGGGCGATCTCGTCGAGCAGGGCCTGGCGGCGGCCGGCGATGATCACCTGGTTGCCACGCTGGTGGAAGGCTTCGGCCAGGGCGCGACCGATGCCGGAGGTGCCGCCGGTGATGAAAATGGTGTTGGCGCTGAGTTTCATGGTGGTACTCCTGTCAGTGATCAGTTGGCGTTGTAGCGGGGGGCAAGGCGGTTGCTGGACAGCTGCGGCAGCAGCGCCTGGCGGCTGGATTCGAAGGCTTCGAAGGTTTCCAGGTCGTGCATCGACGGAATGGAAAACAACACCCCGGCATCGAAGTCCTGCAGCGCGGCGTCGACCAGGTCGGGGGCCGCCATGACGATGGCCGGGTCGAGGTTTTCCACGGGCAGCCCGCCGGTGGCCCAGAAGTCGGTGGCGGTGGCACCGGGCAGTACCGCCTGGATACGAATGCCTTGCTCGCTCAGCTCGCGGTGCAGCGAGCGGGTGAAGGCGGTGACATAGGCCTTGCTGGCGCCATACACGCCGTTGAGCAGTTCCGGCGCCAGGCTGACGATGGACGAAATATTGATGATCGCGCCCTGCTGGCGGGCGACGAAGCCGGGCACGGCAGCGTAGGTCAGGCGGGTCAGGGCGGTGACGTTGAGCGCGATCATCTCGCCCATGCGCTCCACGTCGCTGCCCAGCAGCGGGGTGTGGGTGCCGATGCCGGCGTTGTTGACCAGCAGGGTGATGCTGGCGTCTTCGCGCAACTTGCGTTCGACGCTGGCCAGCTCGTTGGAGTTGCCGAGGTCGGCGGCGACCACCTCGACGTTGCGGCGGGTCTCGCTGGTCAGGCGCATGGCCAGTTCATTGAGGCGTTCGCGGTTGCGTGCCACCAGAATCAGGTCATAGCCGCGGCGGGCCAGGCGCTCGGCGTAGAGCGCGCCGATGCCGGTGGAAGCGCCGGTGATGAGGGCAGTGCCAAGGTGTGCGGTGGTCATGGTGTGAGGCTCCAGTGGTGGGGACTGGCGCCATGATGCGAAAAAAATGCTGTGTCTCAAATGACGTATAAGGTAGTGTTTCAGGACGTCACTTTTAGGGCTTCATCATGCATCGAGTCGGCTACCTGATTACCGAGGGTTTCCAGGTCATGTCCCTGGCCACCCAGTCCGTTTTCGAATTCGCCAATCTGGTGGCCGGTGAGCCGGTCTATCGGGTGCAGAACTTTTCGGTGGGCGGCGGCACCGTGCGCTCGTCCCTGGGCCTGTGCATCGACACCCAGCCGCTGGAGGCTGCCGGGCTGGCCGACACCTGGATGGTGGTCGGAACCCTGACGCCCCTGACGCCGGCCAGCGAAGAGGTGCTCAACAGCGTGCGCGGCTTCATGCAGCAGGCACGGCGTGTCGCGGGCGTGTGCACCGGCGGGTTCATTCTCGCCGCTGCCGGTGCGCTGGACCGTCGTCGTGCGACCACGCACTGGTCGTTCGCCCGAGCCATGCGCGAGCGCTATCCGCAGGTGGCGGTTGAAGATGATCGGATCTTCATCGTCGATGGCCCGGTATGGACCTCTGCCGGCATGACTGCCGCGCTGGACATGGCCCTGGGCATGGTCGAGAAGGACCTGGGCGCCGACTTGGCGCGCTCGGTGGCGCATCGCCTGGTGATGCACCAGCGCCGTTCCGGTGGGCAGTCGCAGCATTCGGAACTGCTGACCCTGTCGGCCAAGTCAGACCGTATTCAGAGTGCGCTGGAATACGCCCGCCAGCATCTGAGCCTGCCCTTGAGCGTCGAAGAACTCGCCGAGGTGGCGCACCTCAGCCCACGCCAGTTCACCCGGGTATTCACCGCCGAGACCGGCCAGCCACCGGCCAAGGCGATCGAAAAGCTGCGGCTGGAAGGTGCCCGGCTGATGATCGAGCAGACCCGGCACAGCCTGGAAGAAGTGGCCCGGCAGAACGGTTTTCGCGATCGCCGGCACATGCGTGAAGTGTTCATGCGCGGCTTTGGCGTGGCGCCTGCCGCGATTCGCCGGGATGCCAGGCGGGTCAGCTGACTCTTTGACCTGTGGCAGCGAGCTTGCTCGCGAAAAGACCGCCAACGCACCGCATATGTCGCGTACGTGAGGCAGCCATCGCGAGCAAGCTCGCTGCAACGGTCTAGTGGGGCAGTCTTGAGGCGAGGATCAACTGCCGCCGCCGCCGCCACCGCCACCGGCTCCGCCAGCACCACCGCCAGCACCTCCGGTACCGCCGCCTGTACCACCTGAGCCGGTGCCGCTATTACCGCCACCGCCCGCACCGCCATTCGGCGCGCCGCCCGCACCGCTGGCGCCACCAGGGCCGGCACTGCCTGCACCGGTAGCGTTGCCGGTGCTGGTATCGCTGCCGGTGCCGGTCCCCATGCCGCCCGACGTACCGCCTGGGCTGCCGGTATTACTGCCGGGGTTGGTGGCCCCGCCCGGATTGCCACCGCCACCTTGCATGGTGCCGGGGTTGGCGCTGGTGCCGCTCGGGCTGGTGGTGGTGCCATCCACATTGGTCGCCGCCAGGCTCAGCGGCGCAATCGCGCCCAGGCACAGCGCCAGGGCCAGTTGGTGAGGTCGAATCAATTTCATGGTGAGACTCCTTTTTTTGATCACCATGGGTTCGGCCTCCAGGGGAGCAAGGTCGTGCGGTCGGGGCGACGGGTGGTCGCCTGCGGATTGGCGCTCGTTTGCGGCTACAGACAGGGCTTGGCGGCGCTCGCCAGCGGTTCAAAAAGCGACCGAATTATGAAAAAAGATCTTATTTTTCAATTTGTTATTGATTCGTATATCCCTCGGTATATGGACGCTGGCGGCGGGTAGCCCTAGGTTGTCGGCAGAAACCTCGGGTTACATATACGACAGGAGACCACTCATGGGTCGTTTGCAAGGCAAGGTCGCACTCATCACCGGTGGTGCAGGTGGCTGCGGCTTGGCCGCTTCGGAGCTCTTCGCCTGCGAAGGCGCCAAGGTGGCAATCATGGATCTGCCGCGCAGTGACGGCGAGGCGGTTGCGGCGCGCATCAACGAAGCCGGCGGCGACGCCTGGTTCTTTCCTGCCGATGTCTCGTCCCGCGAGCAGGTTCGGCAGGCGGTGGCGCAGGCCGAGGCGCGTTTCGGGGCCATCACGGTATTGATGAACCATGCAGGTACCATCGCGGCCGGCCCGTTTCTAGAGACCAGCGAAGCGGACTGGGATCGCCTGATGGGCATCAACGTCAAGGGCATGTTTCTGGTTACCCAGGCCGTGCTACCCGGCATGATCGCGGCCGGTGGCGGCAGTATCGTCTGTACCTCGTCGATCTCCGCAGTGGTCGGCACGCCGATGGAAGTGGCGTACTGCACCACCAAGGGCGCTTGTCACATGTTCGCCCGCGCCATCGCCGTGGAGTACCGCGACCGCAATATTCGCAGCAATGCCGTGTGTCCGGGCTTCATCGGTACGGCCCATGGTCGACGTGAAATCGAACTGCTGCAGGGACACGGTGTGGACGTTTCGGAGCAGGCCATCGCCAGCATGCAGGGGCGTCTCTGCGATCCCGCTGAAGTGGCTGCCGCGGCGCTTTTCCTAGCCAGTGACGAGGCCAGCTTCGTCAACGGCACCCACCTGTTCGTCGACAACGGCTACACCGCGCTCTGATAGGCGCGCAAAACAATAAAAGCTTTACCCCTGCATTGAAAATTCTGCCAAAAACAAACACTTACAAAAGACAGAGGCAGCAATGGAAAACATCGGCACCTACGTCATCTACCTGATCATGGTCTGCGCCGTGATCGGCGCCATCGCGTCCATCTACAACCCGGAATCGGAGCTCGGTAAGGAGTTCAGCGCCGGCATCAACAGCATAGGACCGATCTTCCTGCCAGTGGCCGGAATCATGGCGGCGATTCCCTATATCTCGCAATTCATCAGTCTGTTCATCGCGCCGCTTTTCCAGGCCATGGGCGCCGACGCAGGTATTGCCGGTCCGATCTTTATCGCCGCCGACCTGGGCGGCTATCAGCTGGCCCAGGCGCTGTCGAGCAGTCCCGAAGGCTGGATCGTCGGCTTGATCACGGGCTTCCAGTGCGGTTCGACGGTGATCTTCGTGATTCCGGTAGGTCTGGCAATGCTCGATAAGCGCGACCACAAATACATGGCCCTGGGCATCATGGCCGGGCTTCTGAGTATTCCGGTGAGCATCATTCTGATCGCCCTGCTGATGCAGGGCATGGACTTGGGCGTGAGGCCCGACATCGCCACCATCGGCGCGCCGACTCAGGTGTTGCACTTCACTTTCCTGGGGCTGGTGCAGAACCTCATGCCGCTGATCCTGTTCTGCTGTGCGCTGGCTGCTGCGCTGCGCTACCTGCCGAATCTGATGGTGGCGATATTCCTCAAGCTCGGGCAGTTGATGTACGCCCTGGTGACGCTGGTGCTGGTGGCTTCGATCGTCGAATACTTCACCACCTTCTTCAGCTCGACCTTCGGCAGTTGGGGCTTCGCGCCGATCATCGCCGACAAGGAGGACCAGATGCGCGCGCTGGAGATTGCCGGCTACGTGAGCATCATGCTCTGCGGTGCCTTTCCCATGGTTTGGCTGATCAAGCGCTACCTGTCGCGTCCCATTGAACGAGTCGCCGCCCGGGTAGGGCTGTCACCGGTCGGCGCAGCGGGCATGCTCGCGGCCTCGGCGAACATCCTGGCGATGTTCCGTCTGCTCGCCGACATGCCACCCAAGGACAAGGTACTGGTCGTGGCATTCGCGGTGTGCGCAGCGTTCACCTTCGGTGATCATCTGGCCTACTCGGCGAACTTCCAACCTTCGGTGATCCTGCCCCTGATCATCGGCAAGTTGACGGGCGGCGTGCTGGGCATGGCGCTTGCTTGGTGGCTCGCGGTTCCCAAGGCTATTGAGCTTGGGCGTCAGGACGAACAGCAGCAGCGCTTCAGCGCGACACCGAGCCTGTCTTGAGCGCTGCGGCGGAACCCGGCGCCTCCAGCCGGGTTCCCGTCTGTCATGCACTCCTGGCAGCCCTGCGCTGGCGGCCTCGGTTTTGGGTTATCTTGCCCACCGATGGGGCATTCACTCTGGACACCTGAATGGCACGCATGAACGCCGACGATGCTCGAGACCTGGCCGCGCTGATCAGCGCTGTGGGCACCGATCAGCTGGGGCAGGCCCTGGATCGTGCGCTGCGGCAGCGGGTCGATTTCGATATGAGCTGCGTCTACCTGTTTCGCTTCAATCATCCGGCGTTGCTGGTACACAACGGTTACAACCGTTCGGTGCCGGAGCGCACCCTTGCTGCCTACCAGCGTGGTGGTTACCTGCTCGATCCATTCTACGTAGCGTGCATCAACGACCATCCTGGCGGGCTGTGGCGTATGAGTGAGCTGGCGCCGGACTGCTTCTTTTCATCGGGGTTTTCCATCTCCCCGGACATCCATCCCTGTGTGTCTTCCGAACATGGCACGCTGGTCGAAGAGATCGGTTTCATCGTGCCGCTGCAACCGCGTGTGGCCTTGGTCTACTCGTTGATGCGCAACCTTGGCGACGGGCCCTTCAGTACCGAGGAAATGCAAACCCTCGAGGCATTGACGCCGGTAGTGCACGCCCTGTTGGAGCTGCATGGCCGGGTTCGACATGGCGATAGTTTCGCCTACGCCGAGACCAGCGATGCGCGCTCTGAAGATGCGTTCATGGACATCCTGCAAGGACAGCTGACTGAGGCACAGCGCTACATCGCCAAGCTGATCCTGCAAGGCCACAGCAGCGCCTCGATTGCGGCGCTGCTGGGCATTTCGGAAGGGACCGTGAAGGTGCACAAGCACAACATCTACCAGCGGCTGGAGATCTCCAACAATGCCGACCTGTTCCGCCTGTTCATCGATTATCTGACGCGGTTGGCCTGACTTCAGGTACAGAGGGGCGGGTAACGGTGGTCATGCCGGGTTGTCGCTGGTCAGCCGCTGTGCCGGTTCCGTGTGAGGCTTCTCCACCTCCTTCACCGCCGGCAACGCCAACCCACCCTGCGCCGGCTCCCGGCCGGCCAGGCCCATGCGCATGTCTGCGCCACTGGGCTGCTGGTACAGGCTCAGGCCGAACTCCGGCAATACCGAGAGCAGGTAGTCGAAGATGTCGCCCTGAATGCGTTCGTAGTCGGCCCAGACGGTGGTGCGGGTGAAGCAGTAGATTTCCAGGGGCACGCCGTGTTCGCTGGCGGCCATCTGGCGGACCATGCAGGTCATGTCCTGGTGCACTTCGGCGTGGTTCTTCAGGTAGGCGAGGGCGTAGGCGCGGAAGGTGCCGACGTTGGTCATGCGCCGACGGTTGGCCGACAGCGCCGCGACGTTGCCCTGGGCCTGGTTCCAGGCCTTGAGTTCGGCCTGTTTGCGCGACATGTACTCGGTGAGCAGCTTGACGCCGGAGAGGCGCTGTTCTTCTTCATCGGTGAGAAAGCGGATGCCGCTGACGTCGATGAACAGGCTGCGCTTGATGCGCCGGCCGCCGGACTGCTGCATGCCGCGGTAGTTGCGGAAGCTCTCGGACATCAGCCGCCAGGTGGGGATGGAGACGATGGTCTTGTCGAAGTTCTGCACCTTGACGGTGTGCAGGGTGATGTCCACCACGTCGCCGTCGGCACCGACCTGGGGCATTTCGATCCAGTCGCCGACGCGCAGCATGTCGTTGCTGGTCAGCTGCACACTGGCGACGAACGACAGCAGGGTGTCCTTGTAGACCAGCAGGATGACCGCCGACATGGCACCCAGACCGGAGAGCAGTAACAGCGGCGAGCGGTCGATCAGGGTGGCGATGATGATGATCGTGGCGAAGATGTACAGGATCATCTTCGCCAGTTGCACATAGCCCTTGATCGAGCGGGTCCGGGCGTGAATGGTGCGCGCGTAGATGTCCAGCAGGGCATTGAGCAGCGCGCCGATGGCCAGGGTCATGAACAGAATGGTGAAGGCCATGGCGATGTTGCCGAGCAGGTTCTTGCCGGCGGCGCTGATCACCGGCACCAGGTTCAGGCCGAACTGGATCACCAGCGAAGGCGTCATCTGCGCCAGGCGGTGAAAGACCTTGTTGTGGCGCAGGTCGTTGAGCCACTGCAGGGCGTGCTGGCGGCCCAGGGCCTTCATCGCGTAGAGCAGCACGAAGCGCGCCAGGCGGCCGAGCACCAGGGCGGCGACCAGCAGCAACAGCAGAGACAGGCTGGCCTGCACCCAGGGGTGTTTGTCCAGCATGCCCAAGAGTTCATCGAAGCGGAGCATGAGAGTCTTGGTATCCATTGCGGGGGGCGGGTCCTCTGCGTGAATGAGCGGGCCATTAGAGCATTCATGCATGACAGATGACAGGCGGGTGCCGTTACAGCGTGCAAAACCGTCCGGCACCCTTCAGGCGGGCAGGCGTTTACAAGATACTAAAAGTAACCTACGTTTGGTATATAAAGCGGCCGCCTTTGGCCGTTCTGCCAGGAGTTCTCCCATGCAAGCGCTCATCGTTGTCGCTCACCCTGACCAAGGCTCTTTCACCCATGCCGCCGCCGGTGAAGTCGCTCGTGCCATCGTCGAGGCCGGGCATCAAGTCGAGCGGGTGGATCTGTGCGAAGAGGGCTTCGACCCGCGTTTCGGCGCCGCCGACCTGGCGCTGTTTCGCAGCGGTGCGGCCTTGCCCGACGACGTGCTCGCCGAGCAGCGCCGCCTGGATCGCGCCGATGCCCTGGTGCTGGTCTACCCCATCTACTGGTGGTCGTTCCCGGCCATTCTCAAGGGCTGGATCGACCGCGTGTTCACCTCGGGGTGGGCTTACGCGGAGCGACCAGATGGCAGCCTGGAGAAGAAGCTCGGCCATCTCGATGTGCACCTGCTGGCCGTGGGCGGCGCGAACCTGCGCACCTTTGCCCGGCATGGCTATTTCGCGGCGATGCGCACGCAGATCGACCACGGCATCTTCGACTACGTCGGCGCCCCGGTGCGCAGCTCGGAATTGCTGTTGCACCCGGAGGCGGGTTTTCCCGATACGGCGCTGGCCACCGCACGGCGTATCGGCCAGCAGGTGTTTGCCTGAGCCGGCAAGCGCCGTATGCTGCCCGACTCAGCTTTTGCAGGAGCCCGCGACCGCCATGCCCAACGACGTTTCCCGTACCGCACCGCGCAAGCGCATGACCCGCGAAGAGCGTTATGCGCAACTGCTGCAGGTGGCCTGGCAACTGATTGCCGAGGAGGGCACCGATGCCCTGAGCCTGGGCCGCCTGGCCGAGGCTGCCGGCATCACCAAGCCGACCGTCTATGAGCACTTCGGTACCCGCCACGGGCTGTTGGCGGCCCTGTACCAGGATTACGAGAACCGCCAGAACGCGATCATCGACCAGGCCATGGCTGCCGGTGCGGCGACCCTGGAGGGCAAGGCTCGGGCCATCGCCGCCAGCTATATCGCCTGCGTGCTCAGCGAGGGGCGGGAAATTCCCGAGGTGCTGGCGGCCTTGAGTGGTTCCAGCGAGCTGGCCGAGTTGCGCAAGCAATGCCAGCGCAGCTACATCGACAAATGCCGCCAGGTACTGGCGCCCTTCACCAGTACGCCGGGCCTCGGTCTGGCGACGCTGTGGGCGCTGCTCGGCGCCGCCGACAGCCTGGCGCTGGTGGCGGTGGAAGGCGAGATCAGCGAGGCACAGGCGGTCGAGGAGTTGTACCGGCTGATTATCGACATGGTGCGCCGCACGCAGTGAATCGCTGCGCAGTGGTTGCCATCTGCCCGGTTTTGTTAACAATAGCGCCCCTGTTTCATTGCTTCTGAGATCCGCATGCCCTGGCTTGTATCGCTTTGCCCTCGTTCATCGACCCGTGGAGGCCGCCCGTGACCGACCTCACTGTCGAGCTGATTCCCACTGCCCCCGAGCAGATCGAGCTGATCCGCAACCTCTACCAGTTCTACGCCTACGAGTCGTCGGACTGGGAGCAGCAGGATGTAGAGATGGACGGCCGTTACTACATCCACGAAGAGCACCTGGTGCGCTACTGGCAGGAACCGGACTGGAGCGCCAGCCTGCTGTTGGTCGATGGCGAGGTGGCGGGCTTTCTGTTGGTCGAGCGCAGCGAGCTGCCGGGCATCGATGCCCTGGAACTGGCCGACCTGTTCATCCTCAAGAAGTACCGCCGCCGTGGTGTCGGCCGGGCGCTGATGGGCCAGGTGCTGATGAGCGGTCACGAGAACTGGCTGGTGCGTTACTCCATCCAGGACGAGGCCGCCGAGGCGTTCTGGAGCAAGGTCATGCAAGACCTGCCGCGCCCGGCAAGGGCCATCGACCTGGACGATGACCCGGAGCTGATCAATTACCTGGTGACCCGCGTCACCCATTGATCGCGCTCAGCTGCTTCAGCCACGCCGAACGCGTTCCCGGCTGAAGCCGGTCCTACGGCGCCAACCCACTAGCGAGAAAAGCGTTTGGCCCCCGCCACGCAGACGATCACTACCAGGGTGACGCCGAGCATGCCCAGGCTGACCGGCTCACCCAGCAAGCCGGCGGCCAGGGCCAGGCCGAAGAACGGCTGCAACAGCTGCAACTGGCCTACGGCTGCCACGCCGCCCTGGGCCAGGCCGCGATACCAGAACACGAAGCCCACCAGCATGCTGAATATCGACACGTAACCCAGAGCGGCCCAGGCCGGCGTCTGGATGGCAGCGAAGCCGGCTGCCGGCAGGTTGCACAGGCTCGCCACCAGCATGACCGGCAAGGCCAGCACCAAGGCCCAACTGATGACCTGCCAGCCGCCCAGGCTGTGCGACAAGCGTGCGCCTTCGGCATAGCCCAGGCCGCAGGCGAGGATCGCCAGCAGCATCAGCAGGTCGCCCGTCAGGTTGGCGCTCAGGCCTTGAGCCATGGCGTAGCCGGCCACCATCAGGCTGCCCAGCACCGAACACAGCCAGAAGGCCGCACGCGGGCGTTCACCGCAACGCAGTACCCCGAACAGCGCGGTGGCCAGCGGCAGCAGGCCGACGAACACGATGCTGTGGGCTGAGGTGACATGTTGCAGGGCCAGGGCGGTGAGCAGCGGAAAGCCCACCACCACCCCGGCGGCCACCACCGCCAGGGGCAGCAGTTGCTCACGGGTCGGTCGCGGCTGCCTGAACAGCCCCAGCAGCGCCAGGGCCAGCAGGCCGGCCAGGCGGGCCCTGGCGGTGGTGAGAAACAGCGGCTCGAACTGCGCCACCGCGACCCGGGTGGCCGGCAACGAGCCGCTGAAGATGATCACGCCGAGCAGGCCGTTGAGCCAGCCGGCCAGCGGCAGTGCAGGGATCGGGCGGTGCAGGGGAGAGGCGGAAGACATGGCAAGGTGCTCGGTGGCTTGCGAAGCGCTCATGCTAGGCAGCACTATCGGCACAATCAAAAAATTGTCATGGATACATTCGCCATGCCCCGCGCCCGCTACAAGACCCTGGTCGACCGCCTGGCCGCCGACATTCGCGCCAGTCGCCTGCTGCCCGGCAGCCGCCTGCCGACTCATCGGGCCCTGGCCGCCGAGCATGGCCTGGCGCTGGTGACCGCCAGCCGTGTGTATGCCGAGCTGCAGCGCATGGGCCTGGTCAGTTGTGAAACCGGGCGTGGCACCTTCGTGCGGGATATCTCCATGCCGCCGGGCCTGGGCATCGACCAGAAGACCGTGGCCCAAGGCATGGCCGACCTGAATTTCAACTACCCGGCGTTGCCGGCACAGGCCGAGCTGCTGCGCGGTGCCTTGCGCCAGCTGGCGGCCTCGGGCGACCTTGAGGCTTTGCTGCGTTACCAACCGCATGCCGGGCGGCCGCACGAACGCGCTTGCGTGGCCCGCCACCTGGCCGCACGCGGGTTGCAGGTGGATGCCGCGCAGGTGCTGATCGTCAACGGTGCGCAGCAGGGCCTGGCGGTCGCGTTGATGGCGTCGCTGAAGCCTGGCGATGTGATCGCCGCCGATGCGCTGACGTACTCCGGTTTCAAGGTGCTGGCTGAAGCACTGCACCTGGAGATCGTCGCCATTCCGGTGCTCGAACACGGGCCGGACCTGGCCGCGCTGCAGCGGCTGTGTGCCAGCCGGCGAGTCAAGGCGCTGTACAGCATGCCGACGCTGCACAATCCGCTGGGTTGGGTGCTGGATACCGCGCAACGTGAGCAACTGGTGGCCATCGCTCGCCGGCACGACCTGTTGATCATCGAAGACGCGGCCTATGCCTTTCTCGTCGAGGATGCCCCGGTGCCGCTGTTCAGCCTGGCACCGGAGCGCACCTTGCACATCTGCGGCCTGTCCAAGAGCGTGGCCACCGGCCTGCGGGTCGGCTTCATCAGCGCGCCGCTGGAGCGCGTTGCCAGCCTGGAGCGGGTGATTCGCGCCACCACCTGGAACACCCCTGGCGTGCTCACCGCCATTGCCTGCCAATGGCTGGAAGACGGCACCGTCATGCAGTTGGAAGAGCACAAGCGCGACGACGCCCGTCGGCGCCAGCAAGTCGCCGCCGAGGCGCTGGCCGGGCTGCCTTGTCAGAGCCATCCGCTGTCTTACTTCCTGTGGCTGCCCTTGCAGGAAGACGCCCGCGCCGATCGGGTGGCGGCGGCCCTCAAGGACGAGCAGGTGGCGGTGTCCACCGCCGAGCCCTTTGCCGTGTCGGCCCATGTGCCGCATGCCCTGCGCCTGGCCTTGGGCTCGGTGGACCTGGCGATCTTGCGTCAGGCGCTGCTCAAGGTGCGCTGGGTGGTGCAGGCGCAGACATGACGCGCAGCACTCACAGCCAGGTGGCCAGGCTGATCACCACCAGAGGCAGGGCCAGCCCGGCGATCACGGTCTGGCTGGCGATGATCCCGGCCATCAGCGGGGCGTCACCGCCCAGTTGCCGGGCCATGATGTAGGACGATGACGCGGTGGGCAGGGTCTGGAACAGGATGGCAGTGACCGCCGCTTCGCCGCGCAGGCCCAGCAGATGGCAGGCCAGCAGAGTGGCGGCGGGCATGACCACGAACTTGGCCAGCGACGACACGCCCACCGGCTTGAGCCAGCTGCCGGCGGCGGCGAAGTTCAGCGCCGCGCCCACGCACAGCAGGCCCAGCGGCAACGAGGCCTGGCCCAGGGCCTTGAGGGCCGGGCCGATGCCGGCTGGCAGACCCACGCCCAGCAGTTGCAGGAGAATGCCGATCAGGCAGGCCAGCACCAGCGGGTTGAGCGCCAGCTGGCGCAGCGTGGCCTTCAGCGACAGGCGTCCGGCGCTGCCGTAACGGGCGAACACCAGCACGCAGAGGATGTTCACCGTCGGCACGATGGTGGCGTTGGCCACCGCTGCCAGGGCGATACCGTGGGTGCCGAACAATCCGGCGGCGGCCGAGACGCCGACATAGTTGTTGAAGCGAATGCCGCCCTGGAACAGCGAAGTGAAGGCCGCGTCATCGACCTTGAGCAGGCCGCGCAGGGCCACGAACAGCATGGCCACCGGCACCGTCGACAACAGCAGCACCGCGACCATCTCGCGCACCGGCACATCGTCGAGTTGCGCGGTGGCCAGGCTGTGCAGGAACAGCGAAGGCAGCAGCAGGTAATAGCCCAGGCGCTCGGCCTGCGGCCAGAACCCTTCGTTGAGAAAGTGTCGATGGCGCAGCCAGGCGCCGAGGGCGATCAGCACGGCGATGGGCAACAGGGCGAGGACCAGCGCGGCGCTCATGGGCGGTCTCCCAGGGCGCTGACAAGACGCTGGCAGCCCTTTACCAGGGTGGCCTGGTCGGTGGCGAACGACAGGCGCAGATGCCCCGGTGCTCCGAAGGCGCTGCCGGGCACGGTGGCCACACCGACCTTGAGCAGGTCCATGGCCACGTCCTGGTCGTCGTGCGTGCCTTTGATTCTGGGCAGCAGATAAAACGCCCCCTCGGGGCTCAGTACGTCCAGCGTCTGGCTGGTACGCAGCACCGCCAGGGCGGCATCGCGGCGCTGCCGGTAGATGGCGTTGCGTTCACTGAGGAAATCCCGTTCGCCCTCCAGCGCGGCGATGGTCGCCAATTGGCTGAGGGTGCTGGTCTGCGTGCAGTTCTGCGACTGAATGGCGTTGATCGCCGCCACCAGTGGCGCCGGTCCGCAGCCCCAGCCGACGCGCCAGCCGGTCATGGCATAGGCCTTGGAGACGCCATCGACCAGCAGGGTCCGCTCGTTCAGGTCCTCGGCCACGGCGGCCAGCGTCGCATAGGGCTGGTCGGTGAAGCGGATCTCGGCGTAGATGTCGTCGCTGAGGATCATCAGCTGCGGATAACCGCGCAACACCTCGGCCAACTCACGCAGTTGCGCGACGCTGTAGGTCGAACCGGAAGGGTTGCCGGGGGCGTTGAGCACCAGCCAGCGAGCGTTGGGTGACAGCTCCAGCGCCGCCGCCAGGTGTTCGGCGGTCAGGCGAAAGCCCTCGGCGGCGGTGGTCGGCAGCACCACGGGTTGCGCCCCGCAGAGGCGGATCATGTCTGGATAACTGGCCCAGTAGGGCGCGGGCAGCAAGACTTCGTCGCCAGGCTGCAAGGTCGCCATGAAGGCATTGAAGATGACCTGCTTGGCCCCGCAGCCGACCGCGACCTGATCTTCCCGGTAATGCAGGCCGCGATCATGGCGTACCCGCCAGCGAATCGCTTCACGCAGGCGCGGCAGGCCGTTGGCCGGGGAGTAGCTCTGGCGTTGGCCAAGAGCGGCGTGGGTGGCCAGCAGCACATGGGCCGGTGCGTCGAAGTCTGGCTCGCCCAGGGTCAGGTCGATCACATCCTGGCCCTGCGCGCGCAGGGCGGCGGCGTGGCGTGCCATGAGCAGGATGGGTGAAGGGGTTGCGGTGCGGGTGGGGCTGGCGGTGGTCATGGCGTGCCTCGATGCGGAAGTCCGGATCAAGATAGCGGTCACCAAGGACAAGAAAAAACGATATTAAATTGAGGTTTTGTCAATTATTCCTCATGGGTCGGCATATGCCCCGCCTGCGCCCGCACCGCTTCGGCCAGTGCCACCGCCAGGCGCCCGGCGGGGCGATCCTCGCGTTCCAGCAGCACCACGCGGCGCATCCGTTGCGGTTCGCCGAAGGGCAGGCATACCAGGCTGGAAAACGCCGCCAGGCTGCGCTCGCTCATGGGAATGACCGCCACGCCCAGGCCGCTGGCAACCATGCGGACAATCGCCTCCTGGCTGTCCAGTTCCATGCTGGTCTGTATCCGCAGGCGCTGGCGGCGCAACTCGCGTTCGATGGTGCGCCCGGCCCAGGCACGGCGGTCGAAGCGAATGAATGGGTAGTCCTGCAGCAGGCGCCTGGGGTCGCGGCTGTCGGCGTCGGCCGGGGCGATGATCCAGAAGCCTTCCTCGAACAGCACGGTGCTGACCAGCCCGTGGGGGTAGGGCTTCACCGGTTCGGTGGTGACGGCAGCGTCCAGGTCGCCGGCCTCGATCAGCACCGCCAGTTCGGCAGACATGCCCGAGGCCACGTTGACCCGCAGGTTGGGGTGGGCGCTGCCCATGGCCGCCAGCGCTGCAGGCAGCACACCGGCCAGGGCGGTATGGATGGCGCCCAGGCGCAAGCGCCCGCGCAGCTCGCTGCCATCGCCCAGCTCGGCGGCAATGCTGTCGTAGATGGCGAGGATCTCCCTGGCGCGCTCCACCGCCAAATGCCCGGCCTCGGTCAGCACCGGCAGACGTCGCGAACGGTCGAACAACGGCGCATTGAATTCCTCTTCGAGACTGCGCACATGCAGGCTCACTGCCGACTGGGTCAGGTGCACCGCTTCGGCGGCGCGGGCGAAGGAGCCGTGGCGGGCGATGGCGACCAGGGTACGCAGGGCGCGGAGGGACATGCAGGCTCCTGAAGGGCGGCGGATGTGGCGCGCAGCATAGCGCCATCTCTGCCGCTGTGGGTCACAAGGGCAGGGCGGTGGTGGCCTTGATCTGTTCCATGGCGAAGCTGGAGCTGACATCCGCGATGCCGGGAATCTGGATGAGCTGCTTGTACACCGCGTCGTAGCCGGCAATGTCCGGCACCGCCAGGCGCAGCAGGTAATCGGTGACACCCGCCATGCGGTAGAACTCCACCACTTCCTTGATTTCGCTGACCCGGCGGTGGAAGGTCTCCAGCCATTCCATGTCGTGACGCCCGGTGCGCACGAAGGCGAATACGGTGACGGGTACGCCCAGCTCCTTGGGGCTGAGCAGGGCCACGCGCTTGAGGATGACGCCGGTTTCTTCGAGCTTCTGGATACGCCGCCAGCAGGCGGTGTTGCTCAGGCCGACGCGCTCGGCGACCGTGGCCAGCGCGACCGTGCAGTCCTGCTGCAGGATGGCGAGGATCGCCTTGTCGAATTTGTCCATGTATGAACACCGTTCTTATTGCCGATAGGCATAACGATTTTGCCGTTGGTGATTGGGCTGAAATTGTATTCCTTTAATGGCTTTTTAACCGGAACTATTTTCCGATATTGCTTGCCGGTACCCGTTATTTATCAATTATTTTTCCCGCTGCCAGCTATACCATTTTCACCAGCCTCTCATCACTTCGTGCTGGTACTCCCATGTCTGAACTGTATTTCGATTACGCCGCCACCACTCCTATCGACGACCGCGTCGTGGCCGACATGCTCGTGCACATGGGCCAGCGGGCCTTCGGCAACCCGGCTTCGACCTCGCACCAGCACGGTCAGCACGCCCGCCAGGCGGTGGAGCAGGCTCGCGGGCAGGTGGCTGCGCTGATCGGTGCGCAGGCTAATCAGGTGGTGTGGACCTCCGGGGCCACCGAGTCCAATAACCTGGCGCTCAAAGGCGTATTCGCCAAGGCACCGGCGGGCCGTCGACACCTGGTCACCAGTTGTATCGAGCACAAGGCGGTCATCGACAGCGTCAGGCAACTGGAGCAACAGGGCGTCGAAGTGACCTGGCTGCGCCCCGGCGCCGACGGCCTGATCCACCCTGAAGCGGTGGCCGATGCGCTGCGTGACGACACCCTGCTGGTGTCGCTGATGCTGGTCAATAACGAGCTGGGCACGCTGACGGACATTCGCCGCATCGGCGAGCGGGTGCGCGAGCGCGGGGCGCTGTTTCATGTCGATGCCGCGCAGGCCACCGGCAAGGTCGCCATCGACCTTTCCAGCCTGGCGGTGGACCTGATGTCCATCTCCGCACATAAGACCTACGGGCCCAAGGGCATCGGCGCGCTGTATGTGGGGGATCGGGCCCGTGCTCAGGTCGAGGCGCAGATTCATGGCGGGGGCCACGAGCAGGGCCTGCGCTCCGGCACCCTGGCTACCCACCAGATCGTCGGCATGGGCAGCGCCTATGCGTTGGCCGGGGCCGAAATGGTCGAAGAAAGCGCGCGCATCCAGGCACTGTCCAACCGCCTGCGCGATGCCATGCTGGCGTTGCCGGGTGTAGCGTTGAACGGCGACCCGGCGCAGCGCATCCCACACACCCTCAACTTCAGCATCGACCGCTTTGCCTTCAGCCCGGCAGTGTTCAGCGGGCGCCTGGCGCTGTCTTCGACCTCGGCCTGCAACTCGGCCAGCAACGCACCTTCCCACGTGCTTCTGGCCCTGGGCCTCAACCCGATGCTGGCCAACCAGTCGGTACGCATCAGCTTCGGGCGTTTCACCACGAATGAGGACGTCGACCAGGCCATCGAGGTGCTGCGTCAGGTTCTGGCCTGAATGCAATACGGTTCGCTTAGGCGGCATGTGACCCGGTGGGAGGGGCTTTAGCCGCTTAGCCGGTCTAACTGACCAGCAGGCATAAAAAGACCGGAAGCCTGGGCTTCCGGTTTTTTTTGCTGCGGGCTGGTCGATCAGTCCCAGCTCAGCGCGCCGCCGGTCTGGTACTCGATCACGCGGGTCTCGAAGAAGTTCTTCTCTTTCTTCAGGTCCATGATCTCGCTCATCCACGGGAAGGGGTTGGTGGTACCTGGGTACTCTTCCTTCAGGCCGATCTGGGTCAGGCGGCGGTTGGCGATGAACTTCAGGTAGTCTTCCATCATCGCCGCGTTCATGCCCAGTACGCCGCGCGGCATGGTGTCGCGCGCGTATTCGATTTCCAGCTGGGTGCCCTGCAGGATCATCTGCGTGGCCTCTTCCTTCATCGCGGCATCCCACAGGTGCGGGTTCTCGATCTTGATCTGGTTGATCACGTCGATGCCGAAGTTCAGGTGCATGGACTCGTCACGCAGGATGTACTGGAACTGCTCGGCAACGCCGGTCATCTTGTTGCGGCGGCCCATGGAAAGGATCTGGGTGAAGCCGCAGTAGAAGAAGATGCCTTCCAGCACGCAGTAGTAGGCGATCAGGTTGCGCAGCAGTTCCTTGTCGGTTTCCGGGGTGCCGGTGTTGAACTCCGGGTCGGAAATCGAACGGGTGTACTTCAGGCCCCAGGCGGCTTTCTTCGCGACCGACGGGATCTCGTGGTACATGTTGAAGATCTCGCCTTCATCCATGCCCAGCGACTCGATGCAGTACTGATAGGCGTGGGTGTGGATCGCCTCTTCGAAGGCCTGGCGCAGGATGTACTGGCGGCACTCGGGGTTGGTGATCAGGCGGTACACGGCCAGGGCCAGGTTGTTGGCGACCAGCGAGTCGGCGGTGGAGAAGAAGCCGAGGTTGCGCATGACGATGCGACGCTCGTCGTCGGTCAGGCCTTCGGGGTTCTTCCACAGGGCGATGTCCGCGGTCATGTTGACCTCTTGCGGCATCCAGTGGTTGGCGCAGCCGTCCAGGTACTTCTGCCAGGCCCAGTCGTACTTGAAAGGCACCAGCTGGTTGAGGTCGGCGCGGCAGTTGATCATGCGCTTTTCGTCGACGGCGACGCGAGCGGAGGCACCTTCGAGTTCGGCCAGGCCTTCGGCGACGTCCAGGGCATCGAGCGCCTTCTTGGCGCGGGCGACCGCAGCCGAGTCGCTGTCGGTTACCGCACGGGCTTCCTGGGCCGCGGCACCGCCGGCACTGTCGAGGCGGTCCAGGGTCGCTTCCTGGGTCTTGGAGGCCTGGGGGGCAGCGGCGCTGACTTCGCCGTCTTCCTTGTCGAATTCGTCCCAGCTCAGCATGGTTTACATCTCCTGCTTGAGGGTCGCCCGGAAGGGGACCGGTGGATTTTTAAGTAGGCTGTGCCCGCGTTGCATTGGCAGTCGCGGGCAACGGAATCTGTCTCGATGAGTCGAGTGGTCTACGGTGTCGGGTGCTGGAGGCAGCGCTCTGTAGCCTGGCCGCTGCGGCTTGGGCAGCGTGCGGGCCGGTGACACGATTCCCGGTTGTATTCAGGTGAACCGGTATTGCCTGCGCAATGGGTCATTTGAGTACCCTGGATCGAGGGCGCGCAGTATACAGAAGATTGCCCTGCACTGCCTTACCCGTTGAGAAAATCAGCCCATGAAAAAGGCGCTTTCCGGACTTCCGGCGGCGCTGGCTTTCCTGGTGGGGAAAACGCATCGAGTCACACCGAAAGGGCTCATATTGTGTTTCGTTTTGAGTCGAGGCACAAGATATAGTTTCGTGCGCGGTTCGAGAAAAATCTCGATGCAGGCAAATGGTGACAGCGGGAGAGGCGGAGTGCGCTGACCTGGGTCAGCCGTACAGCGGGGAAGGTGAAGCTTCGCGGCTCAAGCCGCTCCCACCGGGGCAGGAGTGGCTTGAGCCGCGAATGACGCTTACTGGCAAGCCTCGCAATCAGGCTCGTCGATGGCGCAGGCCTTCGGTACGGGGGCCGGGCCGGCCGCCGGAGCGGCTTCGCTTGGGCGCGGGGCGCTCAGTGCGGAGTCGTCCGGACCATGGCCACCGCTGGACACGGCGTTCAGCTTGCCGGTGTTGATGGTCGACTTCTCGGTGCTGGTCGCGGCCAGGGCACGGAGGTAGTAGGTGGTCTTCAGACCACGGTACCAGGCCATGCGGTAGGTCACGTCGAGCTTCTTGCCCGAAGCGCCGGCGATGTACAGGTTCAGCGACTGCGCCTGGTCGATCCACTTCTGGCGACGGCTGGCGGCGTCGACGATCCAGCGGGCTTCCACTTCGAAGGCGGTGGCGTACAGGTCCTTCAGCTCTTGCGGAATGCGCTCGATCTGCTGCACGGAGCCATCGTAGTACTTCAGGTCGTTGATCATTACCGGGTCCCACAGATCGCGGGCCTTCAGGTCGCGGACCAGGTACGGGTTGATCACGGTGAATTCGCCCGACAGGTTCGATTTCACGTACAGGTTCTGGTAGGTCGGCTCGATGGACTGCGACACGCCGGTGATGTTGGCGATGGTCGCGGTCGGCGCGATGGCCATGATGTTCGAGTTACGGATACCTTTCTTGACGCGTTCGCGAACCGGTGCCCAGTCCAGGGTCTCGTTCAGGTCGACGTCGATGTACTTCTGGCCACGGGCTTCGATGAGGATCTGTTGCGAGTCCAGCGGCAGGATACCCTTGGACCACAGCGAGCCCTGGAAGCTCTCGTAGGCGCCGCGCTCGTCGGCCAGGTCGCAGGAAGCCTGGATGGCGTAGTAGCTGACCGCTTCCATCGAGGTGTCGGCGAACTGCACCGCGGCTTCGGAACCGTACGGGATGTGCTGCAGGTACAGCGCGTCCTGGAAGCCCATGATGCCCAGGCCGACCGGACGGTGGCGCAGGTTGGAGTTACGCGCCTGCGGCACCGAGTAGTAGTTGATGTCGATCACGTTGTCGAGCATGCGCACGGCGACGTCGACGGTGCGCTTGAGCTTGGCGGTGTCGAGCTTGCCGTTGACGATATGGTTCGGCAGGTTGATCGAACCCAGGTTGCACACCGCGATCTCGTCGGCGTTGGTGTTCAGGGTGATCTCGGTGCACAGGTTCGAGCTGTGCACCACGCCCACGTGCTGCTGCGGGCTGCGCAGGTTGCACGGGTCCTTGAAGGTCAGCCATGGGTGGCCGGTCTCGAACAGCATCGAGAGCATCTTGCGCCACAGGTCCTTGGCCTGGATGGTCTTGAACAGCTTGATCTTGCCTGGGTATTCGGTCAGGGCTTCGTAGTACTCGTAGCGCTCTTCGAAGGCCTTGCCGGTCAGGTCGTGCAGGTCTGGCACTTCCGAAGGCGAGAACAGGGTCCACTTGCCGTCATCGAAGACGCGCTTCATGAACAGGTCGGGGATCCAGTTGGCGGTGTTCATGTCGTGGGTACGACGACGATCGTCACCGGTGTTCTTGCGCAGCTCGATGAACTCTTCGATGTCCATGTGCCAGGTTTCCAGGTAGGCACAGACAGCGCCTTTGCGCTTGCCGCCCTGGTTGACCGCTACGGCGGTGTCGTTGACCACTTTCAGGAACGGCACCACGCCCTGCGACTTGCCGTTGGTGCCCTTGATGTAGGAGCCCAGTGCACGCACAGGGGTCCAGTCGTTGCCCAGGCCGCCGGCAAACTTGGACAGCATGGCGTTGTCGTGGATGGCGTGATAGATGCCCGACAGGTCGTCCGGCACGGTGGTCAGGTAGCAGCTCGACAGCTGTGGACGCAGGGTGCCGGCGTTGAACAGGGTCGGGGTCGACGACATGTAGTCGAAGGACGACAGCAGGTTGTAGAACTCGATGGCGCGGTCTTCGCGCTGCTTCTCTTCGATGGCCAGGCCCATGGCCACGCGCATGAAGAACACTTGCGGCAGTTCGAAGCGGATGCCGTCCTTGTGGATGAAGTAGCGGTCGTACAGGGTCTGCAGGCCCAGGTAGGTGAACTGCTGGTCACGCTCGTGGTTGATCGCCTTGCCGAGCTTTTCCAGGTCGAAGCCGGCCAGCGCCGGGTCGAGCAGCTCGTACTTGATGCCGGTCTCGATGTAGGCCGGCAGGGCCTTGGCATACAGCTCGGCCATTTCGTGGTGGGTGGCGCTTTCGGCCACGCCCAGGAAGCCCAGGGCCTCGGCACGCAGGGTGTCCATCAGCAGGCGGGCGGTGACGTACGAGTAGTTCGGCTCGCGCTCGACCAGGGTACGGGCGGTCATCACCAGGGCGGTGTTGACGTCCTTGATGGCCACGCCGTCGTAGAGGTTCTTCAGGGTGTCGTTCTGGATCAGGTTGGCGTCGACCTCTTCCAGACCTTCGCAGGCTTCGCTGACGATGGTGTGCAGGCGCGCCATGTCGAGCGGCTCTAGGCTGCCGTCGGCGCGGGTGATGCGGATGCTCGGGTGCGGCTGCACGGTGCTTTCGGCAGCGGCGCGGCCGGCACGTTCCTTGGCCCGCGAGTCACGGTAGATCACGTAGTCGCGGGCGACTTTCTGCTCGCCGGCGCGCATCAGGGCCAGTTCGACCTGGTCCTGGATCTCTTCGATGTGGATGGTACCGCCCGATGGCATGCGACGCTTGAAGGTGGTGGTGACCTGTTCGGTCAGGCGGGCGACGGTGTCGTGGATGCGCGACGAGGCGGCGGCGGTGCCGCCCTCAACTGCGAGAAACGCCTTGGTGATGGCGACGGTGATCTTGTCGTCGGTGTAGGGCACGACAGTCCCGTTACGCTTGATGACACGCAATTGACCTGGAGCGGTGGCGCTCAGGTCCTGCTGGGCCTGATTCGATTGCGGCGCAGCGGTCGGCTGGTTCTCGCGAGTTGTGTCTGTCTGCATGGGGGGCTCCACAGTCTTTAAGTATGTTCGGGTATCACTACCCACCGCGCCGGCGGGTGGCCGGACAAGGAGGGCGCATGGCCCTCCCGGTTTGAAACCACGGCGACGGGGGGTGGACCCGACGCCTGCTTTGTTCTTCAGAGTGCTGGTTCGATGTTGCAGAATGTGTGATGCACATTTGCCACATCCGCCGTTCGAGCGAGCGATTGGGCTGCCGAGCCGGCCATTAGTTCCACGCTGCGGACTCAATAAAAAAGCTTGAAAACCGGCCTGGAAATGTGTTCAGAGGTTCTGGAGGTAAACCCTACATCTAGGGTCTGCCCCTGAAAAAAGATACAAGATAATGCGTTTTCCGAGGCAGTTCAACGCACCCTCTGTGGATAACCCTGTGAACACTTTGTGCATCCACGGGGGCAAAAGGCGGTGCAGGCCGCAACCCTGTTGGGCTGGACCGTTCGTCACCGTTTTTTTTCGGAGGGTATCGGCGGTTGGGCATGTTTCGAAGGGCGCGCACCCTATCACAAAAATCGTCTCGCACAAGGGGCTGTCACGCGGCTGCGGCAATGCGCCCGCAGGGCAGCTGGCACTGGGGCAAGCCCGGTGGCGTTGCTACACTCGCCACAGGAGAGAACGGAGGCGATCCATGAGTGAGCAATCCTGGCGTGTCTTGATCGTGGAGGACGACCAGCGCCTGGCTGAGCTGACCCGCGACTACCTGATGGCTAACGGCCTTCAGGTGAGCCTGGAAGGCGATGGCGCCCTCGCGGCCGGGCGCATCCTCGATGAATGCCCCGACCTGGTGATACTCGACTTGATGCTGCCCGGCGAAGACGGCCTGAGCATCTGCCGGCGGGTGCGTCCTGTCTACACCGGGCCGATACTCATGCTCACCGCCCGCACTGACGATAGCGACCAGGTGCAGGGGCTGGACACCGGCGCCGACGACTTCGTCTGCAAGCCGGTACACCCCAGGGTGCTGCTGGCGCGCATCCATGCCCTGTTGCGCCGCAGCGAGCCGCTGGCGGCCAGCGCAGCGAGCCATCTGGAGTTCGGCGCGCTGCGGGTCGACAACGCCCTGCGTGAAGCGTGGCTGCAAGGCCGCACCATCGAGCTGACCGGTGCCGAGTTCGACTTGCTGTGGCTGCTGGTGAGCAACGCCGGGCGGGTGCTGTCGCGCGAAGAAATCTTCACCGCCCTGCGCGGCGTGGGTTACGACGGCCAGGACCGCTCCATCGACGTACGCATTTCGCGCATTCGCCCACGCATTGGCGATGACCCGGAACAACCCCGGCTGATCAAGACCGTGCGCAACAAGGGCTACCTGTTCGTGCCCGAGGCCGCACGCCAGCTGCACGGCCTGGCCCGCGCATGAACGCCATCTTCCTGCGTATCTATGGCGGCGTGCTGGCAGTGCTGGTGCTGGTCGCGCTGCTCGGTGTGCTGTCGTTGCACTGGCTCAACCAGCAGCGCGGCGAGCAGTACCGTGAGCGCCTGGCGCATGGCACCTTCACCCTGATGGGCGATAACCTGGCCAGCATGAACGGCATCCAGCGCCAGCGCGCCCTGGCGATCTGGGAACGCCTGCTGGGCATTCCGCTGAGCCTGCTCGATGCCGAGCAGGCGGGGCTGGACAGCGGCGCGCGCAGCCGCCTGCAGCGCGGCCAGGTGCTGGTGGAGCAGACCGGCCCGCACGCGGCGCGGGTGTTCCGCCAGCTGAGCGTCAGCGAGCCGTTGCTGCTTACCGGGGAGGTGCAGCAGATTACCGAGCAACTGGCTCGCGCCACCCTTTACCTGCTGATCGACGAACTGGTGCGCGCCCCGGCGGACGAGCAGCCGGCGCGCCTGCAGGCCTTGAAGCGCGACAAGGGCTTCGGCTTCGACCTCAAGTTGCTGGCCCTGGACCAGGCCGACCTCGACGACGACCAGCGCCGCCGCATCTATGAAGGCGATACGGTGATGGCCCTGGGCAAGGGCGGCGACTCGATCCGCGTGCTGTCCGGCATCGTCGATACCCATTGGGTCCTGGAACTGGGCCCGCTGTATCAGTTGCGACCTTACCCGCCCGAGGCCCTGGTGATCATCGCCTTGCTGGGCCTGTGTTTCATCGGTGTGGTGGTCTATCGCCTGGTGCGCAGGCTGGAGCGGCGGGTGCAGGCCCTGGAAGCCGCCGCCACGCAGATCGCCCAGGGCAGTCTGCAGACGCGGGTGCCCAGCGGCGGCAACGATTCGGTGGGGCGCCTGGCCACTGCCTTCAACAGCATGGCCGAGCATCTGCAGCGTTCGCTGACCATTCAGCGTGAGCTGGTGCGCGCGGTGTCGCACGAGCTGCGTACACCGGTGGCGCGGCTGCGCTTCGGCCTGGAGATGATTCAGGACGCGGACAACGAAGCGGCCCGCCGTCGTTACATTCTGGGCATGGACAACGACATCCAGGACCTCGACAAGCTGGTCGACGAGATGCTCACTTACGCGCGCCTGGAGCAGGGTACGCCGAACCTGGATTTCCAGCGGGTCGACCTCGACGCGATGATCGACCAGGTGATCGCCGAGCTGGCACCGTTGCGCCCGCTGGTGCGCCTGCTGCGCGGCTCGTCAGGCGGCGAGGACGGCGCCTCGGCGTGCTGGGTCGAAGCCGAGCCACGCTATTTGCGGCGCGCCATCCAGAACCTGGTAAGCAATGCCATGCGCCATGCTGAGTCCCAGGTCAGCATCAGTTACCGGGTCGAGGATGGGCGTTGCCGGCTGGATGTCGAGGATGATGGCCCTGGCGTACCGGAAGCCGCCTGGGAGCGGATCTTCACGCCGTTCATGCGCCTGGATGACAGCCGTACGCGGGCTTCGGGCGGGCATGGCCTGGGCTTGTCCATCGTGCGACGGATCATCAACTGGCATCAGGGCCGTGCGCTGATCGGCCGCAGCGAGCGCCTGGGCGGCGCACGCTTCAGCCTGGCCTGGCCGCGGGTGCAGGCCGTCGAGAAGGTCGAGCCTTGAGCGGCGTTTCGCTGGAAGTCGAACTGCACGGGTTCGGCTGTCGGGTGCTGGGCGAGGGCCATGGTCGGGCACTGACCGCGCTTTCGGCGCTGGTGCGTGACGAATCGCTGGAAGCCTTGCTGCTGCAGCTCTATGGTGCGCAACTGATGCCGGCGCAGCGCCCGGTGCTGGTGTCGCAATGGGCCAAGTACCTGTTTGGACTGTTGATTACGCCGGTGCTGGTGGCGATCCTCACCCGCGACTGGCACTGGCCACTGCGCCTCGACCAGTTGGCTATCGCCGTGGACGAGCGCGGCCTACCCGATGGCCTGCTGTTTGTCGAAGCAGGCAGCCGCCGGGTCACGAACGCAGACGAACCGTTGCAGGCCTTCGATGCGCTGCTGGACGACCTGCTGACCCCGCTGATTACCCGGCTCGGTGTTTACGGCGAACTGCCGCGTGCGGTGTTGTGGAGCAGTGCCGGCGAAGCGCTGGACGCCTGCCTGCGGTGCCTGGAGACCTCCTTGGCAGAGCGCGGGCGACCGCTGCTGGAACAGGCCCGGCGCAGCGATGGCCGACGCAATCCGCTGTACCGCAGCGTCGTGTATGTACCGCGCTACCAGCGGCGGGCCTGCTGCCTGAGCCATCGCGTGGCCTGGGTAGGGCGTTGCGAGCACTGCCCGCTGCCGATTGAAGCCCTAGCGAAGCTGTAAGACCGGCTTGGACCGGGACGCTTTTCGCCGCCTGCGCCACGTTCACCGCTTGGTCAGCCCGCCACCGCCACCAGGCTCAGCAGGTGCTCATCATGCAGGGCGAACTGACCTTGCAGGCGTTTGCCGTGGTGCCACTCCGGGGAAAGGTCGCAGAGCAGTTGCAGCTCGACCTGGCCATCGGCGGACCAGCTCAGCACTTGCGCATCTTCGAAATAGAAACGCTTGCCGACGATGGGGTAGAGGGCCTTGAACAGGGCTTCCTTGACGGAAAAGGTCAGGGTCACGCCCAGTGCAGCCTGGTCGCCGCTCAGGGCATGCAGGCGCTGCAGCTCATCGGCGGTGAGAATTTCTCCGGCCAGACGCAGGGCGCGTTCTTCGGGCAACAGGGTTTCGGCGTCCAGGCCCAGGCCACGCCAGGTTCCGGACTGGGCGACGATGGCTGCGGCCCAGCCGGTGCTGTGGGTGATCGAACCACACAGACCGGCCGGCCAGACCGGCGCACGATCGTCGCCGATGGCCGGTACGTACAGGCGTCCGTCAAGCCGGTGCAGGGCTTCACGGGCGCACAGCCGCCCGGCGAGAAATTCCGCCTGGCGCTTGGCCACTGAACGCTGGATGCTGGGCGGTGGGGTGATGCCGCTGCGCGCCCAGTCGTCGGGGGTGAGCTGGGCGGGGTCGAAATGGCCACTTATTAATACCACCCCTTTAAGTGGTGTCGGCAGTGGCCAGTGATGCTGGAGTTCGGGGCAGCAGGCGGGAAGAGGGGCTGTGAAGGTCATGGCGAGCTGTCTGGCGTGGGCAGGGGAGCGGTCGGCGCCGCTCCCCGTGCAGGGTTAACCGAAGATCTTCTTGAAGAAGGCTTGCATGTCGGCCCACGAACTCTGGTCGGCGGCCTTGTTGTAGCCGATGTCCGGGCCACCGTGTTCGCCATGGCTCAGGCGGTCGGCGTCGGGGTTGGTGAAGCCGTGCTTGGCGCCTTCGATGCTGACGAACTTGTAGTCGGCCTTGGCGGCATCCATTTCCTGCTTGAAGGCTTCCACGTCCTTGGCGGTGACCATGCTGTCGGCGGCGCCGTGTTCGACCAGCATCGGCACCTTGATACCTGGCTTGGCCGGGCTCTGGGTCGCCAGGGCGCCGTGGAAGCTGACCACGCCGGCCAGCGGTTCACCGCGACGCGCCGCGTCGAGTACGACCTTGCCGCCGAAGCAGTAGCCGATGGCGGCGATTTTCGCCGGGTCGGTCTGCGCCTGCTTCTTCAGCTCCTGCAGGCCGGCGTCGAAGCGCTTGTTGGAGGCGTCGCTGTCTTTCAGTGCCGCTTGCATGAACGTCAGGGCGTCCTTGGGGTGCTCGGTGTTCTTGCCTTCACCGTACATGTCGATGGCCATGGCGGCGTAGCCCAGTTCGGCCAGGTCGCGTGCGCGACGCTTGGCGTAATCGTTCAGGCCCCACCATTCATGGACCACCAGCACGCCGGGGCGCTTGCCGCTGATCGCATCGTCATACGCGTAGTAAGCCACCAGCGGGGTGCCGTCGGCGCTCTTGTAGTTGATCTGCTCGGTCTTCACCGCGGCCTGGGCCATGCCGGCCAGGCCCATCAGGGTCAATGCAATCCAGACACGCATGTGCAATTCCTTTGTACGAGAGGGGGGGAAAACACGCCAAAGCCTATACGATTTGCCGGCTGGCGTGTGCGGCGAGTGTTCAGTCGGGGTTCAGCGCCTGGGCATTACTGTGGATCCAAGGATGTCCAGGCCATGGCTCGTGGCGGCACAAGACCGCTATGATGCAGCCTATGGATCGGGCGCTTGCCTGGCGGTCTGCGGACCGCCGTCATTAGTCCTGAGGATGCGCGGGCATCCGGGAGAGCTGCATGAAGTTGTTGGTGGTCGAGGATGAGGCGCTGCTGCGCCATCACTTGCGTACGCGCTTGAGCGAGGCCGGGCATGTGGTCGAGGCGGTGGCCAACGCCGAAGAGGCCCTGTACCAGGTGGGGCAGTTCAACCACGACTTGGCGATCATCGACCTGGGCCTGCCGGGCCTGAGCGGGCTGGAGCTGATCCGCCAACTGCGCAATCTGGGCAAGGCGTTCCCGATCCTGATCCTCACCGCCCGTGGCAACTGGCAGGACAAGGTCGAGGGGCTGGCCGCCGGTGCCGATGACTACGTGGTCAAGCCGTTCCAGTTCGAAGAGCTCGAGGCGCGGCTCAATGCGTTGCTGCGGCGTTCCAGTGGTTTCATCCAGTCGACCATCACTGCCGGCCCGCTGCTGCTGGATCTGAACCGCAAGCAGGCGGCGCTGGAAGAACAGCCGCTGCCGCTGACCGCCTATGAATACCGCATTCTTGAATACCTCATGCTGCATCATCAGCAAGTGGTGCCCAAAGAGCGCCTGATGGAGCAGCTGTACCCCGACGATGACGAGCGTGATCCGAACGTCATCGAGGTGCTGGTCGGTCGCCTGCGCCGCAAGCTGGATACCGCCGCCGCCTTCAAACCCATCGAAACCGTGCGAGGCATGGGCTACCTGTTCACTGAGCGCTGTACATGATTCGTTCGCTGCGCCTGCGGCTGATGCTCGGCGCCGCCACCCTGGCGGTGATCTTCATGTTGCTGATGCTGCCGGCCTTGCAGAGCGCCTTCAGCCTGGCGCTGCGTGGTGCCATCGAGCAGCGCCTGGCCGCCGACGTGACCACCATGATTTCCGCTGCTCGGGTCGAGAATGGCGGCCTGTTGATGCCATCGCTGCTGCCCGGCGAGCAGTTCAACCTGCCCGGCAGCCGCCTGCATGGCTACATCTTCAACCGTGACGGGCAACTGGTGTGGCGTTCGCTGGCCAGTGAGGGCGAGGAACTCGACTACCGCCCGGTGTACGACGGCCAGGGCAGCAAGTTCACCAAGGTCAAGGCCGACAACGGCGACCAGTTCTTCGTCTATGACGTAGAGATCCGCCTGTTGGGCGGGCGCAATGCCGCGTTCAGCATCGTCGCCGTGCAACCCTTGCATGGTTACCAGGAAACCGTCGGGCAACTGCGCAAGAAGCTCTACCTCGGCTTTGGTGCGGCACTGACGGTGCTGCTCGGCTTGCTGTGGCTGGGACTGACCTGGGGCCTGCGGGCGCTCAAGGGGCTCAGCCAGGAGCTGGACCAGGTCGAGGCCGGCGAGCGTGAAAGTCTCAGCGAGAACCACCCCAGTGAGCTGTTGCGTCTCACCGACTCGCTCAACCGCCTGTTGCGCAGCGAGCGTGAGCAGCGTATCCGCTACCGTGATTCGCTGGGTGACCTGGCGCACAGCCTCAAGACTCCGCTGACCGTGTTGCAAGGTGTCAGCGAGAACATCGCCAAGCGCCCGGAGGACGTCGAGCAGGCCCGCGTGCTGCAATCGCAGATCGAACGCATGAGCCAGCAGATTGGCTACCAGTTGCAACGCGCCAGCCTGCGCAAGAGCGGCCTGGTGCGCCATTACGTGACCCTGCGCCCGGTGGTCGAAAGCCTGTGCAGCACGCTGCAGAAGGTGTACCGCGACAAATCGGTCAAGGTCAGCCTGGAGGTACCGGAAGACAGCCAGGTGCCCATGGAAGAAGCGGCACTGATGGAAATGCTCGGCAACCTGCTGGAGAACGCCTACCGGCTGTGCCTGGGTGAAGTACGGGTGAGCTTCGTCAGCCACCCGGAAGGAGACGAGTTGTGCGTCGAAGACGATGGGCCGGGCGTACCCGCCAGCCAGCGGGCGCGGATTCTGGAACGTGGCGAACGGCTCGATCGGCAGAATCCGGGGCAGGGCATCGGCCTGGCGGTGGTCAAGGACATCATCGAAAGCTACGGCGCGCGCCTGACGCTGGACGAGTCGCCGCTGGGCGGTGCGCTGTTCCGTATTCATTTCATGGCCGAGTGAACGGCCCGCGACGTGCGTGGGTCAATGGCGTCTTCCCCGATGCCCTACCGGCGATAATCCGCCATTGAGTCCCCGGCGGGCGCTTGTCGACGTTTGCACGCCCGCGCACCCGCCAGTCCTTTCCTGTCAGGGTGGCCATTCTTAGGCCATTAGTGGGCGGATACCCGCCACTTTCCTCCGGTGCACGCACTGAAGAGGCGGAAATCCGCCACCTGTGGGTTTCGCGAAACCCTGCTGTCAAGGCTGTGAGCCTTGTAGTACAAGGCTTTCAAGCAGTCAGGCAAAGCCTGGCATGCGGGTTGCTACGTATCTGGCAGAGGCCTGCGCCGCGCAGCTCGACACAACAAATCCCTCCAGTGCAGGAGGGTTAGCGCTTATAGGCAACACCTACGCTGGAACTGCATGGGTGAAGCTCTTGAGGATAACTACAATGACGACTCGTCAGCCTATCTACAAATCCCTGTACTTCCAGGTCATCGTGGCCATCGTGATCGGTATCCTGATCGGTCACTTCTATCCGCAGACCGGTGAAGCCCTGAAGCCCCTGGGCGACGGCTTCATCAAGCTGATCAAAATGGTCATCGCCCCCATCATCTTCTGTACCGTCGTCAGTGGCATCGCCGGCATGCAGAACATGAAGTCGATCGGCAAGACCGGCGGTTACGCGCTGCTGTACTTCGAAATCGTTTCCACCCTCGCGCTGATCATTGGCCTGATCGTGGTCAACGTCGTCCAGCCTGGCGTGGGTATGAACATCGACCCGGCCACCCTCGACGCCTCGAAGATCGCTGCCTATGTCACGGCCAGTAAGGACCAGAGCGTCATTGGCTTCATCCTCAACGTGATCCCGAACACCATCGTCGGTGCCTTCGCCAACGGCGACATCCTGCAGGTGCTGATGTTCTCGGTGATCTTCGGCTTCGCCCTGCATCGCCTGGGCGCCTACGGCCGTCCGGTGCTGGACTTCATCGATCGCTTCGCCCATGTGATGTTCAACATCATCAACATGATCATGAAGCTGGCTCCTATCGGTGCCTTCGGTGCCATGGCCTTCACCATCGGCAAGTACGGCGTGGGCACCCTGGTGCAGCTCGGCCAGCTGATGATCTGCTTCTACATCACCTGCTTCCTGTTCGTGATGCTGGTACTGGGCGCCATCTGCCGTGCGCACGGTTTCACCATCTCCAAGGTGATCCGCTACATTCGTGAAGAGCTGCTGATCGTCCTGGGTACTTCCTCTTCGGAATCGGCCCTGCCACGCATGCTGATCAAGATGGAACGCCTGGGTGCCAACAAGTCGGTGGTGGGTCTGGTCATTCCGACCGGCTACTCCTTCAACCTTGACGGTACTTCGATCTACCTGACCATGGCGGCGGTGTTCATTGCCCAGGCCACCAACACCCATATGGACATCACCCACCAGATCACTCTGCTGCTGGTGCTGCTGCTGTCCTCCAAGGGGGCTGCCGGTGTCACCGGTAGCGGCTTCATCGTCCTGGCAGCCACCCTGTCGGCGGTGGGTCACCTGCCGGTGGCCGGCCTGGCGCTGATCCTGGGTATCGACCGCTTCATGTCTGAAGCCCGCGCCCTGACCAACCTGGTCGGCAACGCCGTGGCTACCCTGGTGGTCGCCAAGTGGGTGGGCGAGCTGGACAACGACAAGCTGCAGGCCGAGCTGGCCTCCGGTGGTTCGGCGCTGGTCGACCCGCGTCCGGCAGACGACCTGGGTGTCGCTGAAGGTGCCGCGCCTGCCAGCCTGAGCAAGCCAAACGTCTGATTACGCCTCGGACATGAAAAAGCCCATCTTCGGATGGGCTTTTTCGTTTCTGGCGCTTCGCTGGCCTGTCATTCGATACGGGTTTCGCCACTGAACACCAGGGTCTGCCGACAGCGTCGGCACAGGTAGCGACGGCCTTGGGCAACCAGGCGATGGCGCTGTGCGGTGAACGGAAAGTCGCTTTCCGGGCAAGGGCAGCGGTAGATGTAGCGGGTCACCAGGCGGCGCTGCACGGCATAGCTGTGGCAGCGGTTGGGGGGCAGGTCGTAGACCCCGCGCATGATCAACTGCCATTCCTCGCCGTGGGGCTGGATATGGCTGCCGAACAGTTGGTGAGCGATCAGGTGAGCCACCTCGTGGGGGACGGTCTGGCGCAGGAAGTCGTCGCGGTTCTCACGGTACAGCTGCGGATTGAAGCGCAGCATGTTCTCGTGCAGGTGCGCGACACCGGCCTTCTGGCCGCGCAGCTTGAAGCTCACCTGCGGGCGCTTGAAGGGGCGTTTGAAAAAGGCTTCGGCTTGTTGGTAACAGGTTTCGACGCGGGACTTCAGTAACTCGGGCATGCGTGACAACTCTCCAGTGGCGCCCAGTATGCCGCAAGGCAGGCGGCGGTCGGAAACCCGCCCGCCCACTGGTCGTCGCGGCGTCGCTTCAGGCGATGTACTGCGGGCCGGCCCCCAGGCCCCAGAGCACCACGGTAAAGGCCATGATCGCCACCAGGACCACCAGCCCCACCGAGAGCACCGCACTGGCGAACATGAAGCCTTCCTCGGGCGGGACCCTCATGAACGTCGGCAGGCCGGTGTACAGCAGGTACACCGTGTAGGCGATGGCCGCCGTCCCGGCCAGCATGCCCAGCCACAGGTGCGGATAGAGCGCCGCCAGGCCGCCGATGAACAAGGGTGTCGCGGTGTAAGTGGCAAAGGCGACGCAGCGCGCCAGGGTGGGATTGGCATCGTAGGTGCGCGCCATCCAGTGGATGAACCCGCCCATCACCGCGACCCCGGCGAGCATGGTCAGGTACGACAGCAAGGCCATCGTCAGCGCGCTACCCGGGGTCAGCAGCACCGCCGGGCGGTCGTCGATGACCCAGCCGACCTGCGTGGTGCCGATGAACGCACAGATCGGCGGGATGGCCGCCAGCACCAGGGTATGGGTCAGGTACAGGTGGCCGATGCTCTCGTCTTCCTGGCCGATGGCCCGCCATTCGCGTTGCGGATGGGTGAACAGGCCCCAGACATGATTGATCACGGTATCTCTCCTCACCGGCGCACCTTTTGGCCACCGATCGTCGGGTCACAGACTCCATTGGCAAGTATAGAAAGCGCGGCAATGCCCCGGAGCAAAGGCTTAGAGCGTTTGGCAATCGGTCGTCAGACGCTAATAGCCGGCACCAAGCGTAGCGGCATGTTCAATGATGCGAAGGTTGTGCGTAAAATGTCGGCCCTTTCAGCGGCGCGGCGGCCAATTCCAGCCTGCGCTGCCATGTTGTCGAACCTTGCAGCGGAAACCACCAGCATCATGGGCACTCTTTCAGTCAATCAGAACAAACTGCAGAAACGCCTGCGTCGGCTGGCCGGCGAAGCCGTCGCCGACTACAACATGATCGAGGACGGCGACAAGGTCATGGTCTGTCTGTCCGGTGGCAAGGACAGCTACACCATGCTCGACGTGCTGATGCACCTGCAGAAGGTCGCGCCGATCAAGTTCGACATCGTGGCGGTGAACATGGACCAGAAGCAGCCGGGTTTCCCCGAGCACGTGCTGCCGGCTTACCTTGAGACCCTGGGCGTCGAGTACCACATCGTCGAGAAAGACACCTACTCGGTGGTCAAGGAGCTGGTTCCGGAAGGCAAGACCACCTGTTCGCTGTGCTCGCGCCTGCGCCGTGGCACCCTGTACACCTTCGCTGACGAAATCGGCGCCACCAAGATGGCCCTGGGTCATCACCGCGATGACATCGTCGAGACCTTCTTCCTCAACATGTTCTTCAACGCCTCGCTCAAGGCCATGCCGCCCAAGCTGCGCTCCGACGACGGGCGCAACGTGGTGATCCGCCCTCTGGCGTACTGCCATGAGAAGGACATCCAGGCCTATTCGAACTTCAAGCAGTTCCCGATCATCCCCTGCAACCTGTGCGGCTCACAGGAGAACCTGCAGCGCCAGGTGGTCAAGGAGATGCTTCAGGAGTGGGAGCGCAAGACCCCGGGCCGGGTCGAGAACATTTTCCGCGCCCTGCAGAATGTCCAACCGTCGCAGCTGGCCGATCGCAATCTGTTCGACTTCGCCAGCCTGCGCATGGACGAAAGCGCAGCGTCGCGCTTCGTCAACGTGGTCAACCTGTGATTCAGTGATTCACCGTGTAGGCCAGCATCGCCGATAGCTGGCACAGTGGCCGGCCGCTCTGCGCCTGCCACTGGTTGAACGCGGCCTGCACGATGGCCTGGTCGCGCTTGCTGGTCGGCACCTTGTCGATGATGTCCTGGGCGCGCAAGGCGGCCACCACGTCATTGCTCGGCACGAAGGTGTCCTTGCCGATCATGCGCAGGAAGCGCGGCGCGGACAGCCCGCCCATCTGGCTGCCGTGCTTGCCCAGGTATTGCCACAGGCCGGTGATGTCGTCCGTCGGCCACTGGGCGATGAAGCGCCCGAAGCTGCCATGTTCACGGGCGATGTCGAGAATCAGCTGGGCATTGCGCGGCACGCTCTTGAGCTTGCCCAGGTGACGGATGATGCGCGTGTCCTGCATCAGCCGCTCCAGGTGGTCGGCGCCCATCAATACGACCTTTTCCGGATCGAAACCAAAGAACACCTGCTCGAAGGCCGGCCACTTGGCGTCCACCAGGCTGTGCTTTAGTCCGGCGCGGAACACCCGTAGCGCCAGGGTGGACAGGTAGCGGTCATCGCCGAGGGCCTCCAGCTGCTGCGCGGTGCGCGGCACCGGCAACTGCGCCTCCAGGGCCTTGGCCGAACCGAAACGGTTCAGGCAGTACTCGTTGAGCCATTGGTAATCGAGCATCGGAACTCCAGGTCAGGGTTTGCACTGCAGGGCTGTCGGGTCGTACAACGGACGGGCAGGGTGGCATCAGCCGATGAAGCCTTCCCGGCCAAAGCCGGTCCTGCAGGGGGCGGGATCCAGCCCTGTCAGGCACGACTTCGACCAGGCGCTGTGCTCAGGCGGATTGGCCTGACAACGCCACGGCGATTTTCGCCAGGCGCTGGCCCAGTGCGCGGCACAGCTCGGTCTCGTGCTTGTCCAGTGGGCGTTTGCCGTCCTGGCCGGCATGGTGACTGGCGCCATAGGGGGTGCCGCCGCCAGTGGTGTCCAGCAGGGCCGACTCGCTGTAGGGCAGGCCGGTGATCAGCATGCCGTGGTGCAGCAGCGGCAGCAGCATGGACATCAGCGTGGTCTCCTGGCCGCCGTGCAGGCTGGCGGTGGAGGTGAACACTGCCGCAGGTTTGCCCACCAGGGCACCGGTCAGCCACAGGTTGCTGGTGCCGTCCAGGAAGTACTTGAGCGGTGCGGCCATGTTGCCAAAGCGCGTCGGGCTGCCCAGGGCCAGCCCCGAGCAATGCCTGAGGTCGTCGAGGGTGGCGTAGGGCGCGCCGCTTTCCGGTACATCCGGTGCACTGGCCTCGCAGTCGGCGGACACTGCCGGTACGGTGCGCAGCCGCGCTTCCATGCCGCCCATCTCGATGCCACGGGCGATCTGCCGGGCCATCTCGCTGGTCGAGCCGTTGCGGCTGTAGAACAGCACCAGAACGTAGGGCGTGGTCACGGCAGCAGCTCCAGCAGGTTTTCGGTGGGGCGACCAATCGCCGCACGTTCACCGGCGACCAGGATCGGCCGCTCGATGAGTTTGGGATGGGCAACCATGGCGGCGATCAGTTGCTCGTCGCTCAGCGCCGGGTCGGCCAGGTTCAGGTCCTTGTATTCGTCTTCGCCGCTACGCAGCAGCTGGCGCGGGGCGATGCCCAGTTTGCCGAGCAGGCTGCGCAACTGGGCGGCGTCCGGCGGGGTCTGCAGGTACAGCACCACCTGCGCGTGCAGGCCGCGGGATTCGAGCAGTTCCAGGGCCGCCCGGGATTTCGAGCAGCGCGGGTTGTGATACAGGGTCAGATCGGTCATTTCAGGTCGCATCTTGTCCAGGGTGGCGCGTATTCTACCCGCGCCATGGTACTGATCGACATAATCGGTGCCGATTGGTTGCATCGAGTGTCATATGCACAGTTCAGAGCGATAGAAGGAAACACAGATGGCAAGGCGATTGGCGGCGGTGGTAGCGCTGGTGGGCAGTATGCTGCTCAGCGGCTGTGGCGTAGACCTGGGCACTGACCAGAATGGCCAGAAGGTTGCCAGCGAGCGCATCGACAAACACTGGCTGGTCATCAATTACTGGGCCGAATGGTGCGGCCCTTGCCGGGTGGAGATTCCCGAGCTGAATCAGTTGGCCGAACAGGTGAAGGATCAGAACGTCACGGTGCTGGGAGTCAACTTCGACAACCTGCAGGGTGATGAGCTGAAGAAGGCCGCCGAGACCTTGGGTATCCGATTCACCGTGCTGGCCCAGGACCCGGCTGAGCGTTACGACCTGCCTACCGCGGAAGCCTTGCCGGTGACCTACATCATCGATGACAAGGGCAAGATGCGTGAGCAGTTGCTGGGCGAACAGACCGCCGCCGGCGTTACTGCCCGCCTCAAGGCGTTGCGTGGGGAAGGCTAGTCAGTCTGCCCGCCAGCCTTTTCGCGGCTGAAGCCGTTGCTACCGGGTAATGCGGTGGGAGAAGCATCGCTCCGGCTCTAGCCGCAGTACTGGCAAGTCAAGGCATCCGGGCTTTTGTTGGAGCGAGCTTGCTCGCGAAAAGTCCGGTGAAGCCAGCGAATCTGCTGGAAGCTTGAGGCAGCGATCGCGAGCAAGCTCCAACAAGGTCCGATTACGACCAGCTGACCCGTGTTGGTGTCAGCCGGAGTATTTTCCTCTGGCCCGTCAAGGCCAGAAACGCAGCGGCTTGTCCTCGGCTGGCCACAGGCGCAACTGGCCCATCGGCGAGATATCCCAGCGCTGGATCTTGGGCAGGGTGTCGATGAAGCGCTGCTCCTGTTCCATCAAGGCTTCCACGCACAGCTTGCGGGTGCGACCGACCGGCCCGAAGGTGATCGACTGCTCCTGCAGGGTGTAGCTGGCGAACCAGTGGTTGCACCCGGCATTGCCATAGGCGCGGCCATCGGCGCCCAGGGTCATGGTCATGCCGCTGCGGTCCACCAGGGGGCGCTCACCGATCCATTCCAGCGCATAGCTGTGCTCATGTTCGATGCGTGGCGCCTCGCTGGCGCAGGCGGCCAGCAGCAATGCGCCGGCCAGGAGGATCAGCCCTACAGGTTTCATTGCGGTTGCACCTGGCACTGGCGGCACACATGGCGGTCGCCGTCGGTTTTCCAGCCCAGCTCGGCGATGCGTGCGACGGCGGCAGGTTTCTGCGCTTTGGCGCCCAGCTTGCTTTCCACCGAGAACTCGAACTTCAACTCGGCGTTGCAGCTGTCGCACTGCACGCTCCATTCATGGATCGCCAGCTCATCGAACACCGGGCCATTGGCCACTGCGACCCACTGCCCTGGCGGGTTGATCAGGTGGCGGACCTTTTCCACGGTGAGGCGCATGTAGAGGCTCTTGCTGCCCTTGAGCGTGACCAGCAGCTGGTCGCCGCCCTGGATCGACCCGCCGTTGCCGGTCACCTGGTAGCGGCCCGGCGCCAGGGTGCGGCACTCGGTGAGGGTGTGTTGAGGGTTGAGCATGCTGTAGCGGAAATCGTGTTCGATCATGGGTCCTCCAAAATGCGGCGGCATCTTAGCATGTCGTCGACCCTCGGGCTCGCCGCCGGACACCTGGCGGCGAGTCAGTCTCAGGCCGATACCCGGGCTTCGGCAGCCAGGCGGGCGATGGCCTTGTCCAGTTCGTCCAGTGCTTCGTCGGCATGCGGGTCGTCCTGCTTGAGCAGGGTCTCGGCACGCTGACAGGCGGCCCGCAATTGCGGCACACCGCAATAGCGGGTGGCACCGTGCAAGCGATGGATGCGCTCGATGAGCGCCTGGATGTCGGTGATCGAGCGGGCTGCGCGAATCGCCTCGCGATCGGCATCCAGCGAAGCCAGGAGCATGGCCAGCATGTCGGCGGCCAGGTCAGCCTTGCCAGCGGCCAGGCGCAGCCCTTCTTCGGGGTCGAGCACCAGCGGGCCCAAGTGAACGACGTCGTTGTCGACCTGGGCTTCCGGGGTGGGCGCGCGCAGCGCCAGCCCGGTCCACTTGAGTACCACCTGGGCCAGCTGGCGCTCGCTGATCGGTTTGGTCAGGTAGTCGTCCATGCCGCTTTGCAGCAGCGAGCGCTTTTCATTGGCCATGGCGTGGGCAGTCAGAGCGACCACCGGCAACGCGCTGCTCTGCCGCTCGGCTTCCAGCTCGCGGATCGCCTCGGTGGCCTGGCGGCCATCCATGCCGGGCATCTGCACGTCCATCAGCACCATGTCGAAGCGCTCGTGCTGGACCGCCTGCACGGCGGCATAGCCGCTCTCCACCGCGAGTACGTTGGCGCCCATGTCCTCGAGCAGGGTCTGCACCAGCAGCAGGTTCGCCGGGTTGTCGTCCACGCAGAGGATGCGCGGTGCCCGGCTGGGCTGGGGCAGGGCGCTTTCGGTGCGCACATGGCGCGGCTGGATCAGGTCGGTCAGCGCCCGGCGCAGCTTGCGGTCGCAGGCCGGCTTGGCCTGCAGCTGGGTGTAGACATCCGGCACCGAGACCTGGAACAGCGACTGTTCGATGGTCGGGCACAGCACCAGCACCTTGCAGCCGAGATTTTCCAGGTCCCAGATGGACTGGCGCAGGCGTTCGGGCGGAATCTCGCAACTGGTCACGCCGATCACCGCCAGCTCGATGGCCGTGGGGCTCTGGTGCGCAGCCGTAACGCCATTGATCAGGGTTTCCAGGTTCTTGAACACCAGCGGCTCCAGGCCGCAGTCCTCCAGCTGATGCTCCAGGGCCTGGCGCGCCAGTTCGTGGCGTTCCATGATCGCCACACGCACCCCTTGCAACGGCTGTACGACCGGGTCCTCGGAGTCGTCGCGGGCCTTGGGCAGCTTCAGGCTGATCCAGAACTCCGAGCCCACCCCCGGCGTGCTCTCCACGCCGATCTCGCCGCCCATCTGTTCGATCAGACGCTTGGAAATCACCAGCCCCAGACCCGTACCGCCAGGCTGCCGGGACAGCGAATTGTCGGCCTGGCTGAAGGCCTGGAACAGGGCGCGCAGGTCCTCGCTGGACAGGCCCACGCCGGTGTCCTGCACGCTGATGCGCAGGTGCGCACTGTCGTCGGTCTCTTCCTCGACCATGGCGCGAGCGACGATGGTGCCCTCCCGGGTGAACTTGATGGCATTGCTGACCAGGTTGGTGAGGATCTGCTTCAGGCGCAGCGGGTCGCCGCTCAGCGCCACCGGGGTGTCGCGGTAGACCAGGCTGACCAGTTCCAGGTGCTTGGCATGCGCAGCCGGGGCGAGGATGGTCAGGGTGTCCTGCAGCAGGTCGCGCAGGTTGAACGGAATGTCGTCGAGCACCAGCTTGCCGGCCTCGATCTTCGAGAAGTCGAGGATTTCGTTGATGATGTTCAGCAGGCTGTCGGCGGACTTCTCGATGGTATTGAGGTAGTCGACCTGCCGCGGCGTCAGCTCGCTTTTCTGCAGCAGGTGGGTGAAGCCGACGATGCCGTTGAGCGGGGTACGGATTTCGTGGCTCATGTTGGCGAGGAATTCCGACTTGATGCGGCTGGCTTCCAGGGCCTCCTTGCGGGCCAGGTCCAGTTCGATGTTCTGGATCTCGATGGTTTCAAGGTTCTGGCGCACGTCTTCGGTGGCCTGGTCGATGCTCTGCTGCAGTTCTTCCTGGGCATGCTGCAGGGTCGAGGCCATGCGGTTGATGCCCGAAGCCAGTTCATCGAGTTCCTGGCTGCCCAACGGCGGCAGGCGGGTTTCCAGATGGCCTTCCTTGAGCTGGCTGACCGCCTGCTTGATGCGGCTCAACGGCTCGTTGATGCTGCGGCTCATGCGCAGCGCCAGGATCGCGGTGATACCCAGCCCCGAGAGGATCAGCAGCAGGCTGGCGAACAGGCTGCGATAGCCACGCAGCAGGGTGCCATTGTGCGAGATTTCCATTTCCACCCAGCCCAGTAGGCGGTCGGCCTCTTCGGGCACGATGGGGCTAGTGAGGTGCCGCTGGCTGCCGAACACCGGCAGCAGGTAACGGGTGGCGTCGCTGCCGGTGCTGTTGAGCAGTTGCGTGCCCTGGCCGGTGGGTGCCGGGTTGAGCATGCTGGGGCCCGCGTGGGCCAGGACGTTGCGGTCGGCATCCAGGAAGGTCACCGCGCGCACGTCGGTTTCTTCCAGGCACTGGGTGGCGATGCGGTTGAGGATGCTCTTGTCCTTGTGGCCCAGCGCCGGGGCCGCGAGGGGCACCAATTGGCGGGTGATCATCTCGCCGCGCACCAGCAACTGGTTCTGCAATTCGTACAGTTGCATCCAGGTGAAATAGCCGCCCAGCACCATGGCCATCAGGCTGGTGGGCAGAATGGTCAGCAGCAGAACCCGGCTCTTGATTCCCAGCTTGGTCAGCACATGCGTTCTCCAGCGCTCCGGGCATTCCGGAAGGTCATGTTCGTGCCGCACGCCGAGGGTCGCGGACCGGCGGCACAGGGCAGTGTAGCCATTGAATGGCAGGCATATTACATGCCTGGCCGCTTGGCAGTCGCATCTGTGGACGGCGCGGCAACCACCGGTCGCATGGCCGGCGGCAGCCTGCCTGCCGCCGACCCTCGCCGGGTGGCGGGACAGCGGGGGCCAGAGCGGACGCGTCGTGGAAAGGGCGGAGGTCGTTATGCCGTTTGGTGATAAGCGCCTCACTTTGCGTGATATGGGCTTTGGGCGTTTGCCGGTATGATAGGCGGCCCCCGCAGTCTGGATTGCGAAAGACGCCATGACCCTGCCGTATCAAACCATTGCCGATTGCGTCGGCAACACCCCGCTGGTGCGCCTGCAGCGCCTCGGCGGCGAGACCAGCAATACCCTCCTGGTGAAGCTCGAAGGCAACAACCCGGCCGGTTCGGTGAAAGACCGCCCGGCGCTGTCGATGATCACCCGCGCCGAGCTGCGTGGCCAGATCCAACCGGGCGACACCCTGATCGAAGCCACCTCCGGCAACACCGGTATCGCCCTGGCCATGGCTGCTGCCATCAAGGGCTACCGAATGATCCTGATCATGCCCGACAACTCCAGTGCCGAGCGCAAGGCGGCGATGACGGCCTATGGCGCCGAGCTGATCCTGGTCAGCAAGGACGAAGGCATGGAAGGCGCTCGTGATCTGGCCGAGCGCATGCAGGCCGAAGGCCGCGGCAAGGTGCTGGACCAGTTCGCCAATGGCGACAACCCCGAGGCGCACTACGCCGGGACCGGCCCGGAAATCTGGCGGCAGACCGGCGGCACCATCACCCATTTCGTCAGCTCGATGGGCACCACCGGTACCATCATGGGCAATTCGCGCTACCTCAAGGAGCAGAATCCCAACGTGCAGATCGTCGGCCTGCAGCCGATGGAAGGCGCGGCCATTCCGGGTATCCGTCGCTGGCCTGAAGAGTACCTGCCGAGCATCTACCAGGCTTCGCGGGTCGACCGGATCATCGACATGGGGCAGGCCGAGGCCGAGGACGTCATGCGCCGCCTGGCCCGTGAAGAAGGCATCTTCTGCGGCGTGTCCTCTGGCGGCTCGGTGGCCGGCATGCTGCGCCTGAGCCGCGAGGTAGAGAACGCCGTGATCGTCGCCATCATCTGTGACCGCGGCGACCGCTACCTGTCGACCGGCGTCTTCGACGCGCCCAACTGATGGCCCGTCAGCAACGAGGGCTGCGTTTTCAGCCCGCTGGTGGAGTCAAGAGTGCCCAGCTGCCGACCGGCAAGAAACAGCGCCTGGTCGTCGAGCGACTGGCCAATGACGGCCGTGGCATCGCCTTCGCCGAGGGCAAGACCTGGTTCGTGGCCGGCAGCCTGGCCGGTGAAGAAGTCGAGGCGCGGGTGCTGGGCGCGCGCGGCAAGGTGGTCGAGGCGCGCACCGAAAGGGTGCTGAGTGCCAGCGCCGCGCGCCGTGCCCCGGCCTGCGAATACTTCGGCCGCTGTGGCGGCTGCAGCGTGCAGCACATGCCTCACGACCAGCAGCTGGCGTTCAAGCAGGCCATGCTTGCCGAACAGTTGCAGCGCGTGGCCAGCGTGGAACCCGAACAATGGGCCGCTCCGCTGGTCGGCAGCGAGCTGGCCTACCGCCGTCGTGCACGGGTCGCCGTGCGCTGGGACCCGAAGGCCCGCCAGCTGGACGTCGGCTTTCGCGCCGCCGCCAGCCAGGACATCGTCAATGTCCGCCACTGCCCGGTGCTGGTCGCCGAGCTGCAGCCGCTCATGGCGCAGCTGCCTGAATTGTTGCGCGGACTCGGCAAACCGCAGGCAGTCGGTCATGTCGAGCTGTTCAGTGGCAGCGCCCTGGCGCTGCTGGTGCGACACACCGCGCCATTGTCCGACGCTGACCTGCAAATTCTTCACGATTTTTGCACGCGCAACCGCGTACAACTCTGGTTGCAAGGCGAGGGTGAACCTCGGCCGGCCGATCCGGTCCATGCCCTGGGTTATCGCCTGGAGCCCTGGAATCTGCGACTGGCCTGGCGGCCGGGGGATTTCATCCAGGTCAATGCCCAGGTCAACGAGGCGATGATTCGCCAGGCCCTGGAGTGGCTGGCGCCACAGTCGGGCGAGCGGGTCATGGACCTGTTCTGCGGGCTGGGCAACTTCGCCCTGCCGCTGGCCGCACAGAGCGGCGAGGTGGTGGCGGTGGAAGGCGTGCAGGCGATGGTCGAGCGTGCGGCGCTCAATGCCCGGGACAACGGCCTGGAGAACGTGCAGTTCTTCCAGGCTGACCTTTCCCGGCCATTGACGCAGGCTGACTGGTCTGTAAAAGGATTTTCTGCGGTACTCTTGGACCCGCCGCGTGATGGCGCCTTCGAGGTGGTTCGGCAGATCGGCCAGTCCGGCGCCCGGCGGTTGCTGTATGTATCCTGCAACCCCGCCACGCTGGCGCGTGACACCCTTGAGCTGGTCAACCAGGGTTACCGCTTGAAACGAGCCGGGATTCTCGACATGTTTCCTCAGACGGCGCATGTCGAGGCTATGGCGTTATTTGAAATGAAAGAATGAGTGAGTGGGTGGCGGTTCAGTGGAACGAACCGGCTGCCGACAGGGAATCTCGTTTAATCAGACCGGCCCGCGAATGCCGGTACTTGCTAGCCCTGCAAGTGGCATTCGCATCAAAAGGCCGGCGACTTTCGGCGCCATTCATCGCGCCGTAGGGAAGGTAAGCAGCATGGTACAGGTGAGAGCACACCAGCCGGTCAACACCGACGGCAGTATCAACCTCGACGCTTGGCTCGACCATATCGTCAGCGTCGACCTGATTCTCGATCGTCAGGCCATGAAAGAGGCCTGCGAATTTGCCAGACAGGCCGAGGCGCAAAGCAACACCCGGCGCAACGACTGGGCCGATGGTACTTCCACGTTCCAGACCGGCCTGGAGATCGCCGAGATCCTCGCCGACCTCAAGCTCGACCAGGATTCGCTGATCGCTGCGGTCATCTACCGCGGCGTGCGCGAGGGGCTGATTCCCCTGCCCCAGGTCGAGGAGCGCTTCGGCGCCACCGTCGCCAAGCTCATCGAGGGCGTGCAGCGCATGGCGGCCATCAGCGCCAGCCTCAGCCCGCGCCAGTCGTTGGTGCTGGGCAGCCAGACGCAGGTCGAGAACCTGCGCAAGATGCTGGTGGCCATGGTCGACGACGTCCGCGTCGCGCTGATCAAGCTGGCCGAACGCACCTGCGCGATTCGTGCGGTGAAGAACGCCGATGAGGAAAAACGCAACCGCGTCGCCCGCGAAGTCTTCGACATCTACGCCCCCCTGGCCCATCGCCTGGGTATCGGCCACATCAAGTGGGAACTGGAAGACCTGTCGTTCCGCTATCTGGAGCCTGATCAGTACAAGCAGATCGCCAAGCTGCTGCACGAACGGCGCCTGGATCGCGAGCGTTTCATCACCGACGTGATGACCCAGCTCGACAACGAACTGCAGGCCACGGGCGTCAAGGCCGACATCAGCGGCCGGGCGAAACACATCTATTCCATCTGGCGCAAGATGCAGCGCAAGGGCTTGGCCTTCAGCCAGATCTACGACGTGCGCGCCGTGCGCGTGCTGGTGCCGGAAATGCGCGACTGCTACACCGCGCTCGGCATCGTGCACACCCTGTGGCGGCACATTCCCAAGGAGTTCGACGACTACATCGCCAACCCCAAGGAGAACGGCTACCGTTCCCTGCACACGGCGGTGATCGGCCCGGAGGGCAAGGTGCTGGAGGTGCAGATCCGTACCCACGCCATGCACGAGGAAGCCGAGCTGGGGGTCTGCGCGCACTGGCGCTACAAGGGCACCGACGTCAAGTCCAGCTCCAACCACTACGAAGAGAAGATCTCCTGGCTTCGCCAGGTGCTGGAGTGGCACGAAGAGCTGGGCGACATCGGCGGCCTGGCCGAGCAGTTGCGCGTCGATATCGAGCCCGACCGCGTCTACGTGTTCACTCCCGACGGCCACGCCATCGACCTGCCCAAGGGGGCCACGCCACTGGACTTCGCCTATCGCGTGCACACCGAGATCGGCCACAACTGCCGGGGCGCGAAGATCAACGGGCGCATCGTGCCGCTCAACTATAGCCTGCAAACCGGCGAGCAGGTGGAGATCATCACCAGCAAGCAGGGCACGCCGAGCCGCGACTGGCTGAATCCCAACCTGGGCTACATCACCACCTCGCGGGCGCGCGCCAAGATCGTCCACTGGTTCAAGCTGCAGGCTCGCGACCAGAACGTCGCTGCCGGGCGCAGCCTGCTGGAGCGTGAGCTGGCGCGCATGGCGCTGCTGCAGGTCGACTTCGAGAAGCTGGCCGAGAAGGCCAACTACAAGACCGGCGAAGACATGTTCGCCGCCCTGGGTGCCGGCGACCTGCGCCTGACCCAGCTGGTCAACCTCGCCCAGCAGCAGGTCGAACCCGAGCGCATGGATGCCGTGGAGCTGATCCCGCGCAAGGCCACTGGCTACAAGCCGGGCAAGCGTGGTGACATCCAGATCCAGGGCGTGGGCAACCTGTTGACCCAGATCGCCGGCTGCTGCCAGCCGGTGCCGGGCGATGCCATCGTCGGTTACATCACCCAGGGGCGCGGAGTCACCATTCACCGTCAGGACTGTGCCTCGGTATTGCAGCTGGGCGGCAAAGAGCCGGAGCGCATCATCCAGGTCAGTTGGGGGCCGGCGCCGGCGCTTACCTACCCGGTGGATATCCTCATCCGGGCCTACGACCGTTCGGGGCTGCTGCGTGACGTCACCCAGGTGCTGCTCAACGAGCGCATCAACGTGCTGGCGGTCAACACCCGCTCCAACAAGGAAGACAACACCGCACTGATGTCGCTGACCATCGAGATCCCCGGCCTCGACGCCCTGGGGCGCTTGCTGGGGCGGATTTCCCAGCTGCCCAACATCATCGAGACGCGGCGCAACAAGACGCCATGAACGACAGCTTCAAGGGGGCGGCGGATCGTAATCGGCTGGCCCCTTGAAGCTGGCGACCTCGGGAGCCCACATGTACACACTCGACGACCTGCTGCACCTCATGGCCCGTTTGCGCGACCCGCAGTACGGCTGCCCGTGGGACTTGAAGCAGACCTACGCCAGTATCGTGCCGCACACCCTGGAAGAAGCCTACGAAGTGGCCGACGCCATCGAGCGCGGCGATTTCGCTCATCTGCAGGGTGAGTTGGGCGACCTCATGTTCCAGGTGGTGTTCTATGCCCAACTGGCCCGGGAGGAGGGGCGCTTCGACTTCAATGCGGTGGTCGATGGCATCACCCGCAAGCTGCTGCGCCGCCATCCCCACGTGTTTCCCACCGGCGACCTGCATGCTGCACCGGAAGCCCCGCGCCTGAGCGAAAGCGAGATCAATCGCCGCTGGGACGAAATCAAGGCCCAGGAGCGCGCTGAGCAGGCCACTGCCCCCGAACAGCTTTCCCTGCTCGATGACGTGCCGAGCGCGTTGCCGGCGTTGTCGCGGGCCAGCAAGCTGCAGAAGCGCGCCGCTCAGGTGGGCTTCGACTGGCCGGAGGCGCTGCCGGTGGTCGACAAGGTCCGCGAGGAACTCGACGAAGTGCTGGAGGCCATGGCTGGCGGTGCAACGGCTGAGATGGCCGAGGAAATCGGCGATCTGCTGTTTTCGGTGGTCAATCTGGCCCGGCACCTTAAAGTCGACCCGGAAACTGCGCTACGCTCCGCCAACGGCAAGTTCGACCGGCGTTTTCGTTTCATCGAGTCGGTGGTGCGTGACCAGGGGCGGGCTCTCGAAGGCTGCAGCCTGGAAGAACTCGACGCCCTGTGGGGCGAAGCCAAACGACAGGAAAAGAACCCCGCCGCCTGCGGTTGACCGAACTGCAAGCGGCTGTACTGTATCAAGCGAGTAGACAATGAGCCTTTCCCTACGCGACCAGCTGCTCAAGGCTGGCCTGGTCAACGAAAAGCAGGCCAAACAGGTCAGCAAAGCCAAGCAGAAAGAACAGCGTCTGGCCCACAAGGGGCAGATCGAGATCGACGACTCGCAGAAGCGCGCCGCCCAGGAAGCCATGGCCGAAAAGGCCAAGCGCGACCAGGAACTCAATCGCCAGCAGCAGGAGAAGGTCGAGGCCAAGGCGCGCGCTGCGCAGATCAAGCAGTTGATCGAAGTGTCGCGCCTGCCCAAGATCAACAGCGAGGATTACTACAACTTCGTCGATGACAAGAAGGTCAAGCGCATTGCGGTGAATGCCTTGATGCGTAACAAGCTGAGCAGCGGCTCGCTGGCCATCGTGCATCACGGTGGCGGCTACGAGATCATCCCTCGCGAAGCGGCGCTGAAGATCCAGGAACGCGACCCGAAGCGTATCGTGCTGCTCAATACACCTACCGAGGCCCCGGATGCCGACGATCCGTATGCGGCCTACCAGATTCCAGACGATCTGATGTGGTAACCACCTCGCCAGAAGCGCGCTGAACCTTTAGGGGCGACTGCTACCGCGAAGCTCTTCGCGGCTGCAGTCGCCCCTTTGAATTGCTGGCAGGGCCGGGGCCCTGCGCACGCAGCAGAATTCAGCGATGTTCGGCGTGGGCTTGATTCTCCTGCGCTTCGAGTTCTTCTTTGTAGCGCTGCGCGTCGGCTTCTTCGTGGAACATTCCGACCAACTGGTCCTGCTGGCGCACATCCCAGATATGGATGCCGTGGCCGATGGCCTCATGAGAGAGGTGGGCTTCGTCGCGTTCAGTCACTGTTACGGTCATGGTGTGATCTCCCGATTCTGATAACTGCGGCGAGATGTCGCAGGCCTTTTTTATAGTTTTTATTAGCTTGCTAAGTAAATAGCCTCATAAAGTTCCCAGCCCGCCCGAAAGGCTGGACGCCTTGAATGACAAGGCCTTGAGCCACTATGAATGTTTCTTCATGTTTCATGAATCCGCTTCCCGCTCGCTGCGGCACTGGCGCCTGCTTTCCTTGCGCCCACAAAAAAGCCCCTGGTATCGCTACCAGGGGCTTTTCACTGCTATCCCGGTTTAGCGGCCTTTGACCGGCTTGCCGTTCACCGTACCGTCCTGGAGCATGATGTTGTACTCCTTGCCGTCGGTCTCGACCTGTTGCAGGCGCACCAGCAGGTAGTCCCAGTCCTTGGCGAACCAGAGCACGGTGATGCGCTTGCTCTGCGTGGGGTCACGGACCCGCTCGACCTTGATCGCGTCGATCTGGCCGGCCTTGGTGGACACGGTTTCCGAGCCCAGTACGCGGAAGTCGTAGGTGTCCAGTTCGTCACCGTCGACCACTTGGTAGCTCATGCTTTTCTTGCCGGCGGCCACGTCATGCTGCAGGGCCAGCTGGTAAGTGGATTTGTCCAGCACGCCGCGGTTGATCGGCAGCTTGATCGCGTCGCCGCGGTCGCTGCCGGTCACCACCTTGTTGGTCCAGTCGAAGGCCAGGTCGACCTTTTTCGACTTGCCCAGGCCACTGCGCTCGAAGCTGTAGGTCTGGGGCACCATCACGTCCTTGTCGACCTTCAGGGTGCTCGACTCGGTGAGGCTGGCGATGACCATGGAAGCCTTGAAGTTGAGGTTCCAGGTGCCGTTGGGGCCGGCTTCCAGGCTGCGCTCGGCGGTGCCGCTCATGGGCAGCTGCTTCCAGTCGGCGGTGTAGCTGGCGGAGAACGGCTGAAGGTCGGCTGCCTGGGCAACAGGCAGGGCGAGCAGGGCGAAAGCGAAGAGCAGTGCGCGACGCATGGGATCTCCTAGTTTCGAATCAGGTGGCCGCTGGCCGGAAGCAACTGGCCATCCAGGCGTGCGCCCTGTTCATCGAGGCGCAGACGGCCTTCGGCGAACCAGCGAATGGCCAGTGGGTAAATCCGGTGTTCCTGGGCGTGGACACGTTGTGCCAGGCTGGCGGGCGAATCATGCAACTCTACCGAAATCACTGACTGTACGACCAGTGGTCCGCCGTCGAGTTCCTCGGTGACGAAGTGCACGCTGCAGCCGTGCTCCCGGTCGCCAGCTTCCAGGGCGCGCTGGTGGGTATGCAGGCCCTTGTAGCGCGGCAGCAGCGAAGGGTGGATGTTCAGCAGGCGGCCCTGGTAGTGGCTGACGAAGCCGGCGCTGAGAATGCGCATGAAACCGGCCAGCACCACCAGGTCGGGGGCGAAATCGTCGATCAGCGCCATCAGCGCCGCGTCGAAGGCTTCGCGGCCATCGAACGTCGCGTGCTCCAGCACGCGGGTTTCGATGCCGGCGTCCCGCGCGCGTTGCAGCCCCAGGGCGTCGGCGCGGTTGGAAATCACCGCGCGAATGCGCGCCGGGCTGTCGCTGTCCTTGAAACTGTCGATCATGGCCTGCAGGTTGCTGCCGGTACCCGACAGCAACACCACGACATTGCAGGGCGTCTGGGTCGAAGCCGGCATCAATGCGCCTTGAGGTTGTTCAGCTCGACTTGCGCGGCGCCTTCGGCAGCGGCGCCGATCTGGCCGATCACCCACGGCTGTTCGCCGGCTTCACGCAGCACGTTCAGAGCCTGTTCCACTTGGTCCTGCGCCACGCAGATGACCATGCCGACGCCGCAGTTCAGCACGCGGTGCATTTCGTGCTCGTCGACGTTGCCTTTTTCCTGCAGCCAGTCGAACACCGCCGGGCGCTCCCAGCTGGCGACATCGATGACCGCCTGGGCGCCGGCTGGCAGTACCCGCGGGATGTTGTCCAGCAGGCCGCCACCGGTGATGTGGGCCATGGCCTTCACTGCGCCGGTTTCCTTGATCAGCTTGAGCAGCGGCTTGACGTAGATGCGCGTCGGGGCCATCAGCAGGTCGGCCAGTGGCTTGCCGCCCAGTTGGGTGCTTTCGATGTCGGCACCAGAGACTTCGATGATCTTGCGGATCAGCGAGTAGCCGTTGGAGTGCGGGCCGGAGGAGGGCAGGGCGATCAGTGCGTCACCGGTGGCGACCTTCGAGCCGTCGATGATCTCGGCCTTTTCCACCACACCTACGCAGAAGCCGGCCAGGTCGTAGTCTTCGCCTTCGTACATGCCTGGCATCTCGGCGGTCTCGCCACCCACCAGGGAGCAGCCAGCCAGTTCGCAGCCAGCGCCGATGCCGGTGACCACGGTGGCGGCGACGTCGACATTCAGTTTGCCGGTGGCGTAGTAGTCGAGGAAGAACAGCGGCTCGGCACCGCACACCACCAGGTCATTGACGCACATGGCGACCAGGTCCTGGCCGATGCTGTCGTGCTTGTTCAGGTTCAGCGCCAGACGCAGCTTGGTGCCTACGCCGTCGGTGCCGGAGACCAGTACCGGCTGCTTGTAGCCGGCGGGGATTTCGCAGAGCGCGCCGAAACCTCCCAGGCCGCCCATGACTTCAGGGCGCGCAGTGCGCTTGGCCACGCCTTTGATGCGTTCGACCAATGCTTCACCGGCGTCGATGTCCACACCGGCGTCTTTGTAGCTCAGGGAGGGTTGCTTGCTCATAAAAAATCCAGGCCTTTAGGGGGGATTCGGAAAGAGAATCGACCGCTGCGGTCGGGTCCGGGCCAGTGGCGCGGTAATGCGCTGCACTGTTTCGGAACCGGTACCATGGTCGGTCTGCGAAGGCGCGCGATTTTAGCAGGCTTGCCGCGCTGGAGCCATCCTTGGCCCGACGGGCAGGGGCTGGCGCACATGAAAGCCGGGGTATGTACAGGCCGGCGCTCTGTACAATCGCGACCCGAATGTGAATGATTGGGCGCATGCTGCTGTCTAGAGCCTGCTTTCTTTCCTTTCAGGACCTGCCCATGCGTTTTTCCAGATTCCTCTTCCTCGGCTGCCTGAGCCTGGCGAGCCTGCCGGTTTTCGCGCAGACCGTGAATGACCTCTACCAAGTACGCGAACCGGTGAGCAGCCAGTCGCCGGACGAGCGCGAGCGCGCTACCCAGGCAGCGCTGCAGACGCTGGTGGGACGTCTCACCGGTAGCACCAAGGCCGCCGAGGGCGCGGCACTGGCCGACGTGCGCAAGAACCCGCAACAGATCATCAGCCAGTACGGCTACGAGGCCGGGCCGCCGCAGACCCTGCTGGTGGACTTCGACCCGGCCAGCACCGACCGCAGCCTGCGCCAGGCCGGGCTGCCGATCTGGGGCAGCAACCGCCCGAGCATGATCGGCTGGTGGCTGATTGATTCCACCGAAGGTTCCAACCTGGTCGGCGACGGCCAGCCTGCTGCCGAGCCGCTGCGCCGCGCAGCCCAGCACCGTGGGTTGCCTCTGCACCTGCCATTGGCAGACCTCTCCGAGCAGAGCGTGGCGAACGCCAAGAGCCTTTCCGCTGCGGACCCTGCCGAACTCAAACAAGCCTCCGAGCGCTACGGCACCGATGCCATCCTGGCGGTGCATGCCCGTGAAGACGCTGGCAAGTGGCAAGGTGAATGGCGGCTCTGGCTGGGTGACCAGCGCGAGCAGGGCAAGGCTACGGCCGATACCTCTGAAGCCCTGGCCGATGCGGTGCTGCTCGCGGTGAGCGAGCGCCTTGCACCGCGCTTCGCGGTCAAGCCCGGCAGCAGTGCCAGCAGTCAGACGCTTCAGGTGCAAGGCATGAACCTGGAGCGCTACGCGCAGCTGATGCGCCTGCTGGAGCCCTTCGGTGGCAAATTGCTGCTGGTCGAGGGCGACAAGGCCAGCTTCGAGGTCGGTGCCAGTGCCGAGCAGTTGCGCAGCCAACTGTCCCTGGCCCACCTGCAGGAAGTACCCGCCAGTGAGGCCGCCCCGGTTAATGCCGCCGCCACCCCGCAGGCGCCAGGCGCCCCCGTACCTGCCGCAAGCAACACGCTGTATTTCCGCTGGTGATCCGGCGGTGCTGAGCCGGTGTCGCCTGTTGCGGCACTGGCTGCCTGTGCAAGGCCGTCCAGGCCTTGGTTCAAGGGACATCCGATGCAAGGAACATCATGACCGACACTAAACGCTGGTACTGGCTGGGCGGCGCGGCGCTGCTGGTCGCCTTCATCTTTCTGCTGCACCCGATCCTCATGCCGTTCCTGGTGGCGTTGCTGCTGGCTTACATGGGTGACCCGCTGGTCGATCGCCTGGAGCGTCTGCGCCTGTCCCGCTCCTTGAGCGTGGTGGTGGTATTCGGCCTGTTCACCCTGGTGCTGCTGGCCTTGCTGCTGATTCTGGTGCCGATGCTGGTCAAGCAACTGGTGCGCTTGTACGAGCTGGCGCCACAGATCCTCGACTGGCTGCAGCACACCGCCTTGCCCTGGGTACAGGCCAAGTTCGGCCTGGCCGATGGCTTCTGGCGCTTCGACAAGATCAAGGCGGCCCTGGCCGGGCACATCGGCCAGGCTGGGGACATCGTCAGTGTGGTGCTCTCGCAGGCGACGGCGTCGAGCCTGGCGCTGATCGGCTGGCTGGCCAACCTGGTGCTGATTCCGGTGGTGGCCTTCTACCTGCTGCGCGACTGGGACCTGATGATGGCGCGCATCCGCGGCTTGCTGCCGCGTCAGCGTGAGGCGCAGATCGTGCAACTGGCCGGCGAGTGTCATGAGGTGCTGGGGGCGTTCATTCGCGGGCAGCTGCTGGTGATGGTCGGCCTGGGCGTCATCTATGCGGCAGGCCTGATGCTGGTCGGGCTGGAGCTGGGCCTGCTGATCGGCATGATCGCCGGCCTGGCGGCCATCGTGCCGTACATGGGCTTCGTCATCGGCATTGGCTCGGCGCTGATCGCCGGGCTGTTCCAGTTCGGCGGCGACCTCTATCCGATGCTCGGCATCGTCGCGGTGTTCATGGTGGGTCAGGCCCTGGAAGGTATGGTGCTCACGCCGTTGCTGGTCGGTGATCGCATCGGCCTGCACCCGGTGGCAGTGATCTTCGCCATCCTGGCGGGTGGCGAGCTGTTCGGTTTCACCGGCATCCTTCTGGCGCTGCCGGTGGCGGCGGTGATCATGGTGCTGCTGCGCCATCTGCATGCGCTGTACAAGGAATCGCAGATGTATGCCGGCGACCGCGACCCGGAACTTTGAAACCGAATGCTGGCGCGTGCCGACACTGTCGTTGCGGCGATTTCGCAAGCCTTTGATTTTGCTTGAAGTCCGTCGCATTGTGCGGTCCGGCCAGCGGGTATAGACTTTGCTATCTTTGTTCAGAGGTCACCGCTTGCTTCCGGGAAGCGCCCAGCCAGCATGAAACCCGTTCAGCTGCCCCTGAGTGTGCGTCTGCGCGATGACGCCACCTTCATCAATTACTACCCGGGCGCCAATGCAGCGGCGCTCGGCTATGTCGAGCGCCTGTGCGAAGCGGACGCGGGGTGGACCGAAAGTCTCATCTATCTATGGGGCAAGGACGGCGTAGGACGCACCCACCTGTTGCAGGCGGCGTGCCTGCGCTTCAAGCAGCTGGGCGAGCCGGCGGTCTACCTGCCGCTGGCCGAGTTGCTGGAGCAGGGCGTCGAGCTGTTCGACCATCTGGAGCAGTACGAGCTGGTGTGCCTGGACGACCTGCAGGCCATCGCCGGCAAGCCGGACTGGGAAGAAGCGCTGTTCCACCTGTTCAATCGCTTGCGCGACAGTGGCCGACGCCTGTTGATCGCGGCCTCCAAGTCGCCCCGCGAATTGCCCATCAAGTTGCCGGACCTCAAGTCGCGGCTGACCATGGCGCTGGTGTTCCAGATGCGTGGCCTGTCCGATGAAGACAAGCTGCGTGCCCTGCAACTGCGTGCCTCGCGGCGTGGCCTGCACCTCACCGACGAAGTCGGGCACTTCATTCTGACCCGTGGCACGCGCAGCATGAGCGCGCTGTTCGAGCTGCTCGAACGCCTGGACCAGGCCTCGCTGCAAGAAAAGCGCAAGCTGACCATTCCTTTCCTCAAGGAAACCCTGGGTTGGTAGCCGCTACGCCGGACCCGCAACTGATTCGCCAGGCCGCCGCCGCCCTGCGTCATGCGCAGCGCATTCTGGTGATCACCGGGGCCGGGTTGTCGGCCGATTCCGGGTTGCCGACCTATCGTGGTGTCGGGGGGCTCTACAACGGCCATACCGACGATGGCCTGCCTATCGAGATGGCGCTGTCCGGGCCGATGCTGCGCCGCGACCCGGCGCTGTGCTGGAAATACATCGCCCAGTTGGGCAAGGCCTGCCTGGCTGGCGAGCCCAACGTCGCCCATTACGCCATCGCCCAGTTGCAGCGCCGCAAGCCCGAGTGCTGGGTGCTGACCCAGAATGTCGACGGCTACCACCGCGCGGCGGGCAGCCCGGTCGAGCGGCTGATCGAGATCCATGGGCAGTTCTGGCCCCTGTACTGCCAGGCATGCAACGCCCAGGAGGCGGAACTGGCCGTGCATCTGGACGGTCCATTACCACCGTTGTGCAAGGCGTGCCGCGGTGTGCTGCGCCCGCCGGTCACGCTGTTTCAGGAAATGCTCCCCGCCGAAGCACTGCGTACCCTGGAGCGTCAGATGACCCTGGGCTTCGACGCGGTGCTGAGCATCGGCACCACGGCGAGCTTTCCTTACATCCACGAGCCCATGCTGCGCACCCGGGTGTCGGGCGGCTTTACCTTGGAAATCAATCCTCAGGCCACCGATCACAGCGCGTCGATGGACATTTTCCTGCAAGGCAGGGCAGCACATGTCATGCCTGAGCTGATAAGTCACATTTAATTCAATAGAATTTGCAAATTGCCATGATAGTGGGCATAGTCTGCGCTCCTCATCATTTCCAGCCACGGTCGTGCCCATGCAGGTTGTTCGCTTCGCACCCCTCGTGCCACTCGCTTTCGTGACTTTCCTGTTCGGTTGCTCCACCCAGTCATCGGTGACCCAGCAGCCCCAGCAGTACCAGAATTCCGTTACCGCCCAGTCCAGCGCCCGTCAGGCGTTGCATGCGCAATCCCGGCAGAGCCTGGAAAGCGAAGAAGAACTGGCCGAGTTCTCCGACGACACCAGCTATCAGTTGCCGCTGCTGGCCGACAGCATCCTCGAACGTGGCAAGTCGCTGATAGGCACCCGCTATCGCTTTGGCGGCAATTCCACCGCCGGTTTCGACTGCAGCGGCTTCATCGGCTATCTGTTCCGCGAAGAGGCCGGCATGAACCTGCCGCGCTCCAGCCGCGAAATGATGAATATCGACGCACCCCAGGTGTCGCGCCGCGACCTCAAGCCAGGCGACCTGCTGTTCTTCAGCACCGCCGGCCGCGGTCGCATCAGCCACGCCGCCATCTACCTGGGTGATGACCAGTTCATCCACTCCAGCAGCCGCCGCAGCGGGGGTGTGAGAATCGACAGCCTGGACGACTCCTACTGGAGCAAGACCTTCGTCGAAGCCAAGCGCGCACTGGCGCTGGTACCGGCAACGGGGGACGCGCAGACCACTGCGATGACCACCACCAGCGTCAAGCCAGCTAACATCAAGCGTCACAAGTAATCTGAACCCGGTCCCTGACCGGGTTTTTTGAATTTCGGCAACAGGCCGCATCCGAAGGGAGTTGTTGTGGTGATGTCGATGACCTTGCGTGTAACCGTGATTTCCCTGGCGGCCTTACTGGGCGCGTGCGCCAGTGCGCCGCCACCGCAGCCCAAGGTCGTGCAGCGCCCCGTCATCATCGCCCCGGCGGTCATGTCTTCTCCTGTCGTTGAAGATGTGCTGTTCCGCGCCCTGGGCCTGGTCGGTACGCCCTATCGCTGGGGTGGCAACACGCCGGATTCCGGGTTCGATTGCAGCGGCCTGATCGCCTACGTGTACCGCGACATGGCCGGTATCAGCCTGCCGCGCTCGACCCGCGACATGATCGTGATGAATGCCCCCAGTGTCAGCCGTGAACAGCTGCAGACCGGTGACCTGGTATTCTTCGCCACCTCGGGCGGCTCGCAGGTGTCCCATGCCGGTATCTATGTCGGCGAAGGGCGCTTCGTGCATGCTCCCGCCACCGGTGGCACGGTCAAGCTGGACAACATCGGCTCGCCTTACTGGCAGAAGGCGTACCTGAACGCCAAGCGCGTGCTGCAGCCTTCGAGCCTGGCGCAGAACGCCCGCTGAGCGCGCAAGCAGTGCGGCTCCGGTCGTAGCGGCATAAGCTGGGAGCTAAGCGGCATGTGCCCCGGTGGGAGCGGCTTTAGCCGCGAAGCGCCAGGAAACTCACTGCATCTGTTGGGAACATGTGGGCGCTTCGCGGCTGAAGCCGCTCCTACCCGGCCTAACTGAACAGTATCGCGGCTGAAGCCGCTCAGGGCCGTACGGGGCCATCTATCACCTAAGGCGCCGATGTCACTCGCCAGATCGTATTGCCCACGTCATCGGCCACCAGCACACCGCCGTGCTTGTCCTGCACTACGCCAACCGGGCGGCCCATGGCCTGGCCTTCTGCGTCGAGAAAGCCGGTCAGCAAATCCAGTGGCTGGCCGGCGGGTCTGCCATCCCTGAACGGAATGAACACCACCTTGTAGCCGCTGTGCGGCTTGCGATTCCATGAGCCATGCTGGCCGACGAACAGGCCTTGGTCGAAGGGCGCGGCCAGGCTCTTGCCGTTGGAGAAGGCCAGGCCCAGCGACGCGGTGTGCGGGCCGACCGCGTAGTCGGGTACAAGGGCCTTGGCCACCTGTGCCGGGTTCTGCGGTGTTACTCGCTGGTCCACGTGCTGGCCATAGTAGCTCCAGGGCCAGCCATAGAAACCGCCGTCCTGCACTGAAGTCACGTAGTCGGGCACCAGGTCGCTGCCGATCTCGTCACGCTCGTTCACGGCCGTCCACAGCTTGCCGGTATGGGGCTCCCAATCCATGCCATTGGGGTTGCGCAGGCCGGTAGCGAACAGGCGCTTCTGGCCGCTGGCCCGGTCCACTTCCCAGATCGCTGCACGGCCCTGTTCCTGATCCAGGCCGTTTTCACCCACGTTGCTGTTGGAGCCCACCGTCACGTACAGCTTGCGGCCGTCCGGGCTGGCGATGACGTTCTTGGTCCAATGGTGGTTGAGCGGCCCGCCGGGTAGTTCGGTGACCAGGGTAGGCGCTGCGCTGATGCGAGTCTGGCCGCTTTCGTAGGGGAAGCTGATCAGCCGGTCGGTGTCGGCCACGTAGAGGGTATGGCCCACCAGCGCCATGCCGAACGGAGAGTTCAGGTTTTCCAGTAGGACCGAGCGGGTGTCGGCCACGCCGTCGTTGTCTTCATCGCGCAACAGGGTAATGCGGTTGGCGCTCGGCACGCCGGCGCCGGCACGCTGCATGATCTTGCTGGCGATCCACTCGCGCAGGCCGCCCGATGACGACGCCTTGGCCGGCGCGTTGGATTCGGCGACCAGCACATCGCCATTGGGCAGCACGTATAGCCAGCGCGGGTGATCCAGGCCATTGGCGAAGGCCACCACTTGGGTGCCGGGTGCGGCGAGCGGTTTTGCCCCCGCCGGCCAGCCGACCGCCGGAGCGATGTTCACGGTGGGGATCAGGGTCTTGTTCGGTTCCGGCAGCCGGGGGCTGGGGCCGGTGCCGTCGGCGACCTGCAAGCGGGCGGTTTCGCCACAGGCTGCCAGGCCGCCCGCGACCAGCAAAGTGAGGATCAGGCGTGGAGCGGATCTGGACATGCTGGACTCCTGGTTCGGCAGCGCCGGAGGGGATGACTGATAGAGGCAGGGCGAGCGGCCAGGTTCAATCCGATACTGTTTGACGCTCCCAGCCCAACACTCTACCCTTCGCGGTTCGTTTCAGGTGCCTTGCAATCATCGATTGGCAAGGTGAAACAGGGAAGCCGGTGGGAAGAGACTTTTTTCGATTCCGGCGCTGCCCCCGCAACGGTAGATGAGCCAACCCCATGCCTTATGCCACTGACGCACGTCGGGAAGGCGCATGGTCGGGCCTAGCCCGGAGAAGCCTCGCGCTTCGCTCATGAGCCCGGAGACCGGCCTGTCACTTATTCACGGCATCACGGCGGGCGATGCTATGCGCAAGGCCGCCGTCTGCCTTGTCGTCCTGTCGTCTGCTTTCGCCTGTGTGACCAGCGGAGAGCTGAGATGAACGAATCCCCCGAGCGCGACGAGCGCCACCTGGCGCGCATGCAGCGCAAGAAAGCCATTATCGACGAACGCATTGCCAACTCGCCCAACGAGTGCGGCCTGCTGCTGGTGCTCAGCGGCAACGGCAAGGGCAAGAGCAGTTCGGCGTTCGGCATGCTGGCCAGGGCCATGGGCCATGGCATGCAGTGCGGCGTGGTGCAGTTCATCAAGGGCCGCAATGCCACCGGCGAAGAGCTGTTCTTCCGGCGCTTTCCCGAGCAGGTGCGCTACCACGTCATGGGTGAGGGCTTTACCTGGGAAACCCAGGACCGCCAGCGTGACATCGCCGCTGCCCAGGCCGCCTGGGAAGTGTCGCGGCAGATGCTCGCCGACCCTGGCGTCAACCTGGTGATCCTCGATGAACTGAACATCGCCCTCAAGCATGGTTACCTGGATCTCGACCAGGTGCTTGCTGACCTGCAGGCCCGCCCGCCGATGCAGCACGTAGTGGTCACCGGGCGCGGCGCCAAGCCTGAGCTGGTCGACCTCGCCGACACCGTGTCGGAGATCGGCATGGTCAAGCACGCCTTCCAGGCTGGTATCCGCGCGCAAAAGGGCATCGAACTGTGAGTGATGCCTCTCGCCAGTGCCCGGCGGTCCTGATCGCCGCACCGGCGTCCGGTCAGGGCAAGACCACCGTCACCGCCGCCCTGGCGCGCCTGCACCGCAATCAGGGCCGCAAGGTCCGAGTGTTCAAGTGCGGCCCGGACTTTCTCGACCCGATGATTCTCGAACGCGCCAGCGGCGCGCCGGTGTACCAGCTCGACCTGTGGATGGTCGGCGCCGGGGAGAGCCGCCGCCTGTTGTGGGAGGCGGCGGCAGAGGCGGACCTGATTCTTATCGAAGGGGTCATGGGGTTGTTCGACGGCACGCCCTCCAGTGCCGATCTGGCGCGGCATTTCGGCGTGCCGGTGCTCGGCGTGATCGACGGCACGGCGATGGCCCAGACCTTCGGCGCCCTTGCCCTGGGCCTGGCGCGCTACCAGCCGGACCTGCCATTCGCCGGGGTACTGGCCAACCGCGTCGGCACCGTGCGTCACGCGCAATTGCTGGAAAACAGCCTGACCGAGGGGCTGCGCTGGTATGGCGCACTGTCCCGCGAGACCGGCATCGAACTGCCCAGCCGCCACCTGGGCCTGGTTCAGGCCAGTGAACTGAACGACCTGGACATGCGTCTGGATGCCGCCGCGCAGGCGCTGGCCAGCACTTGCGAGGTGCCGCTGCCGCCGCCGGTCAGCTTCGCCGCGCCGCCGCTCGAGGCCGCCGAGCCGTTGCTGGCCGGTGTGCGCATTGCCGTGGCGCGCGACGAGGCGTTCGCCTTCACGTATGGCGCCAGCCTCGACCTGCTGCGCGCCATGGGGGCCGAGCTGAGTTTCTTTTCGCCGATCCACGACAGCGCGCTGCCAGAGGCCGACAGCCTCTACCTGCCCGGCGGTTACCCGGAGCTGCATCACCTGGCGCTGCAGGACAACCGGGCGATGCGTGGCGCCATCGCCGCTCACCATGCCGCCGGCAAGCCGCTGCTGGCCGAGTGCGGCGGCATGCTGTACCTGCTCGATGCGCTGACCGATGTCGATGGCACCCGCGCCGAGCTGGTCGGCCTGCTGCCTGGCGAAGCGGTGATGCAGAAACGTCTCGCTGCCCTGGCCCTGCAGGCCGTGGAGCTGCCCGAAGGCCTGCTGCGCGGGCACACCTATCACCATTCGCTGACCAGCACCGAGTTGCAGCCCATCGCCCGCGGTGTCAGCCCCAACGGCGGGCGCGGCGCCGAGGCGGTGTACCGCGTGGGGCGGCTCACCGCCTCTTACGTGCATTTCTACTTTCCGTCCAATCCGCAGGCCGTGGCCGCGCTGTTCCACCCTGACGAGGCGCGCCCATGAGCGACGTGCCGTTCAGTGCCGAAGAACGCGCCGCGGTGTACCGCGTCATTGCCGAGCGCCGTGACATGCGCCACTTCAGCGGCGGCAGCGTGGCGCCCGAGGTGCTGGCCCGTTTGCTGGAGGCCGCGCATCACGCGCCCAGCGTCGGCCTGATGCAGCCCTGGCGGTTCATCCGCATCCGTGACACTCAATTGCGTGGCCGCCTGCAGGCCCTGGTGGAGGACGAGCGGGTACGCACCGCCGAAGCTCTGGGCGAGCGCTCCGACGAGTTCATGAAGCTCAAGGTCGAGGGCATCAGCGATTGCGCCGAAGTGATCGTCGCGGCCTTGATGGACGGTCGCGAGGCCTATGTGTTCGGCCGCCGTACCCTGCCGGAAATGGACATCGCTTCGCTGTCCTGCGCCATCCAGAACCTGTGGCTGGCGGCCCGTGCCGAAGGCCTGGGCATGGGCTGGGTGTCGCTGTTCGACCCGCAGGCGCTGGCCGACCTGCTGGGTATGCCCGACGGTGCGCGGCCCCTGGCGATTCTCTGCCTGGGGCCGGTGCAGGGGTTCTACCCGGCGCCCATGCTGGTGCTCGAAGGCTGGGCGCAGGCGCGCCCGCTGGAACAACTGGTATATGACAACCAATGGGGAGTGCAGCCATGAGTGTGGCGTTGTTGAGCGTGGCGGGCGTGGCGCTGGATGCGCTGCTCGGCGAACCGAAACGCTCGCATCCGCTGGTTGCGTTCGGCAATTATGCCGGGCGTATCGAACAACGCTTCAACGCCGGCGGGCGCGGCTGGCGCAGCCACGGCGTGACGGCCTGGGTGCTGGCGGTGTTGCCGCTGACCCTACTGGTCACCCTGCTGAGCTGGCTGCCTTATCTAGGCACCCTGGTGGAAATCCTTGCCCTGTACTGTGCCCTGGGCCTGCGCAGTCTTGGCGAGCACGTGATGCCGGTGGCTGCTGCACTGCGCGGTGGCGACCTCGCTGAAGCGCGGCGACGGGTCAGCTACCTGGTCAGCCGCAAGACCGACGACCTGGAGGCCAACGGCGTGGCGCGGGCGGCCACCGAGTCGGTGCTGGAGAACGGCAGCGATGCGGTGTTCGCTGCGCTGTTCTGGTTCGTGGTCGCCGGCGCTCCGGGCGTGGTGCTGTATCGCCTGAGCAATACCCTGGATGCCATGTGGGGCTACCGCAACGAACGTTTCGAACGCTTCGGCTGGGCAGCGGCGAAGATCGACGACCTGCTCAACTATATTCCGGCGCGGCTGGTGGTGCTGACCTACGCCGTGCTGGGCCATACCCGCGGTGCGCTGCGCTGCTGGCGCAGTCAGGGGCCGACCTGGGACAGCCCGAATGCCGGCCCGGTGATGGCGGCCGGTGCCGGGTCCCTGCAGGTGCAACTCGGTGGTGCGGCGATCTATCACGGCGAGTTGCACGAGCGCCCGGCGCTGGGCGAAGGTCGGCCAGCCGATGCCCAAGCCATCGAGGCCGGCTGGCAACTGGTGCAGCGCGGTGTGTGGCTGTGGCTGCTGGTCCTTTGTCTGGGAGGTGCGTTCTATGCTTGAGCATGGTGGCCGGCTGCGCGCCGCCGCGCAGCGCTATGGGATTGCTCAAGCGCAATGGCTCGACCTGTCGACCGGCATCGCGCCCTGGGCCTGGCCGATTCCGCCAATCGAAGCGCGCGACTGGGCGCGCCTGCCGGAAACCGATGACGGTCTGGAAGCCGCCGCCTGTGCCTACTACGGTGCCGCACAACTGCTGCCGGTAGCCGGTTCCCAGGCGGCGATCCAGGCCCTGCCGCGCTTGCGCGGCACCGGCAGGGTCGGGGTGTTGTCGCCGTGCTATGCCGAGCACGCGCATGCCTGGCGCAAGCACGGTTTTCTGGTGCGCGAAGTGCTCGAACCTGAGGTCGAGCATTTCCTCGAAACCCTGGACGTACTGGTGGTGGTCAACCCCAACAACCCCACTGGCCGCCTGCTGCCGACCGAGCGCCTGCTGGAGTGGCATGCGCGCCTGGCCGAGCGCGGTGGCTGGCTGGTGGTCGACGAAGCCTTCATGGATAACACCCCGACCCTCAGCCTGGCCGCCGAGACCGGGCGCAGCGGGCTGATCGTGCTGCGCTCGTTCGGCAAGTTCTTCGGCCTGGCCGGGGTGCGTCTGGGTTTCGTGCTGGCCGAGCCTGGCCTGCTCAAGGCCCTGGCCAGCGAGCTAGGTCCCTGGACGGTCAGCGGCCCGAGCCGCAAGGTCGGCTTGGCCTGTCTCAGCGACCGCGAGGGCCAGCAACGCCAGCGTGAGCGTACCGAACAGGCTGCCGCCCGCTTGCAGGCGTTGCTGACGGCCCACGGGCTGCCACCCGATGGCGGTTGCGCACTCTTCCAGCGCTGCGTGACCGACCAGGCGGCGGCGCTTTACCAATTCGCGGCGCAGCGCGGTGTGCTGCTGCGCCTGTTCAGCGGCGAGGGTGCGCAGAGCAGCCTGCGCTTCGGCCTGCCTGCCAGCGAAGCGGACTGGCAGCGCCTGGAAAGCCTGTTGCTCGACTACCGCAAGGACCTTCGATGACCACCCTCATGGTGCAGGGCACCACTTCCGATGCCGGCAAGAGCACCCTGGTGACCGGCCTGTGCCGCTGGCTGCGTCGCCAGGGCGTCAGCGTGGTGCCGTTCAAGCCGCAGAACATGGCACTCAACAGTGCCGTCACCGCCGACGGCGGTGAAATCGGCCGCGCCCAGGCGGTGCAGGCCCAGGCCAGTGGTTTGGTACCGCACACCGACATGAACCCGGTGCTGCTCAAGCCCAACACCGACACCGGTTCGCAGGTGATCATCCACGGTCGAGCCGTGACCACCATGAATGCCGTGGCCTACCACGGCTACAAGGCCATCGCCATGCAGGCGGTGCTGGAGTCGCACCAGCGCCTGCGCGACGCCTACCAGGTGGTGATGGTCGAAGGTGCCGGCTCGCCGGCGGAGATCAACCTGCGCGACAACGATATCGCCAACATGGGTTTCGCCGAGGCGGCGGATTGCCCGGTGCTGCTGATCGCCGACATCAACCGTGGCGGGGTCTTTGCCCATCTGGTCGGTACACTCGAGCTGCTGTCGCCCAGCGAGCAGGCGCGGGTCAAGGGCTTCATCATCAATCGCTTCCGGGGCGATGTCGCCCTGCTGCAACCCGGCCTGGACTGGCTGGAGCAGCGCACCGGCAAACCGGTGGTCGGCGTGCTGCCGTACCTGATGGACTTGCATCTGGAGGCCGAGGATGGCCTGGACCGTCGTCAGGGCGACAAGGCCGGGCAGTTGCTGCGTGTGGTGGTGCCGGTGTTGCCGCGTATCAGCAACCATACCGATTTCGATCCTTTGCGCCTGCATCCGCAGGTCGACCTGCAGTTCGTCGGGCCTGGTCAGCCGATCCCCCCCGCTGACCTGATCATCCTGCCGGGCTCCAAGAGCGTGCGCAGTGACCTGGCCTACCTGCGCGCCAACGGCTGGGAGACGGCCATCACCCGCCACCTGCGCTATGGCGGCAAGCTGCTGGGCATTTGCGGCGGCCTGCAGATGCTTGGCCAGCAGGTCCACGACCCGCTAGGCCTGGAGGGCGCGCCGGGCTGCAGCGACGGCTTCGGCCTGTTGGCGCTGAGCACCGTGCTGGAGGCCGAGAAGCAACTGCGCAACGTGCGCGGCCGGCTGGACCTGGAGGGCGCCGAGGTCAGCGGTTACGAAATTCACGCCGGGGTCACGTCCGGGGCGGCCCTGGAGAATCCGGCGGTGCGCTTGGACGACGGTCGTTGCGACGGTGCGCAGAGCACCGATGGTCAAGTGCTGGGTACCTACCTGCACGGGCTGTTCGAGTCGCCCGCCGCCTGTGGTGCCTTGCTGCGCTGGGCCGGGCTTGAGGATGTGCAAAGCGTCGATTACCACGCCTTGCGTGAGCGCGACATCGAGCGCCTGGCCGACCTGGTGGACCAGCATCTGGACGGCACGCTGCTGCGCCAGCTGTGTGGCCTGGATGCATCTGATAGGGAAGCGCGCTGACATGCTGCAACTGATTCTCGGCGGCGCCCGTTCGGGCAAGAGCCGCCTGGCCGAAAGCCTGGCGAGTGGCTCGGGCCTGGCCGTGACCTACATTGCGACCAGCCAGCCAGTGGATGGCGAACTCGATGCCCGGGTGGCCCTGCACCGCCAGCGCCGCCCCGCTGAATGGGGTCTGGTGGAAGAACCGCTGGAGCTGGCGCGAGTGCTGCGCGAGCAGGCAGCACCGGGGAACTGCCTGCTGGTCGACTGCCTGACCCTGTGGCTGACCAATCTATTGATGCTCGATGATCCGCAGCGTCTGGCTGCCGAGCGGCAGGCGCTGCTCGAAGAGGTGGTCGACCTGCCCGGCGAGATCATCTTCGTCAGCAACGAGACCGGCCTGGGTGTGGTGCCCCTTGGCGAACTGACCCGCCGTTACGTCGACGAAGCCGGCCTGCTGCATCAGGCCCTGGCCGAACGTTGTCAGCGCGTCGTGCTGACCGTGGCCGGCCTGCCCATGACCTTGAAAGGAACCGCTCCATGACTCAATCCTGGTGGCTTGCGCCTGCCCGTGAAATCGACGTGCCGGCCCGCGAAGCGGCCCTGGCGCGTCAACAGCAACTGACCAAACCGGCCGGCTCGCTGGCCCAGCTCGAGCGCCTGGCGGTGCAGCTCGCCGGCCTGCAGGGCCGCGAGAAGCCCAGTGCCGAGCGGCTGTGGATCGCCATTTTTGCCGGTGACCATGGCGTGGTCGGCGAAGGCGTTTCGGCCTATCCGCAGGCTGTCACCGGGCAGATGCTCGGCAACTTCGTCAACGGCGGCGCGGCAATCAGCGTCCTGGCCCGGCAATTGGACGCGCAGCTGGACGTGGTCGACCTCGGCACGGTCAGCCCCATGGATCTGCCCGGCGTGCGTCATCTGCGCCTCGGCGCCGGCACCGCGAACTTCGTCGACGGCCCGGCGATGCACGCCGACCAGGGCCATGCCGCGCTGCTGGCCGGGCGCGACAGCGTGCTGCGGGCCAAGGCCGCAGGGTGCGAACTGCTGGTCGGCGGTGAAATGGGCATCGGCAACACCACGGCGGCCAGCGCCGTGGCCTGCTCTCTGCTGGAGTGCGCCGCGCCCTTGCTGGTCGGTCCCGGCACTGGCCTGAATGCCGAAGGTGTGTTGCACAAGACCGCCGTCATCGAACGCGGCCTGGCGCGCCATGCCGAACACGCTGGCGATCCACTGGGTAGCCTGTTCAGCCTGGGCGGTTTCGAGATCGCTGCCCTGGCCGGCGCCTACCTGGCCTGCGCCCAGGAAGGCATCGTCGCCGTGGTGGATGGTTTCATCTGCAGCGTCGCAGCGCTGGTCGCCGTGCGTCTCAACCCTTCCGTGCGGCCCTGGCTGCTGTTCGGGCATCGCGGTGCCGAACCGGGCCACCGCCATGTGCTGGAAGTGCTGCAGGCCGAGCCGCTGCTCGACCTGGGTCTGCGTCTGGGCGAGGGCAGCGGAGCGGCCCTCGCGGTGCCGCTGGTGCGTCTGGCCTGCGAGCTGCACAACGGTATGGCGACCTTCGCCGAGGCGGCGGTGGCGGACCGCCCGGCATGATCGTCGACCTGCTGCGCCATGGCGAAACCGAGCTGGGTGGCGGCCTGCGCGGCAGCCTCGACGATGCACTGACCGAGGCCGGCTGGGCGCAGATGCACGCGGCCACCGAGGGTGCCGGGCCGTGGACGCGCATCGTCAGTTCGCCACTGCAACGCTGCGCCCGCTTCGCCGAGGCCCTGGCGGCACGCCTGGACCTGCCGTTGCGCCTGGAACCCGAGATGCAGGAGCTGCATTTCGGCGATTGGGAAGGGCGCAGCGCGGCGCAGATCATGGCCATCGACCCCGAGGGGCTGGGCGCCTTCTGGGACGATCCTTACGCCTTCACTCCGCCTGGCGGCGAGCCGGTGAGTGCCTTCGCGGCGCGGGTCGAGGCGGCGCTGCAACGCATGTATCAGGCTCATGCCGGCGAGCGGGTGCTGCTGGTCTGTCACGGCGGGGTCATGCGCCTGCTACTGGCGCGTGCCCGGGGCCTGCCACGCGAGCAACTGTTGCAAGTGGGGGTGCCGCATGGTGCGTTGCTCAGCGTACGGGTCGCTGCGGCCGGCCAGTTGGAGGAGTGCTGACGTGCTGCCATTCTGGATCGCCCTGCAATTTCTCAGCAGCCTGCCGGTACGCCTGCCGGGTATGCCGGCGCCCGAGCAGATGGGCCGTTCGCTGCTGTTCTATCCGCTGGTCGGCGTGCTGTTCGGGGTGTTGCTGAGCGGGCTTGGCCTGCTGTTGCACGGTGCGCCGCTGTTGCTGCAGGCGGCCTTGCTGCTCAGTGCCTGGGTGATGCTCAGCGGCGCGCTGCACCTGGACGGGTTGGCCGACAGTGCCGATGCCTGGCTGGGGGGCTTTGGCGACCGTGAGCGCACCCTGACGATCATGAAGGATCCGCGCAGCGGGCCCATCGCCGTGGTGACCCTGGTGCTGGTGCTGCTGCTGAAATTCTGCGCCCTTTTCGCGCTGCTGGAGCAGGGGCGGTGGGCCGGGCTGCTGCTGGCCCCCCTAATCGGTCGTGCGGCGCTCTTGGGGCTGTTCCTCACCACCCCTTATGTGCGTGCCGGTGGGCTGGGCCAGGCGCTGGCCGAGCATTTGCCTCGCCGTGCGGCGCGCGGTGTGCTGGGCGCCGTGGCGCTGGCCTGCGTGGCGTTGGCTGGCGTCGAAGGGGGGCTGGCGCTGGTGGTTGCTGCCGTGACGTTCTTCTGGTTGCGCCGGGTGATGCTCCTGCGGCTGGGGGGGACCACCGGCGACACCGCCGGGGCGCTGCTGGAGTTGCTGGAGCTGGCCGTCCTGCTGGCCTTGGCGCTGCGTTGATGGCCCGAGAAATATCTTGCAACACCGCGCGCTGCGCCTATATACAAGGACAGTAACGAGCATGGCGTGGCGCCAAGACCTACAAGAACGGGAAGCACCCGAACACACGAGGGAATGACAATGACATCAGCCTGGCGAACCAGTGGCTGGATCATGGCCGGCAGTGCGCTGATCCTGGCGCTGTCACTGGGGATACGGCATGGCTTCGGGTTGTTCCTGGCGCCGATGAGCAGTGATTTCGGCTGGGGGCGCGAGGTGTTCGCCTTCGCCATTGCCTTGCAGAACCTGCTCTGGGGCCTGGCCCAGCCGTTCGCCGGGGCGCTGGCCGACCGCTACGGTGCGCGACGCATCGTGGTCATCGGTGGCGTGCTGTATGCCGCCGGCCTGGCGCTGATGAGCGTCGCCGATTCGCCCTGGAGCCTGTCGCTCAGTGCTGGTGTACTGATTGGCATCGGTTTGTCCGGCACGTCCTTTTCCATTCTGCTGAGCCTGGTAGGGCGCTCGCTGCCGCCGGAAAAACGCAGCATGGGCATGGGCATCGCCAGCGCCGCCGGTTCCTTCGGTCAGTTCGCCATGCTGCCCGGCAGCATGGGGCTGATCAGCGGGCTGGGCTGGTCCGGTGCGCTGCTGGTGCTCAGCCTGCTGGTGGCGTTGATCCTGCCGTTGGCCGGCATGCTGCGCGAGCAGCGCCAGCCCGAGGCCCAGGGGCCGCAACAGAGTCTGGGCGAGGCATTGCGCGAAGCCTGTTCGCATTCCGGTTTCTGGCTGCTGGCGCTGGGCTTCTTCGTGTGTGGTTTCCAGGTGGTGTTCATTGCCGTGCATATGCCGGCTTACCTGGTGGATCAGCACTTGCCGGCGCAGGTCGGGACCACGGTGCTGGCCCTGGTGGGGTTGTTCAACATCTTCGGCACCTACACGGCGGGCTGGCTGGGTGGGCGGATGTCCAAGCCGCGCCTGTTGAGCCTGCTCTATCTGCTGCGTGCGGTGGCGATCGTGGCGTTCCTCTGGGTGCCGCTCAGCCAGACCTCGGCCTACCTGTTCGGCATGGCGATGGGGCTGCTGTGGCTGTCCACCGTGCCGCTGACCAATGGCACCGTGGCGGTGATCTTCGGCGTGCGCAACCTATCGATGCTGGCGGGTATCGTGTTCCTGTTCCACCAGTTGGGTTCGTTCATGGGCGGCTGGCTGGGCGGGGTGGTCTATGACCGCACCGGCAGCTACGACCTGGTCTGGCAGATCGCCGTGCTGCTCAGCCTGCTTGCTGCCGCGCTGAACTGGCCGGTGCGCGAGCGCCCGGTGCAGCGCCTGCAGCCGGCCGGGGTGGCGGTGTGATCCGCCTGGCGCCCTGGGTGCTGGCCGGCCTGGCCGGTGTGGCACTGCTGGCGCTGGCTTGGTGGGGTTGGCAGCGCATGGGGCTGGCGGCGCTGCAACTGGGTATGGGCAACTGTTGAGCCACGCCCTGTTCTGGGAGTAACGTGTGGGGCATCGTGACCCCACAAGGATGCCCCCGATGATGATTCGCTGGATTTCCCTGCCGCTGTTGCTGGGTGCCTTGGCTGGCCCGGCAATGGCCGCCGACTGCCCGGTATTGTTGAAGGGACAGGGCGAACTGCCGAAGTTGCGCGCCAAGGAGAGCATCGACCTGTGCCAGCGCTTTGCCGGCAAGCCGATGCTGGTGGTCAACACCGCGAGCTTCTGTGGCTTCACCTCGCAGTTCAAGGGGCTCGAAGCCCTGAACCAGAAGTACAAGGCGCAAGGGCTCGAAGTGCTGGGCGTGCCGTCCAACGATTTCAAACAGGAGTCCAAGGACGGTGAGGAGACCGCCAAGGTCTGCTACGTCAACTATGGCGTGACTTTCACCATGACCGAGCCGCAACCGGTCAGGGGCGACGACGCCATTCCACTGTTCCGCAACCTGGCCGAGCAGAGCGACGGCACTGCGCCGCGCTGGAACTTCTACAAGTACGTGGTCGACCGTCAGGGTAAGGTCATCGCTCACTTTGGCAGCACCACCAAGCCGGATGACCCGGACTTGGTCGCGGCCATCGAGAAGGCCATCGCCTCCAAACCCTGAACACTGGACATGAAAAAGCCCGCTGCCCTTTCGGGGAGCGGGCTTTCTTGTGGCTGACCGCTTAGAACTTGTAGGTCAGCGAGGTGCCCAGGGTGTGGGCGCTGTTGCGGAAGTCAGCGCTATAGGCGCCTTTGGTGGCGCTTGCATCACGGATCTTGGCTTCGTCCTCACGCAGGTACAGGTAGGCGAAGTCGATGGTGATGTCGTCGGTCGGGCTGTAGGCTGCGCCCAGGCTGAAGATCTTGCGGTCTCCGGTCGGGATGCGTGGCGAGCGGTGCGAGTTGCTCACCGGCGACTGATCCATGGCCAGACCGGTGCGCAGGGTCCACTGGTTGTTCACCTTGTAAGCCGCGCCAATGGCGTGGTACCAGGTGTCGCGCCATTCCTGCACTTCGCTGATGCGACCGACCGGGCCGGCTGCGCCGCCAAGCTGGGCCGGTACGCCGCTGTTGATCACGTTGAGGGATTCCAGGCGGCTCCAGCGTGTGAAGGTGCTGCCGGCGTAGAGCGTCCACTGGTCGTCGAGCTTGTGGGTAATCGACAGTTCCGCCGATTCAGGCGTCTCGATATCCAGCGATGCCTTGTATTTCTGTCCGCTGAAGACGCTGAAACCCGGGCCTTCGACCTTGGTCTTGCCGGTCAGCTTGTAATCGACCTTGGAACGGTAGGCCAGGCCCACGCGGGTGGAGTCGGTGGCCTGGATCATCAGGCCGACGTTGAAGCCCACGGCGGTGTCGTCGCCCTGGATGGTCACCTTGCCGTCGTTGAGACCTGGTGATGCAGCATTCAGCGTCCGGGAGCTGAGCTCGCCTTCGATGCGGTTGAAGGTCGGGCCGAAGCCGATCGACACACGGTCGTTGAACGCGTAGCTGATGGTCGGCTGCACGGTGACGACCTTCACTTCGCTTTTGTCGGCCCAGTAGCGGCCAGCGAAGCCGCCTTCATAGTCGGTCAGCAGACCGAACGGGGCATAGACGCCCAGGCCGAAGGTCCACTGCTCGTTAAGGGGTTTGACGTAGTAACCCATGGGTACCGCAATGGCCGGAACCATGTCACCGTCGTTGCTGCCGCCAAAGGTGCCACGGCCGTCATGAATATCGGTCTTGGCGAAAATGGCTGCCGCACCCAGATTGATCTGCTCGCGTTTGATGAACGCCATACCGGCCGGGTTGCCGGACACTGTGCTGGCATCTTCTGCCGACGAGGCCCGACCGGCGAAGGCGGAGCCCATGCCGCTGATGCTCTGTTCGTTGAGTGCGAAGCCGGATGCGAGGAGGTGGGAGGAGGCGAGACAGGCGGTGAATCCGAGTGTGGTCTTGAGCATTGCTTTTTTCATTATTAGTACTCCATGAGAATCACGCGGTCGAAAGTATCAATATTTCCTACGCCGCGCCATAGGCTGAAAAGGCCGAATTAGAGCCTTTTTTTTGTCTGACAATCTGACATTGGGGGTGATCTTCGCCGAATCGGCCTGTTTACGGGCAAGCGCTCATACACTAGCGAAGAGTGGGGCGACATTGTTCTGCCAGGTTATGACGAAATCTCTCAGGCGACCTTGTGGCTGAAATATCTGTCGCCAGATACGTGCCATCGCCAGCGGGTCGTCTTCGCTGGGCAGTGCTCGGTACTGGGCCTGGATCATCAGCCAGGCGATGGCCGTGGCGTAACGCAGGTTGACCGTGAGTTCCAGATGCGGGCCGCTGAGAAATGCGTGCTGGCTGGCGAGGCCGCGGACCAGGCTGGCCAGGTCGGGATCCTTGGCCAGGTAGTGATCCCACAGGGCCTGGTGACGCTGCTCGGAGATCCGGTACAGGCCATGCCCGCGCCGGCTGTCCAGCGCTGCACCCAGGGCCGACTGGCTGGCAGCGATGCCGAGCAGCAAGGCTTCGGCGACGGAGTCGCGGTGGCCCAGATAGGCCAGGGTGGGGCGAATGACGTGACGGTGCAAATGTACGGCTGCAATACCCATGAGACAGTCCGCTCACTATGAAGTGGCCGCTGGACCCTCACGCTTGGCAGCGGTGGATGAGGTAGGGTCCGGCGGAAGCGGCAGGCCGCTTGAGTTCAAGTGTAGTGTCATATTTACGATGTAAAGGCCTGTTTTTACATCGTTTGCCATTATCACCCGAGGTCCATAGAACCCTTGGTGATTAACCATCGCCCATTGGCAGGCTCAGCCTGCCTGGTCATGCCGACCTTGAGTCAGGCAACCAGCGCCTGACGCGTACGGTCGATCACGGCTTGCAGCGGTGCCGGGCTGGCGTACTGTTCCGGGTAGAGCCGTTCGCTGTGGCGGGCGATGCCATGCTCGTTGACCAGCGTGAAGCTGAAACTGCCCTTGCGTGCGGCGTGAATCAGGCAGTGCATGGGGGCGAAGGCGTGGGTGAGGGTGCGAATCGCTTCCTGGGTATGAATGTTTTGAGTGGTCATGATCACGATATTTTCCTGAGTACGGCATATCCGATGCCGTGCATCCATGAGAATTCCAGTAAACGCCGGCCACGCAGAACAATGGCGCGTGGCAGGGCGCAGAACCTGACTGGAAGAAGACAGTCAGTGGCAGCGCATTACAGTGGAGCGCCTTGGACTGACCGGTAGGTACGTGGGATGTCAGGCAACACGCAGGAGCAAAGGTTCTGGCTCGAGGTGAAGTTCCTGATCAATTGCAGAGGGGTCGGCGGAGCATGGGCCTTGGCGGGCTGAACGTGGTGTCAGCGCAGCGAACAAGGTGAGTGCCCGGAAAAACCATCGAGGTGGTCCGATTCCGGGGCCGCTGCCTGAAGGCGAAGGGGCTGGAATCTGATCGACCGGCGTGAATTGATCTTCAGCTTGGTACTAACGGCGGCGACTCTGCCGTAAATGTTCAGTTCATGCAAGGCTGACATCTGCTTTCCGATGAACGGCCTGCTGTCCTCCTACAGGGAGGAAGGCGTGTCGCACGCCACAGCCAAGATTGTAACGCCCCTTTGACAACCAAGTGACCGGTATGCATGCCTTGTACACATTAGCGCAAGAAGCTGCCACATCACTGTCACACAAACCGCTAAAGGCTTGATTTACCTCGTCGAGTAAATAAGTCAATGAAAAACATCGCTTTTTTTTGCCTGGTGAAAAAATCGACAGTTTGAGCGCAAGCCCCACCCCATCTGCGTTTGCGGAGGGTGAGGGGGGGTTGTCCACTGAGTTATCCACAGCTTCTGTGGATTGTCCCGGTCCTGTGGGGGGCGTAAAGCGGGCTTTACGCGGCTGAAAAATGGCGTAGAGTGGTTTCCCCCTCACGTGATCGCTCTATATCGGTGGTTGGCGCTGGCCTTGGCTTTTCTTCCCTGCGCGTTCGCGCATAATGCCGCTGATTGAAATCCCATCCATGGAGTCGTTATGGCGCTGGACCTGAACAGCCTGTTGCTTGGGCTTGGCATGGCCGCAGTGCCATTGGTTGCGTTGGCTTGGCAACTGCAGCGCCGCCTGGCCAGCCGCGAGGCCGAGCGGTTGTTGCTCGAGGAGCGTCTGAACATGGCGCAACTGGCCCAGGATGGCCTCAATGCCCAGCTCGATGCCTGCCGCGATGAAGTCAGCGACTTGAGCGAGGCCAACTCTGCACGGCAAGCAGAATTGGCGGCCCTGCGTCGAGAGGTCGAGCTGTTGCGCCAGGAGTGCGACGACCGTCGCGACGCCGCCGAAGGCTGGAACGTCGAGCGCAGCGCCAGAGAAGCCGAACTGCGTCGTCTTGAGGCTCAATGTGCGGCGCTGCAGGCGGAACTGCGTGAGCAGCAGGAAGGCCATCAGCAGCGGCTCAGTGACCTGCAGGACTCACGTAACGAGTTGCGCGCGCAGTTCGCCGAGCTGGCTGGCAAGATCTTCGACGAGCGCGAACAGCGCTTCGCGCAGACCAGCCAGGAACAGCTCGGCCAATTGCTCAACCCGCTGAAGGAACGCATTCAGTCCTTCGAGAAGCGTGTCGAGGAAAGTTATCAGAACGAGGCGCGGGAGCGGTTTTCCCTGGCCAAGGAACTGGAGCGGCTGCAGCAGCTGAACCTGCGTCTGAGCGACGAGGCGACCAACCTGACCCAGGCCCTCAAGGGGCAGAAGACCCAGGGTAACTGGGGCGAGCTGATTCTCGAGCGGGTGCTGGAGCATGCCGGGCTGGAGAAGGGGCGCGAGTATCAGACCCAGGTCAGCCTCAAGGGCCCGGAGGGTGAGCGCTTCCAGCCTGACGTGCTGATCATGCTGCCGGGCGACAAGCAGGTGGTGGTGGATGCCAAGGTCAGCCTTACGGCTTACCAGCAGTTCGTGGGCGCCGCCGACGAGGTGATCGGCCAGGCGGCTCTCAAGCAGCACGTGCAGTCGCTGCGCAACCATGTCAAAGGCCTGTCCGGCAAGGACTACAAGCGCCTCGAAGGCTTGCACAGCCTGGATTTCGTGCTGCTCTTCGTGCCCATCGAAGCGGCCTTCGCCGCCGCCTTGCAGGCCGAGCCGAACCTGTTCCAGGAAGCCTTCGACCGGCATATCGTGATTGTCAGCCCGACGACCCTGTTGGCCACCCTGCGGGTCATCGACAGCCTGTGGAAGCAGGAGCGACAGAGCCAGAACGCCCGGGAGATCGCCGAGCGTGCCGGTTGGCTGTATGACAAGTTCGTGCTGTTCATCCAGGACCTGGACGAGGTCGGCAACCGCCTGCAACAACTTGACAAGGCTTATGCAGCCGCGCGTAACAAGCTGACCGAGGGACGTGGTAACCTCGTCAGCCGTAGCGAGCAATTGCGGTTGCTGGGTGCCCGTGCCAGCAAGAGTCTGCCGAGCGACCTGCTGGAGCGGGCCATGACCGATGAAGACGGTCTGATGCGTCTGCCCGACTAGCTGTTCAGCAAGGGCGGGTTCAGCAGTCAGGCGACCGGCCATTCATCGCCCGATGATGAAGATTGCGGCAATAGATGTCACATTGCCCTGGTCAGAAACCTGAAGGTCCTGCCAGTTGCTCAATGGGCTCTAGAATCTGTAGGGGCGGCCGATAATCAGTAAGTCGCCAGCTTTTCCCTGAAGGGGGCGTTATGAACGGTAAATTGCAGGAATGGCTTCATGACCTCGGTGTTGCGCTGGGCCTGATCGAGCGGCCCAAATTGCAACCGGTGCCAGTACGACACGACGACGAGCGCCGTCGCCAGCGTCGTCGATGAGCCCTTCGGCCAGGGCTGCCAGCTGCTGGCCAGTGGTTCGCACCGTTTGACGGGCTGATGCCCGGATGCCTCACGGCTTGCCGGGCTTATCGTCATCTGCCTTGCCGTATGGCTGTAGCAGCATGACAAGATCGACGATCATCGGCAGTGAAACGTGCCGAGGTCGGCTTCTTGCCTTGTTCCTGAAGAACGCCGGAAACTCGCATTCCAGGGTCCGTTCCAGGCGTCCGAACAGTTCGTTCACGTCTTCTTCATCCAGCATCAGCTCGCCTAGCGTCGCCTCATCGCGGATCTGCGACTTGTCCACCAGAATGATGCCTAGCGCGTCCATGACGCGTTGCCTGACCTGCTCTCTGTCCATGTTTCCCCCGCCGGCAGCCGGAAACTCCCGCGCAGGCTATACCAGTCGCGACGCATCTCTGGGCCAGCCCCGACGGACGAGACCGATCTGCTAGACTGCGCCGCTCGGGCCTGACTCGCTAGGCCGACTACGTATCGAGGTCGATGATGTCCCGCCCGCGTTGCGAGCGCTGCCAACGCCCTGCCAGCCACTGTCTGTGCGCCCTGATTCCCAGCCTGGACAGCCGCACCCGCGTGCTCATCCTGCAGCACCCCAGCGAAGCCGGTCATGCACTGAATACGGCGCGGCTTGCCGCGTTAGGGCTACGTAATGCGCAACTGCGCGTCGGGGAGATCTTCGAGGATCTGCCCGAGTTGCTGACCCGGCCAGGTTATCGGGCGTGTCTGCTGTTTCCGGGCGATGGCGCCATACCTGTGCAGCCATTCACCGACGACGACCTGCCGCTTCTGTTGGTGGTGCCGGATGGCACCTGGCGCAAGGCGCGCAAACTGCTTCACCTCAACCCGGCGCTGGCGGCACTGCCGAAAGTCTCTTTGCAGGGCGCACCGGCGTCGCGCTACCGCCTGCGCAAAGCGCCCGGCCCGGAAGCCTTGTCGACCCTGGAGTCCATTGTGCTGGCCTTGCAAACGCTGGAGTCCGAACGCAGCTTCCAGGCCTTGCTCGACCCCTTCGAGGCGTTGATCGAGGGGCAGATCCAGGCGATGGGTGAGGATACCTATCAGCGTAATCATGGTTGAACGCGTATGTTCAAGCGCTCGAGGTCTGTAGGCTTTTTCGGCTGAAACTGCTTATCTTGCTGTTGTGACGCATCCATCAGTAGCTGTAACTGTCTGCACAGCGCTCGATTGCCTAGAATGACCGGCGTGCAATTCTGCCAATCTGGAACCTTCTCATGCACATCTCTTCCGGCCGCTGGCTGCTGGGCCTCGGTCTGGCGCTTCTGACGGCGCTGCTGTGGGGCATTCTGCCCGTCAAGCTCAAACAGGTCCTGCACTTCATGGACCCGGTCACGGTCACCTGGTATCGCCTGCTGGTCTCCGGTGCACTGTTATTCATCTGGTTGCGGGCGATCGGCCGCTTGCCGAGCTTCAAACCGCTCGGCCACAAGGGTAAAGGGCTGGTGGCGCTGGCGGTCCTGGGGCTGGTGGGCAATTACGTGCTCTATCTGATCGGTCTCAAGCTGTTGAGCCCGGGCACCACCCAACTGTTGATCCAGACTGGTCCGATCATGCTGCTGGTGGGCAGCATCCTGGTGTTCAAGGAACGCTTCACCCTGGGGCAGGGGATAGGGCTGGTCATTATGCTGGCCGGCTTCGTGCTGTTCTTCAATCAGCGCCTGGCCGAGCTGTTCACCTCGTTGGGCGCCTACACCATGGGGGTGCTGACCGTCCTGCTGGCATCGTTGGTCTGGACCTTCTACGGCCTGAGCCAGAAGCAGTTGCTGACCGTGTGGGATTCCCGCCAAGTGATGATGGTCATCTACCTGTTCTGCGCCTTGCTGATCACGCCATGGGCGCATCCGCTGCAGATCCTGCAGCTTGACCCGGTGCACCTGCTGCTGCTCGCCGCCTGCTGCCTGAATACCCTGGTGGCCTATGGCGCGTTCGCCGAGGCCCTGGTGCATTGGGAAGCCTCTCGGGTCAGTGCGACCCTGGCGCTTACGCCGCTGGTCACCCTGGCCACTGTCGCCATCACGGCCATGCTCTGGCCGGAGCATGTGCAGGCCGAGCAGGTCAATCTGCTCGGATATGGCGGCGCGTTGCTGGTGGTGGTGGGGTCGGCGTTCACCGCCCTGGTGCCTTCGCTGGTATCCGGGTGGCGGGCCAGGAAGGCCGCCCGGGCCATTATCTGACGCCCAACTGCTGCGCCTGGCGTACCCATTGCTGGCGTTGCGCCTCGCTGGCCCCGCGTACCGGGGCGAACTCGGTGAGGCGTGTGGTGCGGATGCCACAGAAGCCCAGGATGCTGCGGCTCATCTGCCGATGTGCCGGGGCGCCGAAGATCCAGCGGAAGTAGCGCGGCGGCGTATCCAGGGTCACCAGCAGTTCGGCGCTGCGGCCCTTGAGCAGTTCATTCGCCGGGTCCCGGCGGCCATGCACCTTGAAGGCGAAACCGGGCGTCAGCACCCGGTCGAAGAAGCCGCTGAGCAAGGCCGGAATGCCGCCCCAGCACACCGGGTAGACGAACACCAGGTGTTCGGCCCAATGGATCTGCCGCTGAGCGTCCAGCAGGTCGGCCTCCAGCACCTGGCCCTGTTCGTAGCCGCCGCGCAGGATCGGGTCGAACTGCAGGCTGGCCAGTTTCAGGCTGCGTACCACATGGTCCTGGCTGCGTGCGCCCTCGGCGTAGGCATCGCCGAGGGCGTGGCACAGACCGCTGCTCTTAGGCGTGCCGTAGATCAGCAGAATGCGCTTGCCGTTGCCTTCCAGGGGCGTTGCGCCGCTCCTGGCTTCAGCCATGGCTGCCGGCCTCGAGCATGTTTTCCGGGCGTACCCAGGCGTCGAACTGCTCGTCGGTCAGGTAGCCCAGGTCCAGCGCCGCCTGGCGCAGGGTCAGCCCCTCGCTGTAGGCCTTCTTGGCGATTTGTGCGGCTTTGTCGTAGCCGATGTGCGGGTTCAGCGCGGTGACCAGCATCAGGCCGCGTTCAAGGTGCTCGGCCATTTTCGCGGTATCCGGCTCCATGCCAGCGATGCAGTGCTCGTTGAAGTTCTGGCAGCCGTCGGCCAGCAGCTCGATGGATTCCAGCAGGTTATGAATGATCACCGGCTTGTAGACATTGAGCTGCAAGTGCCCCTGGCTGGCCGCGAAGCCGATGGTCACGTCGTTGCCCATCACCTGGCAGGCGAGCATCGACAACGCCTCGCACTGGGTCGGGTTGACCTTGCCCGGCATGATCGAGCTGCCCGGTTCGTTGGCCGGCAAGCGCACTTCGGCCAGGCCGCCGCGCGGGCCGGAGCCCAGCAGGCGCAGGTCGTTGGCGATTTTCATCAGGGTCGTGGCGAGGGTCTTCAGTGCGCCGGACAAGGCTGCCAGCGGCTCATGGCCGGCGAGGGCTGCGAACTTGTTCGGCGCGGTGACGAACGGCAGGCCCGACAGCGCCGCCAGCTCCGAAGCGACCGCTTCGGCGAAGCCCTTGGGGGCGTTCAGGCCGGTACCCACGGCGGTACCGCCCTGGGCCAGCTCGTAGACCGCCGGCAGGGCAGCCTGAATGGCCTTGCGCGAGTAGTCCAGTTGCGCGACGAAGCCCGACAGCTCCTGGCCGAAGGTGACCGGTGTGGCATCCATCATGTGGGTGCGACCGGTCTTGACCAGTTTCATGTGTCGTGTGGCCTGCTCGGCCAGGCCGTCGGACAGCGCGGCGATGGCTGGCATCAGCTTGTCCTTAACGGCCTGGGCCGCCGCGATGTGCATGGCGGTAGGGAAGCAGTCGTTGGAACTCTGCGAGCGGTTGACGTGATCGTTGGGGTGTACCGGCGACTTGCCGCCGCGGCCCTGGCCGGCCAGTTCGTTGGCCCGCCCGGCGATCACCTCGTTGACGTTCATGTTGCTCTGCGTACCGCTGCCGGTCTGCCAGACCACCAGGGGAAATTGGTCGTCGAGCTGGCCGTCGAGGATCTCGTTGGTGGCCTGTTCGATCAGGCGGGCGATGTCGGCGGGCAGGTCGCCGTTACGGTCGTTGACCCGCGCGGCGGCTTTCTTGATCAGCGCCAAGGCGTGTACTACCTGCAGCGGCATGCGCTGGCGACCGATGGCGAAGTTGATCAGCGAGCGCTGGGTCTGCGCACCCCAATAGGCGTCTTCCGGGACTTCGATGGGACCGATGCTGTCGGTTTCGGTACGGCTCACTGGACGGCTCCTTGTGGGTTCTTCATTTGCCCAGGTGGCATGACGCACCTGGCAGATACCTGAGTTTAGTCGTCGGGAACGCCTGCGGGTTCCCCGCATGAGGCAGGCCGGGAAAGTCCGGGGGGTTGAGGGCGAGGGGAGGATGCGCGCAGAATGATCGGCCTTGAGGCGCAAGCCTCGTCTGCCGAAAAGGAAAACCGATGATCCGTCTTCGCGCCATGTTCACCGTGCTGGCCCTGGCTTGTGCCAGCGGTCAGGTTCTCGCCGACACCGCCAGCCAAAACGCCAGTGCCGAAACGCTTCTGAAGCTGACCAACGCTGACAAGCTCACCACGCCGATCTACGCCCAGGTCCAGCAGCTGTTCGCCCAGCGCTTCGCCGAGGCCAAGGCGCCGGCCTCCAAGAAGGCCCTGCTGGAAACCTACCAGGCCAAGGCCAATGCCGCCCTGGACCAGGCCGTAGGCTGGAACAAGCTCAAGCCCGAACTGGTGAAGATCTACACCACCAACTTCACCGAGGCCGAGCTCAAGGAACTGGTGAGCTTTTACCAGTCGCCAGTGGGCAAGAAGGTCCTGAGCAAGATGCCCGAGCTGTCCCAGCAGTCTGTACAACTGACTCAGAGCCGCCTGGAAACCGCAGGCCCGGTGGTCAACAAACTGCTCGCCGACATGAGTGCGGAACTCGAGCCGGCCAAGGCTGCTGCACCTGCCAAGAAACCTTGAGGCCACGCACCTGAAATGAACATGCAACAACGAATCGAAGCGGCCCTTGCCGGGTTGCAGCCGCAGCACGTCGAGGTGCTGAACGAGAGCCACATGCACAGCCGTGGCCAGGAGACCCACTACAAGGCGGTGCTGGTCTGCGAGCAGTTCCAGGGGCTCAATGCGGTCAAGCGCCACCAGAAGGTGTATGCCACGCTGGGTGGGCTGATGCAGGAGTTCCACGCCCTGGCGTTGCACACCTACACCCCCGAAGAGTGGGCGGTCATCGGCCAGGCCCCGGCGTCACCGACCTGCGCCGGCGGCCACGCCTGAACGCTGCCGAGCTGGCAGGGGCGGCCTTGAGCCGCGAAGCGATCTCATGTTCACAGCCGATGCAGTGAATTTCAGGGCTCTTTCGCGGCTGAAGGCGCTTCAGCCCAATCTGGTGGGGCTGTACCGATATTGACCCAGGTCAATTTCCGCTGCTGTCTCCCCCCTGACCATTTTGTTAGAATCCGCGCCGCGCAGGCCCTGCCGGCGCGTTTTCATTTCCGTTTTGCCCGGTAGGCCCTTTGCGAGGGTCACCCACTGGAGACCTACATGACCCAAGCGTCGATGACCCAGCCGATCGTCGTGGCTGCGCTATACAAGTTCGTGACTCTCGAAGACTACGTCGCCCTGCGCGAGCCGCTGCTCAAGGCCATGCTCGATAACGGCGTAAAAGGCACCCTGCTGCTCGCCGAAGAGGGGATCAACGGTACCGTTTCGGCCAGCCGCGAAGGCATCGACGGCCTGCTGGCCTGGCTGCGCAGCGACCCGCGCCTGACGGACATCGACCACAAGGAATCCTACTGCGATGAACAGCCGTTCTATCGCACCAAGGTCAAGCTCAAGAAAGAGATCGTCACCCTGGGCGTGCCGGGCGTCGACCCGAACAAGGCGGTGGGCACCTACATCGAGCCCAAGGACTGGAATGCGCTGATCAGCGACCCGGAAGTGCTGCTCATCGACACACGCAACGACTATGAGGTCGCGATTGGCACGTTCGAAGGTGCGATCGATCCGAAAACCACCACGTTCCGCGAATTTCCCGACTACATCAAGGCCAACTTCGACCCTTCCGTCCACAAGAAAGTGGCCATGTTCTGCACCGGCGGCATCCGCTGCGAAAAAGCCTCCAGTTACATGCTCGGGGAAGGCTTCGAAGAGGTTTATCACCTCAAGGGTGGCATTCTCAAATACCTCGAGGAAGTGCCCCAGGACGAGACCCTGTGGCGGGGCGACTGCTTCGTGTTCGACAACCGTGTCACCGTGCGTCATGACCTCAGCGAAGGCGACTATGACCAGTGCCATGCCTGCCGCAACCCGATCAGCGTCGAAGACCGTGCCAGCGAGCACTACAGCCCCGGCATCAGCTGTCCGCACTGCTGGGACACCTTGAGCGAGAAGACTCGGCGCAGCGCCATCGACCGCCAGAAGCAGATCGAACTCGCCAAGGCGCGCAACCAGCCGCACCCGATCGGCTACAACTATAAGCAGCCATCTGAAACGGAGGCCTGAGCCATGTCCGCTCGCCTGGTGTATGTCATGGACCCGATGTGTTCATGGTGCTGGGGCTTCGCGCCGGTGGCCGAGGCTCTGGTGCGCCAGGCGGCGGATAGCGGCGTGCCTGTGCACCTGGTGGCCGGCGGCCTGCGGGCCAACGACACGGCGCTGGACGCTTCTACCCGGCGCTACGTGCTCGACCACTGGCAGGCGGTGGCCCAGGCCACCGGCCAGCCGTTTCGTTTCGAAGGCGCGCTGCCGGACGGCTTCGTCTACGACACCACGCCGGCCTGCCGGGCCCTGGTGACGGCACGGCAGCTCGACCCGCTGGCAGCCTGGCGCCTGCTGGGCCTGATCCAGGAAGCGTTTTATGCCCAGGGCGAAGACGTTACCCAGGCAGCGCTGCTGGCGAGTCTGGCCGAGCAGGCTGGCCTCGATCGCCAGCGTTTCGCCGAAAGCTTCGACAGCGCCGAGCTGAAGGCCGCCACGGCGGCGGATTTCGCCTGGGTCCAGGGCCTGGGTATCGCCGGATTTCCCACCCTGCTGGCTGAGCGTAACGGCCAGCTCGCCTTGCTGACCAACGGTTATCAGCCTGTGGAGGCCCTGGCCCCCTTGCTCGGCCGCTGGCTGGAGCGTGCTGCCAGTGCCTGAGCCAGCCGGCGAACCGGCCGCGGTCGACGCCACATCGAGCGCCACCGACCGGCTGGACTGGGCGTATATCCGCGCCCTGGTGCTGCGCCACAAGAAGGCGCTGTGGAGCGCCAACGGCGTCGCCATTCTTGCCACGCTGTGCAGTGTGCCCATTCCCCTGCTGCTGCCATTGCTGGTCGACGAAGTACTGCTCGGCCATGGCGACGCCGCGCTGCGTTTCATGAATCACCTGTTGCCGGAGAGCCTGCACAAGGCCGTCGGCTACATCGGCCTGATGCTCTTCGCCACGCTGCTGCTGCGCCTGGGCGCTCTGGCCTTCAACGTCTTGCAGGCGCGGCTGTTCGCGCGGCTGTCCAAGGACATCGTGTATCGCATTCGCCTGCGCCTGATCGAACGCCTCAAGCGTATTGCCCTGCGCGAATACGAAAGCCTCGGCAGCGGTACGGTGACCACGCATCTGGTCACCGATCTGGACACCCTCGACAAGTTCATCGGCGAAACCCTCAGCCGCTTCCTGGTGGCGATGCTGACCCTCACCGGCACGGCGGCGATCCTGGTGTGGATGCATTGGAAGCTGGCGCTGCTGATCCTGCTGTTCAACCCGCTGGTGATCTTCGCCACGGTGCGCCTGGGCAAGCGCGTCAAGCACCTCAAGAAGCTGGAGAACGACAGCACCTCGCGCTTTACCGAAGCCTTGAGTGAAACCCTGGAAGCCATCCAGGAGGTGCGTGCCAGCAATCGCCAGGGTTTCTTCCTCGGCCGTCTGGGCCAGCGCGCCCGTGACGTGCGCGACTACGCGGTCAATTCGCAATGGAAAAGCGATGCTTCGGGGCGTGCCAGCGCGCTGCTGTTCCAGTTCGGCATCGATATCTTCCGCGCCGCAGCGATGCTCACCGTACTGTTCTCCGACCTGTCCATCGGCCAGATGCTGGCGGTGTTCAGCTACCTGTGGTTCATGATCGGCCCGGTGGAACAGCTGCTCAATCTGCAATACGCCTGGTACGCCGCTGGCGGGGCCCTGGCGCGCATCAACGAGTTGCTGGCGCGCACCGACGAACCCCGCTATGCGGGTGGCGCCGCACCGTTCGCGGGCCGCCAGACCGTGGGTATCGAGGTGCGTGGCCTGAGCTTCGGCTACGGCGCCGAGCGGGTCCTCGACCAGCTCAACCTGAGCATCGCGCCCGGCGAGAAGGTCGCCATCGTCGGTGCCAGTGGCGGCGGTAAGAGCACCCTGGTGCAGCTGTTGCTGGGCCTCTACAGCGCCGACAGCGGCAGTATCCGTTTCGGCGAGGCGACACTCGAGGAGATTGGGCTGGAGTCGCTGCGTGAGCACGTTGCGGTGGTGCTGCAGCATCCTGCGCTGTTCAACGACAGCGTGCGTGCCAACCTGACCATGGGCCGCGACGCCACGGACGAAGCCTGCTGGCGGGCGTTGCAGATCGCCCAGCTGGAAGGCACCGTGCGCAGCATGCCGCAGGGGCTGGACACCGTGGTCGGGCGCTCCGGTGTGCGCCTTTCCGGCGGCCAGCGCCAGCGCCTGGCCATCGCCCGTATGGTGCTCGCCGAGCCCAAGGTGGTGATCCTCGATGAAGCCACTTCGGCCCTCGATGCAGCCACCGAATACAACTTGCATCAGGCGCTGGGGCGTTTCCTGCAGGGCCGTACCACGTTGATCATCGCCCATCGGCTTTCCGCCGTTAAACAGGCCGACCGGGTGCTGGTGTTCGATGGCGGGCGTATCGCCGAAGACGGTGATCATCAGCAGTTGATCGCTGAGGGGGGCCTGTACGCACGGCTCTACGGGCACCTGCAACAGGTGTGACGGCTTTTCATGCGCTCGCGCTGCCCGGTGTCCAGCGGCGTGTCGGTGTGAGGCTCGTCATGCCGGTCACGTGGTGTACTCGCTGACTTGCCGCACAGCGCCTAATCTGTGTACGAAAATCGTGGGCAATGAGTCTGTACCGCCCGGAATCATCAGTCTTGCAGTCGGTGAAGCCGTTCATGAAGCCAGTGCGTCACTTGGCCAAGCCCCGTCTCATGGGGCTCGTGTGGCCGTTCATCCTGGTGGCTCTGTTGCAGATGCTGCTGGGGTGTTTCAGCCTGTACATGCTGTCGACGATGCGCAGTTACGTGGGCGGGGAAAGCCTGTGGTCGAAGGGTCAGAAAGACGCCGTTCATGCGCTGGATCTCTACGCCCTCAGCCAGGATGACGGTGACTATACCCGCTACCGGCAGGCCATGGCCGTGCCCCAGGGCGTGCATCACCTGCGCGACGCCCTGGATCGTCCACAGGCCGACCTCGAGGCGGCGCGCACCGCGATCCTGCAAGGTGGCAACCACCCTGACGACGTACCCGGCATCATCTGGCTGTACCGCAATTTCCGTGACACCGGGATCATGCGCGAGGCCTTGCGGCGCTGGGAGTTGGGCGACGCCTTGCTGGGGCAGCTCGACGCGCTCGCCGAGCACATGCGGGCACGTATTGCCGATGGGCCGCCCAGCCTGCCGGAGGTCGCCGCCTGGCGTGCGCAGATCGACAGCCTCAACGGTCAGCTCACCGCTGCGGCGAAGGCCTTCAGTGATGCGCTAGGCCAGGGTTCGCGCCTGCTGTTGCGGGTGCTGATCGTGGTCAACCTGTGCAGTGCGCTGACCCTCGTCGCCCTGGCCCTGTGGCGGACCCATAAGCTGCTGGAAATGCGCCGTGGGGTGGCCGACGCCCTGCAACTGGAGAAAGAGCGTGCCCAAGTCACGCTGGAGGCGATCGGGGAGGGGGTGATCAGCACCGATGTGGAGGGGCGCATCGTCTACCTGAATCCGGCGGCCGAGCAACTGACCCATTGGCAGGACCGGCAGGCGACCGGTATGCCGCTCGCGGCGCTGTTCAACCTGCTCGACGAACATGCCCGGCGCGACAGCTCGACGCTTATCGAGCACATCCTCGAAGGCCGGCTCAAGCGCGGCAGCGTGCACTGCAAGCTTATCCAGCGCCTGGATGGCAGCACCGTGCCGGTGGCGCTGGTCGGTTCGCCGATCCTCAACGAAGGCCGCATCAATGGCACGGTGCTGGTGCTGCATGACCTGACCCAAGAGCGCCAGTACATCGCCAACCTGTCCTGGCAGGCCGCGCATGACCCGCTGACCGGCCTGGTGAACCGCAGCGAGTTCGAATACCGGCTCGAACAGCTGTTCAGGCAGCCGATACCCGGCGGCGCCGGCCGCGCCCTGATTCTGCTGGATCTCGACCAGTTCAAGCTGGTCAACGACAGCTACGGGCATGCCGCCGGCGACAGCCTGCTGCGCCATCTGTGCAGCGTAATGGCGGCGGGGCTGCGCGATGGCGACACCCTGGCGCGCCTGGGCGGCGATGAGTTCGCCATCCTGCTGCATGATTGCGCCGCGTCCGCGGTTCTGGGCATCGCCGAAGACCTGCGTGTCACCGTCGAGCGGCTGGGCTTCGTCTGGAAAGGCCAGCCGCTGGTGACCACCGCAAGCATCGGCGTGGTGCTGATCGACGATACCTCTGCCAGCCAGGAGGATGCGTTGCGGGCCGCTGATCTGGCCTGCTACATGGCCAAGGAAAAAGGCCGCAACCGCGTGCAGTTGTACCGCCCCGACGACCTGGCGTTGTCATTGCGTTCAGGTGAGATGGCCTGGATCCAGCGTCTGCATCGAGCCCTGGAAGAAAACCGCTTCTGCCTCTACGCACAGGAAATCGCCGCCCTTGGCCGCGACGGCCAGGACATTCGCCACATCGAGATTCTCCTGCGTCTGCGCGACGAGTCCGGCTCGCTGGTAGTTCCCGACCGGTTCATCCCCGCCGCCGAGCGTTTCGGCCTGATGACCACGCTGGATCGCTGGGTAGTGCGCAGCGTGTTCCAGCTGATTGCCGATTGCAGGCGCGATGAACGACACCCTGATCCCCGGGCGATCTGTGCTATTAATCTGTCGGGGGCCAGCATTGGTGATACTGCATTCCTGGGGTATCTCAAAGAGCAGTTCAGTGTGCATGGCGTGACGCCGCAGATGATCTGCTTTGAGATTACCGAGACCGCGGCCATCGCCGACCTGGGCAGTGCGATTGTCTTCATCAACGAACTCAAGGCGCTGGGTTGTCTGTTTTCGCTGGATGACTTCTGTGCGGGCATGTCGTCTTTCGCCTACCTGAAGCACCTGCCGGTGGATTTCGTGAAGATCGACGGCAGTTTCGTCAAGGACATGCTCGACAATCCCGTCAATCGCTCGATGGTCGAGGTGATCAACCATATCGGGCATGTCATGGGCAAGCAGACCATCGCCGAGTACGTGGAGACCCCGGTGATCGAAGCGGCATTGCGGGACATGGGCGTAAACTTCGCCCAGGGCTACCTGATCGGTCGCCCGGAGTTGCTGACCTGCGAAAGCCTCTGCAAGGAACCCGTGCGCTGTGGCCCTTAGGTTTTGTACGAAAAGTCGGCGAGCGAAGGTCAGGCAAGGCGCAACGAGCGAAGCGAGTAACAGCCGTAGGCTGACCCGAAGGGCGAGCGCCAGCGAGTCAAAACAGGCGAGGAACGGTCGGAGTCGCGGGCGACTTTACTGGAGTAAATGAGCATTCCGACCGGGTGGCGATCCACCGGGCTGGCGATCCAGCCTGTTTTTAACGCAGCATGGCCGAGCGCAGGCACTTTTCGTACAAAACCTAGGCCGTACGTACATGCACCGGCCTGTCCGGGAGATCGACCCGTGCCAGGCCAGACTGAAATGCAGCGCCAGTCAGGCGTCATTAAAAGGAGTTATACAGTGACCGATACTTTCGTCAGAACTGGCCCGCTCATGGAAGCCGACAGTTACCCAGCCTGGGCACGGCAATTGATCAATGACTGCAGCGCGGCCAAGGCCAGGGTGGTCGGCCACGAGCTGTACCAGCGGATGCGCGATGGCGTGCTGAGTCCGGCGGTCATGCGCCAGTACCTGATCGGCGGCTGGCCGGTGGTCGAGCAGTTCTCCGTGTACATGGCCCACAACCTCACCAAGACCCGCTTCGGTCGCCATCCGGGCGAGGACATGGCGCGTCGTTGGCTGATGCGCAATATCCGCGTCGAACTCAACCATGCCGACTACTGGCTGCACTGGTGTGAAGCCCACGACGTCAGCCTGGCCGATCTAAAGGCCCAGCGTGTGGCGCCTGAGCTGCATGCCCTGAGCCACTGGTGCACGCAGACCTGCACCACCGACAGCCTCGCCGTGGCCATGGCGGCGACCAATTATGCGATCGAAGGCGCCACCGGCGAATGGGCGGCCCTGGTCTGCTCCAGGGAAGTCTATGCCGAGGGCTTTCCAAGCGACACGCGCAAGCGGGCCATGAAATGGCTGAAAATGCACGCCCAGTACGATGATGCGCATCCCTGGGAAGCGCTGGAGATCATCTGCACCTTGGTGGGTAACCGCGCCACCGAGGCCCAGCAGTACGAGCTGCGCCAGGCCATCACTCGCAGCTATGACTACATGTACCTGTTCCTGGAGCGCTGCATGCAGCTGGAGCGCAGCAGTCGGCCGCAGCGCGAGTTGAACGCGTTACCGGCCTGACACCCCGGGAGGGGCGCCTGCTGGGCACAGACTGAACCCGGTGCCCTCGGTGATTGTCGACTAGGCTCTTGTTGAGAAGAAAGGAAAGGCCGCCGCGTGCGCTCCACGCGTACGGCCTTTCCCCTCCATCCAGGAGCGCTGGACGCCTGACTGTCACCATGAGAGGTCGCCATGAGTCTGCTGCTAGAACCCTATACCCTGCGCCAATTGCAACTGCCCAACCGCATCGCCGTTTCGCCGATGTGCCAGTACTCCAGCGTCGACGGGCTGGCCAATGACTGGCATCTGGTTCATCTGGGCAGTCGTGCGGTGGGCGGTGCCGGCCTGGTCTTCACCGAAGCCACTGCAGTGACCGCCGACGGACGGATCACACCCCAGGACCTTGGCCTGTGGCATGACGAGCAGATCGCCCCGCTGCAACGCATTACCCGTTTCATTACTGCCCAAGGCGCGGTGCCGGCGATCCAGCTGGCCCACGCCGGGCGCAAGGCCAGTACCTGGCGGCCCTGGCTGGGCAAGCACGGCAACGTGCCGGTCGAGGAGGGCGGCTGGCAGCCCTGGGGGCCATCGGCCATCGCCTTCGACCCTGAGCACGTCGCCCCCCAGGCCCTCAGTGCGGACCAGATCAACGACGTCATCGATGCTTTCGTCGCCGCCACCCGGCGTGCGCTGACCGCCGGCTTCAAGGTGGTCGAGGTGCATGCCGCGCATGGCTACCTGCTGCATCAATTCCTTTCGCCATTGAGCAATCGGCGCAACGACCGTTACGGTGGGTCATTCGAAAACCGCATCCGCCTGACCTGCCAGGTCACCGAGGCGGTGCGCGAAGTCTGGCCGGCCGAGCTGCCGTTGTTCGTCCGTGTTTCGGCCACCGACTGGGTCGAGGACGGCTGGAACCCGGATGAAACCGTGGAACTGGCGCGGCGCCTCAAGGCGCTGGGGGCTGACCTGATCGATGTCTCGTCAGGCGGTACCTCGGTCAATGCCGAGATTCCGGTGGGGCCGGGGTATCAGACACGCTTCGCCGAACGCATCCGCAAGGAGTCGGAGATCGCCACCGGCACGGTGGGCATGATCACCGAACCGGCCCAGGCCGAGCACATTCTGCGCACCGGGCAGGCCGATATCATCCTGCTGGCGAGAGAACTGCTGCGCGACCCGTATTGGGCGCTACACGCCGATGACGACCTGGGCAGCCGCCAGGCGGTCTGGCCGGCGCAGTACCAGCGGGCCACCCACCGCGATCAGCCGATCCATGAATCCGACCTGCGCGACTGAGGCGGACCGGGTTCTGCTCATTGACTGGTCAGGGCCGCGTTAACCGCGATACTGGTGGTAGGAGCGGCTTCAGCCGCGAAGCGATCGCCTGTTCACAACAGATGCAGTGAGTGTCCTGGCGCTTTCGCGGCTGAAGCCGCTCCCACCGGGCCACCTGCAGCTTAAGCGAACAGTATTGGCGTTAACCGCAATGCAATCCGGTTGGAACGGGCAGGGCTTAAGCCGCGAAGCGAACCCGGATTCAGGCTGGCTGGCCGAGCAGCTCGCTGATCCGCAGGCCCAGGGTATTGATCGAGAATGGCTTGGTCAGCACGTGCATGCCCGGGTCCAGCGTGCCGTGCGCCAGGGCGGCGTTCTCTGCGTAGCCGGTGACGAACAGCACGTTCAGGCCAGGACGCAGAGTGCGCGCGGCATCGGCCAACTGGCGACCATTCATGCCGCCGGGAAGCCCCACGTCGGTGACCAGCAGGTCGATCGGGCGGGGGCTGCGCAGCACACTCAGCGCTTCATGGCCCTGCGCGGCCGCCAGCACCCGGTAACCTTGCTCTTCCAGCACCTCGCTCATCAGCTGGCGCACCGCTGGCTCGTCATCGACCACTAGCAGCGTCTGCCCTGCACCGACACCGGCAGTCTCCAACTCGCTGGCTTCCGGTGTCGGCGCCGGTTGCGGGTGGCCCTGCAGGGCCGGCAGGTAGATACACACTTTCGAACCATGTCCCAGCGATGAAGAAATGCTCACGCCGCCGCCGGATTGCCGGGCGAAGCCGTAGATCATCGACAGCCCCAGCCCGGTGCCCATGCCCAGCGGCTTGGTGGTGAAGAAAGGGTCGAACGCCCGCTCTATCACTTCCGGCGACATGCCCGTACCGGTGTCGCTGACGCAGAGCAGCACGTAGTCGCCTGCTGGCAGCTCCAACTGGGCGGCCATCGCTCGGTCCAGCTGCAGGTTGGCGGTCTCCATCAGCAGGTAGCCACCGTCCGGCATGGCGTCGCGGGCGTTGTTGCACAGGTTCAGCAATGAGTTTTCCAGCTGGTTCTGGTCCACTAGGGTCGGCCACAGTCCCGGGGCGGGCATCACCTGCATGTCGATGCCCGGGCCGACCGTGCGGCGAATCAGTTCGGCCATGTCTTCGACCAGGCCGTTGACGTCGGTGGGCTTGGGCGCCAAGGTCTGGCGCCGCGAAAATGCCAGCAGCCGGTGGGTCAGGGCCGCGGCCCGACGCGAGGACTCCAGCGCCCCGGTGATATAGCGCTCCAGGCGTTCGCAACGGCCCTGGTTGATACGCGAACGCAACAGCTCGATATTGCCGCTGATGCCCATCAGCAGGTTGTTGAAGTCATGGGCCAGGCCGCCGGTGAGCTGCCCGACCGCTTCCATTTTCTGCGCCTGGCGCAACGCGTCCTCTGTGGCGCGCAAGGCTTCGGTGCGCTGTTTTTCCTCGGTCATGTGCTTGCCCAGGGCGAACACCATGCCCCGGCCAGGGGCGGCGGTCCAGCCGAACCAGCGATAGCTGCCGTCGGCATGCCGATAACGGTTCTCGAACAGCGGCAGTTCGCGGTGCTTGGCGTGCGCCAGGGCCTCCAGGCTGCGTTCCACGTCCTCGGGGTGCAGCCCTTGGGTGATTGGCTGGCCGATCATCGCTTCGGGCTGCAGGCCGAGTATCGCCGTCCAGGCCGGGTTGACCCGTTGGAAGCATCCGTTCACGTCGATGATGGCGAGCAGGTCCGGGGACATCTCCCAGAATGTGTCCAGTTCCAGGGTGCGCTGCTCCAGGCGCGCAGTCTGGCGCTGTTCCAGAAGCACCAGGTCGTCGATCAACCGTTGACGCTGGCGTTCACTGGCCTGCAGCGCCTGCTGGTCAAGCACATGGCGGGTGGTTTCATTGGTGACGCAGATCATGCCGCGTATGTCGCCGTGCTCGTCACGCAGGGGGCCGAACCAGAACGACCACCAGGTCTGCTCGGTGTACCCGTCGCGGAACATGGTCACCGGCAGGTCGCGCGCTTGGTAGGGGTTGCCCGCAAGGGCCTGGTCCGCCATGGGCCGGACCTGTTCCCAGACCTCGCCCCACAGCTCGGCGACCGGCTTGCCCATCGCACCCTCCAGCCGTGAACCGAGAATGGGCGCGTAGGCATCGTTGTAAAAAAATAGGCGTTCAGGTCCCCAGATCATGTACATCGACTCTGGCGAGTCGAGCAGCATGTTCAATGCGACCTTCAGCGACGCCGGCCATTGCCCGATCTCGCCAAGCGGCGTCGTGCTCCAGTCAGCCTCTCTGATGAGCCGGGCAGCCATGCCGGCGCCGGCGGGAAAACCTGTCGATGTCACTTGCAGCCGCTCCCTTGGGGCAATCAGTGTCCTGAGTGAAACCTGTGCCCTCGGACCCGCCGGTCAGGCGGAATGATTCACGCTCGGTCAATTGACCGTGCCGGCCCGCCAGGGTTGCACCTGCCTCGAGGAGTTTTGCGCGACGGGTCAGGCCGTCATGGAAATATCCGGAATCATTACCTCAAGGCGCACCGGGGGGACTTTGCAGCGCCGAGCGGGTCCATTGGTTCATCCAATCCGGCGGAGGACTGTCATTCATGAATACGCGTGGGCTGCTCGACCAACTGTTGCGTTCGGGCCAACAGATGTTGCAAGACAAGGTCGCCGGCAAACCCGCTGGCCGTCCGTCGGCCGGCGGGCTGGGCGGGTTGTTGTCGGGGGCCGGCGGTGGCGCCCTGGCGGCAGGGGCCATGAGCCTGCTCAAGGGCAAGAAGGGGCGGGGGATGGCCGGCAAGGCGCTGACCTATGGCGGCCTGGCCGCACTCGGCGTGATTGCCTACAAGGCCTACAACAACTGGCAGGCCAGCCAGGGCCAGGCCGAGCGGCGCGAACCGCAGACCATCGACCGGGTGACGGACGACCAGGTCGAAGTGCACAGCCAGGCCATTCTCCGGGCGTTGGTGGCCGCGGCCAAGGCCGACGGGCATGTCGACGAGCGTGAAAGAGCGCTGATCGAAGGAGAGTTCGTCAAGCTCAACGACGACCGCCAGTTCCAGCAGTGGCTGCATGCCGAGCTGGACAAACCCTTGGACCCCGCGGAGATCGCCCGGGCTGCACGGACCCCGGAGATCGCCGCCGAAATGTACATCGCCAGCCTGATGCTGGTGGACGAGCAGCATTTCATGGAGCGCGCCTACCTCGACGAACTGGCCCGCCAGCTTCAGCTCGACCCCGGCCTCAAGGCCGAGCTGGAGGCCGGGGTGCGCCAGGCCTGAGTGGGTCTGGCGGTATCGCTCAGGGCGGGGCCAGGCCTTCGCGATTGGTCAGCGCCTTGAGCAGCGCACGCTGGTCATCTTCGTACTGGCGTTGCAGTTGCCGGGCGGCGCTCTCGAAGGCCGGGTCGTTGAGGCTCTCGAAGCGCTCGGTCAATGCCGTCAGGCTGTCCCGATAGTCCTGCTCCAGGCGCTGGAAGCGCTCGGCATAGCGCTCGCGCAACCAGCCGGTCCAGAAGTCCTGGTCAGCGGCGTAATCGAGGAAAGCATCCCCCTGTTCCCCCGTACGCACTTCGGCCAATGCGGCTTCCAGCTCACCGGGACGAATTTCAGCGTGAGCCTGGTAGAGCATGTTGCCCGGCGGCACCGGCAGGTCCAGCGCCTTGGCCCAGTGCAGTCGATAGGCCAGACGTACTTCGGCTTCATCCCGGCCGGCGGCCTGGCGCCGGGCGACTCCGTCCAGCGCCTGCAGGCGGTAGAGCCGCCGCACCAGCTCCAGCAGTCGCGGACCGCGACCTTCGCCATGGGCATCGCGCAGGGCTTGGCGGGTGAAGACCATCACTTCCATCTGGTTGAACTCCAGGATCAGGCCATCCGGACAGGTGTCGTCGTTGGTCAGCAGGGTGAGAGGCTCCTGCGCCGTCGCATTGAGCACGCCGCGCAACGTAGGGTCCTGCTCGGCGGCCTCCAGAACCCGCCAGACGCGGTCGATCAAGGCCGTGCGGCTGCCGGGTTTGCGGTAGTCGGCGGTATGTCGCAACTGGTCGACCAGTTCCAGCAGGCTACCGCCGTCAGGTTGGGCCTGCAGACTGGCCCACACGCTCTGACGCCGGCTGGCCAGGGCGCTGTCCTCGCCCTGCCAGGGAGTGAAGCCCAGTGAGTCCTGGTCAGGCGCCGCCCCCCCATGACGATGCCCGGAGGCGTCGGAGTCCGAATCCGAGCCTTCGGTATCGGAGTCATGGGGTTCGCGCCAGGAAATCCGGCGGATGTCTTCCGGCAGGTCCATCAGGAAGGAGTAGGCGCGGTTATAGGCTTCCGAAACGTGGGCACGCAGCATGACCTCATGGGGCAGTGGATTTCGCAACAGGTTGATGTCGCAGTGATGGTGTTCGCTGCGCGGGTTGGCCAGCAGGCTTTCGGGGATGCTGGTCAACTGGTTGTTGTCCAGGATCAAGGCCTCCAGCTGATTGGGCAGCAGATCTTCCAGCCAGCGTGGCCAATCGCGCAGTCCGGTGTTGCGCAGCGACAGCCAGCGCAGCGCCGAGCCGTGCAAGGCAGAGACGTCATCGATCTGCCCCAGGCGATTGCCGTCCAGTTCGAGCATCTCCAGTGCCGGGAGGCGGGCAAGGAACTCTACGGCGGGCTGGTCCAGGGTCAGCTCCTGGTTGATCAGGCTCAGGGTATTGAGTTCCGGCAGCTGCGCCAGTGCGCCGGGCAGCTCGCGCAGGCCGGTGAGGCGGCCTTCGACCTGCAACAAGGACAGGCGTGGCAGGCGCCTGAGCACCTCGTCCAGTTGAGCGCTGGTGGTCGTGACTTGCTGCAGCCGCAGGCCGCGTATGCGTCGGGCCATGAAGGTCGGCACCCGGCGCGGAAACTCGCCCAGGTCGATGGCGGTCAGCTCCAGGGGTTCGAGATCGTTGCCCAGAACCGCCGCATGCCAGTGTTGCAGCAGGGCCTCGCCTATGGTCTGCCGATCGGCGATGCGCTGTGCGGTCAACGGCGCGCTGGAGGTCGAGGCGCCTACCCAGCCTTCGATGGCTTCGACCAGCAGCTTGCGTTCGGCCAGCAGGCTGTCGAGCTGTGCCTGGACACCGGGCGGTATGTCCAGCAGGAAGCTGAACGAGGCCTGTGCCCGCTGTTCGCCCAGGCTGGCATGCATCAGGCTGGCTTCGGACAACGGGTTGCCGCGCAGGTCGATGCGGCTGTGACGCGACAGGCTCGGAGGATTGTTGAGGATCGCCTCCGGCAGGCTGCTGAGCCGATTGTGGGCCAGGGACAGTTCGCCGACCTGATCGGGCAGCAGGTTCGACAGCCAGGCCGGCCAGCGGTCCAGCGCGGTGCGCTCGAGGACCAGCCGCTCAAGTTGCAGGCGGCTCAGGTCCAGTGGCTGCAAGGGGCTGAAGCGGTTACCGGAAAGGTCCAGATTACGCAGACGCGGCAGGCTCAGCAGGCTGTCCATGCAGGCCTGGTCGAGCAGCAGGCCCTGGTTGCTCAGACGCAGCTCGGTGAGGTTCGGCAACTGGCGTGCGACCAGTCCTGCCAGGTCGGGAAAGCGTGAGAACAGCGGGTTCGCCGACGCAGGCTGGTGAATCGTCAGGGCTTCGCTGCGTGGAAACCGGCTGAGAAAGTCCGCCAGTACATCGCTGTCGGTGGCGTGGCCAAGACCCGGCGGGGAACCGGCATAGGGCGTGGCATTGTCGATGACCAGCCGGGTAACGCGTTCGTTGAAGAATGCAGGCAGATCAGCCGGATAATCCTCCAGGGCAAAATGGGTCAGCTCCAGCGGCGCAGCGCCCCGCGCCAGCTCGGGCAAGCTGTGCAGGCGCCAGTGTCGCCAGATCGCCTCGGCGATGCGAGTGCGGCTCTCCAGGCGTGGCGCGTCCTCGGCCAGGCCGGGAATCGCGGCACTGCGTTCGGCCCAGGCGTTCAGGCGGGCACGCAGGGTGATCTGTTCATCCAGCAGTTGATTGAGGCGCGTATCCATCTGCGCGTGGCTCAGGCCCTGTGCACTGAGCTGCTCGTAGAGCTGCTCGGGGTACAGGTCTTCGAATTCCAACAGGCGCAGCTTGTCCAGCAGGCTTTCCCGGGTAAAGCCCCAGTCGCCGGCGCCGCGGCCGCTCAGGGGGTAGCCGATGCGCCCGTCGGCCAGGCGCATCGGCGAGCGAAAACCTGGCCTGACCGCTTGCAGGCCCAGGGCGAGGCGGGCCTGGCGACGCGTCAGCGGGTGTTGGCGGACCAGCGCCTGCAGGTCGGCGCCCTGGCCGACATGTGGCAGGCCCAGGGCCTGGCGCTGAGCATCGGGCAGGGCGTGCATCACCGCAGCGAACAGGTTGTCGCGGCCGTCGAGGTGCAGACCTTCGGCATCATAGGGCTCATAGCCACCTTGGCTGCTGACCAGAACCTTGCGGATTGGCGCGTCCTCGGCACCGATGCTGTCGAGCAGTGGGCCGCGGAAGTGGCCCCTGCGCACCTCCAGGCGCACGTCCGCCGACCAGCCGGGCAAGCCGCTCAGGCTGTGCAGTACCAGCCGGTCGCTGTCGGCGCTGCTGAGCAGTTGCAGATACAGCCCCTCATAGGCCCGGGTCAGGCGTACCTGCTGCGCATACAGCCGAGCTTCTTCGCTCAGGCGCGGCGACAGCCCCTGGCCACGGCCCAGGCTGGCACGCTCCGGCTCGCTGGCCCAGGCCAGGATCTCCTCGCCGACGGCCTTGGGCAGCGGGATGGGCAGGTGCTCCTGCAGTGCCTGGTAGAGCGGCTCGCTGCTGTGCTGCAACTGCTGGTAGCGCTGCTGAAAGACCTCGTGCTGGCCGCCAGCTTCACCCGCGAGGCGAAAGCGCAGGGCGGTGTCGGCCAGCAGCGCCGGTGGCCGGTGCAGCGACACCAGGGCCTGGCGCAGAACGGACTCGGGCAGATCGCAGCAGCGGAGGATCTGCCGCGCCATGACCTCGGGGTATTCGCTGGCCGCGTAACCCAGGCGACGCAGCAGGGTCAGGCCCTGCATCTGCTCCGGCTGATCGAGCTCATGCAGCCAGGCGCGCTCGCCGTTGTGGCGCAGGCTCGGTTCATAGCCGCCAGGCTTGCGCGGGTGCTCCAGTACGTGGGGCTGCCCGTCGGCGGACGGTTTGACCGCGTAAGGCTGGCCGTCAAGGATCAGCCAGCGCTTGCCTTGGTAAGGAATCAGGCCGTTGGCGTCGGGCTCCAGTCCGGCAGGCAGGACAAGATCGTGGGCAAATGGCGCCAGGTCGGGCTTCCACAGCCTTGTGCGGCCATCGGGCAGTTGCACCGGCCGCAGGTTTTCGATGAACTCGGGCACCTCGACCGCAGGCAGCCCGGTGGCCGAGGCCCCGGCGTGGCCCATGGCGCCGATCAGCGCCATATTCTCCAGCACGTCGACCAGGTAACTCAGGGCCTGGCCCTGCTCGCCCCGCGACCAGCTCTCGATGCCTTCGAACACTTCATAGCCCAGTTGCGCCGCCGTCACCGTGAGCATCAGCTCGCCCAGCAGCGGCACGGCGAAGGCCGCGACGTTGAGGGTATTGAGGGCCAGATCGCGCCACCAGGCCAGGCGTTCATCGCGACTGCGCTGATCCTGCTCTGCAGTGGGTACGCCGTGGAAGCGCGCGTTGTCCTTGATGGCGGCCAGCTTGCGTCGGTACAGGGCTTCGAACAGCGGGCCGGTCAGGCGGCTTTCACCCAGGTGCAGGCGTGCCTGACGATCAGCGAAGGTGTCGAGCCATTGATGGCCGGCGCCTTCACCGCGAATGACCGTCGGGTAGAGGCGGCTGTACAGCCGGTCTATCAAGCGGCTGCGATGCCTGGCGGGAAAGAAGCGGCTGAAGAAATCCAGGTAGCCCTTGCTGAACAGGCGTTCGCGCAATGCATGGTGAAACGCCAGGCTGGACGGGTAGGCTTGCAGCGGGGCGACAGGGTCGTCCGGAATGTAGACCACGATCGGCTCGACGGTGTCGGAGTGGTCGCGATCCCTGCTGAACACCAGGATGCCGGGCAGCTCCACGTCCCACAGGCGCAGCACGCTGCACACCCGTGGCAGGCCCTTCGAGGTCGTCCCCTGTTGCCCTGCCACCCAGGCGACCAGGCTCTGATAGGTGTCGGCATCGAGCCGTTCCTGCAAGCGGGCGATGTGCAGTTCCACGAGCATCGCCGAGCGGTCGAAGGCCTGGAACTGTTCTGCGGCGTCCGCACTGAAAATAGCGTCGATGTGCGCCTGATACTGGCCGCCCAGGTCCAGCTCACGGGCGAGGGCGGCGAACTCATGGGCCGCGATCGGCAGGGCCGTGCCGCGTATCAGCGGGCCCAGGATCTGGTAGCTGTCGAATACCTCGGCCTTGAGTGAGGGGCCGTTGTCCATGGCGCCTGGCACGGTTTCGTCGAGGGTGAAGTTCTGCAGTGCTGCGTCCAGCAGAGGGCGGGTCGCGTCGCGCAAGGCGCGATTGGCCTCCATGATCGGGTCCTTGTTGACGCCGAGGAACGAAGTATCGGTCTGCGCATGGTTGGCATGCAGCAGATAGGTGGCCTGCACGTTCAACTGCAGGCCGAAACGCGCCTTGATGCCATCCACCAGGCGTGGCTCGGCAAAGGCCTGGAGCGTACCCAGGCGCTCCAGGTGCGGGGCGATGCGGGCCTGATGGGCCTGGTGCTCGGCGACCTGCCGTTCGAGCTGCCGGGTCACCTCGGGTTGCCGCTGGCGGGCCGCTTCCAGCCAGGATGTCAGCATGGCTGGGTCGGCGGCCTGGCGCAGCTTCGCATGCAGGGCGGGAGGAGCGGTTCTGAGCCAGTGTGGCGCGTATTTCTCGATCAGTTGCCTGTGCAACGCCGCCGTCGGCAGTGCGGCGGGCATGTTCATATCCATATGGAAAACCTCGGGTTCGGTTAAGAACGGCCGAGGTTACCGATAGAGTCCTACCCCCCAGGCACTAACTATCTATTCGCCATCGCTCTGTCGCTTGGTGTTGAATCGACGAGCCCTGGCGTCAACCTGTCGTCGAGTTCGGGATGTCGCCTGCCGGTGCAGCCGATGACGCCTGGCGGTTGGTCAGCTCCTTGATCAGCGCCTGCTGGTCGCGCTCGTAGCCACGCTTGAGTTCCTCGGCGGCGGCGGCGAAAGCCGGGTCCGCCAGGCTGTCGAAGGTGTCGCTGAGGATCTCCAGACTCTGTCGATAATTCTGCTCCAGGCCCGTAAAGCGCTCGGCATGCTGTTCCCTCAGCCAGCCCGTCCAGAAGTCCTGGCTGGCGGCGTAGTTCAGGAAAGCATCGCCTTGCTCGGCGCTGCGTACGTGGGCCAGGGCATCTTCCAGTTCGCCTGCGCGCAAGTTGGCGTGGGCCTGGTAGAGCATGTGCTGGGGGGCGACCGGTAGGTCCAGCTCGGCGGCCCAGCGCAGCCGGTAAGCCAGGCGGACTTCGGCCTCGTCCCGGCCCATGGTCCGCTCGCGGGCGACGTCATCCAGGGCCTGCAAGCGGAAAAGGCGCCGCAGCAGTCTCAGCAGCCCGGCGCCCCGTTGGGCGTCGGGCATGTCCCGCAATGACTGGCGCATGAACGCCTGGACTTCCATCTGATTGAACGCCAGGCGTATGCCGTCGTGGCAGGTATCCTCGTCGCGTAGCTGCTGCAGGGGTTCGTCGGCCATGGCGTCGAGAATGCCGCGCAATTGCGCATCCTGGTCGGCGGCCTCAAGCACCCGCCATACCCGTGTGGCCAGGTCGGCGCGGCTGTCGACCATACGGTAGTCGGCGGTCTGTCGCAGCTGCCCCACCAGCTCCAGCAAGTGACCGCCGTCGGCCTGTTCCGCAAGACGCTGCCAGGTCTGCCGATGCTCGTCGGCCAGTTGGAGGTCGAAGGCGAGCCACGGCTCGACATCCGTGGCTTCCTCGCTGAATCGGCTGGCAGGGCTGTGCGGATGCCCGGAGGTGCCGGATTCCGATTGCGCGGAGTCCGAGTCGTGGGGCTCGTACCAGTCGATGCGGCGGATGTCGTCCGGCAGCTCCATCTGGAACGAGTAGGCTCGGTTATAGGCTTCCGAGGTGTGCGCGCGCAGCAAGCTGTCCCGCGACAAGGGGTTTTCCAGCAAGCTGATGTCGCAGTGGTGGTATTCGTTGCGCGGATTGGCCAGCAGTGACTCAGGTATCGCTTGCAGGCGGTTGCGGTCAAGGATCAGGGTCTCCAGCTGCTCGTAAGGCAGGTCAAGCAGCCAGTGCGGCCATTGTTCGAGTTGCATGTCACGCAGCGACAACCAGCGCAGGTTGCGGGCCTTCAAGGCGGAGACGTCCTCGATCGTGCCCAGTCGATTACCGTCGAGTTCGAGTATTTCCAGCGCTGGCAGGCGGCCAAGTCGGTCAATGGCGGCCTGGTCGATCTCCAGGCCCTGGTCGAACAGGCTCAACTGAGTGAGCGCGGACAGTTGCTCCAACGCCTGGGGAAGTTCGGCCAGCGGGGTGACATGGCCGTCGAGTTGCAGATTGGTCAGTGCCGGGAAACGCCTGAGCAGCTCGTCGAGTTGCTCGCCGCTGGCCTGCACCCGGAACAGCTGCAAGGCACGTACTCGGGTGCGCATGAAGGCCGGCAGGCGCCGCGGGAATTGCCCCAGATCGATAGCGTCGAGAATCAACGGCGTTTGGGTCAGACCACGACTGTAGCCTTGCCAGTAATCGAGCAGGGCCTGGCCGATGCGTTGCCGCTCGGCGATCCGGGCCGCGCTCAGCGGAGCCGTCGAGCTGGAGGCATTCACCCAGCCTTCGATGGATTCGCTCAGGGCCTGGCGTTCCTCCAGCAGGCGGTCGAGGCTGGCCTGCAGGGTTGAAGGGATGTCCAGGTCGAAGGTGTACGACGTTCTGCCACCCAGCTCGCTCAGGCGCAGGCGTTGCAACAGCGCCGAGCTCAGCGGGTTGCCGCGCAGGTCGACCCGCAGCGGCGGGCGGCTGGCGGCCGGGTTGTCGAGCACCTGTTCGGGCAGGGCGCTGATTCTGTTGTGGGCCAGCGACAGTTCGCGCAGCGGGCCGCCGCTGATCCTGGCCAGCCACGCGGGCCAGGTGTCCAGGCCGGTGCGCTCCAGCGTCAGGCGCTCGACGCCCAGCCAGGACAGGTCCAGCGGCATGAAGGGGTTGAAGCGGTTACCCGACAGGTCAAGGCGGCGCAGCCTGTCCAGCGGCCGCAGGGCGTCCAACTGGGTTTGATTGAGCAGCAGGTCTTGTTGGGTCAGGCGCAGCTCGACCAACTGCGGCAACGCGCTGGCCACCTGACGCAGGAGATTGGGGTACGAAGGGAACAGGCCAGCGGCCGGCAGGTCCTGATGCATGTCCAGGGTGTGCAAAGCGCTGAACTGCCCAAGCCGGCGTTCCAGCGCTTCGCCATGCCCGGTCAGTGACGGCATCGCCGGCTGCACGACGGGGTTGCGGATGTGCAGCTCGCTGACCCGCTGCACGAAAAAGTCTGGCAATCGATCCGGGAGGTCTTCCAGCACGAGACTATCAAGAAGCAGGGGGGGAGATTCGCGCCGCAGCTCGGGCAGGCTGCTCAGCCGCCAGTGCTGCCAAAGGCGCTCAGCCAGGCGCGTACGTCCCTGCATGCGCGCCTGATCGCCGCTGAGCCCTGGTATCGCCGCGCTGTCCTGAGCCCACTGATCGAGACACGAACGCAGTTGCTGTTGTTCGTCAAGCAGCGCGTTGAGGCGGGTGTCGATCTGCATGCGATTCAGGCCCAGCGCCTGCAGGCGGTCCAGTAACTCGTCGGCATGCAGGTCGTCGAATTCCAGCAGGCGGATCTTGTCCAGCACGCTTTCGCGGCTGATGAAGGGAAATGGCTGGCCGCGACCGCTGAGCGGGTAGCCCAGGCGACCTTCAGCCAGGCGCATTGGCGAGCGGAAACCCGGTTTGACCGGCTGCATGTTCAATACGACGCGAGCCTGGCGGCGCGGTAGCGGCGGATAGCCGAGCAGGGCCTGCAGGTTTTCCCCGGGGGCCGTGGCTGACAGTCGCCATTGTTGGCGCAGGCGATCCGGCAAGACGCTGGCCAGCGCGTCGAACAGGGGCATCGGCGCGGCGATCGGCGACCCCGCCAGATCGGCCGGCTGGAAGCCATCCGTGCTGCGGATCACGCCGCGCTGCCAGGCTGCGCCCGGCTCACCGACACTCGCCAGCAGTGGCCCGGCCGCCGTGCGGTCATGCAGCTCCAGGCGGATATCGGCGGGCCAGTCCGGCAATTGCGTCAAGCCATGCAGTGCCAGCCGGGCGGTATCCGTGGTGGCCAGCCCTTTCAGATACAAGCCCTCGTAGGCGCGAGCCAGACGAACCTGCTGGCTGTACAGGCGGGCTTCTTCGGCCAGGCGCAGGGGCAGTTTGGCGCCCACGTGCAGGCGCGCCCACTCTTCGCCGCTGGCATGGGTCAGCAGCTCTTGGGCAACGACTTTGGGCAAGGGGGCGGGCAACTGCCGCTGGAGTGCGTTGAGCGCCGGGTCGGCCGAAACCTGGCTGGCCTGATAGCGGGCCTGGAACTGTTCCAGCTGACCGGCTTCGTCCAGCAGTCGATGCAGGCTGAAGCGCTGCGCCGTGTCGGCCAGCAGCGCGGGCGGGAGGGCACTGTCGGTGATGGCCTGGCGCAGCGCCGCCTCGCTCACGCCACTGACCCGCAGCAGATTGCCGGCCGTGAGGTGAGGAAACTCGCTCGGCAGGTAGCCGAGGCGCCGCAGCAGGGTCAGTCCTTGCATTCGCCCGGGTTCTTCCAGGGCGTGCAGCCAGGCGCGGTCGCCGTTGTGGCGCAAGCGCGGCGCGTAGCTGTCAGGGTTGTGCGGATGTTCCAGCACATGGCCCTGGCCGTCGCTGGCCGGGCGCACGGCGTAGGGACGTTCGTCGATCAGCAGCCAGCGCTTGCCCTGGTAGGGAATCAGACCGGAGGCGTCGGACTTCAAGCCGCTGGGCAGAACAATGTCGTGGGCGAATGGCCGTAGGTCAGGCTTCCACAGCTTCGCCTGCCCGTCGGGCAGTTCGACGCGCTCCAGGGTGTCGATGATTTCCGGGACGGCGACCGCCGGCAGGCGCCCGGCCTCGGCCATGGCTGCGCCCGATGCAGCCATCAGCGCCACGTTCTGCAGTACATCGGCCAGGTAGGCCAGGGCCTGGCCCTGTTCTCCCTGTTCCCAGCTTTCGATGCCTTCGTAGATTTCCTGGCCCAGCTGAACCAGGGTGACCACCAGCATGGCTTCACCAAGCAGCGGCATGAAGAAACCCGCGACGTTCAGGGTATTGAGCGCGAAATCCTGCCACCAGGCCATGCGCTCTGCATGCGAGCGACGGTCCTGTTCGGCGGTCGGTACCCCTTGGAAAAGCGCGTCATCGCGAATGACCGCCAGCTTGCGCCGAACCCGTGCTTCGAACAGCGCAGTGCTCAGGCGCGGCCCGCCGCCCTGCAGCTGTGCGTGCGGGTCGCGTTCGCTGGTGTAATAGCCAGGCCCCAGCCAATGACCTTTCCAGACTTCCGGAAACAGCTGCCGCTCGATGCGAGCCATGAACCGGGCACGCTGGCGAGCAGGAACGAAGCGACTGAAAAAGCGCCGGTAGCCGGCGTCGAACAACTGCCCGCGCAGGGCGTCGTGGAAGGCTTCGACCGAGGCGTAGGTGGTCAGCGGCGCGTTCGGGTCTTCGGGGATGTAGACGGTGACCGGCTGGACCTCATGCATGGGCCTTCGCTCGGCAAAAATGACCAAAATATCCACCAGCTCGGTGTCCCATAGGCGCAGGGCATGACAGAACGGCAGGGGCGCGGTCGCTGGGGTCGCCTCGACGCTTGTCAGGCGCATCAGGGACTGATGAGTCGCCGCGTCGATCCGCTGCTGGAGGCGGGCCAGGTGCGTGTCGAGAATGAACGCCGAGCGGTCGAAGGCCTGGAGCAGGGCGGTGGCGTCAGCATCGAACAGGCCCTCGATGTGCTTCTGGTATTGCCCGCCCAGGTCCAGCTCACGGGCCAGCGCGGCGAACTGATGCGCCGCGAGGTCCACTGGGGTGCCGCTCACCGTGTGGCCGAGAATCTGATACTCGCTGAACACGGCGGCCTTCAACTGCGTGCCTTGATCCAGTGCGCCGGGCTCGGCTTCTTCGGCACGAAAGTTCTGCAGGGCGGCATCGAGCAGCGGACGCAGCGCTGACCGCAAGGCCCGGTTGGCTTCGATGATGGGGTCCTTGGCGGCGCCGTTGAAGGTGCTGTCGATGCGCGCGTGGCTGGCGTGCAGCAGCCAGGTCTGGCGTACGTCCAGATCAAGGCCGAAGCGCTGTTTCAGGGCCTCGGTCAGGCGTGGCAGCGCAAAGCCTTGCAAGGTCCCTAGGACGCCGTGCAACGCGGATACGCGTTCTTGCAGTTCACGATGGGCCGCATACTGCGCCTGAAGTTTTCCGAATGTCACCGGGTCCCTGAGCCTGGCCTGTTGCAGGCCGGCCAGCCGTTCGCTCTGGCGGCTGGCCCGCTTCAGGCCGGCCAGTGTCGCGGCTGGCGCCTGGCGTAGCCACTGGGGTGTGCGCTGTTGGATAACCGTAAGGTGTGGGAGGTGCGCGGCGGACGATGGAAAAGGGTTCATATCCATATGAAAGAGCCTGTGGCGTTTGAATGAGCGCGGCAGCTTACTCAGCACCCAGGTCCGTTCAGGCACTAACTATTTATTAAACAACGTGCAGGCAAAGCCGATTGAATGACGAGCCGGAGTGTTCTTTGCGCGGCTTTGGCAGGTGTTTTTTTACTTGCCGACGCTCACGCTTAATCATGATCGGCTGGGCTATACTCAGCCCGCCTGGGCCGTCGTACGGTCCACTTCATGAACACTGCCGTGCCGGTGTTGAACTCTTGAGGGATGACTGTGAAGAACTGGACCTTGCGCCAACGGATCCTGGCGAGTTTCGCCGTAATCATCGCCATCATGTTATTGATGGTCGTGGCCTCTTATTCACGGTTGATGAAGATCGAGTCCAGCCAGGAAGAGGTTCGCCGTGACTCGCTGCCAGGCGTCTATCACAGCACCTTGTTGCGCAGTGTCTGGGGCGAAAGCTACATCCGTACTCTGGAATTGATCGGCGAAGGGCAGGGGCGGCCGCTCACTCAGACCGAGCGCGATCAGTTCCAGGGCTTCGAAGCTTCCTTGCAGAAAGAGGTCGATGGCTACAAGCAGTCGATCTTCGATGACACCGACAAAAGCACTTTTCAGGCGTTCGAAGCCAGCCGCGAAGCCTATACCCGACTGCTCAAGGACACCCATTCCGCTTTCGAGCGGGGAGATTTCAGCAGGGCAAAGACCCAGTTCTACGAACAGGTCAACCCGGTGTGGACCATCGGCCGCAAACAGCTCAACGACATCATCCTGACCAACAAGAAGCTGGCAGACCGCGCCACCGACAATATCGACGAAGCGGTGGCCGCCGCCAAGGTCACCATGTTCATCTCGTTGTTGATCGCCATCGTCGCTGCCGGCGCCTGCGGCCTGCTGCTGATGCGTTCGATCCTCGCGCCGATGCAGCGTCTGGTGAACATCCTCGGCGTGATGCGCACCGGCGATCTCAGCCAGCGCCTGAACCTGGAGCGTAACGACGAATTCAATGTGGTGCAGACCGGTTTCAACGACATGATGACCGAACTCACCGCCCTGGTGGCCCAGGCGCAGCGCTCCTCGGTGCAGGTCACCACTTCGGTGACCGAGATTGCCGCCACCTCCAAGCAGCAGCAGGCTACCGCGACCGAGACCGCTGCCACCACCACCGAGATCGGCGCCACCTCGCGGGAAATTGCCGCGACGTCCCGCGACCTGCTGCGCACCATGAACGAGGTCACCAGTGCCGCCGACCAGGCCTCGATGCTTGCCGGCTCCGGCCAGCAGGGCCTGGCACGCATGGAAGAGACCATGCACCAGATTTCCGGGGCGGCCAGCCTGGTCAACGCCAAGCTGGCGATCCTCAACGAGAAGGCCGGCAACATCAACCAGGTGGTGGTGACCATCGTCAAGGTCGCCGACCAGACCAACCTGTTGTCGCTCAATGCCGCCATCGAAGCCGAGAAGGCCGGCGAATATGGTCGCGGCTTCGCCGTGGTGGCGACCGAAGTACGGCGCCTGGCCGACCAGACCGCCGTGGCCACCTATGACATCGAGCAGATGGTTCGTGAGATCCAGTCGGCGGTGTCGGCCGGCGTGATGGGCATGGACAAGTTCTCCGAGGAGGTGCGCCGCGGGCTGTTCGAGGTCACCCAGGTGGGTGAGCAGCTGTCGCAGATCATTCACCAGGTGCAGGCCCTGGCACCACGCGTGCTGATGGTCAACGAAGGCATGCAGGCCCAGGCCACTGGCGCCGAGCAGATCAACCAGGCCCTGGTGCAACTGGCCGATGCCAGCAGCCAGACGGTGGAATCGCTGCGCCAGGCCAGTTTCGCCATCGACGAGTTGAGCCAGGTGGCGGTGGGGCTGCGCAGCGGCGTTTCGCGATTCAAGGTCTGAGACAGGCACATGGTCGATCGTCCCCCTATACGCGGCGAGGCCGCGCCGGTTCGCGACACGCTGTTCCTGCTGTTTCGCATCGGCGAAGAGCGCTACGCCCTGCAGGCACGGGAGATCGCCGAGGTGCTGCCACGCGTGAAGCTCAAGGTCATTCCCGATGCACCGGCCTGGGTGGCGGGCATTTTCGCCCACCGTGGCGAGATCGTTCCGGTCATCGACATCAGTGCGCTGAGTTCAGGTATTCCGGCCCCGGCGCGCACCAGCACACGCATGGTGCTGGTGAACTATCGCTACGACGCCCAGCATCCGGCGCAATTGCTGGGCCTGATCCTGGAGCAGGCCACCGACACGCTGCGCTGTCCGGCCTCGCAGTTCAAGGCCTATGGCCTGGACAATCGCCTGGCGCCCTACCTGGGCCCGGTGCGTGAGGACGAGGCGGGGCTGTTGCAGTGGATCCGTGTCGATGAACTGCTCAGCGAGCCGGTGCGTGAGCTGCTGTACCCGGTCGAGGCGCCGGACATCGAGCACCTGGAGGATGCGCCATGAGTGACGACTCGCGTTTCTTCGCCTTTCTCAAGGAGCGTATCGGCCTGGATGTCACCTCGGTAGGCGAGGCGATCATCGAGCGCGCCCTGCGCCAGCGCAGCGCAGCGGCCGGTGCGCCTGACAGCGAGGCCTACTGGCAACTGCTGCAAGGTTCACCTGACGAGCAGCAGGCGCTGATCGAAGCGGTGGTCGTGCCCGAGACCTGGTTCTTTCGTTATCCCGAGTCCTTCGCCACCCTGGGACGCCTGGCGGTGGAGCGTGCCCGGGCATTGTCGGCGGCGCGGCCGTTGCGCATTCTCAGCCTGCCGTGCTCCACCGGCGAAGAGCCCTATTCCATCGCCATGGCGTTGTTCGACGCCGGGCTCGGCCCGCAGCATTTTCGTATCGACGCCATCGACATCAGCCCGCTGTCCATCGAACGGGCCAAGCGCGCCCTCTACGGGCGCAACTCTTTCCGCGGCAAGGAACTGGGCTTTCGCGAGCGTTATTTCACGCCCGTTGGCGACAACTGGGAAGTGATTGCGCAGATCCGCGACTGCGTGAATTTCCGTCCCGGCAACCTGCTCGACCCGGCCATGGCGCGTCAGACACCTTGCGACTTCGTGTTCTGCCGCAACCTGGTGATCTATTTCGACCGACCGACCCAGACCCAGGCATTTCAGGTGCTCAAGCAACTGACACTGGCCGATGGTCTGCTGTTCATCGGCCCGGCCGAGGGCAACCTGCTGACACAGATCGGCATGCGTTCGCTCAACCTGCCGCAGTCGTTCGTCTTTCGTCATGCGCAACGTGACGATCCTAAACCGGTTACGCTCAGTCCGCCGCGCATGCCGACCCCCGCGCCTGCGCCCTTGCCGACGCCCACCGCCAGCGCGCCGGGTCTGCGCAGCGCCGCGCCTGCTGCACGGCGTCCGTTCTCGACAACCGCTGCCATAGGGGCGCCGCCGCCGGCATCCGCTGTGGCACCGGTGCGACCCCGGCACACCGACACACAGGCGGATGCCGAGCTGGCGGCCATCGCCAGGCTGGCCAACGCCGGCAAGAGCAGCGAGGCCCGCACGGCCTGTCAGCGCTTTCTGATCGAGCATGAACCGGTGGCCCAGGTTTTTTACTGGCTGGGTTTGCTGAGCGAGGTGGAAGGGCGTGCGGCCGAGGCGCAGAGCCACTACCGCAAGGCCTTGTACCTTCAGCCGCAGCATGCCGAGGCGCTGGCCCAACTGGCCGCGCTGCTGGCGGCGCAGGGCGACAGTGCCGGGGCGCAACGTCTGCTGGAGCGGGCCGCGCGTGGCGCCAATAGACAAGGAAACGGCCAATGAGCGGCATCAGCCTGGCGAGCATCACCCTGGACGACGGTCAGGCGATCGACGACTGCTGGAACCGCATCGGTGTGCAGGGTGACCGCAGTTGCCCGCTGCTGGCCGAGCATATTCACTGCCGCAACTGCGAAGTCTATTCGGCGGCGGCCACACGACTGCTGGATCGCTACAGCCTGGCCCAGGATTATCACGACCGTGCGCGCAGCGCCGAATACGCACCGCGCGCCTGTACCCAGTCGGTGGTGGTCTTCCGGCTCGGCGACGAGTGGCTGGGCCTGGCGACCCGCAGCCTGGTGGAAGTCGCTCCGCTGCAGGCCATCCACTCGCTGCCGCATCAGCGTTCGCGGGCCTTGCTTGGCGTCGCCAACGTGCGTGGCGCGCTGGTGGCGTGCATTTCCCTGGTCGAGCTGCTGGGCCTCGACGTCGGGCTGTCGTCGCCGGCCAACAACCGGATCATGCCGCGCATGCTGATCGTCGCCGCCGAGGGCGGCCCAGTGGTGGTGCCGGTGGATGAAGTGGATGGCATCCACGCGCTGGACCGGCAACTGCTCGACTCGGCGTCGACCTCCGGCACGCATGCCAACGCCCGCTTTACCCGAGGTGTGCTGCACTGGAAGGCGCGCAGCCTGCGTCTGCTGGATGAACAAGAGTTGCTGGCGGCGATTGCGCGGAGCATGACATGACACCCGATCAAATGCGTGACGCCTCGCTCTTCGAACTCTTTACCCTGGAAGCCGAAGCGCAGACCCAAGTGCTGAGTGCCGGACTGCTGGCGCTGGAGCGCGACCCCAGCCTGGCCGAACAGCTCGAGGCCTGCATGCGCGCAGCCCATTCGCTCAAGGGCGCCGCGCGTATCGTCGGTGTCGACCTGGCGGTCGGCGTTGCCCATGTGATGGAGGATTGCCTGGTCGGTGCGCAGGATGGCCGGCTGGTGTTGCAGGCCGAGCATATCGACACGCTGCTGGCCGGCACCGACATGCTGATGCACATCGCCACGCCCGGCGATGGCAGTGTCGACGCGGCGGCGGTCGAGACCTACGTGCAGCGCATGAATCAGCTCATGGCTTCGGCCTCGCGTCTGTCACGCAACACGGCCTTGCCGGCGCTGCCCGTGCCGCCGACACCCGGCCTCGATGCGCTGTCCAGCTCCTTGCTGCTCGAACCTTCGCCGCCGGTGCTGGACCCGCCCGTCGAGCTGCCGGTATCGCCCGATGCCGCCCCGGCTCACGACCCCTTCACCCCGCCAGCGCCTGTGACCGGCGTCGCCCAAGAGCCGGAACCGGCGCCCAAGTCATCGCGGGAGCGCCGGACGGCCGAAGGCGGCGAGCGGGTCTTGCGGGTCACTGCCGAGCGTCTCAATGGTCTGCTGGACCTGGCCAGCAAATCGCTGGTCGAGAGCCAGCGGATCAAGCCGATCCTGTCTGGCCTGCAGCGTCTCAAGCGCCTGCAGGCCGGCGGTGACCGTATCTTGCAGGTGCTGGAGGCCAACCTGGCCCAGGCCGACGTCGAGCCGGAAACGCTCCAGGCCCTGGAAGAGGCTCGCAACCTAGTGTTCGACGCGCAGAACCTGCTCATCGAGCAGATCAGCGAGCTGGACGAGTTCGGCTGGCAGGCTGCGCAGCGGGCGCAGAGCCTCTACGACAGCGCGCTGGCCTGCCGCATGCGGCCCTTTGCCGACGTGCTCGGTGGCCAGGCGCGTATGGTCCGCGACCTGGGCCGCGAGCTGGGCAAGGCGGTGCGCCTGGAGATCGAGGGGGAGAAAACCCAGGTCGACCGCGAGGTGCTGGAGAAGCTCGAAGCGCCGCTGACCCACCTGCTGCGCAATGCGGTGGACCACGGCATCGAGCTGCCGGAACAGCGTGAGGCGCGGGGCAAGCCGCGTGAGGGGCTGATTCGCCTGCGCGCCTCGCACCTGGCGGGCATGCTGGTGGTGGAGCTGATCGACGACGGCGGCGGCATCGACCTTGAGCGGCTGCGCAGTGCCATCGTGGCGCGCAAGCTGTCGCCGGAAGAAACCGCCGCGCAGATGAGCGAGGAAGAACTGCTGAGCTTCCTGTTCCTGCCGGGCTTCAGCATGCGCGACAAGGTCACGCAGATTTCCGGGCGCGGTGTCGGCCTGGATGCCGTGCAGCACATGGTTCGCCAACTGCACGGCGCGGTGACCCTGGAGCAGCGCAGCGGCGAGGGCAGCCGTTTTCGCCTCGAGGTGCCATTGACGCTGTCGGTGGTGCGCAGCCTGGTGGTGGAAGTCGGCGGCGAAGCCTATGCCTTTCCGCTGGCGCACATCGAGCGCATGCGCGACCTTGAAGCTCAGGACATCATCCAGCTGGAAGGGCGTCAGCACTTCTGGCACGAGGGGCGGCACGTGGGGCTGGTCGCGGCCAGCCAGTTGCTCAACCGGCCACCCGCCGGCCAGGCCCAGGCATCGCTCAAGGTCGTGGTGATCCGCGATCGGGATACCTCCTATGGCGTCGCCGTGGAGCGCTTCATTGGCGAACGGACGCTGGTGGTCATCCCGCTGGACCCGCGGCTCGGCAAGGTTCAGGACGTGTCTTCCGGAGCGCTGCTCGACGACGGTTCGGTGGTGCTGATCCTCGACGTCGAAGACCTGTTGCGCTCGGTGGACAAACTGCTCAATACCGGGCGCCTGGAGCGGATCGATCGGCAGGGGCGCCAGGCCGTCGCTGCCACGCGCAAGCGGGTGCTGGTGGTCGACGACTCGCTGACGGTGCGCGAGCTGGAACGCAAGCTGCTGGCCAGCCGTGGTTACGAAGTCGCCGTGGCGGTGGACGGCATGGATGGCTGGAACGCTCTGCGTGCCGAAGACTTCGACCTGTTGATCACCGACATCGACATGCCGCGCATGGACGGCATCGAACTGGTGACCCTGCTGCGTCGTGATACCCGTTTGCAGTCACTGCCTGTTATGGTGGTGTCCTATAAGGATCGGGAAGAAGACCGACGTCGGGGGCTGGATGCCGGGGCTGATTACTATTTGGCCAAGGCCAGTTTCCATGATGATGCGTTGCTCGATGCCGTGGTGGAACTCATAGGGGAAGCGCAGGCATGAGAATCGCAATCGTCAATGACATGCCCATGGCGGTCGAGGCCCTGCGCCGCGCCCTGGCGTTCGAGCCCAACCACCAGATCGCCTGGGTGGCGCGCAATGGTGCCGAAGCCGTACAGTGTTGCGCCGAAGACCTGCCGGACCTGATCCTCATGGACCTGGTCATGCCGATCATGGATGGCGTCGAGGCCACACGGCGGATCATGGCCAGCACGCCCTGCGCTATCGTTGTGGTTACGGTGGACCGCGAACAGAACGTGCACCGCGTGTTCGAGGCCATGGGCCATGGTGCGCTGGATGTGGTCGACACCCCGGCGATCGGTGTGGGCGATCCCAAGGAAGCGGCCGCGCCGCTGTTGCGCAAGATCTTCAACATCGGCTGGCTGGTGGGCCAGCGCGGTGTACGCGAGCGGCCAGCCAATGCCGCGCAGCGTGGCCCGGCCAAGCGTGGCGGGCTGGTCGCGATCGGCTCGTCGGCCGGTGGCCCGGCGGCGCTGGAGCAGTTGCTCAAGGCCCTGCCGGCGAACTTTCCGGCTGCCGTGGTGCTGGTCCAGCATGTCGACCAGGTGTTCGCTGCCGGCATGGCCGAATGGCTGAGCAGTGCTTCGGCCCTGCCGGTGCGCCTGGCCCGCGAAGGCGAGCCGCCGCAGCCGAACCAGGTGCTGCTGGCCGGTACCAATCATCACTTGCGTCTGCTGAAAGACGGGGCGCTGGCCTATACGGCCGAGCCGGTTAACGAAATCTACAGGCCCTCGATCGATGTGTTTTTCGAAAGTGTGGTCCGCTATTGGAGTGGTGAAGCAGTGGGAGTCTTACTGACCGGGATGGGGCGCGATGGGGCGCAAGGGCTCAAGGCCATGCGCCAGCAAGGATTCCTGACCATCGCCCAGGACCAGGAGAGCAGCGCGGTGTACGGCATGCCCAAGGCCGCCGCCGCCATCGACGCAGCTGTCGAGATCCGACCGCTGCATGCCATCGCACCGCGTCTGATCGAGGTATTCGCTCAATGATTTTCCAGGTGACCTCACCGGCTGCCGGTGACCAGGAGACACGTCATGCATGACTTGCAGGCAGAAGACCTCAGGACGCCGGATGAAAACTCCGCCATGGTGCTGCTGGTCGACGATCAGGCGATGATCGGCGAGGCCGTGCGCCGCGGGTTGGCCAACGAAGAGCAGATCGACTTCCACTTCTGCGCCGACCCGCACCAGGCCATCGCGCAGGCGGTCCAGATCAAGCCCACGGTGATTCTCCAGGACCTGGTCATGCCCGGCCTCGATGGCCTGACCCTGGTGCGCGAGTACCGCAGCAACCCGCTGACCAAAGACATTCCGATCATCGTACTGTCCACCAAAGAAGACCCGCTGATCAAGAGCGCCGCCTTCGCCGCCGGCGCCAACGACTACCTGGTGAAACTGCCCGACACCATCGAGCTGGTGGCGCGCATCCGCTACCACTCGCGCTCCTACCTGACCCTGTTGCAACGCGACGAGGCGTACCGGGCGCTGCGCGTCAGCCAGCAGCAGTTGCTCGACACCAACCTGGTGCTGCAGCGGCTGATGAACTCCGACGGCCTGACCGGGCTGTCCAACCGCCGTCACTTCGACGAGTACCTGGAGCTGGAATGGCGGCGTGCGACCCGTGAGCAGACGCAGCTGTCGCTGATGATGATCGACGTCGATTACTTCAAGGCCTACAACGACAGCTTCGGCCACCTGGAGGGCGACGAAGCGCTGCGCCAGGTTGCCAAGGCCATCCGTGCCAACTGCAGCCGTCCCTCGGACCTGCCGGCGCGCTATGGCGGCGAGGAGTTCGCCATGGTGCTGCCCAACACCTCGCCCGGCGGCGCGCGGCTGCTGGCCGAGAAACTGCGCCAGAGCGTGGCCAGCATGAACATCCCGCACATCGCCCCGAACAGCGACTCGCATCTGACGGTGAGCATCGGTATCGCCACCATGACGCCGCAACCGGGCTCCAACAGCCGGCAGTTGATCCTGGACGCCGACAAGGGCCTGTACGCGGCCAAGCACAACGGGCGTAACCAGGTGCAGGTCGGCGGCTGAGGCGGGCTTGGCGGCTGCCGGTGTAGCGGCTGCAAGGGCCGGGCCCCGCTCGACGGGGCTGCAATAGCCAGCATGCCTGGGGTATACTCGTCGGCTTTGTAATTTTCGCCTGCGAGTGCTGACCACTATGGAAATCAACCCGATCCTGAACAGCATCAAGGACCTCTCCGAGCGTTCCGAAACCATTCGGGGGTATCTTTGACTACGATCACAAGCATGATCGTCTAGTCGAAGTCACCCGCGAGCTCGAAGACCCCAACGTCTGGAACAAACCCGAATACGCACAGAACCTGGGCCGCGAGCGCTCCCAGCTGGAGCAGATCGTCACCACCCTGGATGACCTGAGTTCCGGCCTGACCGACGCCAAGGACCTGCTGGAAATGGCCGCCGAGGAAGAGGACGAGGGCGCTGTCGCCGACGTCGCCGCCGAGGTCGAGCGTCTGCGCGAGCTGCTGGAAAAGCTGGAGTTCCGGCGCATGTTCAGCGGCGAGATGGACCCCAACAACGCCTACCTGGACATCCAGGCCGGTTCCGGCGGCACCGAGGCTCAGGACTGGGCCAACATCCTGCTGCGCATGTACCTGCGCTGGGCCGACAAGCGCGGCTTCGACGCCACCATCATGGAGCTGTCCGAGGGCGAGGTCGCCGGCATCAAGGGCGCCACCGTGCACATCAAGGGCGAGTATGCCTTCGGCTGGCTGCGCACCGAGATCGGCGTGCACCGCCTGGTGCGCAAGAGCCCGTTCGACTCCGGCGCGCGTCGCCACACTTCGTTCTCGGCGGTGTTCGTCTCGCCGGAGATCGATGACCGGGTCGAGATCGAAATCAACCCGTCCGACCTGCGCATCGACACCTACCGTTCCTCCGGTGCCGGTGGTCAGCACGTCAACACCACCGACTCGGCGGTGCGCATCACCCACGTACCGACCAACACCGTGGTCAGCTGCCAGAACGAACGCTCCCAGCACGCCAACAAGGACACCGCGATGAAAATGCTGCGGGCCAAGTTGTACGAGCTGGAAATGCAAAAGCGCAACGCCGCTTCGCAGGCGCTCGAAGACAGCAAGTCGGACATCGGCTGGGGTCACCAGATCCGCTCCTACGTGCTGGACGACTCGCGTATCAAGGACCTGCGCACCGGCGTCGAGCGCAGCGACTGCCAGAAGGTCCTGGACGGCGACCTCGACCAGTACCTGGAAGCGAGCCTCAAGCAGGGGCTGTAATCCGCACACCACCGCCGCGATACGAGGCCAGCGGCCCGTATCGCGCGCCCTGCCCGACAGGGGCACCGAATACCTGATGGAAACAATGACGACATGAGCGACCTGAAGACCGAATCGCAAGACCTGCAACAGGAAGAGAACGCCCTGATCGCCCTGCGCAAGGACAAGCTTGCCGCACAGCGCGACAAGGGCAATGCCTTCCCCAACGACTTCCGCCGCGACAGCTACTGCAACGACCTGCAGCAGCAGTACGTGGACAAGACCAAGGAAGAGCTGGAAGCAGCCGCGATTCCGGTCAAGGTTGCCGGTCGCATCATGCTCAACCGGGGCGCGTTCATGGTCATCCAGGACATGACCGGGCGCATCCAGGTCTACGTCAACCGCAAGACCCTGCCGGAAGAGACCCTGGCGGCGGTCAAGACCTGGGACCTGGGCGACATCATCGCCGCTGAAGGCACCCTGGCGCGCTCCGGCAAGGGCGACCTGTACGTCGAAATGACCAGCGTGCGCCTGCTGACCAAGTCGCTGCGCCCGCTGCCGGACAAGCACCACGGCCTGACCGACACCGAACAGCGCTACCGCCAGCGCTACGTCGACCTGATCGTCAACGAAGAAACCCGCCAGACCTTCCGCGTGCGTTCGCAGGTCATCTCGCACATCCGCAGCTTCCTGGCCAAGCGCGACTTCCTGGAAGTCGAGACGCCGATGCTGCAGACCATTCCTGGCGGTGCGGCGGCCAAGCCGTTCGAAACCCACCACAATGCCCTGGACATGCCGATGTTCCTGCGCATCGCGCCAGAGCTGTACCTCAAGCGCCTGGTAGTCGGTGGCTTCGAGAAGGTCTTCGAGATCAACCGCAACTTCCGTAACGAAGGCGTCTCGACCCGGCACAACCCCGAGTTCACCATGCTCGAGTTCTACCAGGCCTACGCCGACTACGAAGACAACATGGACCTCACCGAGGAGCTGTTCCGCGAACTGGCGCAACTGGTCCTGGGCAGCACCGACGTGCCGTACGGCGACAAGGTGTTCCACTTCGGCGAGCCGTTCGCGCGCCTGTCGGTGTTCGACTCGATCCTCAAGTACAACCCGGACATCACCGCTGCCGACCTGCAGGACGTCGACAAGGCCCGTGCCATCGCCAAGCAAGCCGGTGCCAAGGTGCTGGGCCACGAGGGCCTGGGCAAGCTGCAGGTGATGATTTTCGAAGAGCTGGTCGAGCACAAGCTGGAGCAGCCGCACTTCATCACCGAATACCCGTTCGAGGTTTCGCCACTGGCGCGCCGCAACGACAAGAACCCCAACGTCACCGACCGCTTCGAGCTGTTCATCGGTGGCCGCGAGATCGCCAACGCCTACTCCGAGCTCAACGACGCCGAAGACCAGGCTGACCGCTTCATGGCCCAGGTGGCCGAGAAGGACGCCGGCGACGACGAAGCCATGCACTTCGACGCCGACTTCGTGCGCGCCCTAGAATACGGCATGCCGCCCACCGCAGGTGAAGGCATCGGTATCGACCGTCTGGTGATGCTGCTGACCAACTCGCCGTCGATCCGCGACGTGATTCTGTTCCCGCACATGCGTCCACAGGCCTGATCGTCCCTTTAGCCGCTCTGCCGCCCAGATTGGCTCGGTAGAAGCGGCTTCAGCCGCGCAAGCGCCAGTAAATTCACTGCATCTGTCGTGAACAGGCGGTCGCTTCGCGGCTCAAGCCGCTCCTACCCGGTCTAGCCGAACAGTAGGGGGTTTCAGCGGTGAAGAAGCCGGCAGAGAGATCGCGACGTTTGGGCCGTTGAAGCGGTTGTTCATGGCTGTAGCGGCGCCTGCTCGGGGTGTGGCTACAGCCAACAATGTTGCGTCGGCCGGGAACTCTTCGCGGCAGACGTCGCTCCCACAGGTCGGCGAAGCGAATAAATTGGATCCGACCATGGAAGTGACGCCAGTAGAACCTGTGGTGAACGACACCACCCAAGGAGCGGCCAGGGTCGCCAGTGCCGTTGCCCAGAGCGTGCGTTATCAGGGCCGCAAGGCCAGTCGCCGGGGCAGCGAGCAACGCCGCCAGGCAATCCTCGATGCCGCCATGCGCATCGTCATCCGTGATGGCGTGCGCGGTGTGCGTCATCGTGCGGTGGCCGCCGAGGCTGACGTGCCGCTGTCGGCCACGACCTACTACTTCAAGGACATCGATGACCTGCTCAACGATGCCTTCGCGCAGTACGTCGAACGCAGTGCGGTGTACCTGGCCCGCCTGTGGCAGAACACCGAAGTCATACTGCGCGACATGCTGGCCCGCAACGATGGCAGCCCGGCCGGGCGCCAGTGCCTGACCCGCGACATCGCGCGGATGATCCAGGACTATATCGAGCACCAGTTGCAGACCCGCCGCGACCAGCTGATCGCCGAATACGCCTTCTATCTCGAGGCGTTGATCAACCCGCGTCTGGCGCTGCTGGTCGCCGACCACCAGCAGATTCTCTTTCGCGGCGCCTGCCAGTTCCTCCAGGTGCTGGGCTCGGCGCAGCCGCAGCAAGATGCCGAAGTGTTGACGGGCATGATCCGCCGGATGGAATATCAGGGCCTCTTGCAAGGCCTCACTGCGCAGGCGGCCAGCCAGCGCGAGGCGCTCCTGACCCGCCAGTTGCAGCAGTTCCTCGGTGCGGCGGCGACGGACCCAGGCCAGGCTTGACCAACATCAGGATCGAGGAGTACCGGGTGGACGAGTACCAGCAGACCATTCGCGGGTTATCCGACCGCATCGTGACGGCACAGACGCCGATCCGCGTGCTCGATGCGGTGAAGTGGGACGATGGGGTGCGCAAGACCTTTCTCGCCGCCAAGGGCAAGGAATTGCCTGCGGTGAACCGCGACTATTACCAGGGCCGCGCCCTGGGCTTCGATGCCAGTGCCCTCAAGCAGGAGTTCCAGGACATCGAACGCGACATCACCCGGCAATTGGGGCAGTTCAACCCGGTCGGGCAGATCATGCGCCGCATGTGCCGCGAATACCGCATGGTGGTGCGCATGCTCGAAGCCCGCGGCACGCCGGACTTCGGGCTGATTTCCCAGGAACTCTATGGCGCGGCCTCCGATGCCTTCCATGCCGGCGACCCGACCCTGTCGGACCTGGGCATGATGCTCTCGGGCTACCTGAACAACATCGCCGGGCGTGGCGATCTCAAGGACGAGCCCAAGACCCTCACCGCCAAGGATGCCGTGGAGATCCTCCAGCGTCGCCTGAACCGCGTGTTCGGCGAAGCCGAGACCACGGTGCGGGTCTTCGAGTCCGACGGCATCGTCGCCGATGCGGCGGCCGGTGCCGACTACATCAAGATCCGCTCCGATGCGATGTTCAACGAGCGCGACGTGCGTGCCCTGGAGGTGCATGAAGGGCTGGTGCACGTCGGCACCACCCTCAACGGTCTGAACCAGCCGATCTGCACCTTCCTGTCCAAGGGACCGCCGTCCTCGACCGTGACCCAGGAAGGCCTGGCGATCCTCATGGAGGTCATCGCCTTCGCCTCCTACCCCAGCCGACTGCGCAAGCTCACCAACCGGACCCGCGCCATCCACATGGCGGAGGAGGGCGCCGACTTCCTGCAGGTGTTCGACTTCTACCGGGAGCAGGGCTTCAGCATGGCCGACAGCTACGGCAATGCCAGCCGGGTGTTCCGTGGTTCCAGCCCCGATGGCCTGCCCTTCACCAAGGACCTGTCGTACCTGAAGGGTTTCATCATGATCTACAACTACATCCAGCTGGCCGTACGCAAGGGCAAGCTCGAACAGGTGCCCTTGCTGTTCTGCGGCAAGACCACCCTGGAAGACATGCGCACCCTGCGCCAGCTGGTGGATGAAGGCCTGGTGGTTGCGCCGCGTTACCTGCCCGACCAGTTCCGCGACATGAACGCCCTGTCGGCGTGGATGTGCTTCTCCAACTTTCTGAACCATCTGAGCCTGGACAGGATCGAAGCAGACTACGCCAACATCCTCTGAGGCTCATCAAGGCCGCGAGCCTCGCAGCCCCACCACGAAGGACCGTCGTCTTGAAACTGATCGGCACCCTGATTCTCCTGCTCAGCCTCGGCGGTTGCAGTTCCATGCTGTTCTACCCGGAGAAGGGCCAGCCGTTCACCCCCGACAAGGCGCACATTGCCTGGCGCGACGTGTCGCTGAGCGCCGCCGATGGTACGCGCCTGCATGGCTGGTGGTTGCCGGCCAAGGCCGGGGTGCCGGTCAAGGGCACGGTGCTGCACCTGCATGGCAACGGCGGCAACCTGGCCTGGCACCTGGGCGGCAGCTGGTGGCTGCCGGAGCAGGGCTATCAGGTGCTGATGCTCGACTATCGCGGTTACGGCCTGTCTGCCGGTGAACCGAGCCTGCCGGCCATCTACCAGGACCTCGACGCCGCCTTCGCCTGGCTGGACGCTGCCCCTGAGGTGCAGGGGCATCCACGCATCGTACTGGGCCAGAGCATCGGCGGTGCGCTGGCGGTGCACTATCTGGCGGCCCATCCCGAGCAGCGCAGCCGTCTGCAGGCCCTGGTGCTCGACGGCGTGCCGGCCAGCTACCGTGACGTGGCGCGGCATACCCTGGGTACGTCATGGCTGACCTGGCCTTTCAAGCGCCCACTGTCCTGGCTGATTCCCGATGCCGACAGCGCCGTGCATGGCATCGCCCAGCTCAAGGGCACGCCGATCCTGCTGTTCCACAGCCTGGACGACGAGATCGTGCCGCTGGACAACGGCCTGACCCTGTACAAGGCTGCGCCCCTGCCACGGGTCCTGCAGCTGACCCGCGGCGGGCATGTGCAGACCTTCGCCGACCCGACGTTCCGCCAGGTGCTGCTGCGCTACCTTGAAGACCCGCGGCACTTCAACGGCCTGCGCCGCCTGGGCGAGATTCCCAATTACGACACCGGTACGCCGTAGCCGCACCGTCGCCCCCACTGATCAGGATGGCCCATGCCCGAGACTTCCCCGCCCCGTTTTTCCGGCTTCGTGCGCGTGCGTGGCGCCCGCGAGCACAACCTCAAGAACGTCGACGTCGATGTGCCGCGTGATGCGCTGGTGGTGTTCACCGGCGTGTCCGGTTCAGGCAAGTCCTCGCTGGCGTTCTCGACGCTGTACGCCGAGGCCCAGCGGCGCTATTTCGAGTCGGTGGCGCCCTATGCCCGGCGCCTGATCGACCAGGTCGGCGTGCCGGATGTCGACGCCATCGAGGGCCTGCCGCCGGCGGTGGCCTTGCAACAGCAGCGCGGCAGTCCCGGTGCGCGCTCTTCGGTGGGCAGCGTCACCACCCTGTCGAGCCTGATCCGCATGCTCTATTCGCGGGCCGGCACCTACCCGGCCGACCAGCCGATGCTGTACGCCGAAGACTTCTCGGCCAACACCCCGCAGGGCGCCTGCCCGCAGTGCCACGGCCTGGGGCGGGTGCACGAGGTCACCGAGGCCTCGATGGTGCCCGATCCGTCCTTGACCATTCGCCAGAAGGCCATCGCCGCCTGGCCGCCGGCCTGGCAAGGGCAGAACCTGCGCGACATTCTGGTGACCCTGGGCTATGACGTCGACATTCCCTGGCGTGACCTGCCCAGGAAACAGCGTGACTGGATTCTGTTCACCGAAGAAACCCCCACGGTGCCGGTATACGCCGGCCTCACCCCGGCGCAGACCCGTGAAGCGCTCAAGCGCAAGCAGGAGCCGAGCTACCAGGGCACCTTCAGCGGCGCGCGGCGCTACCTGCTGCACACCTTCATGCATTCGCAGAGCGCGCAGATGCGCAAGCGTGTCGCCCAGTACATGCTCGCCAGCCCCTGCCCGGCGTGCGAAGGCAAGCGCCTCAAGCGCGAGGCGCTGACCGTGACCTTCGCCGGCCTGGACATCGCCGAACTGCTGGGCCTGCCGCTGCGCCAGCTGGCCGAACTGCTCAAGGAGGTGGCCAGCCGCGAGTGGCTAGAACGCGAGACTGTCGATGCTTCGCTGGAAAAGCGCCTGGCCGCCCAGCGCATCGCCAACGAGCTGCTCGAACGCATCACCACCTTGACCGACCTGGGCCTGGGCTACCTGGCCCTGGAGCGCAGCACGCCCACGCTGTCGTCCGGCGAGTTGCAGCGCCTGCGCCTGGCGACCCAGCTCAACTCGCAGTTGTTCGGCGTCATCTACGTGCTCGACGAACCCTCCGCCGGCCTGCATCCGGCCGACAGCGAAGCCTTGCTCGATGCCCTGCAACGCCTCAAGGCGGCGGGCAACTCGGTGTATGTGGTAGAGCACGACCTGGACACCATGCGCCGCGCCGATTGGCTGGTAGACGTCGGCCCGGCGGCCGGCGAGCAGGGCGGGCAGGTGCTGTACAGCGGCCCGCCGGCCGGGCTCGAGCAGGTCAGTGAATCGCGCACCCGGCATTACCTGTTCGGTACGCCGCGGCCGGCGCCACGGGGGCCGCGCACGCCGCAGGGCTGGCTGCGCCTGGAAGGCATCACCCGCAACAACCTGGTCGACCTGGACGCAGCCTTCCCGTTGGGCTGCTTTACCTCGGTGACCGGCATTTCCGGCTCTGGCAAGTCCAGCCTGGTCAGCCATGCGTTGCTGGACCTGGTGGGCGCTCACCTGGGGCATGCCGAGGCGTCGCAAGAGGCTGAGCAGGGTGGGCTTGAAGACGAGCCGCAGCAACGCAGCGGCGGGCGGGTAAGTGCCGGGGTCGAGCAGCTCAAGCGCCTGGTCCAGGTGGATCAGAAGCCCATCGGCCGCACGCCACGTTCCAACCTGGCGACCTACACCGGGCTGTTCGACCACGTACGCAAGCTGTTCGCCGCCACCGAACAGGCCCAGGTGCTGGGCTTCGATGCCGGGCAGTTTTCCTTCAACGTTGCCAAAGGGCGGTGTGAGCAATGCGAGGGGGAGGGCTTCGTCAGTGTCGAGCTGTTGTTCATGCCCAGCGTCTACGCCCCGTGCCCGACCTGCCATGGCGCACGCTACAACCCGCAGACCCTGCAGGTGACCTGGAACGACCTGACGATTGCCGAGGTCCTGCAACTGACCGTCGAGCAGGCCTGCGCGGTGTTCGCCGAACAGGCGCCGGTACGTCGCGCATTGCAGGTGCTCAACGAGCTGGGCCTGGGCTACCTGCGCCTCGGCCAGCCCGCCACCGAGCTGTCCGGCGGCGAGGCCCAGCGCATCAAGCTGGCCACCGAACTGCAACGCAGTGCCCGTGGTGCCACCCTCTACGTGCTCGACGAACCCACCAACGGCCTGCACCCGCAGGACATCGACCGCTTGCTGCTACAGCTCAACCGCCTGGTGGACACCGGGCACAGCGTGGTGGTGGTCGAACATGACATGCGGGTGGTGGCGCAGAGCGACTGGGTGATCGACATCGGCCCCGGCGCGGGCGATGCCGGTGGCCGGGTGGTGGTCAGCGGCGTGCCCCAGGCGGTGGCGGCCTGTGCCGAGAGCCGCACGGCACCCTTTCTGGCGCGGGCACTGCAAGGGCAGTGACGCGAGGGACTGCCGGTTCGAGAACTCAGCGCCAGTGCCCCTTGCGCTGCAGCAGGAGCGGCTTCAGCCGCGAAGCGACCGCCTGTTCACAGTAGATAGACCGTGCGAGCTTGCTCGCGAAGTCGGCGTCATGCTCACAACAAATGGGGTGACCTTACCGGCCATTTCGCGAGCAAGCTCGCTCCCACAACGGTATTGCTTTCAGCCGGGAAACGTCCTGGCAGTCGAAGCTGCTCGCACCTGTGAGCGAGCAGCTGTGGGGCTGGGGCGATCAGAACCCGACGGTGGCCGACAACAGGTAGGTGCGTGGCGTCGACAGGGTCAGGCCCGGCTCGCTGTCGTCGGAGGCGCCGGCCGAGGCCCAGTAGGCCTTGTCCAGCACGTTCTCGACATTGGCGCGCAGGGTCACGTCCGTGCTGTTGATCTTGAAGGCATAGCGCGCGCCAAGGTCGAAGCGCTCCCAGCTGTCGATGGATTTGCTGTTGGCCTGGTCCAGGTACTGCGAGCTGGAGTAGATGCCGCGTGCGGTAAGGGTCACGCCCTGCAGGCCCGGTACGTCCCATTCGCCGCCCAGGTTGACGTTGTACTTGGGCGTGGCCGGTGCGCGGTTGCCGTCGTAGACACCGTTGACGGTGTCGGTCAGCTCGCTGTGGATGTACATCACCCCGCCGAGCAGGCGCACGCCCTGCAGGGGTTCGCCGAACACGTTCAGTTCCACGCCGGTGTTCTCGCGCTTGCCGCTGGGGCCGAAGACCCGCGTGGTGGCGTTGGTCTCGTAGGCCGGCTGCTTGACCCGGAACACACTGGCGGTGAAGGCCAGGTTGCCCAGGTCGTACTTGCTGCCCACCTCGATCTGGCGGCTGATGAACGGCGCGAAGATCTGGTTTTCATTGATCGAGGTGGAAGGCGCCACTTTGCCCAGGCTCAGGCCTTCCATGTAGTTGGCATACAGCGACCACTGGTCGGTGACCTTGTAGACCACCCCGCCGGAGGGCGAGAACTTCTTCTCGTCGTAGGCGGTGGCGCCTTTGACGCCATCGCTCCAGTCATCCACCTGCACGCGCTGGAAGCGCCCGCCCAAGGTGACCAGCAGGCGGTCATCGAAGAAGCCCAGGGTGTCGGCCAGGCCCAGGCTGTCGAAGCGGTTTTCGGTGTAGTCCTTCGAATCCAGGCGCGTCGGCGCATTGGGCAAGGGCCGCTGCACCGCGTTGTAGATATTGCCGGCAGCGGTGGCATAGCGCGCCCCACCGTTGGTGAAGTCCATGTAGAAATGCGTGGCCGAGATGTTCAGCTCGTGGCTGACGGGACCTGTCTGCAGCCACTTGCGCGCGCCTACAGTGGCGGTACGCACGCTTTCATCACGGGTGAAGTAGCGTGGCGAAATGGTGAAGTCGCCCGCGTTGTTGGTCACGCTCACGGCGTGGCGCATGAACTCATGGTTGCTCTCGCGCGCACCTACCGCACCATAGACCATGAAGGAATCGCTGATGTCGTATTCGGCATTGAGGTCGCCGAAGGTGTCGTTGGTGCTCGCCCAGCTCCAGGCCTGGGCGTAGTTCTTGTGGATCGAGCTGGCGCTCGGCACCTGGGCGTTGGCGCCGACCTGGATACGCTCCTGCGGGGCATCGGTGTCGCGTTCGGTTCGGCCGATGTCCGCCGACACGCGCAGGCGCTCGCCACGGAAGTCCAGGCCCAGTACCGACAGCTCGCGGTCGACGTTCTGGTGATCCCACTCGGTGTCACCGGACTGCTTCACGCCGTTGAAGCGGATGCCGTATTCGTTGTTGTCACCGAAGCGCCGACCGACATCCACGGCGCCGCCGACCTGGCTGTCGGAAGCCACGCTGCCGGTGAACTCGGTGATCGGCTTGTCGGTGGCGCGCTTGGCTACCACGTTGACGCCACCGCCGATGCTGCCGCGCGGCGAAATGCCGTTGAGCAGCTGGTTGGTGCCCTTGAATACGTCGACCCGGTCGGCCATTTCCATGTCGATGGAATAGGTGGGCAGCACGCCGTACAGGCCGTTATAGGACACATCGGTGTTGAACAGGCTGAAGCCGCGGATGGTGAACTGCTCGAAGCGACCGCCGGCCGGGTTGGTGGTGCGCACCGACGGGTCGCTGGCCACCAGGTCGCCCAGGGTGCGAGCCTGCTGGTTCTTGGCGGTTTCGCTGGTGTAGGTGGTGCTGCTCAGCGGGGTATCCATGAAGTCCCGCGAACCCAGCAGGCCCAGCGAGCCACGCCGCGCCACCTGGTTGCCGGCGTAGCGCTCGCCGTCGCCGTTGAACGACAGGATGCTGGTGCTGACGATGTCGGTGCTGCCCAGCTCCAGAGCGCCGCTGCGCTGCGGGGCCGGCACCAGGGTGTAGCCGCCACCCACCGCCTGCAGCTGCAGGCCGCTGCCCTGCAACAGGCGCTGGAAGCCTTCCTCCACGCCATAGCTGCCCGACAGCCCGGCGCTGTGGCGGCCCTGAATCAGCGCCGGGTCCACCGACAGGCTTACCCCGGCCTGGCCGGCGAAGCGGGTCAGCGCCGAGCCGAGGTCTCCGGCCGGCACCTCGAAGCTGCGTGTCTCGGCCAGGGCCAGCTCCGGCAGGGTGGCTGGCAGGCCGAGGGCCAGGCTCAGGTACAGGGTCGAGCGGGAGATCGAAGACGCCAGGAGCGAACGGCGGCGTGGCAGTGCAGGCATTGCGGTGCTCTCTTTTCTGGATGCTGTTAACCCTCATGACACGCCAGCGGCGAAAAGGGGACAGGCCTGGCGCAAGAAATATTCGGGCGCGTGCCTAGCGGTTGCCCACGGCGCTTGCGTGGGCTGCTGAGGCCTGCTGGAAAACGGGTACACTCGCCAGCTTTCCCGGCAGGAATCTCGGAATTCGCCATGTGGTCTTCTTCCGTCGCTCGACGCCAAGCGCTGGTTCGCTGGCTGTATCTGGTGGCCGCCGCGCATCTGGGCGGTGGTGTGCTATTGAGTTGGGCCGGCCACAGCGGCCTGTTCGACGCCTACCTGACCTCGCTGGAGCAGGCCTTCTGGGGCGGCCTGGCGCCGGCCCCGGCGCGGGCCCAGCAGACCTGGTGGCTGGCGTTGTTCGGCGCGACCCTGCAGGCCTACTCGCTGTACATGCTGGCGCTGGTGCACATCGGCAGCCGCCTGCGCCAGCCGCGGGTATGGGGCTGGCTGATCGCCGGCCTGCTGCTCTGGGCGCCGCAGGACATGCTCATCTCGCTGCAGGCCAGCCTCTGGTCGCACCTGTTGATCGACGCCCTGGCGCTGCTGGCCCTGTTGCCACCCCTGCTGTGGCTGTACCGTCATGACCGGAGTGGCGCATGAGCAAGCCGTTGCTGTACCTGCTGGCCGGCAACGGCAGCTGCGCGCGCTGGTGGGACGACGTGCTGCCGCACTTCCAGCATTACCAGGTGGTGCCGCTGGAGCTGCCAGGCTTCGGCGACAACCCCGAGCCGCCGTGCAGCGACCTGGCCGGTTACGCCCGCGCGCTGCTGGCCGCCACCCGGCGCGGCAGCGCGATCCTCGCCACCGGGGTGAGTGCCTTGCTGGTGCTGCACGCGCTGCAACGCCAGCCGGGTCACTTCTCGCGCAGCGTGCTGCTGTCGCCGGTGGGTGCCTTTCTCTGGCAACGCCGCTTGCCGGCACTGATGTCGCCGTTGCCGGTGCGCAAGGCCATCCACTGGCTGCTGGCGCACCGCCCCACGTTGTTCGCCCGCAAGTTCTCCCGCCAGCGCTGGAACGCCGCGCAGTATCGGCGCATGGGCGAGGGCTACGCGCGCTGCCGGGCCTTCGTGCCGTACTGGGACCTGCTGCGCGCCGACACCGCCTTGCCCTTGCTGGAGTGGATCGAAGACCCCCTCGAACTGGTGTGGGGCGACCAGGACGGCCTGCTGGGCAGTGAGCAGGCGGCCGCCTGGTCGGCGATCCTTGCCCGTGCCGACCTGCGCATCAGCGTGCAGCCGGGGTGGGGGCATTACCCCTGGATCGACGATCCGGTCGGCTTCGCCGCCTGGCTGGAAGCGCGCGAGCCAGGTTTCGTCGCCCACACCAAGGGCGGCCGACTGCACCTGGCGCAACTGGCCGGGCAACCGGTGCCGATGGCGCTGAACCTGGAGCAGGCCGCTGACCCCAGGCTGCCTGCGCTGTTGGCCGATGCCCCACAAGCCTTGTGGGCGGTGCGCTCGTCCAGTTTCGGCGAAGACCAGGCCGATGCGGCCAACGCCGGGTTGAGCACCACGTACCTGCGTGTACCGGGCGCCGAGGTCCATGCCCGGGTCGAGGACCTGCTGGGGGCCGGGGTCGAGCAGGTGGTGGTGCAGCGCTTCATCGAGCCTCGGGTGTCCGGCATCGGTTTCGTGCGCCATCTGGCCGTGGAACTGGAATGGGTCGAGGGGCATCTGGCGGCCCTGGCCGATGGCCTGGTCAGCCCGCAGCGGGCGGTGCTGTCGCGCCTGGGCGAGGCCTGGAGCAGTGGCCAGTTCCCTACCGTGCACGGCCTGACCCAGGCCCGCCTGTGGGACTTCCTGCAGGGCGTGCTGCGGGTCTTCCACTATGTGCCGGGCGATGTGGAGTGGGCCTGGGACGGCCAGCAACTGTGGCTGCTGCAGTATCGGCCGATCAGCGACTACGGCTGGCGCCGCCACCTCACGGCGGCCAACATCGCCGAGATCCTGCCGCCACAGCCCAGCCGCTTCGTCGAGTACGGCCAGCGCCGCGCTGCGGCGAGTATTCCGGCGATCATGGCGCGCTGGGATACCCGCGTGCTGCAGGACAACGAACCCTTCACGGCGGTGTACGACGGCGCCTCGTACATCAACAACGACCTGTTCCTGGCGCGTCTGGCCGACTGGGGCATTCCCTCCAGCCAATACGCTGGCGAGGTGGGCGGTGCCGCGCCACACCTGCCGCTGCGGCCATGGCGTGTGCTGCGCTCGCTGCCGGTGTTCTTGCGCATGCAACGCATCGCCAGGGGCCAGTTGCCGCGTCTGGAGCGCCAACTGCGGCGCTTCGATCGTGAGCTGGCGCAATTGGTCGAGCAGGGCGCCAGCGGCCAGCAACTGGCTGACTGGTTCAGCCGTTTCTATGTGTTCGTGGTGCAGGGCAATCTGTGCATCGCCACCGCCCTGGCCAGCAGTGGCGGTGACCGTCTGGGCCGTCCGCCCACCGCCTACGGCAGCCTGGATGACTGCCCGCACCGCCTGCCGTGGGAAACCGACCCCGGCACGCCACGGCCGCCGCTGACCGATCTGCCGTTGCAGGCCTTCCCGAGCTGGCCGCGTTTGATCCGCCTGGCGCATGCAGCGGGCCTGCCGGGTATGCGCGGCTACTACCTGCAGGTGCGCGAGTGGTACCGCGACAACCTGATGCGGGTGTTCTTTCGCCTGCACCACGCCATGCCCGAGGCCGAGCGCGGTCATTGGTTCGCGGCACATCCTCACGTGCGCAGCCGCGATGGCAGCTTCTGGCAGGATGGCCGCGAAGGTGACGAGCTGGCGGCCGGGTTCATGATCTACCCCGGCGAGGTGCGCGGCGTGCTCGGCCAGGACATCCTCCTGGAAGACAGCCTCGACCCCGGCCGGCATGCGCAGTACCAGGCCGCTCGGGGCGTGGTGGCACGGATGGGCGGGCGGCTGTCGCATGGCTCGACCCTGCTGCGCGAGTTGCGCAAGCCGTCGGCGGTGCTGCCGCAGGTGGATGCCGGCTGGCTGGGCCGTGAAGTGATTCTGCGCGACGGCCAGTTGCAGCTGGCCTGAGCGCCTCGTCATTCAGGCAGGCCGCCAGGACCGGCCTCAGCCGCAATACTGTTCGGTCAGGCCGGGTAGGAGCGGCCTCAGCCGCGAAGCGGCCGCCTGTTCACGACAGATACAGTGAATTTCCTGGCGCTTTCGCGGCTAAAGCCAATACTGATCTTTTAGATCAGAGCAATCTGATTTGGCGTCGCTTTTGCTTTTCAAGCACAGAATTTACAAACGCCGCCGAACGCGACTTCGGTGCAGGCCGAGTGGAGGTGTCATGGAAGGGGGTAAGCCGGCAGGGAAGCCGGCTTAGGCGCACTGGGCCAGGGACGGCCCATTGCGCCGGCCCCCTGGAATGGCGCCGGAAGGAGGGAAGTCTGCCCGCAGGGCAGACCCAAGCCAGGAGCAATGGCTTTTGGTTACTTTTGGCCGAAACCAAAAGTAACCCGCCGTAAAGGCGGAAAGGTGACTCAAGGGCACTGATGCAGCGACGGGTGTACCCGCTCCAGATAGTCTGCTATTCGCGAGCAAGCTCCAACGGTCTAACTGACCGGTATTGCGGCTAAAGCCGCTCCCTCCGGGCCATATAGCGACTAACTGAACTGTATTGCGGCTGAAGTCGCTCTTGCAGCAGCCTAGGTGCGGCTGCGCATCGCCAGGGTCGCCACGGCGCAGGCCAGCAGCGCCAGGCAAGCCAGGTAGAAGGCGTCGCCATAGGCCATGAGGAACGCCTCGCGGCGGATGGTGCGGGCCAGTCCTTCCAGTTGTTCCTGGCCGGCCGGTAGCCAGCTGTGCAGCACGCTGCCCAGGCGTTCCTGCACGCCCGGTTCGAAGACGCTGACGGTTTCGTGGATGCGCGCCGAATGCAGGCGCTCGCGGCTGGCCACCCATTGCGTCAGCACGGCGGTGCCCACCGCGCCGCCTAAGTTGCGCAGCATGGAGAACACCGCCGAAGCCGAGCCGGCCTCGGCCTTGGCCAGCCCGGCCACCGCCAGCACCGACAGGGCGACCATGATGAACGGCTGGCCGATGCCACGAATCACCGTGGAGGGAATGATCACGTTGGCCGCGCTGTCAGCGTCCAGGTGCACGGCCAGCCAGCAGCCGGCGGCCATGATCACGAAGCCCGTGGCGACCATGATCTTCGGGCTGCTCCAGCCCATCAGGCGCGGCATCAGCGGCGCCAGCAACAGCTGCACGACGCCATAGGCGATCAGGCTGACGCCGATCTCGTGGGCGCTGTAGTGCTGCAGTTGCGACAGGTAGTTGGGCACCAGGAACACCAGGCCGAAGGTCGCCCCGCCGAACACGAACATCGCCGCGCTGGCCACGCCGAAGTTGTAGCGGCCCAGCAGGCGCAGGTTGATGAAGCTGCGCCCGCCCCATAGCTGGGTGGCGATGAACACCGCCAGGCCGATGGCCGAAGCTACGCTGGTCCAGAAAATGAACGGTGAGGCGAACCAGTCCTGGCGGCCGCCTTCCTCCAGTACGATCTGCAGGCCGCCCAGGCCGAGGATCATCGCCGCGATGCCCAGCCAGTCGCCACGCCGCAGCAGCGCCAGGTTCATCGGCCGCGCCTCGATGGACCAGGCGATGGCGGCCAACAGGGCGATACCGGGGAACAGCTGCAGGTAGAAGATCCAGCGCCACGACCAGGCATCGGTCAGCCAGCCGCCGATCGAGGGGCCGGCGGCCTGGGCCACGCTGTTGGCCAGGCTGAACAGCGCCATGCCCATGGCCATGCGGCTGGCTGGCAGCTCGGTGATGATCAGCTGGAACGACAGCGGGATGAGTACGGCACCGGCGGCGCCCTGAATGACCCGCAGGGTGATCATCACCGCCAGGTTCGGGGCCAGCGAACAGGCCACCGAGGCGACCAGGAACACCAGGGCGCCCAGGCCCATGACCCGGCGCAGGGAGAACACCTGCACCAGCCAGGCGGTCAGCGGGATCATGACGATTTCCGCGACCAGGTAGGCGGTGGAGATCCATGAGCCTTCCTCGAAGGTGGCGCCCAGCGAGCCCTGGATCTGCGGCAGCGCGGCACTGGTGACATGCACGTTCATCCCCGCCATGAAACAGCCGAACAGCCCACCGAGCACCGCCACCCAGGCTTTGGCCGACACCCGCTCGGCGCTCATCGGTGCACCTCGCGCTGATGCGTGTCGACCGTGGCGATCACCGACATGCCCGGAAGAATCGGCTGCGACGTACCGGCGTCGAGACGAATGCGCACCGGGAAGCGCTGCACGATCTTGGTGAAGTTGCCGGTGGCGTTATCCGACGGCAGCAGGGCGAAGACGCTGCCCGAGGCCGGCGAGACGCTGCTGACCTGGCCATGCAGCGGCGTGTCGGGGTAGCTGTCGACCTGAATGCTCACCGGTTGGCCGGGGCGCATGTGTTGCAGCTGGGTTTCCTTGAAATTGGCCACCACGTAGGCCTGGTCCACCGGCACCACGGCCAGCAGCGGCTGACCGGGTACCAGGTACTGGCCCTCGCGCACGCGGCGCTGGCCGACCACGCCGGCGACCGGGGCGCGCACCTCGGTGTCGCGCAACGCTTGCTCGGCCAGTTGCAGGTCGGCCTCGGCAGCCTGGCGTGCCGCCTGGGCCTGGGCAATGTGGGCATCGGCCTGGGCGATCTGCGCCTGCAGCATGTCCAGGCGCCGCTGTTCGCCGGCCAGGCTCGCCTGCGCCGCCTGCCGTGCGCCACGGGCCAGGGCCGCGCTGGCCAGGGCGCTTTCCAGGCGCTGGGTGGTGGCGGCCTGGTCACGCACCAGACCCTGGTAGCGGCGCAGGTCGAGGTCGCTGCGACGCTGCTCGGCCTGGCTGGCGGTGAGGGCCGCGCGCGCCTGGTCGATGGCCTGCCGCTGGTGCGCCACGGCGGCTTCGGCCACCCGACGTTCGGCCTGGGCCGCCAACAGTGCGGCACGGGCCTCCTGCAAGCCGGCACTGGCACGTTGCTCATGCGCCTGGTAGTCATCCTGGCGAATGCGCAGCAGCACCTGGCCGGCCTGTACCGGCTGGTCGTCTTCGACCAGTACCTGCGCCACGTAGCCATTGACTCGCGCGCTGACCGCGACCCAGTCGGCACGCACGTAGGCATCGTCGGTGCTCTCGAAGAAACGCCCCCACAGCAGCCACCAGGCCCCCACGGCCAGCAGCGCCACTGTCCCCAGCAGGGCGCTGGCGGCCACTCGCTGGCGCTTGCGCCGTTGTGCGGCAAGGATCTGCGCCTGTTCGGCACGGGTCTGTTCGTCGATGGCGATGTTCATTACGGGTGTTCCTTGAGGGTCAATGAGTCCGGTGCCTGCCAGCCGCCGCCCAGCGCCTGAAACAGGGCGATCTCGCTGTGTGCCTGGCGCTGGCGAGCCTCGACCTGTTGGGCCTGGGCGGCGATCAGTTCACGTTGCGCGTCGAGTTGCTGCAGGCCGTCGAGACTGCCGGCGCGGTAGCCACGCTCGGCCAGTTCGAAGGCTTCGCGGCTCTGTTGCGCAGCCTGGTCCAGGGTCTGGGCGCGCTGGCGTTCGCCGGCATAACGGGCCAGGGCGCTGCGCACGTCCTTGAGCGCGCTCAGTACGCTGCTGCGCCATGCCGCCAGGCTGGCCTCGCGCTCGGCGTCGGCTGCGGCCAGGCGCGCGCGGTTGGCGGCCCGGTTGGGGAAGCGCCAACGGATCAGCGGCCCGACGCCGAAGCTCAGGGCGCGGCTGTCACCCAGGCCGTCGAGGTGATTGCTGGCGGTGTTCAGCGTCGCGCCCAGGCTGACTTGCGGGTACAGGTCGCCGCGCACCTGCTCGGCGCGCCAGTGCGCCGCCAGCCACTGGCGTTCGGCCTGGCGGATGTCGGGGCGGCGTTGCAGCAGGTGCCAGGCCTCGCCGCTGGGCAGTGCAGCGTTCAGGTTGGGCAGCTGCTGGCAAGGTTCGGCAGGGGCATTGGCCTGCCCGGTAAGCTGAGCCAGGCTGAAGGCTGCCATCTGCTGGCGCGCCTGCAGCCACGGCAGCTCGGCACGCGTGCGGCTGGCCAACACCTGCAGGCGGCGGCTGTCGAGGGCGGTGGCCACCCCGCCCTGGTGCTGGCGTTCGGTGAGCCGCAGGCTGCTGGCGAGGTTGTCCAGCGACTGCTGCAACACCGCCTGCCGTGCCGTGAAACTGCACAGGTCGATATACGCCTGGCTGGTCTGCGCGGCGATGCCCAGGCGCAATTGGTCGCGGGCGGCGGTCTGGGCTTCGACGCTGGCCTGGGCGGCAGCGATAGCGGCGCGCAGTTGCCCATACAGGTCCAGCTGCCAGGCCAGGTCGAAGCCGAGCGCGGTCTCCCAGTGATTGGCGGCATGGCCGTCGCGAGCCTCGGCCAGCACTTGGTCATCGCTGCTGCGCCCGTACGGCACGCCGGCCTGCACCTCGGTGCTCGGCCACAGCGCGGCCTGTTGCTGGCGAACGCCAGCCATCAGCGCCTTGAGGTGCGCATCGGTCTGGGCCAGGTCCTGATTGTGCTGCAGGGCGCGTTCTACCAGTTGGTCGAGCTGCGGGTCGCGGTACAGCGACCACCAGCGGTCGGGCAGTGGCTGGTGGTCGACGCCATCAGGCAGGACGCCCAGGCTCGTTTCAGCGGCTGAGAGGGGGGCCGTCGGCGGCGTCGGCGCCTGGGCCTGGCAGCCGCCGAGCACGAGCAGGGCGACGGGGATGAACAACGGGGCGGGCACACGCATGGAGAGGACTTCGCAGGATCAATCGAGTCACTCAGGCTAACGTGCAGGGCGCGGCTGCTCGCTCGTGAAGCGGACAACCGCGCGTGCGATCGGGACAGTTCAGCCCGAGCGGGCCTGACAGTGGCGCGGGCTGTGGCCGAGCACACGTTTGAAGGTCGCGGCGAAGGCGCTGGGGCTCTGGTAGCCGTGCTCCAGCGCCACCTCGATGATCGGCACGCCGCGCAGCAGGCGCTGCTGGCTGAGGATCATCCGCGTACGGGTGCGCCATTCACCCAAAGACATGCCCAGTTCGCGCTGAAAGCCACGCGCCAGGGTACGGGCACTCATGTTCAGGCGCTGCCCGCACTGTTCCAGGGTCAGCTCGCGGGCCGGTTCGTCGAGCAGCTCGGTGCACAGGCGGCGCAGGCGCCGGTCGCGGGGCAGGGGAATGTAGGCGGGCACCTGGCGGGCCGCTTGCAGCTCCAGGTCGATGAGCGCCAGCAGGTGCTGCTGGCGCAAGGGATCCACCGGCCGGATCGAAGCCGCCAGAATCAGTTCACGCAGCAGGGTGCTGACTTCGATGACCAGGCACTGGTTCGAGTGGTGCGTGGGGACCAGCAGCGTGCGCATGCTCACCGCACCGGTCATGCGCACCTCATGGGCGACCCCGGCGGGCACCCACAGCGCATGGCCGGGGGGTATCACCCAGTCACCCTGTTCGGTGCCCACCAGCATCACCCCGGCACTGGCGTGGATCAGTTGCGCCTGGGCGTGGCAGTGGCTGGCGACCACGTCGCCATGCCGATAATCCTGGGTGAGTGTCTGCATGGGTTCCTCCGCTCGGGCTGCGTGGCAGTGTACGCAGCGCCGGCGGAGAAAAGCTTGCTAAGCATGCTCGCGATTAACGGGTTATTGGTGATTTATTGCCAATAATTTGTGCTTGTAACAAATTTTTCCTGTTCACTCGCTGACCAGATGCAGGAAGTGCATGTGTCGTTCGTACTGATCGAGAATGTCGCCAATCACGTCTTCCCTGGACCAGCCCATCACATCGTGGTCCTGGCCGCCCTCGCGCAGGTAGACCTCGGCACGGAAGTACTTGCGTTCGTCGCTCTGGCTGTCGCTGAGCACGAAGCTGGGCATGGCGTAGGCCTTGGGCACCACCTGGTAGAGGTACTCGGGGTTGTCCGTAGGGCCGACCGTCAGCCGCACGCTACCGTCCTCGCCGTCGTCCACCTGGCATTGATAGCCTTGGCGGCGCCATTCATCGGCCACCGACAAGCAGGCGGGTTTGGCCACTTCGCTGATGAAGCGCACCACATGGGCGCGGCGCGGAAACATCGCCAGGTTGCGCAGGCGGCGCTGCCAGCTGCCGGGGCCGCGTGAGGTGGATGGCGACAGGCTGTAATGACGCAGGCCACGCTTGGTGGCGTCGAGCTTCAGTGCCTTCATCAGGCCGCGCATGCTGCACAGCAGGGCGATGGTGAAGGGCAGGGCGCTGGCGATGGTCGCGGTCTGCAGGGCTTTCAGGCCGTCGGCCAGCAACAGCGCGATGGCCACGACACCCATGCTCGTGGCCCAGAAGATGCGCTGCCAGACCGGCGTATGGTCATTACCGCCAGAGGCGAGCATGTCGACCACCATGGCGCCGGAGTCGGCCGAGGTGACGAAGAACACCACCACCATGATGATCGCCAGCACCGAAATGAAACTGGCGAACGGGAAGTGCTCAAGAAAAGCGAACAGCGCCAGGGCGGTGTCCTGGTTGATGGCGGCGGCCAGGTCGCTCATGCCCTGGTCGAGTATCAGATGGATCGCGGTGTTGCCGAATACCGTCATCCACAGCAGGGTGAACGCGGTGGGCACCAGCAGCACGCCGCTGACGAACTCGCGGATGGTTCGCCCGCGTGAGATACGCGCGATGAACAGCCCCACGAAGGGCGACCAGGCCAGCCACCAGCCCCAGTAGAACAGCGTCCAGCCGCCGATCCAGTCGGTGGGGTCGTAGGCATAGAGGTTCAGGGTGCGGCTGACGATTTCGCTCAGGTAGCCGCCGGTGTTCTGCACGAAGGTCTGCAGAATCAGCACGGTGGGGCCGAGCAGCACGACCATCAGCATCAGCAGCACCGCCAGGCCGAGGTTGAGTTCCGAAAGGCGGCGGATGCCCTTGTCCAGCCCGGAGACCACCGACAGTGTCGCCAGCGCGGTGGTGGCGATGATCAGCACGATCTGCACGCCTGTGTTCACCGGGACCCCGAACATGGCATTCAGGCCGGTGTTGATCTGCGCCACGCCGAAACCCAGCGAGGTGGCCACGCCCAGCACCGTACCGATGATCGCGAAGATGTCCACGGCATGACCGATAGGGCCGTTGATGCGTTCGCCGATCAGCGGGTACAGCGCCGAGCGCAGGGTCAGGGGCAGGCCGTGGCGGTAGCTGAAGTAGGCCAGGATCAGCGCCACGATGGCGTAGATCGCCCAGGCATGCAGGCCCCAGTGGAAGAAGGTGAGTTTCATCGCCTCGCGCGCCGCCTGAATGTCATAGCCGCTGCCGAAGGGCGGGTTGATGAAGTGCATCACCGGCTCGGCGACGCCGAAGAACATCAGGCCGATGCCCATGCCGGCGGAGAACAGCATGGCGAACCAGGTGGTGCTGCTGTAGTCGGGGGTGCTGTGGTCCGGGCCGAGCTTGATGTCGCCGTAGCGGCCGATGCCGAGGTACACCACCGTGCCGAGGATCACCGCGACGGCCAGGATGTAGAACCAGCTGACATTGGTGATGATCCAGCCCTGAATGAGAGTGAACAGGTCCTGAGCCGTGCTCGGTGAGCTGGCGGTGAACAGCACCAGTGCCAGCAACAGGATCGACGAGATCCAGAACACCGGCGGGTTGAGGGCGGATCTTGGGGTTGGCTCGGTCTTTTGGCCCATGGATGTTCTTGTCTCCCGGAAAGCGAATTGCAGGTGCACAGTGGCCGTGGTCGCGACCGTCGCTGCACCACCCTGGCAAGACGCGCCAGGGCGTGCGGGCCGGACCGCGACATGCTTGCAGCGGCTGGCGTCAGACCATTGAAAAGCCCCGCGAGCACGCAGGCTGGCGGGGCTTCATGAGGCGCGAGTCAAGCGATCACTGCATGCTTGAACGTGGCGCTACCGGCTGGTTGTCGTTGGAAATGGTCACTTCCACACGACGGTTCATGGCACGACCGGAGTTGCTGGAATTGTCGGCCACCGGATATTCCTTGCCATAGCCCTGGGCGACGACGCGGGTCGGGTCGACGCCAGCGCGTACCAGTGCGGCGCGCACCGAGTCGGCGCGGCGCTCGGACAGTTGCTGGTTGTAGGAGGCCGAACCGGTGCTGTCGGTGTAGCCCTCGACGATCACCTTGCGGTCAGGGTTCTCCTGGAGGAACTGCGCCAGCTTGAAGATGTTGCCTTGTGCGCCGGGCTTCAGCTCCGCCTTGTTGTAGTCGAACAGCACGTCGCCGAAGGTCACCAGGGTGCCGCGCTCGGTCTGCTTGGCGTTGAGGCTTTCCTTCAGCTTGGCGATCTGCGCGTCACGGGCGTCCAAGCGCGCCTGGGCGCGGTCGGCGGAGGCTTTCTGCAGGTCAGCCTCGGCGGTGCGCAGGGCGATGGTCTGCTTGGCGACTTCGATACGCTGGTTGGTCAGGTAGGCCAGCTGGTCGACCTTCTTGGCGTCTTCGCCATCACGGAAGGCCTTGTCGGCCTTGTCCAGCGAGTCGCTGGCATCCTTGGTTTCCAGTGCCGCGACCTTGCTGGCGTCAGGGTTGCTCTGCAGCGCCGAGAAATTGGTGCGCGCCTGTTCCAGGCTTGGGTTGGGCTTGGTGGCGCAGGCCCCGAGGGCCACGCTAACAGCCAGCAGGGCAGGGATCATCACTTGTTTGCGCATGGTCTTGTCGTCCTTAAATCAATGTCGAATGCGTGAAAGGTGAAAGGGCCGGATTACTGGACCTGGCGCTGGCTTTCTTCACGGAGTTCGTTCACACCCTGGCGAGCGTCCTGTACGGCTTTCTGCGCCTTGGCAGCCTGGGCCTTGCGTTCGGCGACGCGCGCGTCCCACTCGGCCTGTTCAGCCAGGCGGCGGGCTTCGTCGTAGCGATGATCCTGCATGGCCACGTCAGCCTGACGCAGCTTGTCCTGGGCCGACTTCATTTCGACAGCGGCGTATTCGGTGCCGCCCGCGCTGACCGCGCTGTTCACCGCAGACTGGGTGACCGCATACTGCTCCGACGGCGGGTTACCGGCACAACCGGCGAGTACCAGGGCGCTACCCAGGGCCAACGCAGCCAGTTTGAGTCCACGCACAGGGGCGAACGTGGCTTTGGCAGTGAGGTTGTTCATGGTCATCAACTCCATTGTTTAACTCCAGGTTCTTGGTTTTCCATGACAGTTGCGGCCGGGAAGTGAGATGCCAGACGGCTTGCCTGCCACTCACGGTCTTTCCTGTAATGGCTATTGGCTGGGACCTGACGCTTTTTTGAATAGTTCAGAGAAATTTCCGTTCCGTTCAGCCAGCATTGCGGGCGCCGGTCAGCCAGGTGCAGGCCCTGCTCCAGGGCCGCTGGCAGCACGGCGAGCGCGTGCCTCAATGGTCCTGAGCCTTGAGAATCCGCTGTTCGGCGGCCACGAGCGCGGGGGTTCGCCCGGCGTCGTCGTACACCGGTTCGCCTTCTTCCACCCGAATCACTTCGGCACCTTTGACGTAGGGAATGGCGGCTTCGGCTTCTTGCAGGGCCGCGTGCAGCAGGCCTTCGGTGACGGTCGCTTCATCAAGCCCGTAGGCTTCGGCGAGCGCCTTGATCTTCACCTGGTCGTGGCGGTACAGGCTGAGGGTGACCTGGCTGCGTTCCTGTGCGTGATGAGCGTGGTTTTCCCAGTCGTTGAGCAGGGCCTGGAAACTGTTCATGGTGCCTCCGGTTGCGGTGGGTTACGGTTTTTCGACTGCCCGCGCGCCGCAGTGTTCGCTGTCGGGTTTGGCAGCGTGGCGGTTTTCGTGCAGTGTGCGGGGTACAACAACAGACCGGAGGGTGAGGGATGGCCGATATAGATGCCCGCTTGCGGGAAGACGTCCACTTGTTGGGCGAGCTGTTGGGCAACACCATTCGCGAACAGCGCGGCGCCGAGTTCCTCGACACCATCGAACGCATCCGCAAGGCCGCCAAGGCCGGTCGGCGCGGCTCGGCCGAGGGTAGCGAACAGCTCAGCGCCAGTGTCGCCAGTCTTGACGAAGACGAACTGCTGCCGGTGGCCCGGGCCTTCAACCAGTTCCTCAACCTGGCCAACATCGCCGAGCAGTACCAGTTGCTGCGCCGACGTGACGACACCCAGCCACAACCCTTCGAAGCCCGGGTGCTGCCCGAGCTGCTCGAGCGCCTGCAGCGCGCCGGGCACGGCAGCGAGGCCCTGGCGCGGCAGATCGGCAAGCTGGACATCGAACTGGTGCTGACCGCGCACCCCACTGAAGTGGCGCGGCGCACGCTGATCCAGAAGTACGACGCCATTGCCGAACAGCTGGCCGCCCTCGACCACCGTGACCTGAACAGCCAGGAATACGAGCAGATCGTCACCCGCCTGCAGCGCCTGATCGCCGAGGCCTGGCACACCGAAGAGATCCGCCGCACCCGGCCGACCCCGGTGGACGAAGCCAAGTGGGGCTTCGCGGTGATCGAGCACTCGCTGTGGCAGGCGGTACCCAGTTACCTGCGCAAGGCCGATCAGGTGTTGCACGCCGCCACCGGTTTTCGGCTGCCGCTGGACGCCGCGCCGATCCGCTTCGCTTCGTGGATGGGCGGCGACCGCGATGGCAACCCCAACGTCACCGCCAAGGTCACCCGTGAGGTGCTGCTGCTGGCGCGCTGGATGGCCGCCGACCTGTACCTGCGCGATGTCGACAGCCTGGCCGCCGACCTGTCGATGCAGCAGGCCAGCGCTGAACTGCGTGCCAGGGTCGGTGACAGCGCCGAGCCGTACCGGGCCGAACTCAAGCGCCTGCGTGAACGCCTGCGTGCCACGCGCAACTGGGCACAGGCTTGCCTGGCGGCGCCCCAGCCGGCAGGTGAGGAGGTGCTGCACGACAATCGCGAGCTGCTCGAACCCTTGCAGGTCTGCTACCAGTCCCTGCACGAATGCGGCATGGGCGTGATCGCCGACGGGCCGCTGCTCGACTGCCTGCGCCGCGCGGTGACCTTCGGCCTGTTCCTGGTGCGCCTGGACGTGCGCCAGGATTCCGGCCGGCACTGCGCGGCGATGAGCGAAATCACCGACTACCTGGGCCTGGGACGTTACGAGGACTGGGACGAGGACGCGCGCATCGCCTTCCTGACCCGCGAGCTGGATAACCGCCGGCCCTTGCTGCCAGGCTACTTCCGCCCCTCGGCGGAAACCGCCGAAGTGCTGGCCACCTGCCGGGAAGTGGCAGCGGCACCGGCGGCCTCGCTGGGCTCTTATGTCATCTCCATGGCGGGTGCCGCTTCCGACGTACTGGCGGTGCAGCTGTTACTCAAGGAGGCCGGGCTGCAGCGGCGTATGCGGGTGGTGCCGCTATTCGAAACCCTGGCCGACCTGGACAACGCCGGGCCGGTGATCGAGCGGTTGCTGGAATTGCCCGGTTACCGTGCCCGCCTGCAAGGTCCGCAGGAAGTGATGATCGGCTATTCCGACTCGGCCAAGGACGCCGGCACCACGGCGGCGGCCTGGGCGCAGTACCGGGCGCAGGAGAAACTGGTGGGCATCTGCCGTGAGCGCCAGGTGGAACTGCTGCTGTTCCACGGCCGCGGCGGCACGGTGGGGCGTGGCGGCGGGCCGGCGCATGCGGCCATCCTGTCGCAGCCACCGGGGTCGGTGGCCGGGCGCTTCCGCACCACCGAGCAGGGCGAGATGATCCGCTTCAAGTTCGGCCTGCCCGGCATCGCCGAGCAGAACCTCAACCTCTACCTGGCCGCCGTGCTGGAGGCGACCTTGCTGCCGCCGCCCCCGCCGGAGCCGGCCTGGCGGCAGATGATGGACCGCCTCGCCGAGGACGGGGTGAAGGCCTACCGCACCGTGGTGCGCGAGCACCCGGAATTCGTCGAGTACTTCCGCCAGGCCACGCCAGAGCAGGAGCTGGGACGCCTGCCGCTGGGCAGTCGTCCGGCCAAGCGTCGTGAAGGCGGGGTGGAGAGCCTGCGGGCCATTCCATGGATCTTCGCCTGGACCCAGACGCGCCTGATGCTGCCCGCCTGGCTGGGCTGGGAGGCGGCATTGAGCAATGCGTTGGCGCGTGGCGAGGGCGAATTGCTGGCGCAGATGCGCGAGCAGTGGCCGTTCTTCCGCACCCGCATCGACATGCTGGAAATGGTCCTGGCCAAGGCCGACATCGACATCGCCCAGCTGTACGACGAGCGTCTGGTCGACCCGCAGTTGCATCATTTGGGGGCGCATTTACGCGACCTATTGTCGCAGGCTTGTCGGGTGGTGCTGGGTCTGACCGGGCAGGACCGACTGCTGGCGCACAGCCCGGAAACCCTGGAGTTCATCAGCCTGCGCAATACCTACCTGGACCCCCTGCACCTGCTGCAGGCCGAGCTGCTGGCCCGTTCGCGCAGCCGCGAAGCGCGCCTGGACAGCCCACTGGAACTGGCCCTGCTGGTGTCGGTGGCGGGCATAGCCGCCGGCTTGCGCAATACCGGTTGATGGCAGCATGCCGGGTATCGACAGGGCGGCGAGCGATTGCGCCAGCGCTGTCGACACCCGGCTCAGCCGACCACTGTAAGCCTTGGCGCAGCGGGCGTGGCTGCGACCTTGGGCGGCTTGTGCCGCCTTGGTCGGCTGTGTATCTTGATCAACCTTTTGGCCTTTGGCCGTAGTTCAGTTTTAGATTGGCCCAAGAGGCGAATCCGACGAATTCCATATAAAAAATTTGAGGAGCGTGACGATGCGCGTGATTCTGCTGGGAGCTCCGGGCGCCGGAAAAGGTACTCAGGCTAAGTTCATCACTGAAAAGTTCGGCATTCCCCAGGTTTCCACGGGCGACATGCTGCGCGCTGCCGTCAAGGCCGGTACCGAGCTGGGCCTGCAAGCCAAGAGCGTCATGGACGCCGGTGGCCTGGTATCCGATGACCTGATCATCGGCCTGATCAAGGACCGCCTGGCCCAGCCTGACTGCGCCAACGGCGTGCTGTTCGACGGCTTCCCGCGCACCATCGCCCAGGCCGAAGCGCTGGTCAGCGCCGGCCTGAGCATCGACCACGTGGTGGAAATCGCCGTGGACGACGAGGAAATCGTCAAACGTATCGCTGGCCGCCGCGTGCACGAGCCGTCCGGTCGTGTCTACCATGTGGTCTACAACCCGCCGAAGGTCGAAGGCCTGGACGATGTGACCGGCGAGCCGCTGGTACAGCGCAAGGACGACACCGAAGAAACCGTGCGTCATCGCCTGTCGGTCTACCATTCGCAGACCAAGCCGCTGGTGAACTTCTACAACAAGCTCAGCGCCGAGAAGGGCGAGCCGAAGTGCAGCCACATTCCGGGTGTCGGCAGCGTCGAGGAAATCACCGCCAAGGTGCTCGCCGCGCTGAGCTGATCGCCGCCCGTTTCATCCGACAAATGGCCCGCTTGCGGGCCATTTGTCTTTATACTGCGCCCCTTTTCCCCTTGTTCACTCGCGACGGATACCCCGATGACCACCTTGCTGGCCCTGGATACTGCCACTGAAGCCTGCTCGGTCGCCCTGCTGCACGACGGCAAGGTGCTGAGCCATTATGAGGTGGCCCCGCGCCTGCATGCCCAGAAGCTGCTGCCGATGATCCAGGATCTGCTGGCCCAGGCGCAGTTGCCGCGCTCGGCGCTCGATGCCATTGCCTTCGGCCGTGGCCCGGGGGCTTTCACCGGTGTGCGCATTGCCATCGGCGTGGTCCAAGGGCTGGCCTTCGCCCTTGACCGTCCGGTGTTGCCGGTCTCCAATCTGGCCGCATTGGCCCAGCGTGCCCTGCGTGAGCAGGGCGCCAGCCAGGTGGCCGCAGCCATCGATGCACGCATGGACGAGGTCTACTGGGGTTGCTACCGCGCCAGCGAAGGGGAGATGCGCCTGGCTGGCCAGGAAGCCGTGCTGCCGCCCGAGCAGGTGGCGCTACCCGCCGATGCCGCAGGCCCGTGGTTCGGTGCCGGCACCGGCTGGGGTTATGCACCGCGCCTGCCGGTGTCGCTCAGCGGCTGTGATGCCAGCATGCTGCCCGACGCGCAGGATCTGCTGGCCCTGGCGACCTTTGCCTGGCACCGCGGCGAAGCAGTGGCGGCCGACGATGCGCAGCCGGTGTACCTGCGCGACAAGGTGGCGACACCCAAGGGCGCCTGACCAGGCGCTTCAAGAAAGCTGTAACGCGGGCGATACAAAGGACATGCACGCAGCTGAACGGGCTGGGCGAGGGCTGATCGCTCTATCGATGAAGTCAATTAGCCATCTACCATTCATCGCCAAAGTCTATGGAAAAGTGACGCGTGCCGAATAACTTGCAATTTGTGTGGTCTAGTTAACGTTCGGGCGTTTGCCAAGGCGCCCATCTGTGACGTTAAATTGCCACTACAGACGCCGAGTAAGTATCGATGCGCATAGACGGTCCTTCATCACGCACGTATCCCATCAAGCGCAAGCCTCGCAAGAGCCCTGCGACGGTGGAGGGTACCTTCGAGGAAGTCGACAGCGATATCGAACTGCCCGTGCACGAGGCGCGAACGCCGCGTCGCGAAGCCGACGACCTGCCTACACCCAATGTACCTGCACGCCAGCAGGACATGATCTTCCCCCGCTCGATGAGTTCTCGCGTGGCCACTGCGCTGGCCAGCTATCTGACCACCGCCAGTTTCGTGGATTGGGAACTGGAAGTGTCGGGGCTCGACCTGCACGTCTGACCTGTGTCCCGTCTGCCTTATTTCCTCGGTTGCCCGTCATGGGGAGATAACGCCTGGCGCGAGTTCTTCTACCCGCCAGATGCCGCCAGCACCGATTTCCTGGGCCTGTACTGCCAGGTGTTCAATACGGTGGAAGGTAATACCACCCTATATGCCCGCCCGAATGCGGCCACCGTGCAGCGCTGGGCGCAGGTCATGCCGGCGGACTTTCGCTTCACGGCCAAGTTTCATCGCGACATCAGCCATGACGGCGACCTGCGCCTGCAACTGGACGCGGCGCGTGCCTTCGTGCAACTGCTGGCGCCGCTGGGCGAGCGCGTGACGCCGTTCTGGTTGCAACTGCCGGCCAGCTTCGGCCCGCAGCGCCTGGCAGAACTGGCGATGTTCATCGACGAAGTCCAGGTGCCCCTGGCGGTGGAAGTGCGTCACCTGGCGTTCTTCCAGAAAGGCGATGAAGAGCGGATGCTCAACCGCCTGCTGCTGGATCGCGGCGTCGAACGCATCTGCCTGGACTCCCGTTCGCTGTTCAGTTGCCTATCCAGCGACCCGGCGGTGCTGCATGCGCAATCGAAAAAACCCAAGGTGCCGGTGCGCCCGGCCGCACTGACCCAGGCACCGCAGGTGCGCTTCATCGGCCAACCGGCACTGGACGCCAACGATCCCTGGTTGACCCCCTGGGTAGAGAAGGTCGCGACCTGGATCGAAGAGGGCCGCACGCCCTATGTGTACCTGCACACCCCGGACAACCACCGCGCGCCGGCGCTGGCCCAGCGCTTTCATGCGCGGCTGATGACGCGCCTGCCGGGCCTGCCACCCCTGCCCGAGATCGATCGTGGCCCGCAGGTGGAGCAGTTGGGGCTTCTCTGAGGTCCATGATGATGAGCTGTGCTGTCGAGGCCCGTCATGCGACCTTTGCTGATCATCCTGTCATGTCTGTTGCTGCTGGGCGTGGCCGTATGGCGCGGCTGGCTTGACCTGCCTGCGCGCTGGAACCCCTGGGCGCCTCTGGATATCCAGGCCGAGCCCAACCTGCTGACTTCGTTCAAGCTCTGGCGTCTGCAGAATGACCCGGCGCTGTGTGACCAGACCCTGGCCACTTCGGCGCTGCGCTACAGCCGTCAGGCGGACAGCCCGGCATCGGCGCGTTGCCCACTGACCAACGCACTGCGCATCAGCGGCGGAGAAGTGGCGCTGAGCAGCAGTTTCCTTGCCAGCTGCCCGCTGGCGGTGGCCTATGCGCTATTCGAGTATCACGGCCTGCAAGCGGCGGCGCAGGCGACCCTGGGCCAGCGGGTGGTGCGCATCGATCACCTGGGCAGTTTCGCCTGCCGTAACGTCTACAACCGCAGTGAGGGGCGGCTGAGCCAGCACGCCACGGCCAACGCCCTGGACATCGCGGCCTTCCGCCTGGCTGACGGTTCGCGTGTCGATCTGCTGCGCGACTGGGATGACACCGGCCCCAAGGGCCGTTTCCTGCGCGAGGTCCGGCAGGCCGCCTGCACGCATTTCAATACCGTGCTGGGCCCGGACTACAATGCGGCGCACCGTAATCACTTTCATCTGGACATGGGCATGTGGCGGGTCTGTCGCTGAAACGCGAAAGGCTCAGGCCGCTTGGCGCAGGTTCTGCAGGATCAGTGGGCGAGCCCAGCCGTTGTCGAAATCCAGGGCGCGCTGCTGCGCCACCAGGGTCGCCTCGTCATAAGGCTGCGCGGGCTTCTCGGCCAGATCCCATTCCAGCTCGGCGATCGGCAGGTGCAGCGGGCGACGTGCCGGGGCGGGGCCAGGCTCGCCTTTGAGGTCGTAGTCGTGGAATACCGTCGGGCGTACCCACTGGGTGTCGAATTCCAGGCCGCGCTGTTGTTCGATCAGCTCCAGGGCGCCGAACGGCTCGGGGGCGGGTGGCAGCAGGTCGAGTTCGAATTCGGCGATGGGCAGGAACAGGGGTTCGGGAGGCCGTACTTGAGTCTCGGTGACCGGGCAGGCGCGCTGTTCGACGATCTGCGCCAGGGCCTGTGCACCGGTGAGGGGTTCGCCGGTGGCCTGGTCGGTGACTTCGGGCAGTGCCGGTGCAGCCACCGGCTTGCCGTCGGCCAGTTGTTCGGCCATCGCCCGGGCGAACGCATCGGACCAGAGCTGGGTAACACCACCCAGGGCCTGGTTGTTGCGCAGGCTGAAGTCGCCGATGTGCGACAAGTAGCCGATGGATTGAACATTCTCTGACATGGCGATCAGTACTGACCTTGGCTCTGGCAAAATGCCTGACAAACAAGCTATCGGCCGGCCTGGCCGTTCTTTGAATTATTTTTCGAGTGTGTGGGTGCAATGAGCGATCAGCAAAATGGCTGCGTCATCCGGGTCGAAGCCCTGGATGCGCCGGGGCAGGAACGTAGCGGCTACTGGGCCGAGCGCCTGGGGTTGCCCATCGACGCCGAGACGGCCGAATTCGCCCTGCAGGTCGCAGCCGACGGCCTGCGCCTGCAGCAGTTGGGTAAGGATGCGCCGGGGCCGGTGCGGGTGGATTTCGTCGAAGGGGCCGCTGCGCACCGGCGGCTGTTCGGCGGCGGCAGCGGGCAGATGATCGCCAAGGCGGTCGGGCTGCAACCCGGTGTGCGGCCGCAGGTGCTGGATGCCACGGCCGGCCTGGGCAAGGATGCCTTCGTGCTGGCCAGCCTGGGGTGTCAGATGCAACTGATCGAGCGCCAGCCGATCATCGCCGCGCTGCTGGAGGATGGCCTGGCGCGGGCTTGCCTGGATGAGCAGGTGGCGGAGATCGCGCGGCGCATGCAGCTGCTGCATGGCAATGCCATCGAGGTGATGCGCGGCTGGCAGCAGGAGCCGCCACAGGTCATCTACCTGGACCCCATGTTCCCCCATCGCGACAAGAGTGCCCTGGTGAAGAAGGAAATGCGCCTGTTCCGTCCCTTGGTGGGCGACGACCTGGACGCACCGGCGCTGCTGGAGGCCGCCCTGACCCTGGCCAGCCATCGGGTGGTGGTCAAGCGCCCGCGCAAGGCACCGCCTATCGAGGGTGCCAAGCCCGGCTATACCCTGGATGGTAAATCCAGCCGCTACGACATCTACCCCAAGAAAGCCCTGAAGCCCTGACGGGCAGGACGTCAGTTGCTGTGCGGGGGCTGCGCCTGACTGACGGGGTGATCGTCGTAGGCGCGCATGAACAGTTCGACCACTTCCTGCACATGCGCCTCGACCTGTGCTGGGGTCAGCGGTTCGCAGCAGCCGACCAGCAGGCGGAAGTGATCGATACCCTTGATCAGGCTGAGGAAATGCCCGGCGGCGCTGCGCGGTGATGGGATGTGCAGCTGACCGCTGGCGGCGGCGTGCACCATGAAGCGTTCCATGTCATCGAGGATTCGCTGCGGGCCGGCATCGAAGAACGTCTGCGACAACTGCCGGTCCTGGGTGCCCAGGGCGGCCATCAGGCGATGCAGTTGCAGCGATTCGGGGCTGTTGATCAGGTGCTCGAAGGCTCGGGCGATGGTCAGCAGCATGCTGCGCAGCGACAGGTCATCGCGGAATTCGAAGCAGGGAGCTGGCAACAGCTCCTCGCAGCTGGCCATCACCGCTTCGATGAACAATCGCTCCTTGTCGCTGAAATGGCTGTATACGGTGAGCTTGGACACGCCGGCCAGGCTGGCGACGGTGTCCATGCTGGTGCCTTGGTAACCATGCTGGATGAACAGGTTCTTCGCGGCGTCGAGGATGGCGCGGCGCTTTTCCGGGTCCTTGGGACGTCCAGGACCGGAGTGGGTGGCGTTATCAGGCATTTTTAATTTGTGTACTGGTGAGTTCGATAATTTTTAATATACTCGCCGGTACAAATATTCCAAGCACTCATCACGGACGAGTCCGCTGCCATCATGTCCCATCCCTTCCGTTTCCCGCTTGTGCTTCTCTGCCTGACTGCGCTGCTGAGCGGCTGTGGCCCGCAGGACCATGCGCCGCCCGAGTCGCGTCCGGCCATGGTGGTTCAGCCACTGCCGTCGACGAAATCCCAGGACAGCTTTCCCGGTGAAGTACGGGCTCGGTTCGAGCCTGAGCTGGCTTTCCGTATCGCCGGCAAGGTCAATCGCCGGATGGTCGAGGAAGGGCAGCGGGTCAAGGCCAACCAGCCGCTGGCCGAGCTGGACCCGCAGGACGTGCGTCTGCAGCGTGAGGCGATGCGTGCCCAGGTGGCGGCCGCCGAGGCCAACCTGCAACTGGCCCGCAGTGAACGTGACCGCTACAAGACCCTGCTGGGTCGGCAGATGGTCAGCCAGTCGCAGTACGACAACGCGGAAAACCAGTTCCGTGCCGGTGAGGCGCGGCTCAAGCAGGCGCGCGCCGAGCTGACCGTGGCCGACAACCAGGCCGACTACACCGTGCTACGGGCGCCTCAGGATGGCGTGATCGCGCGGCGGCAGGTGGAGGTTGGCCAAGTGGTGGCGGCGGGACAGACGGTATTCACCCTGGCGGCCGACGGCGAGCGGGAAGTGGCCATCAGCCTGCCGGAATACAACTTCACTCGCTACCGCATCGGCCAGCCGGTCACCGTGGAACTGTGGAGCCAGCGCGACCAGCGCCTGCCGGGTCGTATCCGTGAACTGTCACCGGCCGCCGACCCGCGCTCGCGCACCTTTGCCGCCCGGGTGGCCTTCGACGCTGGCCGGGTCCCGGTGGAGTTGGGGCAGAGCGCGCGGGTGTACATCGCCGATGGTCAGGCCGTGGTGCTGTCGGTGCCGCTGTCGGCGGTCACCGCCGAGCAGGGCGTCAGCTATGTATGGCGGGTCGAGCCGGACAGCAGGCTCAAGCGCGTACCGGTAAGGCTCGGCCCGTGGGGCCAGGAAACGGTGCCGGTCCTCGAGGGCCTGAGTGCCGGTGACTGGGTGGTGGCGGCCGGGGTCCACGTGCTGCTTGAAGGCGAGCGCATCCGCCCGGTAGACCGCGACAATCGCGCGATCAAGCTGACCGGTAAGGAGTGACGGGCGATGCACTTCAACCTTTCCGAGTGGGCGTTGCGGCACCGCCAGGTGGTGCTGTACCTGATGATCGTCCTGGCCGTGGTCGGGGCCTTTTCGTACACCAAGCTGGGGCAGAGCGAAGACCCCCCGTTCACCTTCAAGGTCATGGTGGTGCGTACCCTGTGGCCGGGCGCCAGTGCCGAAGAGGTGGCGCGCCAGGTCACCGACCGGATCGAAAAGAAACTCATGGAGACCGGCGAATACGAGCGCATGACCTCGTTCTCGCGGCCGGGTGAATCGACGGTAATCTTCATGGCCCGCGACTCGCTGTTCTCTGCGTTTCTGCCCGAGCTGTGGTACCAGGTGCGCAAGAAGGTCGGCGATATTCGCCACACGTTGCCGGCCGGGGTGCAGGGGCCGTTCTTCGATGACGAGTTCGGCACCACGTTCGGCAATATCTACGCGCTGACCGGCGAGGGCTTCGACTACGCGGTGCTCAAGGATTACGCCGAACGCATCCAGATCCGCCTGCAGCGGGTCAAGGACGTCGGCAAGGTCGAACTGCTCGGCATGCAGGACGAAAAGGTCTGGATCGAGCTGTCCAACGTCAAGCTCGCCACCCTGGGGGTGTCGATGCAGGCGGTGCAGCAGGCGCTGGAAGCGCAGAACGTGGTGGCATCGGCGAGCTTCTTCGAGACCCCTCAGGAACGCATTCACCTGCGGGTCAGCGGGCGCTTCCTTTCCGTGGACGAGATTCGCGATTTCCCCATTCGGGTCGATGGCCGCACCTTGCGCATCGGCGACCTGGCCGACGTGCATCGCGGCTTCAACGAGCCGCCGGCGCCGGGCATGCGCTACATGGCTGAAGATGCCATTGGCGTGGCCGTGGCGATGAAGAGCGGCGGAGACATCCTGGTGCTGGGCAAGGCGCTGGAGGCCGAGTTCGCCCGCCTGCAGGCCAACCTGCCGGCGGGCATGGAGTTGCACAAGGTGTCTGACCAGCCGGCAGCGGTGAAGACCGGGGTCGGTGAGTTCGTCCAGGTGCTGGCTGAGGCGCTGGTGATCGTTCTGCTGGTGAGTTTCTTCTCGCTGGGCGTGCGCACCGGCATGGTCGTGGCCTTGGCGATTCCGCTGGTGCTGGCGATGACCTTCGCCACCATGTACTACCTGGGCATCGGCCTGCACAAGATTTCCCTCGGCGCCCTGGTGCTGGCCCTGGGGCTGCTGGTGGACGACGCGATCATCGCCGTGGAGATGATGGCCATCAAGATGGAGCAGGGCTTCGACCGCCTCAAGGCGGCCAGCTTCGCCTGGACCAGCACGGCCTTCCCGATGCTCACTGGCACGCTGATCACGGCGGCAGGTTTCCTGCCCATCGCCACGGCGCAGTCGAGCACTGGCGAGTACACCCGCTCAATCTTCCAGGTGGTGACCATTGCGCTGCTGGCCTCGTGGGTCGCCGCCGTGATGTTCGTGCCCTGGCTGGGCGAGAAGCTGCTGCCGGACCTGGCGCGGCGGCATGCCGAGCGTCACGGGCAGGCCGAGCATGATCCCTACGCTACGCCGCTGTACCGCCGGGTGCGCGCCACCGTGGCCTGGTGCGTGCGGCGGCGCAAGACGGTACTGGTGGCCACCCTGGCGTTGTTCGTGCTGTCGGTGGCGATGTTCCGTTTCGTACCGCAGCAGTTCTTCCCGGCCTCGGGCCGGCTGGAACTGATGGTCGACCTGAAGCTGGCCGAAGGCGCCTCGCTGCTCAACACCACCGAGCAGGTCAAGCGCCTGGAAGCGATGCTGCGCGAACACGACGGTATCGACAACTACGTGGCCTACGTGGGCACCGGCTCGCCGCGCTTCTACCTGCCCTTGGACCAGCAGCTGCCGGCGGCGAGCTTCGCGCAGTTCGTGGTGCTGGCCAAGAGCATCGAAGACCGCGAGGCGCTGCGTACCTGGCTGATCAGCAACCTCAACGAACGCTTCCCGGCCCTGCGCTCGCGGGTCACGCGCCTGGAAAATGGCCCGCCGGTCGGCTACCCGATCCAGTTCCGCGTGACCGGCGAGCACATCGACGAAGTCCGCGCCCTGGCGCGTCAGGTGCAGGCCAAGGTGCGCGAGAACCCGTACGTGACCAACGTGCACCTGGACTGGGAAGAACCCAGCAAGGTCGTGCACCTGAACATCGACCAGGACCGTGCCCGGGCGCTGGGCGTGAGCAGTGCCGATGTGGCCAGGTTCCTGCAGTCTTCGCTCACCGGCGCGGCGGTCAGCCAGTTCCGCGAGGATGACGAACTGATCGATATCGTGCTGCGCGGCACCCGCAGTGAGCGTGAGCGCCTGCAGGACCTGGCCAGCCTGGCGGTGCCGACCGGCAATGGCACCAGTGTCGCGCTGTCGCAGGTCGCCACCCTGGAGTACGGCTTCGAGGAGGGCATCATCTGGCACCGCAACCGCCTGCCGACCGTCACGGTGCGTGCCGACATCTACGGCCCGCAGCAACCGGCCAGCCTGGTCAAGGAAATTCTCCCGAACCTGGCGGGCATCCGCAGCGAGCTGCCTGATGGTTATCTGCTGGAGGTCGGCGGCACAGTGGAAGATGCCGAGCGTGGGCAGAACTCGGTGAACGCCGGCGTGCCCTTGTTCATCGTGGTGGTGTTGACGCTGCTGATGATCCAACTGCGCAGCTTTTCGCGGATGTTCATGGTGTTCATCACCGCGCCGCTGGGGCTGATTGGCGTAACGCTGTTCCTGCTGGTGTTCAACCAGCCGTTCGGCTTCGTCGCCATGCTGGGCACTATCGCCCTGTCGGGGATGATCATGCGCAACTCGGTGATTCTGGTTGATCAGATCGAGCAGGACATCGCGGCGGGGCACCAGGCCTGGGAAGCGATCGTCGAAGCCACGGTCAGGCGCTTCCGGCCCATCGTGCTCACCGCCCTGGCGGCGGTGCTGGCGATGATTCCGCTGTCGCGCAGCCTGTTCTTCGGCCCCATGGCGGTGGCGATCATGGGCGGTCTGATCGTCGCCACCGCCCTGACCCTGCTGTTCCTGCCGGCCTTGTATGCGGCGTGGTTCAGGGTCAGGAAGGAAGGCTGATGACGCCTTGGGGGCGCCTCAAAGCGCCCCGAACACCTTCTTGGCCAGGCTGGTGGCCGCTGCCGCCGGGTTGGCGCGAATGCCTTCTTCCTGTTTGGCGATCATCTCGAACAGGCCGTTGAGCGCCTGTTCGGTCACGTAGTTCTCGACATTGGCGCTCTTGGCATCCACCACGCCCAGGGCGGCAGCCTGGCCGGCGAAGGCGTTGTACTTCTGCGCCACGCCGACCTTGTCGGTGGCTTGCTTGACGATCGGCAGGAACTTGGCTCGAATCGCCTCGCGGCTGCTCTTGTCCAGGTACTGGGTGGCGGAATCCTTGCCACCACTGAGAATCGCCTTGGCGTCGGAGACGCTCATCTTCTTCACGGCATCCACCAGCAGCGCCTGGGCCTGCGGTACGGCAGCCTCGGCGGCCTGGTTCATGCTGGTTTCCAGTTGATCCACCTGGGCACCCATGCCGAACTGGCGCATTTTCTTCGCCACCTTGCCCAGGTTGCCCGGCAGCTCGATGCGCACGTCCTGGTTGTTGCTGAACCCGCCTGGCGTGCCCAGTTGCTTGACGGCGATCTGCGCGCCTTGGGTCAGGGCATCCTTGAGCCCGCCTGTGGCATCGGACTGAGAGAGGTCGTTCAGCGACAAGGCGAAGGCACTGGCCGACAGCAACAGGCCGGCGCACAGGCTGGCGAAGGTGAACGAGGGGCGAAACATGGCGGCTTCCTTCTGCGATACGGAATGGGGGCCGCGCCTGGCGGCGCGTTCGGGCAAGAGTATCAGGGTTGCGCCGGCTTGACCCGGATGCGCAGCGGCTGCGGGTCGCTGCCATCGAGCTTCACGGTGTGGCGCTCGGTGCTGATGAACAGCAGCTGGCCATTGGCTTCGATCCGTGCACTGACGGCGTAGGAGTGGCCAGGCAAAACCTGGCGCGGATCGTATTCGAGCCGGAAGGGCAGCGGCACCTGGCCATTGATGGGGGTGTTCTGCTGCGCCAGGGACAGTGCCGAGGCATCGGCGCGGGAGACGTCTTGCAGGCTGACACTCAAGGTCGCCGCCGACGGCAGGGCGCTGCGCTGCAGATAGAAGACTTCGCCAGCGAGGCTGGCGGTGCGTGTGTCGGTGCTGCTGCAGGCAACCAGCAGGCTGCCCAGCAGGGTGATGGGAATAAGGCGGATGGCATTCATGCCGTGCTCTCCATGCACTGACCGCCCGCAGGGTGCGGGCGGCTTCACTTAGAAACTAGTCAGGCTTCGTCGTCACTGCCCTGCAAGGCGACCTGATGGATCGACAGGCGGATCTCGGCGGTCAGCACCCGCTTGGCCGCGCCTTCGGCCATTTCGCCCAGCAGTGGGTGGTAGCCGAGCTTGCCGTTGCTGTCCTTGCTCAGCACACCCTGGTCCAGCAGGGTCTGGATGAAGTGGCGGAACAGGCTCTTGTCGAAGAACTCCGGAGCATTGAGGCCATGCAGGATCGACAGGCGCTGGGCCATGACCGTGCACAGGTCTTCCAGTTCTTCGGCGCTGAGGCTGTGCTGGCCGCTGTTGAGCAGCAGGGCGATGGCCATGTAGAAGCGTTGCAGGGTCTGGGCGATGGCCCGCGACAGGAGGGTCAGCTGCACGAACTCCCGTGAACTGGGTTCAGGGCGAATATAGACGTCGTTCTCCTGGCGCAGCAGGCCCTGCTCGACGAAGGCCGCCAGCCACTGCTCGATGACCGCGTCCAGTTCGTCCAGCGACCAGCGGATGAACAGCTCGGACTGCAGGTAGGGGTACAGGGCACGGATGTAGCGGAAGATCAGCTCGCGGCTCATTCGCGACCAGCTCTGGAAGAAGCAGGCCAGCAGCGACGGCAGGGCGAAGATATGCAGTACGTTGTTGCGGTAATAGGTCATCAGTACCGCGTTCTGCTCGTCCAGGTAGTAGATACGCCCCAGGGCGTCTTTCTGTTCGGCCAGCAGCTCCATGCTCTTGACGTGGGCTATCAGCGCCTTGCCATCGCCCTCGGGCAGGGTGGTGTGCGCCGAATAGGGCACCTGGCGCAGCAGGTCGAGGAACAGGTCGAGGGTGCGTTCCAGGGCCAGGTCGTCCAGGGCCAGGCGCGGGGTGGACAGCAGCGCCAGGCCCACCAGGTTGACCGGGTTGACCGCCGCCGCCTCGTTGATGCGCTGGGCGACGCGCTCGGCCAGTTGGCTGGTGGCGGTGCTCAGCCATTGCGGGCGGTCCTGAGGGCCGATCGCCTGGCTGCGCCAGTCGGGCTGCTGCTGGTCGAGGAAGGCGGCCAGGTGGATGGGCTCGCCGAAGTTCACCGCCACTTCGCCGAAACGCTTCTTCAGGGCGCTGAACACCTTGAACAGGTCGAATACCGACTCTTTCTTCTTCGCCTTGCCACGCAGCTCACCCAGGTAGGTACGGCCTTCCAGCACGCGCTCGTAGCCGATGTACACCGGTACGAAGACCAGTGGCCTGCGCGAGTTGCGCAGGAAACTGCGCAGGGTGATGGCCAGCATGCCGGTCTTGGGCTGCAGCATGCGCCCGGTGCGCGAGCGGCCGCCCTCGACGAAGTACTCCACCGGGAAGCCTTTGCTGCACAGGGTGTTGAGGTATTCGTTGAACACCGCGCTGTAAAGCGGGTTGCCCTTGAAGCTGCGGCGCATGAAGAACGCCCCGCCGCGGCGCAGCAGGCCACCGACCACCGGCATGTTGAGGTTGATCCCGGCAGCGATGTGCGGTGGGGTCAGACCGTTGCGAAACAGCAGGTAGGAGAGCAGCAGGTAGTCGATGTGGCTGCGATGGCAGGGTACGTAGACCACCTCGTGGCCGGGCGCGACCTTCTGTACGTTGTCGATGTGGCTGACCTTGATGCCATCGTAGATCTTGTTCCAGAACCAGCTCAGCACCACTTCCAGGAAACGGATCACCGTGTAGGTGTAGTCGGAGGCGATCTCGTTGGCGTAACCCAGGGCCTGTTCCCGGGCTTTTTCCGGGGAGATATTGTCACGTTCGGCGGTTTCGCGAATGGCCTCGACCACCAGCGGGGCGCGCACCAGGTCCTTGACCAGGTTGCGGCGGTGCGAAACGTCAGGGCCGATCACCGAGCTGCGCACATGGCGGAAATGCACGCGCAACAGGCGCTGGGTCAGGCGCAGGGTCAGTGCCGGGCCCTTGTTCTGTGCCAGCAGGTCGCGCAGGTGGATGGGCGGGGAGAATTGCACGCGGGTCTTGCGCCCCAGGATCAGGATGGTGACCAGCCGCCGCAGGCGCCCGGTGACCGCCCAACTGTCGGCGAACAGCAGTTTCCAGGCGCTGGATTCGCGATCCGGCGACTGCCCCCAGAACACGCTGACCGGGATGATCTGCGCGTCTTCGCCCGGTTGCTCGCCGAGGCTGTCGATCAGCCGCTCCAGCACCGGCGGCGCACCGCGTTTGTCGTGGCGGCCCAGCCAGTCGGGCTCGGGGGTAAGGTAGAAGAAACCGGCCGGCTCCAGGTGGTCGCCCACCTGCACCTCCAGCACCGGGCGCGGCAAGCCGACCTTGGTGCACTCGCGGTCGACCACCGCCAGGTCACTCAGGGCCGGCGACTGCAGGGCGTAGAACACCGGTCTGCTGCGGTCCAGGTCCAGCTTCAGGGAAGACTGGTTGATGGTTTCCGAGCGAACCCAGAGGAACAGCACACGGCGCAGGGCACCGAATACGAGGCGGCGCAAGGGAGATCGGGTCATACGTAGTCTGCTGAGAGTGGGCGGGTCTGGCTGGGCCGACAGTGTGCCGTATCTGCCAGGTATCGGCAAAAGGACCGGTGTGGTCCATTGATGCGCGAAGCCGTGGGAAAGTTCGCCGCTTGATCCGGCCGCGTCAGCGGGCGGCCGGTGCTCAGGGCAAGGTGGGTCAGGATCAGGAGGTGCGCCAGACGATTTCCTGCTCGCCATCGGCGCTGACACGGATCCAGCGGTCGGCGTCGTCTTCGCCGTCGTCCTCGACCCAGGTGCCCGGTGCGCAGCGCACTTCCACGCCCAGGGCGGCGAAGGCGGCGCGGGCGCAGGCGATGTCGTCGTCCCATGGCGTCTGGTCACTTTCCAGGAACAGGCTGTTCCATTTGCCGACCGCCTTGGGCACCCAGGTGACCGGGATGTCGCCAGCGCTGCATTTCCAGGTCTGGCCTTTCTGCTTCCATTCGCTGCAAGGGCCCAGGGCGGTGCTCAGCCAGGCAGTAATGGCCTTGTGATCGACGTCTTCGTCCTTGAGGTAAATCTCGATATCGGGTTGACGCATGATGGCCTCGATTGAATGTTCAGCGCAGGACGAAATGATCGTAGCGCATGGAGACGGTGACCTTGAATGGCCCGGGGTGCTCGATGAGCGCCGTGCGGCGCTCGGCGCTGGCGCGCCAGCCGTGCGGGGTCATGGCCAGCAGGTCGGCGCGCGATTGACCGTCGATCAGCTTGAGGGTGTAGGTCAGGGTCTCGCTGTGGTCCAGCTGCATGCCTTCCGGGACCAGGGCCAGGTGCTTGTCGTCGGCATAGTCGCGGACCTCGTCGTAAAGCTTCTGGCGCATTTCCATCAGGTGGCCGCGGGTGGGGCCTACGCGCAGCAGGCCGCCGCCGGGCGTCAACAGGCGCTTGGCCTCCTGCCAGTCCAGCGGGCTGAACACGCTGGCGAGGAACTGGCAGCTGGCGTCGGGCAGCGGGATGCGTGCCATGCTCGCCACCAGCCAGGTCAGGCCGGGGTGGCGCCGGCAGGCGCGCTTGACCGCCTCGCGGGAGATGTCCAGGGCATAGCCGTCGGCCTTGGGCAGCGCCTCGGCGATCTGTGCGGTGTAGTAACCCTCGCCGCAGCCGATGTCCAGCCAGCGCGCCGGGGCGCGTTCGGCGGCCAGTTCGGCGAGTCGGCGGGCCACCGGGGCGTAGTGCCCGGCGTCGAGGAAACGCCGCCGCGCTTCGACCATGGCCTGGTTGTCGCCCGGGTCGCGGCTGTTCTTGTGCTGCACCGGCAGCAGGTTCAGGTAGCCCTGGCGGGCGCGGTCGAAGCGGTGGTTGGCCGGGCAGGCCACACCGTTGTCGACAGGCGCCAGCGCAGCGCTGCAGATCGGGCAGGTCAGCATCAGGCGAGCAACTTCACCAGGGTCTGGTAGTAGATCTCGGTCAGCACGTCGAGGTCGCTGGCCAGGATGCGTTCGTTGACCTGGTGAATGGTCGCATTCACCGGACCCAGCTCGACCACCTGGGTGCCCAGCGTGGCGATGAAGCGGCCATCGGAGGTGCCACCGCTGGTCGAGGCCTGGGTTTCGCGGCCGGTGACCTCGCGGATGCTCGCCGACACGGCGTCGAGCAGCGCGCCCGGCTCGGTGAGGAACGGCAGGCCCGACAGCGCCCAGTCGATATGCCAGTCCAGGTCGTGCTTGTCGAGGATATCCGCGACCCGCTGTTGCAGACCTTCCACCGTCGATTCGGTGGAGAAGCGGAAGTTGAACACCGCGACCAGCTCGCCAGGAATCACGTTGGTGGCGCCGGTGCCGGAATTGATGTTGGAAATCTGGAAGCTGGTCGGCGGGAAGAACGCGTTGCCTTCGTCCCAGTGCTCGGCAGCCAGTTCGGCCAGGGCCGGGGCGGCCAGGTGGATGGGATTCTTGGCCAGGTGCGGATAGGCCACGTGGCCCTGTTTGCCGCGCACGTGCAATGTGGCGCCCAGCGAGCCACGGCGACCGTTCTTGACCACATCGCCGACCAGTGTGGTGCTCGACGGTTCGCCGACGATGCACCAGTCCAGGCGCTCGTTGCGCGCCGCCAGGCGCTCGACCACCGCCTTGGTGCCGTGGTGCGCCGGGCCTTCTTCGTCACTGGTGATCAGAAAGGCGATCGAGCCCTTGTGGTCGGGGTAGTCGGCGACGAAACGCTCGGTGGCCACCACCATCGACGCCAGGCTGCCTTTCATGTCCGCTGCACCACGGCCACAAAGCATGCCCTGCTCGTCGATCAGCGCCTCGAAGGGGTCGTTCTGCCAGGCCTGCACCGGGCCGGTAGGCACTACGTCGGTATGACCGGCGAAGCACAGCACCGGGCCGTCGCCATTGCCGTGGGTGGCCCAGAAGTTGTCGACGTCTTCGATGCGCATCGGTTCGAGCTTGAAACCGACTGCGCCCAAGCGTCGCATCATCACTGCCTGGCAATCGGCATCGAGCGGCGTGACCGACGGCCGACGGATCAGGTCGCAGGCCAGTTGGAGGGTGGGCGAGAGGTCGGCTGGGGCCGTCATGAACAGGACTCCGGTTGCTGGGCGGGGGCGAAAAGGCCGTTATCTTAAAGCAAAACGCCGCTGTTCGGGGTGCCAGCAGGACAGAAGCGCCATGGCCAGGGCGGCCAGGCAGGGCAGTGACTGCACCGCCAGCATGACAGTCCACATCATCATGTCCGGGTCTTCCCAGCCACGCCGCAGCAGCAGCGCGCCGAGCAGCGCCCAGATGACCGCCAGCAGGCCCAGTTCTTCGCGGGCATGGCCGATGGCCCTGGCCAGGCCCGGTGCCCGGTCCTGTTTGGCCGTGCGCAGAAACGGCCGGTAGCGGGTGCACAGCCCCGCCAGCACCGCACGACCGATGGTCGGGTACAGGGCGACGCCGGCCAAGGTTGCCGCCAGGCCTTCATGCCATACCCGCGCGCCATGAGCGCGGTACAGATACGCCAGGCGCATCAGGCGCATGCCGAAGACCGTTACCGGCACAGCACTCAACAACAGCGGAGGGGCCGCCGTTGCCTGGGGCCACAGGATCATCGCCAGCGAGGCGAGCACGGCTGCGCCCAGCAGCAGGGTGTTGCAGCCTTCCAGCAACCAGGCGGCCCAACCGGCGAGGAAGTGATAGCGCTGCGCGGCACTCAGTTGCGTGCGATGGCCGAGGATCAAGGCGGCGGCGTGGTCACGGATGATCTGCATGGCGCCGTATACCCAGCGATAGCGCTGCTGCTTGAAGGCCTGGAAGGTGTCGGGAGTCAAGCCTCTGCCGTAACTGGCATTGCGATAGCCGCTATGGTAACCGCGCTCCAGCAGGCGCAGGCCCAGTTCGGCGTCTTCGCAAATGCATACTGTGGACCAGCGCAGCCTTTGCAGGGCCGAGCGCTGTATCAGGGTCATGGTGCCGTGCTGGATGATTGCGTCATGGTCGTTGCGCAGCAGCATGCCGCAGTTGAAGAAACCCTGGTATTCGGCCTGGCAGCAGCCTTTGAACGGGCTATCCGGGCCATCACGGTAGTCCTGGGGCGACTGCAGGATGGCCAGCTGCGGGTCGGCCAGGTGCGGGACCATTTCGTACAGCCACTCTTCGAAGACCTGGTAATCGGCATCGACGATGGCGACGACCTGCGCCTGCGGTGAGGTGTGCTCGAGCAGGTGGTTGAGTGCGCCGGCCTTGAAGCCCGGCAGGTGTTCGCTATGGAAGAAGCGAAAGCGCGGGCCCAGCCGGCGGCAGTGCTCGAGCACCGGTCGCCAGGTCTCTTCATGTGGGGTGTTGTTGTCCAGCACCAGCACTTCGAAGTCGGGGTAGTGCAGGCGTGACAGGGCATCGAGGGTCTGAATGAGCATGTCCGCAGGTTCGTCGTGGCAGGCCAGATGAATAGCGACAGGCGGCCGCCAGGCCTGGGCGTCGCGAATGGGCCGGAACGATCTGGGCTGCTCCGGCAGCCAGGTGCTTTCGAGGTCTTCGCGCACCTCCAGCCACAGGCTTGCCAATGCCCAGCCAGCCCAGGCCAGGCTCAGTGGCCAGGCGGCCCACGCCGGGAGGCCCGACAACTGGCCATGGCTGATCAGCAGCAAGCTGGCATAGATCGCGCCAGACACCCCCAGCAGTCGACGTCGACCCCTGGCTCCCGGCTGTGGCCCTCCCAGCCACCGCTTCAGGGCGTTGCGCCAGTTTTCCTGGACACTGACCGGGCCGTGCCGCTGAAGCTTGAGCCGGCGCTCGGCGCTGAACAGTCCCCAATGGGCGCCTGACGGCCCTTCGGCGGTCTTCCAGGGCTGGTCGAAGGCTTCGATGATGCAGTAGTCGTAGCCATGCTCTTCGAGGCTTTGGATCTGGCACCTCAGGCTGATGCTCTGCTCCGCGGGCGAGGTGAACAGGCGCTTGGTGCCCTGACCCTGGCTCGGCCAGCCGACTTCCGAGATCAGCAGCGGTTGCCCGGGAAACCAGGCTTGCAGTTGCTCTGCCAGCTCAAGCACATGGGTTGCGGCCTGCCGATAGTTCTTCGCCTCCCAGAAAGGCAGAATGTGCGCGGCGATGAAATCCACATGCCGAGCCAGTTCCGGGAAGTCGCGCCACAAGTGCCATTGCTGCGAGGTGGACACCGGGATATCGACCTGCTCACGGACCCGCTGGAGGGCATCGAGTAGGCGTTGCAGCGACAGGTCATGGCGATACAGGGTTTCATTGCCGACCAGGATGCGCCGGACGCAGGGATAGCGTCTGGCCAGTTCGATGGCCTGGGTGATTTCATCCGCGTCGCGGGCGCTGTCTTCACTGATCCAGATGCCCAGCGTGACCTCAAGCCCCAGCTCCTCAGCGATTTCCGGGACGTCGCGTAGTGCGCCTTCGACCGAATAGGTCCGGACGTGCCGAGTCATTGCAGACAGCAGCAACAGGTCCTGGCGTATCTGCGCCTTGTCGGGTTGTCGATGGGCATGGGGGCTCTGGCCGGATCGATAGGGGGCATAGCAGATACCCCGGACGCAGCCTGGCCAGTCGGGTGCTTGAAAGAGCTGCGTGCGACGCAGTCGCCGACCGAATGCCAGGAGCCCGACAAGCGCGATGCACAGCAGGATCAATGGCGTCATGGCGCGAGGTGTCCGGCTGAGGGGAAGAACCGTTGTTCGTCAGCATGGGCCCATGCGACAGGCCGCGAAACTGTCAGAACTGCCCACTTGCCTGAACCCCTCGAGGGCGCGGCACTCACCAAACGGGCGCGCAGGACGTATACTGCGCGCCGGTTTTCGAGGTCCCGCGCATGAGCACAGCAGATCCACGTTTCGCAGGTATCGCCCGGTTGTACGGCAACGAGGGGCTGGCGCGTCTGCGTGCCGCCCATGTGGCAGTCATCGGCATCGGCGGGGTGGGCTCCTGGGCGGCGGAAGCGCTGGCGCGCTCCGGGGTCGGCGAAATCTCGCTGTTCGACCTGGACGACGTCTGCGTCAGCAACACCAACCGCCAGCTGCATGCGCTGGAGGGCACCGTAGGGCGCGCCAAGGTCGAGGTCATGGCCGAGCGCATCCGCGCCATCAATCCCGATTGCGTGGTGCATGCCGTGGCGGATTTCGTCACTCAGGACACCCTGGCCGAATACATCACTCAAGAGCTGGACTTCGTCGTCGACTGCATCGACAGCGTAAAGGCCAAGGCGGCGCTGATCGCCTGGTGCAAACGGCGCAAGATTCAACTGGTGACCACCGGCGGTGCCGGCGGGCAGATCGACCCGACGCAGATCCAGGTCTGCGACCTGAACCGCACCTTCAATGACCCGCTGGCCGCCAAGGTGCGCTCCACGCTGCGCCGCGACTATGGCTTCTCACGCACTCCGAACCGTCACTACAGCGTGCCCTGCGTGTTTTCCAGCGAGCAGTTGCGCTACCCGATGCCCGACGGCAGCGTGTGCCAGAGCAAGACCTTCGTCGGTGAGGGGGTGCGCCTGGACTGTGCCGGTGGCTTCGGCGCGGTGATGATGGTCACCGCGACCTTCGGCATGGTCGCGGCGAGCAAGGCGGTAGACAAGCTGGTGGCCGGTGCGCGGCGCCCGGCCGAGCGCCTGCGGGCAGCGGCCGATCAGGCCTGAGTCAGCTCGCGCATGCGCTGCAGTACGGCATTCAGGCCGTTGCTGCGCGACGGAGAAAGCTGACGGCCCAGGCCCAGGCTGTCGAACCACTGCGCCACGTCGACCTGCTGCAACTGCTCGGCCGGCAGGTCGTTGACCCGCACCAGCAGCAGCGCCAGCAGGCCGCGCAGCAGGCGCGCATCGCTGCTGGCGCGGAATTGCCAGCGCCCATCGTGACATTCGCCCAGCAGCCAGACCTGGCTTTCGCAACCGTGCACCCGATGCTGTTCCGTGCGCTGCGCCTCGCCGAGCGCTGGCAGGCGTTCGCCCCACTGCATCAGCAGGCGTGCGCGCTGTTCCCAGCCCGGTTGGCCAGCGAAAGCGTCGAGCGCCGCCTGGGCCTCAGGCGACAGGCTCATGCCAGCAGCTCCAGGGCCTGGTCCAGGGCGGCGAAGAAGCGCAGCAGGTCGTCCGAGTCGTTGTACAACCCCAGCGATACGCGGATGGCACCGGACAGGCCGAGGCTCTTGAGCAGCGGCATCGCACAGTGATGGCCGGCGCGCACGGCGATACCTTGTTCGGTGAGCAGGTGGGCCAGGTCGGCGCTGTGGATGCCTTCGGCGACGAAGCTGACCAGCGCCAGCTCGGGTGCTCCGAGGATGCGGATGCGCTCGCGTTGCTGCAGGCCTTCGAGCAGGCGTTTGTGCAGGCGCGCTTCATGCTCGGCCAGCGCCTGGTTATCCAGGCTGTCGAGGTAGTCGAGGGTGGCACCCAGGCCGATGACGCTGGCGATCGGCGGCGTGCCGGCCTCGAAGCCCAGTGGTGCGGCGCGGAACTGGGCCTGGTGGTAATCGGCGTCGAGGACCATCTCGCCACCGAACTGCCAGTGCGCCAGCTGTTCCAGCGCCCAATTGCGGGCGTAGAGAATGCCGAGGCCTTCCGGGCCGTACAGTTTGTGGCTTGAGAACACATAGAAATCGCAACCCAGCGCCTGCACGTCATGCCGGCCATGCACCACGCCCTGGGCACCGTCGACCACGGTCAGTGCACCTTGCCCGCGGGCCAGGGCCAGCAGGCGTTGCAGGGGTTGCCAGGCGCCCAGCACATTGGAGAACTGGCTGACTGCCAGCAGACGGGTGCGCGGGCCGATCAGCGTCGCGGCAGCGTCGAGGTCGATCAGGCCGTGGCCATCCAGTGGCAGCACCACCAGCTTCAGGCCACGGCGCTGCGCCAGCTGCTGCCAGGGCAGCAGGTTGGCATGGTGCTCCAGGGCGCTGATGGCAATCTCGTCGCCAGCGGCGAAGCGTGGCTCCAGGCCATAGGCCAGCAGGTTGAGCGCCGAGGTGGCGCCATGGGTGAAGATGATCTGGCCGCCGGCGTCGGCATTGAGCCAATGGGCGATCTTCTGCCGTGAGGCCTCGAATGCCTGGGTGGCATGCGCGCCCGGCAGGTGCTGGGCCCGATGCACGTTGGCGGCGCCGGTGGCGTAGTAACGGGTCAGGGCATCGAGCAATGCCTGGGGTTTCTGCGTGGTGGCGGCGCTGTCCAGATAGGTCTGGCCTTGCCGGAGCAGGGCGTCGATGGCAGGAAAGTCGGCGCGCCAGGGCGAAATGAGGGGCATGGGTCAGTCCGGTTCGGTCAGGCGGGTCCAGGCGGCAGCGCCCGGACCCGAACACGGCATCAGTTGTGGGCGTGCAGGGCTTCGTTCAGCTCGATGGCCGACTTGTGGGTCTTGCACTCCACGGCGCCGGTCTGCGAGTTGCGGCGGAACAGCAGGTCAGGCTGGCCGGCCAGGTCGCGGGCCTTGAGCGTGCGTACCAGTTGGTTGTTCTCGTCGAGCAGGGCCACCTTGGTGCCAGCGGTGATGTACAGGCCGGCTTCGACGGTATTGCGGTCACCCAGCGGGATGCCGATACCGGCGTTGGCGCCGATCAGGCAGCCTTCGCCCACGCTGATGACGATGTTGCCGCCGCCCGACAGGGTGCCCATGGTCGAGCAGCCACCGCCCAGGTCCGAGCCCTTGCCGACGAATACGCCCGCCGATACACGGCCTTCGATCATGCCAGGGCCTTCGGTGCCACCGTTGAAATTGACGAAACCTTCGTGCATCACGGTGGTGCCTTCACCCACGTAGGCGCCCAGGCGCACACGGGCGCTGTCGGCGATACGCACACCGGCCGGCACCACGTAGTCGGTCATTTTCGGGAACTTGTCCACCGAGAAGACTTCCAGCAGCTCGCCTTTCAGGCGGGCTTCGAGCTGGCGCTCGCCCAGCTCGGCCAGGTCGACGGCGCCCTGGTTGGTCCAGGCCACGTTCGGCAGCAGCGGGAAGATACCGGCCAGGCTCAGGCCGTGTGGCTTGACCAGGCGGTGCGAGAGCAGGTGCAGCTTCAGGTAGGCCTCGGGGGTGGAGGTCAGGGCGGCGTCTTCGGCCAGCAGGGTGGCAACCAGCGGTTTGTGGCTTTCGGCCAGGCGGGTCAGCAGGGCAGCCTGGGCGGCGTCCACCGGCTTGACCGCTTCGGCCAGTTTCGCAGCCAGGTCGGTATTGAAGGCGATGGCCTGGTTACCACCGGTGTAGCCCAGCAGCGGCGCTACGGCGGCGACCAGCTCGGCCGATGGCTTGAGCAGGGGCAGGGCGTAGAAGACTTCCAGCCAGGCGCCCTGGCGGTTCTGGGTGCCGACACCGAAGGCCAGGCTGAATGGGGTAGTGGACATGCAGATTCCTCTTGAGTGATCGGGGGCGTCAGTGGCGCAAGGGCCTACTGCAACGCTGCCGCATAGAGTTCGGGCTTGAAGCCAATCAGGGTTCGCTCGCCGAGATCGAGCACCGGGCGCTTGATCATCGACGGTTGCGCCAGCATCAGCTCGATGGCCTTGGCCTGGTCGAGGTCGGCTTTCTGCGCCTCGTCGAGCTTGCGGAAGGTGGTGCCGGCGCGGTTCAGGACCACTTGCCAACCGTGTTCGTCGCACCAGCGGGTGAGGTGCTCACGGTCGATGCCCTGAGTCTTGTAGTCGTGGAAATCGTGGCTCACGGCGTGTTCTTCGAGCCAGGTACGGGCTTTCTTCATCGTGTCGCAGGCCTTGATGCCGTAGATGCGCACGCTGTTGCTGTCTTTGGCGGTTGTGGCCATTGCCGGTATTTCCCATGCATCGCTGAAAACAGCCGGTGATTATGCCATGGCAAACGCCACTGTGCCCGAGGCGCGTGGCGATCTGTCTGACAATCCGCACGGCGCACCACGGCAGCGCCTGTACCGTGGTGCGCGCAGGCTGTCAGCGTTGGACGAACGCACGGATCCGCTCGGCGGCCTCGATGCACTCGTCCAGCGGTGCGACCAGGGCCATGCGCACGCGGCCGGCGCCGGGGTTGAAGCCGTCGACGTCCCGCGACAGGTAGGAGCCCGGTACCACCGTAACGTGCTGTTCGGCATACAGGTCGCGGCAGAACGCAGCGTCGTCCTGGCCGACCGAAGGCCACAGGTAGAAGCTGCCGTCGGGGCGCTGCACGTCCATCACCGGGCCGAGGATGTCCAGCACGGCGTCGAACTTTTCGCGGTACAGGTCTCGGTTGGCACGTACGTGGGCCTCATCGTTCCAGGCGGCGATGCTGGCCAGCTGGGTCTGCACCGGCATGGCGCAGCCGTGGTAGGTGCGGTACAGCAGGAAGGCCTTGAGGATCTCGGCGTCGCCGGCCACGAAGCCGGAGCGCAGGCCGGGCAGGTTGGAGCGCTTGGACAGGCTGTGGAACACCACGCAGCGCTTGAAGTCCTGGCGGCCCAGTTCAGCGCAGGCGCTCAGCAGGCCCGGCGGCGGGCTCTGCTCGTCGAAGTACAGCTCGCTGTAGCATTCGTCGGCGGCGATCACGAAGTCGTACTGATCGGCCAGGGCGATCAGCTTTTTCAGGGTGGGCAGCGGTACCAGGGCACCGGTGGGGTTGCCCGGCGAGCACAGGAAGAGAATCTGGCAGCGTTGCCAGGTTTCCGGCGACACGGCGTCGAAGTCCGGGTTGAAGCCGTTTTCGCTCAGGCACGGCAAGTAGTGCGGCTGGGCGCCGGCGAGAAACGCCGCGCCTTCGTAGATCTGGTAGAAGGGGTTGGGGCTGACCACCAGGCCGTTGGCCTCGCGCTGCACCACGGTCTGGGTGAAGGCGAACAGCGCCTCGCGGGTGCCGTTGACCGGCAGGACGTGGCTGGCCGGGTCGATCCAGCCGGCCGGTACGCCGAAGCGCCGCTCGCACCAGTGACCGATGGCTTCGCGCAGCGCCGGCAGGCCCAGGGTGGTCGGGTACACGGCCATCTGGTCGAGGTTGTCGGCCAGGGCCTTGGCGACGAAGTCGGGCGACTTGTGCTTGGGCTCACCGATAGAGAGGGCGATAGGGCGCTTGTCCGGGTTGGGCGTCACGCTGCCGAGCAGGGCGCGCAGCTTTTCGAACGGGTAGGGCTGGAGCTGTTGCATCGCGTTGTTCATGAGGCAGGTCTCGAGGGTGCAGGGCGCCCGCCGCCGGGCGCCTTCGAATCAGGTCAGATACTCAGGCGGAAGCCGCCGTCCGGTTCGCTGTTGACGTTCAGTTGCTTGACGATGGCGTCCTGCAGTCGGGCGCACAGCTGCGGGTCGGAGAGCGGGTGGTTGTCGGCATCGGTGATGAAGAACACGTCTTCCACCCGCTCGCCCAGTGTGGCGATCTTGGCGTTCTGCAGCGACAGGTCGAACTCCAGGAAAATCTTGCCGACCCGCGCCAGCAGGCCCGGTCGATCCGGCGCCAGCAGCTCCAGCACGGTAACCGGGCGCTGGGCGTCGTTGTGGATGGTCACCTGCGGGGCGAAGGCGAAATGCTTGAGCTGCCGAGGCACGCGACGCTTGATGATGGTCGGGTAGTCGTCCGGGTTGCGCAGCGCTTCGGTCAGGCCCAGGCGGATCTCTTCGATGCGTTCTGGGTTGTTGCCGATCGAGCCGCCGTCGCTGTCCAGCACGATGTAGGTGTCGAGGGTGAAGCGGCTGCTGGAGGTGATGATCCGCGCGTCATGGATGTTGAGGTTCAACTGGTCCATGGCCGCCACGGTCACGGCAAAGAAGTCGTGCTGGTCCGGGGCATAGATGAAGATCTGCGTGGCGCCTTCGAACTCGCGCTGGGTGGTTTCCTTGATCAGTACCAGCGGGCCGCCGTCGGCGGGTTGCTGGAGGATCGCGTCGCTGTGCCAGGCCACGTCGCCCGCCGTGTGACGCAGGAAGTAGTCGTCGCCCAGCCCGGACCACAGTTGCTCGACGTCGTCCGGGTCGGTGCCGTTGCGCACCAGAATGTCCAGTGCGGCGGTCTGCGTGCGGCGGATCTGCTCTTCACGGTCCACCGGGTTCTCCAGGCCGCGGCGCAGGGCACGCTTGGTCTCGGTGTAGAGCTGGCGCAGCAGGCTGGCGCGCCAGGAGTTCCACAACGTCGGGTTGGTGGCGTTGATGTCGGCCACGGTCAGCACGTAGAGGTAGTCCAGGTGCACCTCGTCGCCGACGAACAGCGCGAAGTCGTGGATCACCTGCGGGTCGGAGAGGTCCTTGCGCTGCGCGGTGGTGGACATTACCAGGTGATGGCTGACCAGCCAGACGATCAGCCGGGTGTCCCAGGCCGGCAGCTGATGGCGGATACCGAAGGCCTCGGCGTCCACTGCTCCGAGTTCCGAATGGTCGCCGCCGCGGCCCTTGCCGATGTCGTGGTACAGGCCGGCCAGGTAGATGAGTTCCGGCTTGGGCAGCCGCCCCATGATCTTGCTGGCCAGCGGGAATTTCTCCGAAACCTCGGTGTACTGCAGCTTGCGCAGGTGCTTGATGAGGTTGAGGGTGTGGGCGTCCACGGTATAGATGTGGAACAGGTCGTGCTGCATCTGCCCGACGATATGCCCGAATTCCGGCAGGTACAGGCCAAGGATGCCGTAGCGGTTCATGCGCCGCAGGTTGCGGTGGATGCCGATCTCGCACTTGAACAGCTCGATGAACAGGCTGGTGTTGCGGATGTCGTGGCGGAACTCGTCGTTGATCAAGTGGCGGTGTTCGCGCAGCAGGCGAATGGTATTGGCCCGCACGCCCTTGATCTCGGGGTTCTGCGCCATCAGCACGAAGATCTCGATGATCGCGAACGGCGTGCGCTTGAACACGTTGGCGTGGGTGGCCTCGATGTAACCGTCGTGCAGCTGGAAGCGCGAATTGAGCGGCTGGGTGCTGCCGTCGTCCTCGCTGAGGATGACTTCCTCGAAATGCTGGATGATCAGGTCGCTCAGTTGGGCGATGCTCATCACCACCCGGTAGTACTTCTGCATGAAGCTTTCGATCGCGCGCTTGGACTCGGTGTCCTCGTAGCCGAGCAGGGCGGCAATGCTGCGCTGGTGGTCGAACAGCAGGCGGTCTTCGGCGCGTCCGGCGAGCATATGCAGGGCATAGCGCACCTTCCAGAGGAATTCCTGCGAAGAGGCCAGCAGATTGTTTTCGGTTTCCAGCAGAAACCCTTCGCCGGCCAGGGCCTTGAGGTTGAGGGTGCCATATTGGCGGCGTGCCACCCAGAGGATGGTCTGGATGTCGCGCAGCCCGCCCGGCGAGCCCTTGACGTTGGGCTCCAGGTTGTACTCGGTGTCGTTGTACTTGTGGTGGCGAGCCTTCTGCTCGGCGCGTTTGGCCAGGAAGAAGTCCTTGCTCGGCCACATGTGCGCGGTGCTGGTGACATCCAGCATGCGCTGGCGCAAGTGTTCGGCTCCGGCGATGGTGCGGCTTTCCATCAGGTTGGTGATCACCGTCAGGTCGGCGCGGGCCTCGACTGCGCATTCACCCACCGAGCGCACGCTCTGGCCCACTTCCAGGCCGATGTCCCAGAGCAGGGTCAGGAAGCGTTCGATGGAGTCGCGGAAGGTCTCGTGGTCGTCGCCGCCCAGCAGGATCAGCAGGTCGATGTCCGAATAGGGGTGCAGTTCGCCGCGCCCGTAGCCGCCCACGGCGAGCAGGGCGATGTCGGCGTCGCCCTGCCAGTCGAACTGGCTCCAGGCCTGCTGGAGGATGTTGTCGACGAACCAGGCGCGGTCCTCGATCAGTCGGCGAATGTCTCGGCCGGCGCGAAAACGCTGGTCCAGCACTTCTCCGGCCTGGCGGATGGCCTTCTTGAAAGCGGCGATAGGGCTGGCTTTCAGGGCCAGTTCCGCCTGGAACTGGCCGCGATCGAACAATTCGGGGTCCACCTGCGGCATGGGGCGCGCTTTCCTTCTGGGTTGGGGGCGAACGCCGACGATCAGCCGGCGTTGGTGCGGGCGATGGTGTCATCGCTGCGCAGGGTGAAGATTTCGTAGCCGTCGGCGGTGACCACCAGGGTGTGCTCCCACTGCGCCGAGAGCTTGCGGTCCTTGGTGATGGCGGTCCAGCCGTCGCCGAGGATCTTGGTCTCGGGGCGGCCCTGGTTGATCATCGGCTCGATGGTGAAGGTCATGCCTTCCTTGAGCTCCAGTCCGGTGCCGGCCTGGCCATAATGCAGGACCTGCGGCTCTTCGTGGAAGACCTTGCCGATGCCGTGGCCGCAGAACTCGCGTACCACGGAAAAGCCGTTCTTCTCGGCGTGCTTCTGGATCACTTCGCCGATATCGCCCAGACGTGCGCCGGGGCGCACCACCTCGATGCCTTTATAGAGGCACTCCTGGGTGACACGCGACAGGCGCTCGGCCCACTCCGGCACCTTGCCGACGTGGAACATCTTGCTGGTGTCGCCGTAATAGCCGTCCTTGATCACGGTGATGTCGATATTCAGGATGTCGCCGTTCTTCAGCGCCTTGTCCGCCGGAATGCCGTGGCACACCACATGGTTGATGGAGGTGCAGATCGACTTGGGGAAGCCCTTGTAGTTCAGCGGGGCAGGGATGGCCTGCTGGACGTTGACGATGTAGTCGTGGCAGATGCGGTCCAGTTCTTCGGTGGTGACGCCGGCCTTGACGTGCGGCTCGATCATCTCCAGGACTTCGGCGGCCAGGCGGCCGGCGATGCGCATCTTCTCGATGTCTTCGTGGTTCTTGATGCTGACGGTCATACGGGTCTCTCGGCACAGCCGCGCACGGCTCGAATACGGAAAACCGCGATTCTAACAGACCGCCGGGCGTGGAGTGACCCTTGCAAGCCATGGCCGGGTGGGTGAAAGGTGCGGGCGAGCGATAGATGCGGGTTTCTCTTCGTGGCTTTGTGTGATATAAAGTGCGCCGCTTTGCAGGGCTCGGCCCTGGAGCACAAACCCACACACGTGTCGACACGATGGCCTGGGTGCCTTTGGCGAATGCCTCTGGTTGGTCATTGGGATGCGTGGAGGCCTAACCCGACTTATCAAGGAACTATCATGTCCCAAGTCAATATGCGCGATATGCTGAAGGCCGGTGTGCACTTCGGCCACCAGACCCGTTACTGGAACCCGAAAATGGGCAAGTTCATTTTCGGCGCGCGCAACAAGATTCACATCATCAACCTGGAAAAAACCCTGCCGATGTTCAACGACGCCCTGTCGTTCGTAGAGCGTCTGGCCTCGGGCAAGAACAAGATCCTGTTCGTCGGCACCAAGCGTTCCGTCGGTAAGATCGTCGCTGAAGAAGCAGCACGTTGCGGTTCGCCGTACGTCGACCACCGCTGGCTGGGCGGCATGCTGACCAACTTCAAGACCATCCGTCAGTCGATCAAGCGTCTGCGCGAGCTGGAAACCCAGGCTGAAGACGGTACCTTCGCCAAGCTGACCAAGAAAGAAGCCCTGATGCGCACCCGCGACCTGGAAAAACTGGATCGCAGCCTGGGTGGTATCAAGGACATGGGCGGCCTGCCTGATGCTCTGTTCGTCATCGACGTCGAGCACGAGCGCATCGCTATCACCGAAGCCAACAAGCTGGGCATCCCGGTCATCGGCGTTGTCGACACCAACAGCAGCCCTGAAGGCGTTGACTACGTGATCCCAGGTAACGATGACGCCATCCGCGCCATCCAGCTGTACATGACTTCGATGGCTGACGCCGTCATCCGCGGCCGCAACAACGTTGCTGGCGGCACCGAAGTCTACGAAGAAGCTCCGGCTACCGCTGTAGAAGGCTGAGTAATCGACGCCAGGCGTTGACTCAGTACGCAAAAAGGGGGCTAGGCCCCCTTTTTGCCACCTCGGAAAACATCCGATGGCGCGGCCTTGTTGTCATCTGCTGCTGCCATCATGGATTTCCAAGAATTTGAACGCCCGTGTTCGGGTGGTGTGGCTAAGACCTATCCAAGAGGATTTTTGAAATGGCAGAAATTACTGCAGCGCTGGTCAAGGAACTGCGTGAGCGTACCGGCCAGGGCATGATGGAGTGCAAGAAGGCACTGGTTGCCGCTGGTGGCGATATCGAGAAGGCCATCGACGACATGCGTGCCTCGGGCGCCATCAAGGCTGCCAAGAAGGCTGGCAACATCGCTGCCGAAGGTTCCATCGCCGTGCGTGCCGAAGGTGGCCGCGCGCTGATCATCGAAGTCAACTCGCAGACCGACTTCCTGGCTCTGCAGGACGACTTCAAGGCGTTCGTCAAAGACAGCCTGAACGAAGCTTTCGAGCAGAACCTGACCGAAGCCGCTCCGCTGATCGCTTCCCGCGAGTCGGCTCGTGAAGCCCTGGTTGCCAAGTGCGGCGAGAACGTCAACATCCGTCGTCTGACCGCTGTTCAGGGTGAGACCATCGGTACCTACCTGCACGGTCACCGCATCGGTGTCGTAGTTGTCCTGAAGGGCGGCGACGAAGACCTGGCCAAGAAGATCGCCATGCACGTGGCTGCTTCCAACCCGGCTGTCGTACGTCCAGAAGACGTATCCGAAGAGCTGGTCGCCAAAGAGAAGGAAATCTTCCTGCAGCTGAACGCCGACAAGATCGCCGGCAAGCCAGAGAACATCGTCGAGAACATGGTCAAGGGCCGTATCGCCAAGTTCCTGAGCGAAGCCAGCCTGGTCGAGCAAGCCTTCGTCATGGATCCGGAAATCAAGGTCGGCGAGCTGGCCAAGAAGGCCGGTGCCGAAGTGGTTTCCTTCGTTCGCTACGAAGTCGGTGAAGGCATCGAGAAGAAAGAAGACGACTTCGCTGCCGAAGTTGCTGCTCAAGTGGCTGCTGCCAAGAAGCAATAAGACGGATTCGTTCTGTCGACCCGAAGAGGCTGCCCGCTTACGCGCGCAGCCTCTTTTTCAAAAAGCGACATGGGAATTTTTTCCCCGCAGGCGCAGTCTGCAAAACAGCTTTTCCTGGCGTCGCGTTAGTGCCGGGCTAAAGTTGACGCAGGCCTTGTGGCCTGCATGGATTTCATCATCACGTAATGCCGCAGGAGAGATTCGCAATGGCTCAGCAGAGCAGTGGTCACCAGGCTCGCTATAAACGCATTCTACTCAAGCTTAGCGGCGAGGCCCTGATGGGCTCCGAAGAGTTCGGCATCGATCCCAAGGTGCTCGATCGCATGGCGCTGGAAGTCGGTCAACTGGTCGGCATCGGCGTCCAGGTCGGCCTGGTGATCGGCGGCGGCAACCTGTTCCGCGGTGCGGCGCTCAGCGCGGCCGGCATGGACCGTGTCACCGGTGACCACATGGGGATGCTGGCCACGGTGATGAACGCCCTGGCGATGCGCGATGCCTTGGAGCGCGCCAATATCACCGCCATCGTGATGTCGTCCATCTCGATGACTGGCGTGACCGATCATTACGATCGTCGCAAGGCCATGCGCCACCTGAACTCCAAGGAAGTCGTCATCTTCGCGGCCGGTACCGGCAACCCGTTCTTCACTACCGATTCGGCAGCTTGCCTGCGTGCCATCGAGATCGATGCCGACGTCGTGCTCAAGGCCACCAAGGTCGATGGCGTCTACACCGCCGATCCGTTCAAGGATCCGAATGCCGAGAAGTTCGAGCGTCTGTCCTACGACGAGGTGCTGGATCGCAAGCTGGGTGTGATGGACCTGACGGCTATCTGCCTGTGCCGCGACCACAAGATGCCGTTGCGCGTCTTCAACATGAACAAGCCTGGCGCCCTGCTCAATATCGTGCAAGGTGGCGCTGAAGGAACCCTGATCGAGGAAGTTCAACAATGATCAACGACATCAAGAAAGATGCCCAGGAGCGCATGGGCAAGTCCATCGAGGCCCTGGGGCGCAACCTGGCTTCGATCCGTACCGGCCGTGCTCACCCGAGCATCCTCGACAGCATCAAGGTTCCGGCATGGGGCAGCGAGATGCCGCTGAACCAGGTCGCCGCAGTCACCGTGGAAGATGCTCGTACCCTGAAGATCGTCGCTCACGACAAGAACCTCAGTGCCGCCATCGAGAAGGCCATCCTGACCTCCGACCTGGGCCTGAACCCCAGCAGTGCCGGCACCACCATTCGTGTACCGATGCCAGCCCTGACCGAAGAGACCCGCAAGGGTTACACCAAGCAGGCGCGCGGCGTAGCCGAAGACGCCAAGGTAGCGGTGCGCAACGTGCGTCGTGATGCACTGGCCGACCTGAAGAAGCTCTCCAAGGACAAGGAAATCAGCGAAGACGAAGAGCGTCGCGCCGCCGATGAGCTGCAGAAGCTCACCGACAAGTTCGTGGCCGAAGTCGACAAGGCGCTGGAAGCCAAGGAAAAAGACCTGATGGCCGTTTGAGGTCGGGGCTTTTAATGGAAAATAACAAGCAGGCGGCACTGTCTTCGGTGCCGCGCCATGTCGCGATCATCATGGACGGTAACAATCGCTGGGCGAAGAAGCGCCTGTTGCCCGGTGTGGCCGGGCACAAGGCGGGCGTGGATGCCGTGCGTGCGGTGATCGAGGTGTGTGCCGAGGCCAGGGTCGAGGTGCTGACCCTGTTCGCCTTCTCCAGCGAGAACTGGCAGCGCCCGGCCGATGAGGTCGGTGCACTGATGGAGCTGTTTCTCAGCGCCCTGCGCCGGGAAACCAAGCGACTCAACGAAAACGACATCAGCCTGCGGATCATCGGTGATCGCACGCGCTTCCATCCTGAGCTGCAGGCGGCCATGCGCGAGGCCGAGCAGGCCACTTCCGGCAACAATCGTTTCGTCCTGCAGGTAGCAGCCAACTATGGCGGCCAATGGGATATCGCCCAGGCTGCGCAGCGTCTGGCTCGCGAAGTTCAGGCCGGTCATCTCAAGCCGGAAGACATTACCCCAGGTTTGCTGCAATCCTGTCTGGCGACCGGTGACCTGCCGTTGCCCGACCTGTGCATCCGTACTGGTGGCGAGCACCGTATCAGCAACTTCCTGCTCTGGCAGATGGCTTACGCCGAGTTGTACTTCTCCGACCTCTACTGGCCGGACTTCAAACACGACGCCATGCGCGCAGCGCTGGCCGATTTCGCTTCACGCCAACGTCGCTTCGGTCGAACCAGCGAACAGGTTGAAGCTGGAGCCCGTGCCTGATGCTCAAACAACGGATCATTACCGCCCTCATCCTCCTGCCGATCGCCCTGTGCGGATTCTTCCTGCTCAAGGGAGCGAATTTTGCCCTGTTCATCGGTCTGGTAGTCGTCCTTGGCGCCTGGGAATGGGCGCGCATGGCCGGCCTGGCCAGCCAGCCGATGCGCATCGCCTATGCCGCTGTGGTTGGCGTGCTGCTGTTCCTGCTTTACCTGCTGCCGGGGCTGGCGCCCTGGGTGCTGACGGCTGCCGTGCTTTGGTGGCTGTTGGCTACCTGGCTGGTGCTGACCTTTCCCGCGTCCAGCGAGCATTGGGCCAGCGCCTTGTGCAAGCTGGCCATCGGCCTGGTGATCCTGCTGCCGGCATGGCAGGGGCTGGTGCTGATCAAGCAGTGGCCGCTGGGCAACTGGTTGATCCTCTCGGTGATGATACTGGTCTGGGCAGCCGATATCGGCGCCTACTTCACCGGCAAGGCCATCGGCAAGCGCAAGATGGCGCCGAAGGTCAGTCCTGGCAAGAGCTGGGAAGGCTTCTACGGTGGGCTGGCAGTTTGCCTGGTAATTACCTTCGTGGTCGGTGTGCTGCGCGGCTGGTCGCTGGGCGAGTTCATCGCCGGTCTGGCGGCGGCGGCCGTGGTGGTGGTGATTTCCGTGGTGGGCGATCTGACCGAGAGCATGTTCAAGCGCCAGGCCGGCCTCAAGGACAGCAGCAACCTGTTGCCAGGCCATGGTGGTGTTCTGGATCGTATCGACAGCCTGACGGCGGCCATCCCGGTGTTCGCTGTGCTGCTCTGGGCCGCTGACTGGGGTGTGATGTGAGCGAGGTGCAGCAGGTCACGGTGCTGGGGGCGACGGGTTCCATCGGTCTGAGCACCCTGGATGTCATCGCTCGCCACCCTTCGCTTTACCAGGTGTTCGCACTGACGGGCTTCAGCCGTCTCGATGCGTTGGCGCAACTGTGCATCGAGCATCGTCCGCGTTTCGCCGTCGTACCTGATGCACAGGCTGCCGCCAGCCTGCAGGCCACCCTGGCGGAGGCTGGTTTGACGACCCGGGTGCTGGCAGGGGAGGGCGGTCTTTGCGAAGTGTCGGCTCACCCGGAGGTCGATGCAGTCATGGCGGCCATCGTCGGCGCTGCGGGACTGCGTCCGACACTGGCTGCGGTGGAGGCTGGCAAGAAAGTGCTGCTGGCCAACAAGGAGGCCCTGGTGATGTCCGGGGCGCTGTTCATGCAGGCGGTGAAGCGTCACGGTGCCGTGCTGTTGCCTATCGATAGCGAGCACAACGCGATTTTTCAGTGCCTGCCTGGCGACTACGCTCGTGGCCTGCAGACTGTCGGCGTGCGACGCATTCTGCTGACGGCCTCGGGCGGGCCGTTCCGCCAGACCCCGCTGGGGCAGTTGCAGGCGGTGACCCCCGAACAGGCCTGTGCTCATCCGGTGTGGTCGATGGGGCGCAAGATTTCCGTCGACTCGGCGACCATGATGAACAAGGGGCTTGAGCTTATCGAGGCCTGCTGGTTGTTCGATGCGCGGCCCGAGCAGGTCGAAGTGGTCATCCACCCCCAGAGCGTGATTCATTCGCTGGTGGATTACGTCGACGGCTCGGTGTTGGCTCAGCTCGGTAATCCCGACATGCGCACACCTATCGCCAACGCCCTGGCCTGGCCGACGCGCATCGACTCGGGTGTGGCACCGCTGGACCTGTTCCGTATCGGTCAGTTGAATTTCGAAGCGCCTGACGAACAACGCTTTCCATGCCTGCGCCTGGCGCGCCAGGCGGCGGAGGCCGGTGGCAGTGCTCCGGCGGTGCTCAATGCGGTCAACGAAGTGGCTGTGGCGGCGTTTCTCGAAGGGCGTATCGGCTACCTGGATATCGCGGGTATGATCGAGAGCGTGCTCGGTCAGGAGCCGGTGGTGCCGGTCGATGACCTGGAGGTCGTATTCGCCATGGATGCCAGGGCGCGAGTTCTGGCCGGGCAGTGGCTGGAACGCAACGGACGATAGATCCACGGACGGTTGGGGTGCTGTGCGGCATCAGGGGCAGGCGCCAGGCCTGCGATGATTGACACGCTGGCCGGCGAGCCGGTCCCCGGAGAATGAAGATGAGTGCTTTATATATGATCCTCGGGACCCTGGTGGCCCTGGGGGTGTTGGTAACCTTCCACGAGTTCGGTCACTTCTGGGTGGCGCGTCGCTGTGGCGTGAAGGTGCTGAGGTTTTCGGTAGGCTTCGGTACGCCGCTGGTCCGCTGGCATGACCGGCACGGTACCGAGTTCGTGGTCGCGGCCATTCCTCTGGGCGGCTACGTGAAGATGCTCGACGAGCGCGAAGGCCATGTGCCGGCTGAGCTGCTCGGGCAATCGTTCAATCGCAAGACGGTCGGTCAGCGCATTGCCATCGTCATCGCCGGCCCTACGGCCAACTTCATCCTTGCCATCGTGTTTTTCTGGGCCGTGGCCATGCTCGGCAGCCAGCAGGTGCGTCCGGTCATCGGCAGTGTCGAGCCGGGCAGCATCGCGCAGCAGGCCGGCCTGACCGCAGGCGAGGAAATCGTCGCAGTCGACGGCAAGGCGACTACAGGCTGGTCGGCGGTGAATCTGCAACTGGTGCGCCGCCTCGGCGAAACCGGCACCGTGGAACTCAAGGTGCGTGACAAGGGGGCGAGCGCCGAGGTCTCCCGTCAGTTGGTGCTCAAGGACTGGCTCAAAGGGGCCGACGAGCCAGACCCTATCCGTTCTCTGGGTATCCAGCCGTGGCGCCCGGCCCTGGCGCCGGTGCTCGCCGAGCTGGATCCCAATGGCCCGGCGCAGGGCGCGGGACTGAAGACCGGCGATCGCCTGCTGGCACTCGATGGTCAGCCGGTCAGCGAATGGCAGCAGGTAGTCGACTGGGTGCGCGAGCGACCCGATGCGAAAGTAGAGTTGCGTGTCGAGCGCGACGGCGTGCAGTTGGACGTGCCGCTGACCCTCGCCGTACGTGGCGAGGGCAAGTCGGCCACCGGTTATCTGGGAGCTGGTGTGAAGGCTGGCGAATGGCCGGCGCAAATGCTTCGTGAAGTCAGCTACGGGCCCCTGGAGGCTGTGGCCGAAGGCTTCAAGCGCACCTGGAACATGAGTGTGCTGACCCTCGAATCGTTGAAGAAAATGCTCTTCGGGGAGCTCTCGGTAAAAAACTTGAGTGGACCGATAACCATTGCTAAAGTGGCGGGCGCTTCAGCCCAGTCGGGCGTGGGCGACTTCCTGAATTTCCTGGCCTATCTGAGCATAAGCCTGGGGGTTCTCAATTTGCTGCCCATCCCTGTACTGGATGGTGGGCATTTGCTGTTCTACCTGATCGAGTGGGCCCGTGGTCGGCCGCTGTCGGAAAGGGTACAGGGTTGGGGGGTTCAGATTGGTATCAGTCTGGTGGTGGGCGTGATGTTGCTCGCACTGGTCAACGATCTGGGTCGACTGTAAAGCTTCGCTCCGTAGCGAATCTGCCGCTTTACGCGGCAGTTTGTTTATTGCCAGTTGGAATAAAAGGACTTCATGAAACGTCTGCTGCTAACTGCGGCTCTTGCCGTACTGATGATTGCTGAAGTTCACGCCGAGTCCTTCACCATCTCCGATATCCGTGTCAATGGCCTGCAGCGGGTTTCCGCCGGCAGCGTCTTCGGCGCACTGCCATTGAACGTCGGTGAGCAGGCGGATGATGGCCGTCTGGTGGAAGCGACCCGTGCGCTGTTCAAGACCGGCTTTTTCCAGGACATCCAGCTGGGCCGTGATGGCAACGTGCTGGTTATCACTGTAGTCGAGCGTCCTTCGGTTGCCAGCATCGAGATCGAAGGCAACAAGGCGATCTCTACTGAAGACCTCATGAAGGGCCTGAAACAGTCCGGCCTGGCCGAAGGCGAGATCTTCCAGCGTGCCACCCTCGAAGGCGTGCGCAACGAGCTGCAGCGCCAGTACGTGGCCCAAGGCCGCTACTCTGCCGAAGTCGATGCCGAAGTCGTGCCCCAGCCGCGCAACCGCGTTGGCCTGAAGATCAACATCAACGAAGGCACCGTTGCGGCCATCCAGCACATCAACGTGGTGGGCAATACCGTATTCCCCGACCAGGACCTGATCGACCTGTTCGAACTCAAGACCACCAACTGGCTGTCGTTCTTCAAGAACGACGACAAGTACGCCCGCGAAAAACTCTCCGGTGACCTGGAGCGCCTGCGTTCCTACTACCTCGATCGCGGCTACATCAACATGGACATCGCCTCGACCCAGGTGTCCATCACGCCCGACAAGAAAAGCGTGTACATCACCGTCAACATCAACGAAGGCGAGAAGTACAGCGTCAAGTCGGTCAACCTCAGCGGCGATCTGAAGGTCCCCGAGGATCAGGTCAAGTCGCTGATGCTGGTGCAGCCTGGCCAGGTGTTCTCGCGCAAGGTGATGACCACCACCTCCGAACTCATCACCCGTCGTCTGGGTAACGAAGGCTACACCTTCGCCAACGTCAACGGCGTGCCGAAGCCCAATGACGAAGATCACACCGTCGACATCACCTTCGTCGTCGATCCGGGCAAGCGTGCCTATGTCAACCGCATCAACTTCCGCGGCAACACCAAGTCCGCCGACGAAGTGCTGCGTCGCGAAATGCGCCAGATGGAAGGCGGCTGGGCTTCGACTTATTTGATCGACCAGTCTAAAACCCGTCTGGATCGCCTGGGCTTCTTCAAGGAAGTCAACGTCGAGACCCCGGCCGTGCCGGGTACCGATGACCAGGTAGACGTGAACTACGCGGTTGAAGAACAGGCTTCCGGCTCGATCACCGCCAGCGTCGGTTTCGCCCAGAGCGCCGGCCTGATCCTCGGTGGTTCGATCAGCCAGAACAACTTCCTCGGCACCGGTAACAAGGTCAGCATCGGCCTGACCCGCAGCGAATACCAGAGCCGCTACAACTTCAGCTACGTCGATCCGTACTGGACGCCGGACGGTGTCAGTCTGGGCTACAACGCCTTCTATCGCAGCACCAACTACGACGACCTCGACGTCGACGTGGCGAGCTACGCGGTAGACAGCCTGGGCGCCGGTGTCAGCCTCGGCTACCCGATCAGCGAGACCTCGCGCCTGACCTACGGCCTGAACGTCCAGCAGGACAAGATCAAGACCGGCAAGTACACCGTCGACGAGATCTTCGACTTCATCGACCGCGAAGGCACCAGCTTCCTGAACTTCAAGGCGTCCATCGGCTGGTCCGAGTCGACCCTGAACAAAGGCGTACTGCCGACCCGTGGCCACTCCCAGAGTCTGGTGCTGGAATCGACCATTCCGGGCAGCGACCTGTCGTTCTTCAAACTCGACTACCGTGGCCAGTACTTCTATCCGATCAACGACACCTACACCCTGCGCCTGCACACCGAGCTGGGCTACGGTGACGGTTATGGCTCCACAGACGGCCTGCCGTTCTACGAGAACTACTACGCCGGTGGCTTCAACTCGGTACGTGGCTTCAAGGACAGCACCCTCGGGCCGCGCAGTACGCCGAGTCGCGAGAACGCCGCCCGTGGCACGCTGCTCGACCCGGACCAGGACCCGCTGCCGTTCGGTGGCAACGCCCTGGTACAGGGTGGCGTGGAGCTGATGTTCCCGCTGCCGTTCATCAAGGACCAACGTTCCCTGCGCACCTCGCTGTTCTGGGACGTGGGTAACGTGTTCGACACCAACTGCGATTCCAACCGTACGGTTCCAAGCACCGGGCAGAAAGTCGAGTGCCGCAATATCGACTTCTCCGGCATGGCCAGCTCCGTGGGTGTCGGCGTAACCTGGATCACTGCCCTGGGCCCGCTCAGCTTCGCTCTGGCGATGCCGGTCAAGAAACCGGATTCGGATGCCGAAACCCAGGTCTTCCAATTCTCCCTGGGCCAGACCTTCTAAGGTCTGGTTCGCGAAACGATAACGAATTCTGTAGGAGTGTATCGTGCGTAAGTTGACCCAATTGGCCCTGCTGGCCACCGTTCTGGTTGCAACTCCGGCATTCGCCGACCTGAAGATTGCCGTGCTGAACTACCAGATGGCCCTGCTGGAGTCCGACGCAGCGAAGAAGTACGCCGTGGATGCCGAGAAGAAGTTCGGCCCGCAACTGACCAAGCTCAAGAGCCTGGAAACCAGCGCCAAGGGCATCCAGGACCGTCTGGTAAGCGGCGGTGACAAGATGGCCCAGCAGGAGCGCGAGCGCCTGGAGCTGGAATTCAAGCAGAAGGCCCGTGACTTCCAGTTCCAGTCCAAGGAACTGAACGAAGCCAAGGCTGTGGCTGACCGCGAAATGCTCAAGCAGCTCAAGCCCAAGCTGGACCAGGCCGTCGAAGAAGTGATCAAGAAAGGCGGTTATGACCTGGTGTTCGAGCGTGGCGCCGTCATCGACGTCAAGCCTCAGTACGACGTGACCCGCCAGGTCATCGAGCGTATGAACCAGCTGAAGTAACCATGAGCGCCCCCATCAAGCTCGGCCAGCTGGCCGAGTTCCTAGGCGCCACGCTGCGTGGCGACAAGGACAAGGACATCGACGGGCTGGCCACGCTGCAAGAGGCCGGCCCGACTCAGCTCAGCTTCCTGGCCAATCCCCAGTACCGCAAGTTCCTCACCGACACCCAGGCCGGTGCCGTGCTGCTCAAGCCGGCCGATGCCGAAGGCTACGCCGGTGACGCGCTGCTGATCGCCGACCCTTACCTGGCCTATGCGCGCATCTCGCACCTGTTCGATCCCAAGCCCAAGGCGGCGGCCGGTATCCACCCGACGGCCTGTGTGGCGGAAGATGCGCAGGTCGACCCTACGGCGAGCATCGGCCCGTACGTGGTGATCGAAAGCGCCGCGCGCATTGGTGCCGGTGTCACCCTGGGCGCGCATTGCTTCATCGGCGCGCGCAGTGTGATCGGCGAAGGCGGTTGGCTGGCGCCGCGCGTCACGCTGTACCACGACGTGCGCATCGGTCAGCGGGTGGTCATCCAGTCTGGCGCCGTTCTCGGAGGTGAAGGCTTCGGCTTCGCCAACGAAAAAGGCGTATGGCAGAAGATTGCCCAGATTGGTGGCGTGGTGATCGGTGATGACGTGGAGATCGGCGTGAATACCGCCATCGACCGCGGTGCGCTGGCCGACACCCGGATCGGCAATGGCGTGAAACTGGACAACCAGATCCAGATCGCCCACAACGTCCAGGTGGGAGACCACACGGCCATGGCCGCCTGTGTTGGCATCTCCGGCAGCACCCGTATCGGCAAGCACTGCATGCTGGCCGGCGGTGTCGGGCTGGTCGGCCATATCGATATCTGCGACGGCGTGTTCATCACTGGCATGACAATGGTGACCCATTCGATCACCGAGCCCGGCTCCTATTCGTCGGGTACGGCCATGCAGCCGGCTGCCGAATGGCGCAAGAGTGCCGCGCGCATCCGCAAGCTCGACGACATGGCGCGTCGGCTGCAGAAACTGGAAAAGATCGTCGAGACCGTGACCTGCGACGCCAATGCTTCATCTGATGGCTGATATCTTTTTCATATCAGGCGGGCCTGGCTGCTAGGCTGGCCCCTGATATTTGTAGAAGGGCGCCCTGAGAGCGCTCTCTTTCTTTACTACAGGCTTCCCCTCGAAATGATGGACATCAACGAAATTCGCGAATACCTGCCTCATCGTTACCCGTTCCTGTTGGTGGATCGTGTGGCGGAGCTGGATCTCGAGAACCAGAGCATTCGCGCCTACAAGAATGTCAGCGTCAACGAGCCCTTCTTCAATGGCCATTTCCCTCAGCACCCGATCATGCCGGGCGTGCTGATCATCGAGGCCATGGCCCAGGCGGCAGGTATCCTGGGTTTCAAGATGCTTGATGCCAAGCCATCCGATGGCACGCTCTACTACTTCGTGGGTTCGGACAAACTGCGTTTCCGCCAGCCGGTGGTGCCAGGCGACCAGTTGACCCTGGAAGCCAAGTTCGTCAGCCGCAAGCGGCAGATCTGGAAATTCGAATGCCAGGCTTCGGTCGATGGCAAGTCGGTCTGCTCGGCTGAAATCATCTGTGCGGAACGCGAACTATGAGTTTGATCGACCCTCGCGCCATCATCGATCCGACGGCCATCCTGGCTGACAACGTGGAGGTCGGCCCGTGGTCGATCATCGGACCTGGTGTGGAAATCGGCGAGGGTACAGTGATCGGCCCCCACGTGATCGTGCGTGGCCCGACGCGTATCGGTCGGCACAACCGCATCTACCAGTTCTCCTCGGTCGGTGAAGACACCCCTGACCTCAAGTACAAGGGTGAAGACACGCGCTTGGTGATCGGTGATCACAACGTGATCCGCGAAGGCGTGACCATTCACCGTGGCACCGTGCAGGATCGCGCCGAAACCACCCTGGGCGACCACAACCTGATCATGGCCTATGCCCACATCGGCCACGACAGCGTGATCGGCAACCACTGCATTCTGGTCAACAACACCGCGCTGGCCGGGCATGTGCACGTCGATGACTGGGCCATCCTGTCCGGCTACACCCTGGTCCACCAGTATTGCCACATCGGTGCCCACAGCTTCTCCGGCATGGGCACGGCCATCGGCAAGGACGTTCCAGCGTTCGTCACCGTGTTCGGCAACCCCGCCGAGGCGCGCAGCATGAACTTCGAAGGCATGCGCCGGCGTGGTTTCTCGGAAGAGGCCATTCACGCGCTGCGCAAGGCCTACAAGATCGTCTACCGCCAGGGGCTGATCGTCGAACAGGCGATCATCGCCCTGGCCGACCTCGCCGCCGCGCACCCTGAGGTGGCGATGTTCCTGCAGTCGATTCAGTCCTCGACCCGCGGCATCACGCGCTGACCATGAGCCAGGCATTGCGTATCGCTCTGGTCGCCGGCGAGGCGTCCGGTGATATCCTCGGCTCCGGCCTGATGCGCGCCATCAAGACGCGCTACCCCGACGCCACGTTCATTGGCGTCGGCGGGCCGCTGATGGAAGCCGAGGGCATGCAGTCCTATTTCCCCATGGAGCGTCTGTCGGTCATGGGCCTGGTGGAGGTGCTCGGGCGTCTGCGTGAGCTGCTCGCCAAGCGCAAGGAACTGATCAAGACCCTGATCGCCGAGCGCCCTGATGTGTTCATCGGCATCGATGCGCCGGATTTCACCCTCAATATCGAACTGCAGCTGCGCCGTGTCGGGATCAAGACCGTGCATTACGTCAGCCCGTCGGTATGGGCCTGGCGCCAGAAGCGGGTGCTGAAGATCCGCGAAGGCTGCGACCTGATGCTGACCCTGCTGCCGTTCGAGGCGCGCTTCTACGAAGAACAGGGCGTGCCGGTACGCTTTGTCGGCCATCCGTTGGCCGACACCATTCCCCTGGAAGCCGACCGTGCCGCCGCCCGCGCCGAGCTGGGCCTGGGTGACGGGCCGCTGGTGGCCTTGATGCCGGGCAGTCGCGGTGGCGAAGTAGGGCGCCTTGGCGCGTTGTTCTTCGATACCGCGCAGCGCCTGCTCGCCGAACGTCCTGACCTGCGCTTCGTGTTGCCTTGTGCCAGTGCTGCCCGGCGTGCGCAGATCGAGCAGCTGTTGCAGGGGCGAGACTTGCCGCTGACCCTGCTCGATGGCCGTTCGCACCTCGCCCTGTCCGCCTGCGACGCCGTGTTGATCGCTTCGGGCACGGCGACCCTCGAAGCCCTGCTGTACAAGCGTCCGATGGTCGTTGCCTACCGTCTGGCGCCGCTGACCTTCTGGATTCTCAAGCGCTTGGTGAAAAGTCCCTACGTGTCGTTGCCCAACCTGTTGGCCGGTCGCTTGCTGGTGCCCGAGCTGTTGCAGGACGACGCGACCCCGGAGGCGCTCGCCCGGCAGATGCTGCCGTTGATCGATGGCGGCCTCGGGCAGACCGAAGGCTTCGACCAGATCCACCGCACCTTGCGCCTCGACGCCTCGAACCAGGCGGCCCGCGCGGTGCTCGAGCTGGTCGGCCGTAACCCTGAACCCTGAACCTTGAGGGAGCGCAGCATGCAGATGGGCCTGGATTTCACCCTGGTCGAAGACCTGGTTGCCGGTGTCGACGAAGTCGGGCGTGGGCCTTTGTGTGGCCCGGTGGTCACGGCGGCGGTGATTCTCGACCCGGCGCGGCCGATTCTGGGTCTCAACGACTCGAAAAAGCTCACTGAGGCGCGCCGCGAGAAGCTGTTCGACGAAATTCGTGAAAAGGCCCTGGCCTGGTGCATCGCTCGTGCCGAGGTGGAGGAGATCGACCGCTTGAACATCCTGCATGCCACCATGCTGGCCATGCAGCGCGCCGTCGAGGGGCTGAGCGTCACGCCGAAACTGGCGCTGATCGACGGCAACCGCTGTCCGAAGCTGGCGGTGCCCAGTGCGCCGGTGGTGCAGGGTGACGCCAGGGTGCCAGCCATCGCGGCGGCGTCGATCCTGGCCAAGGTCAGTCGTGACCGGGAAATGGCCGAGCTGGAGCTGGTCTATCCCGGCTATGGCATGGGCGGGCACAAGGGCTACCCGACACCCGTTCATCTGGAAGCCCTGGCGCGTCTGGGCCCCACGCCGATCCATCGGCGCTCGTTCGCTCCGGTGCGTGCCGCTTGGGAGGCGCTGGCGGTGGCCGCACCGCTCAGTTCGGCCGGCTTGCTGCAGGACTGACGTTTCCCGCCGGGCTGGGTACAATCCCGACCTTCGTTTCACCTGTCCACGCGCTATAGGATCTTCATGTCGGCTTCTTTCGTTCATCTGCGCCTGCATACCGAATACTCGCTGGTAGACGGCCTGGTCCGGGTCAAGCCGCTGGTCAAGGCGCTGGCCGGCATGAACATGCCTGCCGTGGCGGTCACCGACCAGAGCAACATGTGCTCCCTGGTCAAGTTCTACAAGGCGGCGCAGGGCGCGGGCATCAAACCGATCTGTGGCGCCGACCTGTGGCTGGCCGGCAAGAGTGCCGATGCGCCGCTCAGCCGCCTGAGCCTGCTGGTGATGAATCCGCAAGGCTACCGCAACCTCACCGAGCTGATCTCCCGTGGTTTCACCGAAGGGCAGAGCAATGGCCAGATCGTTGTCCAGCGTGAGTGGGTGGCCCAGGCCAGCGAAGGCCTGATTGCGCTTTCCGCAGCCAAGGAGGGCGAGATCGGCATGGCGCTGCTCGCCGGGAACCCCGGTGAGGCCGACGAGCTGCTGCGCGAATGGATGGCTGTGTTCCCCGAGCGCTTCTACATCGAAGTGCAGCGCACCAATCGGGTCAACGACGAAGAGCATCTGCATGCCGCGGTAGCCCTGGCCGACCGTCATGGCGCGCCGCTGGTGGCGACCAACGATGTGCGCTTCCTGCGCCAGGAAGATTTCGAGGCCCACGAGACCCGCGTATGCATCGGTGAGGGTCGGGCCCTGGATGACCCGCGGCGCTCGCGCAACTACAGCGACCAGCAGTACCTCAAGAGCGCGGCGGAAATGGCCGAGCTGTTCAGCGACCTGCCCGAGGCGCTGGAAAACACCGTCGAGATCGCCAAGCGCTGCAACATCGACGTCAAGCTGGGCACCTACTTCCTGCCCAACTTCCCGATTCCCGATGGCATGACCATCGACGAATATTTCCGCAAGGTGTCCTTCGACGGCCTGGAAGAACGCCTTTCCGTGCTGCTGCCGCCGGATTCGGAGAATTACCTCGAACGCAAGCAGGTGTATATCGACCGGCTCAACTTCGAGCTGGACATCATCATCCAGATGGGTTTTCCCGGTTACTTCCTCATCGTGATGGACTTCATCCAGTGGGCCAAGAGCAACGGCGTGCCGGTCGGCCCTGGCCGGGGTTCGGGTGCCGGTTCGCTGGTGGCCTACGTGCAGAAGATCACCGACCTCGACCCGCTGGCCTACGACCTGCTGTTCGAGCGTTTCCTCAACCCGGAACGGGTCTCGATGCCCGACTTCGACGTCGACTTCTGCATGGACGGTCGTGACCGGGTCATCGACTACGTGGCCGAGAAGTACGGCCGTAACGCGGTCAGCCAGATCATCACCTTCGGGTCCATGGCGGCCAAGGCGGTGGTGCGTGACGTGGCGCGGGTGCAGGGCAAGTCCTATGGCCTGGCTGACCGCCTGTCGAAGATGATCCCCTTCGAAGTAGGCATGACCCTGGAGAAGGCCTACGAGCAGGAAGAGATCCTGCGCGACTTCCTCAAGAACGACGAGGAAGCGGCAGAAATCTGGGAGATGGCCCTCAAGCTCGAAGGCGTGGTGCGTAACGTCGGCAAGCACGCCGGTGGCGTGGTGATCGCGCCAACCAAGCTCACCGACTTCGCGCCGATCTATTGCGACGAGGCCGGCGACGGCCTGGTGACCCAGTTCGACAAGGATGACGTCGAGGCGGCGGGTCTGGTGAAGTTCGACTTCCTCGGCCTGCGGACCCTGACCATCATCGACTGGGCCCTGGAGACCATCAACCGTGACCGCCAGCGCGATGGCCAGGACCCGCTGGACATCGCCTTCATCCCGCTGGATGACAAGCCGACCTACGAGCTGCTGCAACGTGCCGAAACCACGGCAGTGTTCCAGCTCGAATCGCGGGGCATGAAGGAGCTGATCAAGAAGCTCAAGCCCGACTGCCTGGAAGACCTCATCGCACTGGTGGCGCTGTTCCGTCCCGGCCCGCTGCAATCGGGCATGGTCGACGACTTCATCAACCGCAAGCACGGTCGTGCCGAACTGGCCTACCCGCACCCGGACTACCAGTACGAAGGCCTGCAACCGGTACTGGCGCCGACCTACGGCATCATCCTGTACCAGGAACAGGTGATGCAGATCGCCCAGGTCATGGCCGGCTATACCCTCGGTGGTGCGGACATGCTGCGCCGCGCCATGGGCAAGAAGAAGCCCGAGGAAATGGCCAAGCAGCGCGGCAGCTTCATCGATGGCTGCAAGGCCAACAATATCGATGCCGACCTGGCGGGTAACATCTTCGACCTGGTGGAAAAGTTCGCCGGCTACGGTTTCAACAAATCCCACTCGGCCGCCTATGGCCTGGTCTCGTACCAGACCGCCTGGCTGAAGATGCACTACCCGGCGCCATTCATGGCGGCGGTGCTGTCGGCGGATATGCACAACACCGACAAGGTCGTGACCCTGATCGAGGAAGTGCGCAGCATGAAGCTGCGCCTCGATGCGCCAGACGTGAACATCTCCGAGTTCAAGTTCACGGTCAGCGACGATGGTCGGATCATCTACGGCCTGGGCGCGATCAAGGGCGTCGGCGAAGGCCCGGTGGAAGCCATTACCGAGGCGCGCAAGGATGGCCCGTTCAAGGACCTGTTCGACTTCTGCGCTCGGGTCGACCTCAAGCGCGTCAATAAACGTACCCTCGATGGCCTGATCCGCAGCGGCGCTCTGGACCGTCTGGGTCCTTACTTCGAGCTGGAGCCCAAGGCCTACCAGGCCAACATCGACCGCAATCGCTCGGTGCTGCTGGCCGCGCTCGAAGAGGCCATCCAGGCGGCCGAGCAGACCGCGCGCAGCCGTGACAGCGGTCACTCGGACCTGTTCGGCGGACTGTTCGAAGCCGAAGATGCCGATGTCTACGCCAACCACCGCAAGGCACGGGAAATCACGCTCAAGGAGCGTCTGCGCGGCGAGAAGGAAACCCTCGGTCTGTACCTTACCGGCCACCCCATCGACGAATACGAAGGCGAGATTCGCCGCTTCGCCCGGCAGCGCATCATCGATCTCAAGCCGGCTCGCGATACCCAGACAGTGGCTGGCCTGGTCATCGCCTTGCGGGTGATGAAGAACAAGAAGGGCGACAAGATGGGCTTCATCACCCTCGACGATCGCTCGGCACGCATCGAGGCCTCGCTGTTCGCCGAGGCCTTCCATTCGGCGCAGTCGCTGCTGCAGACCGATGCGATCGTGGTGGTCGAAGGCGAGGTGAGCCACGACGACTTTTCCGGTGGCCTGCGTCTGCGGGCCAAGCGTGTCATGAGTATCGAAGACGCGCGTACAGGCCTCGCCGAAAGCCTGCGCCTGACGGTGAATGCCCAGGCGCTCAAGGGCGACCGGCTGCGCTGGCTGGGCGACCTTTGCCGGCGCCATCGCGGCGCCTGCCCGATCACCCTGGACTACACCGGGCAGGACGCCAGAGCGGTTCTGCAATTTGGCGAAGAATGGCGAATCGATCCCGCAGACAACCTGATTCAGGCCCTGCGTGACCAGTTCGGCAGGGAGAACGTCTTTCTCCAGTATCGCTGAACGCAGACAACCTGAAACTTTAAACTCGACCTTAAAACGCTCCTTCCGTATGGTAGGGGGTTTTTACGGATCAACCGGCCGGCCTCTTGGCCGTCGACCCAAGACGGATGCCTATGAACCCGAACTTTCTCGATTTCGAACAGCCCATCGCTGACTTGCAAGCCAAGATCGAAGAGCTGCGCCTGGTCGGCAACGACAACTCGCTGAACATCAGCGAGGAGATCTCCCGCCTGCAGGACAAGAGCAAAACGCTCACCGAGAGCATCTTCGGCAACCTGACCAGCTGGCAGATCGCACGCATGGCGCGCCACCCGCGCCGTCCCTATACGCTGGACTACATCGAGCACATCTTCACCGAGTTCGACGAACTGCACGGTGACCGGCATTTCGCCGACGACGCCGCCATCGTCGGTGGTATTGCCCGTCTGGACGGCCAGCCAGTCATGGTGATTGGCCATCAGAAAGGCCGCGAAGTACGCGAGAAGGTCCGTCGCAACTTCGGCATGCCGCGTCCTGAAGGCTACCGCAAGGCCTGCCGCCTGATGGAAATGGCCGAGCGCTTCAAGATGCCGATCATGACCTTCATCGACACCCCGGGTGCCTATCCGGGCATCGACGCCGAAGAGCGCAACCAGAGCGAAGCCATCGCCTGGAACCTGCGTGTCATGGCGCGTCTGAAGACGCCGATCATCGCCACCGTGATCGGTGAGGGCGGCTCCGGCGGTGCGTTGGCCATCGGCGTCTGCGACCAGCTGAACATGCTGCAGTACTCCACCTATGCGGTGATCTCGCCGGAAGGCTGCGCCTCGATCCTGTGGAAAACCGCCGAGAAGGCGCCGGATGCTGCCGAGGCCATGGGCATCACCGCCGACCGCCTCAAGGGCCTGGGCATCGTCGACAAGGTCATCAAGGAACCGCTGGGCGGTGCGCACCGCGACCCGGCCGCCGCTTCGGCGACCATCCGCGAAGAACTGCTCAGCCAGCTGGACATGCTCAAGAAGTTCGACACCGACGCGCTGCTGAAGCGCCGCTACGAGCGTCTGATGAGCTACGGCGTCTGATAGCGGATTGCCCGGCCATGCACATGGCCGGGCCTTGTCGTCATGAACGACACCGAGCTGCATGCGTTACTGGTCGGGGCGCTGTCCCCGGCCTTGCAGGCGCCCGCCCTGCATGTCGCCTTCTCCGGAGGGCTGGACTCCACCGTCCTGCTGCACCTGTTGGTCGAACAGCGTTCGCGGCGATCTCTTCCTCCCCTTCATGCGATTCATGTCCATCACGGTCTGCAACCGGTAGCTGATGCGTGGCCTGAGCATTGCCGTGCGTTCTGCGCCGCGCTTGGTGTGCCTCTGCATGTCGAGTACGTCACCGTGCACCCGCAGGCGAGCCTGGAGCAGGCGGCTCGGCAGGCGCGTTATGCGGCTTTTGCACGTCTGATGGGCGAAGGCGACTGCCTGCTCAGTGCCCAGCATCGTGACGATCAGGCCGAAACCTTGCTGTTTCGCTTGCTGCGTGGTGCCGGTGTGCGCGGGTTGTCGGCCATGTCGGCCAGCCGCGCGCTAGGGGGCGGCCAGCTGTTACGGCCACTGCTGGGCGTGGCGCGCGCAGACCTGGAAGGCTATGCGCAGCGGCACGGCCTGAACTGGGTCGAAGATCCCAGCAATCAGGATCTGCGCCACGCACGCAATTTCCTGCGTGGGCAGGTCATGCCGGTGTTGCGTTCGCGCTGGCCGCAAGCGAGCGCCAGCCTGGCGCGCAGTGCCGCGCACCTGAGTGAAGCGCAGCAGTTGCTCGATGAACTCGCGAGCGCCGACCTGGCCGCTGCCGCCCGTACCGACGCATTCCCCTGGTTGAGCTTGCCGACCCTGGCCCTGGCGCCCCTGGCTGCCCTGTCGCCGGCCCGGCAGCGCAATGCCTTGCGCCATTGGCTGGCGGCCTTCAGCCGCTTGCCTGATACCGACCATTGGGCCGGATGGGAAGCGTTGCGCGATGCCGGCCCTGAGGCCCATCCGGTATGGGCGCTGGCCGATGGGCAGTTGCACCGCGCGGCGGGCCAGCTCTGGTGGTTGAGCGGTGACTGGCTGCGGCCTTCAGCGGCCAGCGTGGCTGGGCAGAGCGTGGTTTGGCCGAATCTCGGGCAGCCCCTCAAACTGTCGGGCAATGGCCTGCTGTCGTTCATTGGACCCGCGCCAGTCGGTGCCTTCGAAGTGCGCTATCGGCAGGGCGGAGAATGCCTGGAAGTGCCTGGGCGCGGCAGGCGCGACCTCAAGCGCCTGTTCAACGAGCGAGGCGTGCCGGGCTTCGTGCGTAACCGTGTACCGCTGCTTTTCCAGGGTGGGCAATTGCTCGCCGTGGCCAACATTCACGGGCTGGATGGCCTGGGTGTCGGGGGCGGGCGGTTGCGCTGGCAGCCGCCAGCAGGCGACCAATGTTTGTGATGAAGGGGGCTTTCCGGTAGACTACGCTCCCTTCTTGATACAGCTTGTGTCAGCTGATTCTCAGCGACGCAGGCTGCCGGTCTACCACCCGTATTTACTGGGCAATCTTAAAAGTGTGGCGCTATGGAAAGGACAGGCTTCTGGTCGGTCGTATTCAACGCAGCAGTTCGGGAGTGCATTGTGAATCCTGTCGGTAACCGGGGGCTTCGGCCTTCCTTCGCTTTCCCCGGCGGCTCTGACCGCTTTAACGCAGACTTCTAGGGTTTTTCATGACGCGCTACATCTTCGTCACGGGCGGTGTTGTTTCTTCATTGGGGAAAGGCATTGCCTCGGCTTCATTGGCGGCCATCCTGGAGGCGAGGGGGCTCAAGGTCACCATGCTCAAGCTGGATCCGTACATCAACGTGGACCCGGGCACCATGAGCCCCTTCCAGCACGGTGAAGTGTTCGTCACCCACGACGGCGCCGAGACCGACCTGGACCTGGGTCACTACGAGCGGTTCATCCGCACCACGATGACCCAGAACAACAACTTCACCACCGGCCGCGTGTACGAGCACGTACTGCGCAAGGAGCGCCGTGGTGATTACCTGGGCGCCACCATCCAGGTCATTCCGCACATTACCGACGAGATCAAGCGTCGCATCATCAAGGGTGCGGCGGATGCCGACGTGGCCCTGGTCGAGATCGGCGGCACCGTGGGTGACATCGAGTCGCAACCGTTCCTCGAAGCCATTCGCCAGCTGCGTGTGGAAGTCGGTTCCAAGCGCGCGATGCTGATGCACCTGACCCTGGTCCCGTACATCGCCACTGCTGGCGAGACCAAGACCAAGCCGACCCAGCACTCGGTCAAGGAGCTGCGCTCCATCGGCCTGCAGCCTGACGTGCTGATCTGCCGTTCCGACCATCCGGTTGACGTTTCCTCGCGCCGCAAGATCGCGCTGTTCACCAACGTCGAAGAGCGTGCGGTGATTTCCCTGGAAGACGTCGACACCATCTACAAGATCCCGGCCGTGCTGCATGCCCAGGGTCTGGATGACTTCGTCGTCGAGCGCTTCGGCCTGCAATGCGGTGGCGCCGACCTGTCCGAGTGGGAAAAGGTCGTCGATGCCAAGCTCAACCCCGAGCACGAAGTGACCATCGCCATGGTCGGCAAGTACATGGAACTGCTCGACGCCTACAAGTCGCTGATCGAGGCCATGAGCCACGCCGGTATCACCAACCGTACCAAGGTGAACCTGCGCTACATCGACTCCGAAGACATCGAGAACCAGGGCACGGGCCTGCTCGAAGGCGTGGACGCCATCCTGGTTCCCGGCGGCTTCGGCCTGCGTGGCGTGGAAGGCAAGATCACTGCCGTGCAGTACGCCCGTGAGAACAAGGTGCCATACCTGGGCATCTGCCTGGGCATGCAGGTGGCGGTCATCGAGTTCGCCCGTAACGTGCTGGGCTGGAAAGACGCCAACTCCACCGAGTTCGACCGTACCGGCGAGCATCCGGTGGTCGGCCTGATCACCGAGTGGTCCGATGCCACCGGCGCCGTGGAAACCCGCAGCGAAAGTTCCGATCTGGGCGGCACCATGCGCCTGGGCGCTCAGGAGTGCCTGCTCGAAGCCGGCTCTCAGGTTCACGGCTGCTACGCCAGCGACGTGATCGTCGAGCGTCATCGCCATCGCTACGAGGTCAACAACAACCTGCTGCCGCAACTGATCGAAGCCGGTCTGCGCGTTTCCGGCCGTTCCGGCGACGGCGCGCTGGTCGAAGTGGTCGAGGCACCGGATCATCCATGGTTCGTGGCCTGCCAGTTCCACCCTGAGTTCACCTCGACACCGCGTGACGGTCATCCGCTGTTCAGCGGCTTCGTCAAGGCGGCGCTGGCTCAACATCAGAAGAACGCCTGATTCGGGATATCAAATACATGGCTCAGAAAATCATTCGCGTCGGCTCCATCGAGATCGCCAACGACAAGCCCATGGTGCTGTTCGGCGGCATGAACGTCCTCGAATCCCGTGACCTGGCCATGCAGATCTGCGAAGAGTACGTGAGGGTTACCGAGAAGCTCGGTATCCCTTACGTGTTCAAGGCCAGCTTCGACAAGGCCAATCGGTCGTCGATCAACTCGTACCGTGGCCCCGGCCTGGAAGAGGGCATGCGCATCTTCGAAGAGATCAAGCGCACCTTCAACGTGCCGGTGATCACCGACGTGCACGAGCCGCATCAGGCCGCTCCAGTGGCCGAAGTCTGCGACATCATCCAGCTGCCGGCCTTCCTGTCGCGGCAGACCGACCTGGTGGTGGCGATGGCCAAGACCGGTGCAGTGATCAACATCAAGAAGGCCCAGTTCCTCGCCCCCCAGGAAATGAAACACATCCTGACCAAGTGCGAGGAAGCGGGTAACGAGCAGCTGATTCTCTGCGAGCGCGGTTCGAGCTTCGGCTACAACAACCTGGTGGTGGACATGCTCGGCTTCGGCATCATGAAGCAGTTCGAATACCCGGTGTTCTTCGACGTCACCCATGCACTGCAGATGCCAGGTGGTCGTGCGGATTCCGCCGGCGGCCGCCGTGCCCAGGTTCTGGAGCTGGCCAAGGCCGGTCTGTCCCAGGGCCTGGCCGGGTTGTTCCTCGAGGCCCATCCGGACCCCGACCAGGCCAAGTGCGACGGCCCGTGCGCGTTGCGCCTGAACAAGCTCGAGCCTTTCCTGTCTCAGCTGCAGGCGCTGGACCAGCTGGTGAAAAGTTTTGACCCCGTTGAAACCGCGTAACCTCGGTTTCCGTTAAAGTGCCGTGCCCGGTGGCCGCCTCTGCGCAGCCGCCGGTTCCACGCCCGGCCTGCCCGGCGTGATCGTTTTCAATGCTGCGTCGTTTCCGTCAATCCCGGAGTGTTTACAACAATGGCAAAAATCGTCGACATCAAAGGTCGTGAAGTTCTCGACTCCCGTGGCAACCCCACCGTCGAAGCGGATGTGCTTCTCGACAACGGCATCATCGGTACTGCTTGCGCGCCGTCCGGTGCCTCAACCGGTTCGCGCGAAGCGCTCGAGCTGCGTGATGGAGACAAGAGCCGTTACCTGGGCAAGGGCGTGCTGAAAGCCGTTGCCAACATCAACGGCCCGATCCGCGACCTGCTGCTGGGCAAGGACCCGATCGACCAGAAAGCCCTGGACCGCGCCATGATCGAACTGGACGGTACCGAGAACAAGGCCAAACTGGGCGCCAACGCCATCCTCGCCGTGTCCCTGGCCGCTGCCAAGGCCGCCGCCCAGGACCAGGACCTGCCGCTGTACGCGCACATCGCCAACCTGAACGGCACTCCGGGCCAGTACTCCATGCCGGTGCCGATGATGAACATCATCAACGGCGGCGAGCATGCCGATAACAACGTCGATATCCAGGAGTTCATGGTGCAGCCAGTTGGCGCCAAGACCTTCTCCGACGGCCTGCGCATGGGCACCGAGATTTTCCACCACCTCAAGGCTGTGCTGAAGGCCCGTGGCCTGAACACTGCCGTGGGTGACGAAGGCGGCTTCGCCCCGAACCTGGCTTCCAACGAAGACGCCCTGGGCGCCATCGCCGAAGCGGTCGAGAAAGCCGGCTACAAGCTGGGCACCGACGTGACCCTGGCCCTGGACTGCGCGGCCAGCGAATTCTACGAAGACGGCAAGTACAACCTGTCGGGGGAAGGCAAGTCGTTCGATGCCGAAGGTTTCGCCGACTACCTGAAAGGCCTGACCGAGCGCTTCCCGATCATCTCCATCGAAGACGGCCTGGACGAGTCGGACTGGGCTGGCTGGAAGATCCTCACCGACAAGATCGGCACCAAGGTGCAGCTGGTCGGTGACGACCTGTTCGTGACCAACACCAAGATCCTCAAGGAAGGCATCGAGAAGGGTATCGGTAACTCGATCCTGATCAAGTTCAACCAGATCGGCTCGCTGACCGAAACTCTGGAAGCCATCCAGATGGCCAAGGCGGCTGGCTACACCGCAGTGATCTCGCACCGCTCCGGTGAAACTGAAGACTCGACCATCGCCGACCTGGCCGTTGGCACCGCCGCCGGTCAGATCAAGACCGGTTCGCTGTGCCGCTCCGACCGCGTCTCCAAGTACAACCAGCTGCTGCGTATCGAAGAGCAACTGGGCGCCAAGGCCGTTTATCGCGGCCGTGCGGAGTTTCGCGGCTGAGTCATAGGTGGTAAAACGGCAGGGCCTTCGCACGGGGTGCGCGGGCCAGTGCCGAGGCTGTACTGATTGAGCCTGGCCTTGGTCAGGCTCAATGCCGTTTCATTACCGGATAATTGATATCTCGATGCGCAGTCCCTATTGGTTGTTCCTCGTTCTGCTTCTGTTGCTGGCCGGCCTGCAGTACCGCCTTTGGGTGGGCAATGGCAGCCTGGCGCAAGTCGCCAGCCTGACCAAGCAGATTGCCGAACAGCGCGCTGAAAATGAAAACCTGCTGGAACGCAATCGGGTTCTCGACGCCGAGGTCACGGAACTCAAGAAGGGTCTGGAAACCGTCGAAGAGCGCGCCCGCCACGAGCTGGGCATGGTCAAGGACGGCGAAACCCTCTACCAATTGGCACGCTGAGCTGACGCGAAGGCCTCGATGCACGACTCTCTTCCTGCCTTCTGGGCAGTCATTCCCGCTGCGGGCGTTGGTGCCCGAATGGCGGCGGATCGTCCCAAGCAATATCTGATGCTGGGCGCTCTCACCATTCTCGAACACAGCCTGCTGTGTTTTCTCGACCATCCCCGACTCAAAGGGCTGGTGATCAGCCTGGCCGCCGAAGACCCGTATTGGCCGACCCTGCCTTGCGCGCTGGATTCACGCATCCAGCGCGTCGAAGGTGGCAAGGAACGCGCCGACTCGGTGCTCAATGCGCTACTGCACCTGCACGCTCAAGGTGCCAGCGACGACGAGTGGGTCCTGGTGCACGACGCGGCACGCCCCAACCTGGCACGCAGTGACCTGGACAACCTGCTGGGTGAGCTGGCGCATGATCCGGTCGGTGGCCTGCTGGCGGTGCCGGCGCGCGACACCCTCAAGCGTGCCGATGCCCATGGGCGAGTATCGGAAACCGTGGATCGCAGCCTGATCTGGCAGGCCTATACACCGCAGATGTTTCGCCTGGGGACGCTGCACCGCGCCCTGGCCGACAGCCTGGTGGCCAACGCGGCGATCACCGACGAAGCCTCGGCCATCGAATGGGCCGGGCAAGCCCCGCGGCTGGTCGAAGGCCGCTCAGACAACATCAAGGTCACCCGCCCCGAAGACCTGGAATGGCTGCGCCAGCGCCGCTCCTTCGCTCAGTAGGCGCCGAGGTATTCCTTGCGCTGTGCCAGCCCTTGCTTGAGATAGTCCACCAGGTTGCGCACTTTCGGTGACAGATGCCGCTGCTGAGGGTACAGCGCCCACACGGCGGTGTTGGGGGGCTGGTGTGCCTCCAGCAATGACACCAGGGCACCACTTTGCAGGTGCTCGAGCACGTAGTAATCCGGTAGCTGGCACAGGCCCATGCCATTTAGCGCGGCGTCCAGCACCGCCTGGCCGCTGTTGCAGCGCCAGTTGCCGTGCACGCGTTGCGAAAATTCCCGCCCATTCTGCTGCAGCAGCCAGGTATCGCTGCTGCCGACCAGGCAGTTGTGCCGGTTGAGTTCCGACAGGCTGTGCGGACGACCATAGCGTTCCAGATAGGACGGGGAGGCGCACAGGTACATGCGCCGAGGCGCCAGACGGGTGGCGACCAGGCGCGAGTCCTGCAGGCGGCCCAGCCGGATGGCCAGGTCCATGCCCTCCTGCAGCAGGTCCAGCGTGGTGTTCGACAGCTCGATATCGACCCGCAACTGTGGGTGCTTTTCCATGAAGCGGGTAACCAGCGGGGCAATGAAGCGCTCACCGTAGGCCACGGCGCAGGTCATGCGCAGCAGGCCCTTGGGCTCGCCAGTGAGATCACCGATGGCACGCAACGCTTCTTCGCGGCCGTCTTGCAGGCGTTGGCAATGCTGCAGGAAGGTCTGCCCGGCTTCGGTGAGTGCGACACGCCGAGTGCTGCGGTACAGCAGGCGGCTCTGCAGGCGCTCTTCCAGGCGGGCGATCTGCCGGCTGATGTGTGATGAGGAAACCCCCAGGCGCTGCGCGGCGGCAGTGAACTGCCCGCATTCGGCGACTGCGACGAACTCGTCGATGCCTTCCCAGCCATTGATGAACATCGATTATCCCTATGTGGCAATAATGTTTTGCTTTGGCCCGATTATTCACCAGCCTGGGCTGTAATACACTCCTGAAATCGCTTTTCATCCATCAAGGAGTTTCCGCATGATCAAGTCACGTGCCGCTGTCGCCTTCGCGCCCAATGAACCCCTGCGCATCGTCGAGCTGGATGTGCAGCCGCCACGGGCCGGCGAGGTGCTGGTGCGCATCGTGGCCAGTGGTGTCTGCCACACCGACGCCTACACGCTTTCCGGTCAGGACTCCGAAGGCGTCTTCCCATGCGTGCTGGGCCATGAGGGCGGCGGTATCGTCGAGGCGGTGGGCGAGGGCGTGACCTCGCTGCAGGTCGGCGACCATGTCATTCCGCTGTATACCGCCGAATGCGGCAAGTGCAAGTTCTGCACTTCGGGCAAGACCAATCTCTGCCAGGCCGTACGCGCCACCCAGGGCAAGGGCCTGATGCCTGACGGCACCAGCCGCTTCAGCTACAACGGCGAGCCGGTCTACCACTACATGGGCTGCTCGACCTTCTCCGAGTACACCGTGCTGCCGGAAATCTCCCTGGCCAAGATCCCCAAGGAAGCGCCATTGGAAAAGGTCTGCCTGCTCGGTTGCGGCGTGACCACCGGTATCGGTGCGGTGCTCAACACCGCCAAGGTCAAGGAAGGCGACACCGTGGCGATCTTCGGTCTGGGCGGCATCGGCCTGGCGGCGATCATCGGCGCGAAGATGGCCAAGGCTTCGCGCATCATCGCCATCGACATCAACCCGGCCAAGTTCGACATCGCCCGTGAGCTGGGTGCCACCGATTTCGTCAATCCCAAGGACCATCAGCGTCCGATCCAGGAAGTCATCGTCGAGATGACCGATGGCGGCGTGGACTTCTCCTTTGAGTGTGTCGGCAACGTGCAACTGATGCGTGCTGCGCTGGAATGCTGTCACAAGGGCTGGGGCGAGTCGGTGATCATCGGTGTGGCCGGTGCCGGGCAGGAAATCTCCACCCGTCCGTTCCAACTGGTCACCGGCCGTGTATGGCGCGGCTCGGCATTCGGCGGCGTCAAGGGCCGTAGCGAACTGCCGTCCTATGTGCAGAAGTCGGAAGCCGGCGAGATCCCGCTGGACAAGTTCATCACCCATACCATGGGCCTGGAGCAGATCAACGAAGCCTTCGAGCTGATGCACGAAGGCAAGAGCATCCGTTCGGTGGTGCATTTCTAAGGCGCCAGCCTCACGCCTCCAGTCACAAGATGAAAGCTCGGGTTTCGGTCGGCAGGGAGTTGCGGACTCTCCTGTCGCCCGTGGCCTGCAGCTGGGAGCCAATCGATGAGTTTGGAAAACATTTCCTGCCAGAAGAGCTTCGGCGGCTGGCACAAGCGTTACAAGCATCATTCCAGTGCGCTGGGGTGCGACATGGTGTTCGCCGTGTACCTGCCGCCTCAGGCCGAGCAGGGCGGCAAGCTGCCGGTGCTGTACTGGCTGTCGGGGTTGACCTGCACCGACGAGAACTTCATGCAGAAGGCCGGTGCCCAGCGCATGGCCGCCGAGCTGGGGCTGATCATCGTCGCCCCGGACACCAGCCCGCGCGGCCCGGACGTGGCCGGTGACCCGGACGGTGCCTGGGACTTCGGCCTGGGTGCCGGTTTCTACCTTAACGCCACCGAGCAACCCTACGCTCGGCACTACCGGATGTACGACTACGTGGTCGATGAGCTGCCAGCTCTGATCGAGGCGCACTTCCCGGCGTCCCAGGCGCGGGGTATCAGCGGCCATTCGATGGGCGGGCATGGGGCGCTGGTCTGTGCGTTGCGCAACCCGGGGCGCTACCAGTCGGTCTCGGCGTTTTCGCCGATCTGTAACCCCGTGGACTGCCCGTGGGGGCAAAAGGCCTTTTCCCGCTACCTGGGTGAGGACCGTTCGCGCTGGCGCGAGTGGGATGCCAGCCTGTTGCTGGCTCAGGCGACCCAGAAGCTGCCGATTCTGGTCGACCAGGGCGACCGCGACGACTTCCTGGTCAATCAGCTCAAGCCCGAGGCGCTGGTACAGGCCGCCAGGGCGGCGGGGCATCCGCTGAACCTGCGCATGCAGCCTGGCTATGACCACAGCTACTACTTCATCGCCAGCTTCATCGAAGAACACCTGCGTCACCACGCGACAGCCTTGAAAGCCTACTGATACAGCGGCCCCAAGGCGCGCCAAAGCAGGTAGAATTCCGCCCTGACTTTTTTCAGGGCGTTTTTCTATGCGTATAGGTCATGGCTACGATGTGCATCGTTTCGCCGAAGGCGATTTCATTACCTTGGGTGGGGTGCGCATCGCGCATGGTTTCGGTCTGCTGGCCCATTCCGACGGCGATGTCCTGCTGCATGCCCTGAGTGATGCACTGCTGGGCGCGGCGGCGCTGGGCGACATCGGTCGGCACTTCCCTGATACCGACCCGCAGTTCAAGGGCGCCGACAGCCGCGTGCTGCTGCGCCACGTGCTCAAACTGGTGCAGGAGAAGGGCTGGAAGGTCGGCAACGTCGACGCCACCATCGTAGCCCAGGCACCCAAGATGGCCCCGCATATCCAGGCCATGCGCGAACTGATCGCCGAAGACCTGCAGGTGCAGCTCGACCAGGTCAACGTCAAGGCCACCACCACTGAAAAGCTCGGCTTCGTCGGTCGTGAGGAAGGCATCGCGGTGCATGCCGTCGCGCTGTTGCTGTCGGCATGAACGAACTGCAACTGCTGGGCCCCCGGGCTCATGGCGCGGCACTGGGCACCGCGCAGCTCAAGGCGGTGGCCGAAGACTTCCAGGTTGATGAAGTGCTGGACATTCCGCTGTCCGGCGATGGCGAGCACCTTTGGTTGTGGGTCGAGAAGCGCGGCCTGAACACCGAAGAAGCCGCGCGACGACTGGCGCGTGCCGCCGGGGTGCCGTTGCGCACCGTCAGCTATGCCGGGCTCAAGGACCGCCAGGCACTGACTCGCCAATGGTTCAGCATTCAGCTGCCTGGCAAGGCCTACCCTGATTTGTCGGCTGCCGAGGACGCGACCCTGAGCATCCTGCGCAGCGTCCGCCACCGCCGCAAGCTGCAGCGCGGTGCGCATGCCGCCAATGGCTTCACCCTGCGCCTGACCCGTCTGCAGGCCGACAAGGCTGCCCTGCAGCTGCGCCTGGAAACCCTGGCGGCCCAAGGCGTGCCCAATTACTTCGGCACCCAGCGTTTCGGTCACCAAGGCGGCAATGTGGCGCAGGCCCAGGAGTTCGCCGCACGCCAGGCCCTGCCCGAGCAGCGCGCAGTGCGCTCACGGCTGCTGTCCAGCGCACGCAGCTACCTGTTCAACCGGGTGCTGGCCCGGCGCGTTGCCGACGGCACCTGGAACCAGGCGCAGGTCGGCGATCTGCTGGCCTTTACCGACAGCCGCAGTTTTTTCCCGGCCGGGGTCGAGGAGTGCCATGACCCGCGTCTGGCGATTCTCGACCTGCATCCCACCGGACCGCAATGGGGCGAAGGGCCATCACCCGCCGCAGGCACCAGTGCCGAGCTGGAGAATGCCGTGGCAGACGGCGAGGCGTCATTGCGCGACTGGCTGGTCAGGGCGGGAATGGAACACGAGCGTCGCATCCTGCGACTGCCCATTGGGCGTCTGACGTGGCATTATCCGGAGCCTGACATTCTGCAACTGGAATTCGTCCTTCCGCCCGGATGCTTCGCGACCGTCGTGGTCCGTGAACTCGTCGATCTGGTGCCGGTCGGGCTTACGGACAACCCATGCGTATTCTGATTTCTAACGATGACGGGGTCGCCGCACCCGGTCTGGCGGCGCTGTACGCGGCGCTGGCGGAGCATGCCGAGTGCGTGGTGATCGCCCCTGATCAGGACAGGAGCGGCGCCAGCAGCTCGCTGACCCTCGACCGCCCGCTGCATCCCCAGGTGCTGGGCAACGGGTTCATCAGTGTCAACGGTACTCCGACCGACTGCGTGCACCTGGGGCTCAATGGCCTGTTGCCGGAGCAGCCCGACATGGTCGTGTCGGGCATCAACCTGGGCGCCAATCTTGGCGACGACGTGCTTTACTCGGGGACGGTCGCCGCTGCGCTGGAAGGCCGCTTTCTGGAGCGGCCCAGCTTCGCCTTCTCGTTCCTTTCCCGGCAGACCGACAACCTGGCCACCGCGGCGCACTATGCGCGCCTGCTGGTCGAGGCCCATGAGCAGCTCGACCTGCCGCCGCGTACCGTACTGAACGTCAATATCCCCAACCTGCCGCTGGACCGGGTGCGTGGCATTCAACTGACCCGCCTGGGGCATCGCGCCCGCGCTGCCGCACCGGTCAAGGTGGTGGACCCGCGTGGGCGTGCCGGCTACTGGATCGCCGCCGCAGGCGATGCCGAGGACGGCGGTGCGGGCACCGACTTCCACGCCGTGATGCAGGGCTACGTGTCGATCACCCCTTTACAGCTCGACCGGACCTACCGGGACGGTTTCGACAGCCTCAACACTTGGCTGGAGGGACTGCGCTGATGCCCCGCGAACAAGATGACCTGCTGCGCCGCGGAATCGGCATGACCTCGCAGCGTACCCGCGAGCGACTGATCCAGCGCCTTTACGAAGAAGGGCTGTCAAACACCCAGGTGCTGGAGGTGATCCGCCGTACGCCCCGGCACCTGTTCGTCGACGAAGCCCTGGCGCACCGCGCCTACGAAGACACTGCACTGCCGATCGGCCATAACCAGACCATTTCCCAGCCTTACATGGTGGCGCGCATGAGCGAGCTGCTGCTGGCGGCTGGCCCATTGGACAAGGTGCTGGAGATCGGTACCGGCTCGGGCTACCAGACTGCCGTGCTGGCGCAGTTGGTCGAGCGCGTGTTTTCCGTCGAGCGTATCAAGGTTCTGCAGGACCGCGCCAAGGAGCGCCTGGTCGAGCTGAACCTGCGCAACGTGGTGTTTCGCTGGGGTGATGGCTGGGAGGGCTGGCAGGCGCTGGCGCCCTATAACGGCATCATCGTCACCGCAGTGGCGACCGATGTGCCCCAGGCCCTGCTGGACCAGCTGGCGCCCGGTGGGCGCATGGTGATCCCGGTCGGTTCCGGTGAGGTCCAGCAACTGATGCTCATCGTGCGTGAGGACGAGGGCTTCTCGCGTCACGTACTGGGTGCCGTGCGTTTCGTGCCGCTGCTCAATGGCCCGCTGGCTTGAGCGCTGCAGTGAATTCTGCACAGCCGCGCCGGTCTATCGAGCAGCCAGAAGCTGGCAGCGTGGCATTATCAGGCAGGCCCCGCGGCTTCAGGCCTCGTTTCATCTCAGACTAAAGGGCGGTTCTCGATTGTTTCTGCACAACTTGGCGTCTTTCAATTCAGTCACCGGTAAAGGGAGTGGCGGGTGAGTCTCAGGGGCATTCGGCAGCTTGGATCATCGATGACAGGCTTTCAGCATCTCGTTCTTGGCATTGCCTTCAGCGTCCTGCTGGCCGGCTGCGCCAGTTCGCCCTCCGGTGGCGTGCGCGTGGTGGACCGCAACGGCAACCAGGTCGCGCAGCGCCCGGCGGTTACCACCGGGCAGTACGTGGTCAAACGGGGCGATACGCTGTTTTCCATCGCCTTCCGCTATGGCTGGGACTGGAAAGCGCTGGCGGCCCGCAACCAGATTCCCGAGCCCTATACCATCCGTCCGGGGCAGACAATCCGTTTCGATGGCCGCTCCGAAGGTGCCCCCGTCGTGGCTGCTGCTACGAGTCGGCCGGTGCCCAGCACCTCGACCAGTTCGACCACGACCAGCAGTTCCGGCTCTGTAAAGACCACGGTCATTTCCAAACCGGTGGCTGTTACACCGGTGGTCATCCCGCCGGCTGCCAGCACACCGGCAGGCGCTGCAGAGCGTTCGCCGAGCGGCTGGGCATGGCCGGCTAGTGGCGTTTTGATAGGTAAATTTTCTTCAAACGGTAGTTTGAATAAAGGCATTGATATCGCGGGAGATTTGGGACAGCCTGTTTTAGCCGCGTCTGATGGTTCGGTTGTTTACGCCGGAAGTGGATTACGGGGCTACGGCGAACTGATAATCATCAAACACAGCGATACCTACGTCAGCGCCTACGGTCACAATCGCAGGCTATTGGTACGGGAAGGGCAACAGGTCAAGGCTGGGCAGACGATTGCCGAGATGGGGTCAACAGGAACTGACCGGGTGAAACTGCATTTCGAGATTCGCCGACAAGGTAAGCCTGTAGATCCACTGCAATTCCTGCCAAAGCGTTGAACATTGTCAGCCTGTTCCTGGCGTAGATAGGAACAGGCTCAAGTGTTGCCACGGAAATCAGGTGACACTGGAGCTTGAGGTCGAACTCACCAAAGGACTATAACAATGGCTCTTAGCAACGAAGCGCCGGAGTTTGACATCGATGATGAAGTGCTCCTCATGGAAGCCGGCATTGTCCTGGAGCAGGTGTCTGACGAGAAGCAGTCGTCCACTGCAGTCTCGGCTCGCGCCAAGGCCAAAACTTCCTCATCGCTCAAACAGCACAAGTACATCGACTACACCCGAGCGTTAGACGCTACCCAGCTTTACCTCAACGAAATAGGTTTCTCGCCGCTTCTGTCCCCGGAAGAAGAAGTCCACTTTGCGCGCTTGTCGCAGAAGGGCGACCCAGCCGGTCGCAAGCGGATGATCGAGAGCAACCTGCGGCTGGTGGTCAAGATCGCCAGGCGTTACGTCAATCGCGGCCTTTCGCTGCTCGACCTCATCGAAGAGGGCAACCTGGGGCTGATCCGCGCGGTCGAAAAATTCGACCCTGAACGAGGCTTCCGTTTCTCGACCTACGCGACCTGGTGGATTCGCCAGACCATCGAGCGCGCCATCATGAACCAGACCCGGACCATCCGGCTGCCGATTCATGTGGTCAAGGAACTGAACGTCTATCTGCGTGCGGCTCGTGAGCTGACCCAGAAGCTCGACCATGAACCCTCTCCGGAGGAGATCGCCAACCTGCTCGAAAAGCCGGTCAGCGAGGTCAAGCGCATGCTGGGACTCAACGAGCGGGTATCTTCAGTGGATGTGTCCCTGGGGCCGGATTCCGACAAGACCCTGCTCGATACCCTGACCGACGATCGCCCAACCGACCCTTGCGAGCTGCTTCAGGATGACGACCTGTCCCAGAGCATCGACCAGTGGCTCTCCGAACTGACCGAAAAACAGCGGGAGGTGGTGATTCGCCGCTTCGGGCTGCGCGGTCATGAGAGCAGCACGCTGGAGGATGTAGGGCTGGAAATCGGCCTGACCCGCGAGCGGGTTCGGCAGATCCAGGTCGAAGGCCTCAAGCGCCTGCGCGAGATTCTCGAAAAGAACGGTCTCTCCAGCGAGTCCTTGTTCCAGTAAGCGTTGCAAGAGCCAAAGCCGATATCGATAGCCGTCTGTCGATATCGGCTTTTTTATGCTGAGCACACATTGATGAACGTGTTCTTACAATTGCATATATTTCGGGTTTAATTTTTTTAACTTTCCGTGTTCGGGTATCTGGATGTGTAAGCCATTGCTTACTTAAACTGTAAGCAAGTGTTGTTTGAGGCTGTAAATTCATTGCCTTGATATACTGTAAATCTTTCTTATCGTTATGATTTTCAAGGGTTTTTATCTTTTAATGCGCTTTTTTGGCGTTTTTGTCTCGACACGAGGGCATTGCGCCAAGGGGAAAAAACATTATTATCGGAACTGTGTCGACGGAGTGGCACGGGCCTACAAGGAAGCAGGCTTTCAAGGATCACGCAGGAGGCGTTTCATCAGGACGATGAAAGGGATCGAATGGATTAGGGAAAAAATGTGGGCGGTTATACCGCCCCTTTTTTTTGCCCATTGAAAATGGGGCTCTATAACACGAAAGGCCCACATGGGGCCTTTCGGATCAACGCTGCAGATCGGCGATCTTGCCAGTCTTGCCATCCCAATCTGCCGCATCGGGCAGTGGGTCTTTGCGCTCGGTGATGTTGGGCCAGATTTCTGCCAGTTCGGCATTGAGTTCGATGAAGTTTTCCATGCCAGCCGGGATCTCGTCTTCGGAGAAAATGGCTTGGGCCGGGCACTCAGGCTCGCAGAGTGCGCAATCGATGCACTCATCCGGGTGAATCACCAGGAAATTCGGGCCTTCGTAGAAGCAGTCCACCGGACAGACTTCTACGCAGTCGGTGTACTTGCACTTGATGCAGTTGTCGGTGACGACGAAGGTCATTTCTAATTTTCTCCTCAGGCGGCGACAGCATCGCCATATCAGACAGGCATGCCGGGCTCGGCTATTACACCAAACCGTGCGAAAACACATCGTTCAAGGGCGGATGGGCAGCGTCGCGATTCATGCGCTCATCAGCCGGCGGGTAAACGGCCCAACAGGCGGGTTGGTCAGGCCCGCCTGCCGCTCGACCCCGGGTTTGCTGCGCTTTCACGCGGCTGGTGGTTCGTGCGATGGCTCGATCAGACTGATTGCTGAGAGCACCCGAAAACCGCGCCGGATTCTAACAGCTTGTTACGCTTGCCGTCACAGCCGTGTTTGCAATGAATACAGCAGATCCAGCGCCTGGCGGGGTGTCAGGTCATCGGGTTTCAGCCGCCCCAGTTCTTCCAGCACCGGGTGCGGCAGGCTGGCGAACAGGTCGCTCTGCATCGGCGCTGCCGGCTTGCCGGGTTTGGCCTTGGGCTGCTCGTGAGGCAGGCTGGTGGTCTCCAGGCGCTGCAGATGCTCTTTGGCACGGTTGATGACACGGCCCGGAACCCCGGCCAGTTGGGCCACGGCCAGGCCGTAGCTCTGGCTGGCGGGGCCTGGCAGCACACGATGCAGGAACACGATTCGTTCGTTGTGCTCGGTGGCGTTCAGGTGCACGTTGGCGACCAGCGGTTCGCTTTCCGGCAGCACGGTCAGCTCGAAGTAATGCGTAGCGAACAGGGTGTAGGCGCGCAGCTGGGCAAGACATTCTGCCGCAGCCCAGGCCAGCGACAGGCCGTCGAAGGTGCTGGTGCCGCGGCCTACTTCGTCCATCAGCACCAGGCTACGGTCGGTGGCGTTGTGCAGGATGTTCGCCGTTTCGCTCATCTCCACCATGAAGGTCGAGCGGCCGCCGGCCAGGTCGTCACTGGAGCCGATGCGGGTGAAGATGCGGTCGACCAGCGACAGCTCGCAGCGGGCCGCGGGGACGAAACTACCGATGTGGGCCAGCAGCACGATCAGCGCGGTCTGGCGCATGTAGGTCGATTTACCGCCCATGTTCGGACCGGTGATGACCAGCATGCGGGTGTTGTCGTCCAGGGCCAGGTCGTTGGCCACGAAGGGGCTGGACAGCACCTGCTCGACGACCGGGTGGCGACCCTGCTCGATCTTCATGCACGGTTCGGCGACGAAGCTCGGGCAGTTCAGGTCGAGGTTCAGTGCCCGCTCGGCGAGGTTGCTCAGCACGTCCAGTTCGGCCAGTGCCGCGGCGGTGTCCTGCAGTGGTGCAAGGTGACCGATGAGGTCTTCGAGCAGCGCCTCGTAGAGCATCTTCTCCCGTGCCAGGGCGCGGCTCTTGGCCGACAGCGCCTTGTCTTCGAATTCTTTCAGCTCGGGAGTGATGAAACGCTCGGCACCCTTGAGGGTCTGGCGGCGGATGTAATCGGCCGGAGCCTGTTCGGCCTGTTTGGTCGGCAGCTCGATGTAGTAGCCGTGTACGCGGTTGTAGCCGACTTTCAGGTTGGCCAGGCCGGTACGGGCTTTCTCGCGTGCCTCCAGGTCGATGAGGAACTGGCCGGCGTTCTCGCTCAGCGACTGCAGCTCGTCCAGTTCGGCATCGAAACCGGTCTTGAGTACGCCACCGTCACGGATTACCGCAGGCGGATTGTCGATGATCGCCCTTTGCAGCAGGTCGGCCAGTTCAGGGTAGGTCCCGGCGGTACGCGCCAGCTGTTGCAGGTGTGGGGCTTCAAGGTCAGCCATGGCGTCCTGCAGCTGGGGCAGGGCGGTCAGTGCGTCGCGCAGGCGTGCCAGGTCTCGCGGGCGGGCGTTGCGCAGGCCGATACGCGCTAGGATACGCTCGATATCGCCAATGTCCTTGAGCTGCGGTTGCAGGCCTTCGAAGCGGTAGCGGTCCAGGAAGCAACTGATGGCGCTCTGCCGAGCCTGAATGACCGGCAGGTCGCGCAGTGGACGATTCAGCCAGCGGATCAGCAAGCGCGTGCCCATCGCGGTCTGGCAGCGGTCCATGACCGACAGCAGAGTGTTGTCGCGGCCACCGGCCAGGTTGGTGTCCAGCTCCAGGTTGCGGCGGCTGGCGCCGTCGAGGATCACCGTGTCGTCCATGCGCTCGTGACGCAGGCTGCGCAGGTGCGGCAGGGCGGTACGCTGGGTTTCCTTGGCGTAGGCCAGCAGGCAGCCGGCGGCACCAATGGCCAGGGTCAGGGTTTCGCAGCCGAAGCCCTTCAGGTCCTGGGTGCCGAACTGCTGGCACAGGCTCTTGTGTGCCGAGTCGCGCTCGAAGTCCCACGGGGCTCGGCGCCGCGAACCACGGCGCTTCTCGGCCGGCAGGCCTTGCGGCCAGTCGTCGGGGATCAGCAGCTCCACCGGATTGATACGTTCCAGCTCGGCCAGCAGGTTTTCCCAGCCAACGATTTCCTGAACGCTGAACTGACCACTGGTGATGTCGAGCACTGCCAGGCCGAACAGGCGCTCGTCACCCAGCAGGGCGGCCAGCAGGTTGTCGCGGCGCTCGTCGAGCAGTGCTTCGTCACTCACCGTGCCCGGCGTGATGATACGCACCACCTGGCGCTCCACCGGACCCTTGCTGGTGGCCGGGTCGCCGATCTGCTCGCAGATCACCACCGACTCACCCAGCTTCACCAGCCGGGCGAGATAGCCTTCCAGCGAGTGAAAGGGGATGCCGCACATCGGGATGCTCTGCCCGGCGGACTGACCGCGGGCGGTGAGGGTGATGTCCAGCAACTTGGCGGCTTTCTTCGCGTCTTCGTAGAAAATCTCGTAGAAGTCGCCCATGCGGTAGAACATCAGCTGGTCTGGATGCTGGTTCTTGAGCTTCCAGTATTGCTGCATCATGGGGGTGTGGGCGGACAGGTCGGTAATGGCTTTGTTCATCAGTGGATCATGCTGGTTCGTTCGGTGGGTGAGGGCACTTTGCCGTCAGGTAGCGGCCGGCAAACAGGCGGGCCGGCCATGCGATGCGCGCAAGGTTACCACGCGTATCGGCTCGAATCATGAGCACACCTTTTGCTCTGCTGCTGGTCGGTCTGCGTGTGTAGACTTGCCGGCCAGAACTTCCCGGATAGATACAAGGAACGCCGCATGGATGACATTACCCGTCTCGCCGCGACGCTGGGCGAACAGCTTCAACGTCTAGGGGCGCAGGTCAGCACAGCCGAGTCTTGCACCGGCGGTGGTATCGCTGAGGCGATCACTCGCATCGCTGGCAGTTCGGCCTGGTTCGAGGCCGGCTACGTGACCTACTCCAATGCTCAGAAGACGCGCCAACTGGCCGTCCCCGAGGAGCTGTTCGGCAGCGTCGGGGCGGTCAGCGAAGAGGTGGTGCGGGCCATGGCACAGGGTGCCCAGCGCGGCAGCGGTGCGCGCTTTGCGGTGGCCGTCAGTGGTGTGGCGGGCCCGGGTGGCGGTACGCCGCTCAAGCCGGTGGGCACCGTCTGGTTGTGCTGGGCGGTCGGCGCGCAGTCGATTGCCCGCTGCGAACATTTTGCCGGCGATCGTGACGCGGTCCGCCGACAGACGGTAAAGGCCGCGCTAGAGGGGCTGCTGGAGCTTTGTCAGGCAGAAATGCCGAAACAGGGGTAGGCGATCCCTCGGGGCTGTGGAATAATACTGTCTACTTATACAGTTGTCGTGGCCGCAAGGCCCTTTGAATTTGATTACGTGAGGACTTCAATGGACGAGAACAAGAAGAAAGCCTTGGCTGCGGCCTTGGGTCAGATCGAGCGTCAATTCGGTAAAGGTGCCGTAATGCGCATGGGTGACCACGAGCGCCAGGCTATTCCTTCCATCTCTACCGGCTCGCTCGGCCTGGATATCGCTCTGGGTATCGGCGGCCTGCCAAAGGGTCGTATCGTCGAGATCTACGGCCCGGAATCTTCTGGTAAAACCACCCTGACCCTGTCGGTGATCGCTCAGGCGCAGAAGCTGGGCGCCACCTGTGCTTTCGTCGACGCCGAGCACGCACTCGACCCCGAGTACGCCGGCAAGCTGGGCGTCAACGTCGACGACCTGCTGGTCTCGCAGCCGGATACCGGTGAGCAGGCCCTGGAAATCACCGACATGCTGGTGCGTTCCAACGCCATCGACGTGATCGTCGTCGACTCCGTGGCTGCGCTGGTACCCAAGGCCGAGATCGAAGGCGAGATGGGCGACATGCACGTCGGCCTGCAAGCGCGCCTGATGTCCCAGGCGCTGCGCAAGATCACCGGTAACATCAAGAACGCCAACTGCCTGGTGATCTTCATCAACCAGATCCGTATGAAGATCGGCGTGATGTTCGGCAGCCCGGAAACCACCACTGGTGGTAACGCGCTGAAGTTCTACGCTTCGGTACGTCTGGATATCCGCCGCACCGGCGCGGTGAAGGAAGGCGACGAAGTGGTCGGCAGCGAGACCCGCGTCAAGATCGTCAAGAACAAGGTCGCTCCACCGTTCCGTCAGGCCGAGTTCCAGATTCTCTACGGCAAGGGCATCTACCTCAATGGCGAGATCATCGATCTGGCCGTTGCTCATGGCTTCCTGGAGAAATCCGGCGCCTGGTACAGCTACCAGGGCAACAAGATCGGTCAGGGCAAGGCCAACTCGGCCAAGTTCCTGGCGGAGAACCCGGAAATCGCCGGCGCGTTGGAGAAGCAGATTCGCGACAAGCTGCTGACCACCGGACCAGGTGCGGCTGATAACCGCGGCATGGAATTCAGCGAGTCCGCTGATGACATGGCTGAAGCTGACGCCGATATCTGAATCTGTGCATGAAAACCGTGCTCGATACCTCTGTCGCTGTACGGCGCACCGCAATGGACCTGCTCGCTCGACGCGAGCATGGTCGTGTCGAGCTGACGCGCAAGCTGCGTCAGCGCGGCGCCCCGCCTGAACTCATCGAATCAGCTCTGGACCGTCTCACCGAAGAAGGGCTGCTCTCCGAAAGTCGCTATCTTGAAAGTTTCGTCTCGGCCCGCGCCCGTGCTGGTTATGGTCCCTTGCGCATTCGCGAAGAGCTGAGTCAGCGAGGCCTGGCGCGTGGAGACATCGAGCAGGCTCTGCGCGAATGTGACGTCGATTGGCGGGAACGGCTCACCGATACCTGGCAGCGCAAGTTCGCCGGCAGGCGCCCCGCCGATGCTCGGGAAAGGGCGCAGCAGACACGTTTCCTTGGGTATCGCGGTTACCCGATGGAGATGATCGGTCGCCTGCTCAGTGGCCGTGGCGACGACGACTGACAGTGCTTCAATGTGCGCCTTGCGCGTGGCGTGAGCGTGCCGGGGCTGCCAGTGGTTCTACCCAGTTCTCGGGCAGGTTGATGAAGTCGATCAACTCCCGCAACCGTCCCTGCTGACGACCGGTGAAGCTGAATGTCAGGCGGGTGAGGGTGCTGAACTGTGCATCGTCCTGGTCGCTCTGATAGTCATGCTGCTGAAACCCTTCGCTCAGACACAGATCCCTGAAATCCCTGTCAATGCACTCTAGCGCCGCGTCGCTGAGCGGATGTCGCATGCGCAGCACGAAGGTCTTTTTCATCCAGCGGCTCGAATGGAAATTGCTGTAGAAGCGGTTGATTTCCTCTACAGCTTCCTGAGGGCTGTGGACCAGACGCATGAGCTTCATGTCGCTGGGCAGGATGTAGCGATTGTCTTCGAGCTGGGCCTTGATGAAGTCCAGCGCCCCTTGCCAGAAGCGACCCTCAGGGGTGTCGAGCAAGACCACCGGAACCAGTGGGCTCTTGCCGGTCTGGATCAGGGTCAGGACTTCCAGGGCCTCGTCCAGGGTGCCGAAGCCGCCAGGGCAGAGTACCAGGGCGTCGGCTTCCTTGACGAAGAACAGTTTGCGGGTGAAGAAGAAATGGAATGACAGCAGGTGATCGCTGCCGTCCACCACTGGGTTGGCATGCTGCTCGAAGGGCAGGGTGATGTTCAGGCCCAGGCTGTGATCGAATCCTGCGCCTTCATGGGTGGCGGCCATGATTCCGCCGCCTGCTCCGGTAATTGCCATCATGTCGGCTTCGGCCAACTGCCTGCCCAGCTCCCGGGCCATGGCGTAAAGCGGATGTTCGACCGGCGTACGCGCCGAGCCGAACACAGTGACCTTGCGCCGCCCCTTGAAGCGCTCCAGAACACGGAAGGCGTTGTCCAGCTCTTGCAGGGTTTTCAGGACGATCTTGGCATTCCAGCGGTTGCGGTCGTCCTCGGCCATGCGCAATACGGTGAGCATCATGTCGCGATACAGCAGGACGTTGGGGCTGTCGGGGGCGACTTGCCTGACGTGAGCTTCGATCTGGCGCGTGAGGTCACGGCCATCTTCCTGAAAGTGCCGTGATAGCAGCTCGTTGGGTAAGTAAGGCATGAAGGTCTTCTCCTCGGGCAGGATTCGCACCGTTGTCCACCGGTGGCAGGCAGGTGCGGTGTCTGGTTGGCGAGGCCTGATCCGGCCGGCTGGCGGATCGTGCTCAATTGCGCCGGAACGCAAAGAATCTTCAAGTTTTATGAAGAGTTATAGCGTCAGCAGGCCATTAATGTCGATTCGATGATGTTTCGCTTCATGAATGACCGGGGGGCTGCGATGGCCGGTGCAGCCGTGCGGTGCGACGAGGAGGGGCGATAGGAGGCGTGGATGTATGACCCCCGGCAATGGGCGGCGGGCCGGACTGCACGCAGTGCGGGCTAGAGCGTGCAGTCGGCGGGTCGCTTACTTCTTGGCCTTGGGCTGGGCGGTGCAATCGGCGTTGGTGAAGGTCTGGGTCACGATCGGGCGGTTGCTCTTGTATTCGCTGAACTGATACTTGAGCACCGCGCCTTTGGTCATCAGCTGGCGGAAGCCGTTGTTATGGCACACGCTGTTGCCCAGCTGCGCGCGCACGGTGCCCGGGTTGGCACGCATCTGCTGGGCTTGGCCTTCACGCACGCTCAGGTGGTTGATCAGCTCGTTGCCGTTGACCGTGTAGCCCTGGTCGAGGATGTCTTCGTTGATGGCGCGCGGGGTGCCGACGCTGCTTTCCTTGGCCACTTTATCCAGCATCTGGCTGAGTTCGTACTCCTGCTTGGAGGCGGCCTGGGCAGCCAAAGGTGCAACGAGCAGCAGCGTGAGGGTTGGAACGATGAGGCGCAGCATTGAAGTCTCCTGATACGGTGGCTGGCGCTTTGACCAGCGTCTTTGATGTGCGTTCACAGCATGGCGCGGCAGTATAGGGGTTGTCGGCCCGATTCTCATTAGGCTGTGGTGTGGGAGCTGTTAAACTGCGCGGCCTTTCCACCTTGCCGGATTTCCGTTGTGCCGATGTCCTTCGCGTGCGAGTACCCGCCGTCATGAGCCATGCCGTTTCGCGCCTGCGTGACGAGCGCCTGGCTCGCAGTACCAAGCCATTCATCGCGCGGGGTTCCCGGGCGCCCCGTTGCCCGGATTGCCGGGTGATCTTCAGCTACTGTCTGTGTGCCTGGCGCCCCAAGGTTCAGGCCCGCTCGGCGATGTGCCTGTTGATGTACGACACTGAGCCCTTGAAGCCGACCAACACCGGCTGGCTGATCGCCGACATCATCGAGGATACCCATGCGTTCGGCTGGTCGCGCATCGAGGTCGACGAAAGGCTCCTGGCGCTGCTGGATGACCCGCAGTGGCAGCCGTACCTGGTATTTCCGGGTGAGTTCGTGGCTCGTGAGCGGGTGGTGACGCGTGTCGAGCCGGCGCCGGGCAAGCGACCGTTGTTCATCCTGCTGGACGCCACCTGGACCGAGGCGCGCAAGATGTTCCGCAAGAGCCCGTATCTGGAGCGCTTTCCGGTATTGAGCCTGGAGCCGGAACAGATTTCCCGCTATCGACTGCGGCGTTCACGGCGCGAGGACCACTTCTGCACCGCCGAAGTGGCCGCGCTGTGCCTGGAGCTGGCCCAGGACACCCAGGCCAGCGAGGTGCTGGATGCGTGGCTCGACGTGTTCAGCGCGCATTACCTGGGAGCCAAGTTCCAGCGGCCCATTGATCCGGAGGACGCTGCGCATACGACGGTCAAGAAGTATCGCTGAGTCGTGTGTGGCGCTGGAAGAAGGCTATCTGCCAGCTTTATGGCCAGTCTCTCCCTTGACCACCACCTTGGGGCTGGGCATGCTTGGCGCCGCCCCGAGGCGTGAGATTTCCTGGACGTGTTTTGCAGGCGCAATGGATATTTGCCGGCATCCTGCGGATGCCCCGTTGAGTGTTCGCACTCACTATAAGAACAGGACCCCACCATGACCTACGACATCCTCATCGCCGATGACCATCCCCTGTTCCGCAGCGCCCTGCATCAGGCGCTGAGCCTCGGGTTGGGGCCGCAGGTGCGGCTGGTCGAGGCCGAGAGCATCGCGCAGATCGAAGAGCGCCTGGTCGAGAAATCCGATTGGGATCTGGTACTGCTGGACCTGAACATGCCAGGCGCCTATGGGTTCTCGGGGTTGGTGCTGTTGCGCGGGCAGTATCCCCAGGTGCCGGTGGTGATGGTCTCGGCGCAGGAGGAGGCGGCGGTGGTGGTCAGGGCCAAGGAGTTCGGCGCCAGCGGCTTCATTCCCAAGTCCAGCCCACTGGAAACCATCCAGCAGGCGGTGCGGGCGGTACTCGACGGCGACGCATGGTGGCCTCCGCAGGCCGATGAGGCGGTCAGCGTGTCGGCTGAGGCGAAGGCGGCCAGTGCGGGACTCGCCAGTCTCACGCCGCAGCAGTTCCGGGTGCTGACCATGGTCTGCGAGGGGCTGCTGAACAAGCAGATCGCCTACGAGTTGAATGTCTCGGAGGCCACCATCAAGGCCCATGTCACGGCGATCTTCCGCAAGCTGGGCGTGCGCACGCGTACCCAGGCGGCCTTGCTGCTGCAACAACTGGAATCGGTGACCGCCAGTTGATCTCCATCGGGTTCACGTTTTTTTGACTGACGTGCCCTTAGTTTCCCTCATCCTTTCCGCATGGCAGTTTGCATATGTTGTCGCCTTTCAAGGGCCAGACCGGCTTCAAACGTGTTCTCAACGCCGCAGGCTATTCTCTCGACGGGCTGATGGCGGCCTTCAAGGGCGAGGCGGCGTTCCGCCAGCTGGTGCTGCTCAATGTGCTGTTGATCCCGCTGTCTTTCCTGCTCGACGTGAGCCGGGGCGAGCGCGCCTTGTTGATCACCGTGTGCCTGCTGGCGCTGATTGTCGAATTGCTCAATTCGGCGGTGGAGGCGGCCATCGACCGGATTTCCCTGGACCTGCACCCGTTGTCGAAGAACGCCAAGGACATGGGCAGTGCCGCGCAGTTCGTGGCCTTGAGCATCATCGCGGTGGTGTGGGCGGTGGTGTTGCTGGGCTGATCTTGCGCTGTACCCTTGCCTGCCCGTAGGCGCTGCGTCAGCAGCGCACAGCCTCCAGGCTGAAGACAATATTGGTCAGTTAGGCCGGGTAGGAGCGGCTTCAGCCGCGAAGCGACCGCCTGTTCACAACAGATGCAGTGCATTTCCTCGCGCTTTCGCGGCTAAAGCCGCTCCCACCGGGCCACATGCCGCTTAAGCGAACAGTATTGAGGCTAAGGACAGCCCTGCCGGGTGAGCGGCATCAGAGTGAGTGATCAGTACAGGCTCGGCAGCACGATCTGATCGCTGCGTTGCACTCCGGCGGTGAAGTCCCGGCACATGTCGAGAAACTCGCGCATTGCCGATGTCTGGTACTTCTGCTTGTGCCAGATGAAGTAGAACTGCCTTGCAAGGTCCAGCTCCGGCGTGTCCAGGGCCACCAGGCTACCGCGGCGAAACGCATCGCGCAGGGCCAGCCGCGAGATGCATCCGATACCCAGCCCCGACTCCACGGCACGCTTGATGGCTTCGGTGTGTTCCAGCTCCAGACGTACGTTCAGGCCGTTGCGGTGGTGGCGCAGGGCCTGGTCGAAGGTCAGCCGGGTGCCGGAACCCTGTTCACGGAGGATCCAGGCTTCCTGGGTGAGTTCCTTGAGCGTCGCCCGGCCCTGGCGTGCCAAAGGATGTTGGGGGGCACAAAACACCACCAGTTCATCTTCGACCCACGACTGCACCTCGATGTCCGGATGGCTGCAGTCACCCTCGATCAGACCCAGGTCAATCTCGTAGTGGGCAACCTGTTGCACGATGTGCGCGGTGTTCTGTACATGCAGTTTCACCTGACTTTCCGGATGACGCTGCATGAAGCCGCCGATCAGCAGGGTCGCCAGGTAATTGCCGATGGTCAGGGTGGCGCCGACGGCCAGTGAGCCGAACCCGGACTTGCCATTGAGCAGGTCTTCGATTTCCTTGGCCTGGTCGAGCAGGGCGACAGCCTGCGGCAGCAGTTGCCGGCCAGTGGCGTTGAGGCTCAGGCGCTTGCCCGCCCGGTCGAACAGCTGGAAGCTGGACTGGCGCTCCAGCTCGGTGATCGAGGTACTGGCGGCCGATTGCGACAGCGACAGCATCACGGCGGCCTTGGAGACGCTTTCCTGCTGAGCGACGGCGACGAAAACCTGCAACTGACGTAGAGTGAATCGCATATCTATATAACCGATAACCCATATCTTGATAATTCAGTTAACAGATATTGTGTCTGCCACTAGAATGGCGCGCAATAGTGCCTGCTGCAGGCGCGGACGAATTTTTCCAGGAGTTTTCCCGTACATGAGCAACATGTATCACGAGCGTGTCCTGAGTGTTCACCATTGGAACGACACCCTCTTCAGCTTCAAGTGCACCCGGGACCCAGGCCTGCGTTTCGAGAACGGTCAGTTCGTGATGATCGGTCTGCAGCAGCCCAACGGGCGTCCGCTGATGCGTGCCTACTCGGTGGCCAGCCCGAACTGGGAAGAGCACCTGGAGTTCTTCAGCATCAAGGTCCCGGACGGCCCGCTGACCTCGCAGCTGCAGCACCTCAAGGAAGGCGACGAGATCCTCATCAGCAAGAAGCCCACCGGCACCCTGGTGCTGGATGACCTGCTGCCTGGCAAGCACCTCTACCTGCTGAGCACCGGCACCGGCCTGGCGCCGTTCATGAGCGTCATCCAGGACCCGGAAACCTACGAGCGTTTCGACAAGGTCGTGCTGGTTCATGGCGTGCGTTGGGTCAGCGAAGTGGCCTACCACGAGTTCATCACCGAGATCCTGCCGCAGAACGAATTCTTCGGCGATGCGGTGCGTGAAAAGCTGATCTACTACCCGACCGTCACCCGTGAGCCTTATCACAATCAGGGCCGTCTGACCGACCTGATGCGCAGTGGCAAGCTGTTCGAGGACATCGGCCTGCCGCCGATCAATCCGCAGGATGACCGCGCCATGCTGTGCGGCAGCCCGAGCATGCTGGACGAGACCAGCCAGGTGCTGGACAGCTTCGGTCTGAAGGTATCGCCACGCATGCGTGAGCCGGGCGACTACCTGATCGAGCGTGCCTTCGTCGAGAAGTAAGCAACACTGCACGACAAACCCGCCGCCTCCCGGGGCCGGCGGGTTTTTTATGCGTCGAGCGAAAGTACCACTTCCAGTACGCAGATGACGCCCGGCTCAGGGTAGTGCCAGCGCACGTCCAGGTCCCAGAACTGAGCGCCATAGCGCCGCTCCGGCGGCGGGAGCTGATAGGCCGGACGCGGATCCTGGGCCAGGCATTGCTCGATCAGTGCCACCAACGGCTCGCCCAAGCGCTGCGCGTGGTGGTGGGCCTGTGCCAGGGCGCTGTCCTGCCATTGCACCGGAATCAGCACCGGTGCTGCGCTGGCCATCTGGTTGGTGGCTTCTGCAATGCTGTCGGCGTAAGGCACGTACGGTTTGATATCCAGTACCGGCGTGCCGTCCAGCAGGTCGATGCCCGACAGCCACAGGCGACCCGGTTCGACGTTCTCCAGGCGCACCACCGACTGGCCGATACCGTTGGGGCGATGCGTCGCGCGGGTGGCGAACACGCCCATGCTCTGGTTGCCGCCGAGGCGGGGCGGGCGCACCTTCAGCCGTGGGGTGTCTTCAAGGGCCTGGTGGAACAGGAACAGCAGCCAGACATGACTGACCTGCTCCAGGCCCTGCACAGCCTCGCCCTGGTCGAAGGGCGGGATCAGCTCAAGCACGCCACGTGCCGCCGGAGCCAGCTGTGGCTGGCGCGGGATGGCGAACTTCTCCTTGAAGCAGGAGCGCACGAAACCGACGGGCGAGACCTGAAAGCTCATGGCTTGGCCGGGCGCAGGCGTTGGGCCAGGCCCTTGAGGAAGTTGCGCAGCAACTGGTCGCCGCATTCTCGGTAGTTGTGGTGGCCAACCTTGCGAAACAGCGCACTCAGCTCCGGTTTGGATACTGGAAAGCCCGCAGCGTCGAGGATTTCGTGCAGGTCGTCTTCCTTGAGTTCGAAGGCCACGCGCAGCTTCTTGAGCACCAGGTTGTTGGTGACCGGCAGTTCGATGGGCGGCGCCAGGCGGCTCTCGTCCTTGCCGCGCTTGTAGTAGACCAGGCCGTCGAGCAAGTGCGCCATGACGGTGTCCGGGCAACGGGCGAAGCCTTCTTCTTCTTCGCGCTTGACCCAGGCGGCCACGTCGGCGCGGCTCACCGACTGGTCGGCGAGCTTGAGAATCTCGACGATCTTGGCGTCATTGGCCGCCAGGATGTAGCGCACACTGCGCAGGATGTCATTGTTGAGCATGATGGATGATCCATTGAAACGGGTTCAGAACTTTTCTCGGGCGGTCAGGTAGCGCCACTGGCCTTCGGGCAACTTGCCCATCGATACCGCACCGATACGGATACGCCGACAGGCAACGATCTGCAGGCCGACAGCGCTGCAGAGCTGTGCGATGACCCCAGGTTGCGGATTTTTCATGGCCAGGCGCAGGCGGTTTTCACTCTGCCAGCTGGCCTTGACCGCCGGCAGCTCGGTGCCTTTCCAGGTCACGCCATGGTTCAGGCGATTCAGGCCGTGGGCGACCAGGTCGCCACGCACGTCGACGACGTATTCCTGCTCGATCTTGCTGCGGTCATCGGTGAGCTTGCGCAGGGTTTTCCAGTCCTGGCTGAACACCACCATGCCGCTGGCATTGTCTTGCAGCGTAGAGATGGGCTTCTGGCGCAGGAAGTGGCCCTTCAGCACGCGTTTGTCCGGCGTCAGGTCGCGGCATAGCGTGGCCGGGGTGATGGATTGCAAGGCGGCTTCCAGGCTGATACCGGCCGGTTTGTGGACGATCAGCGTCACCGGGTCTGGCGCACTGGCGGTGGCGCCGGCGCTGAGCTCGACGCGCTGGTCGCCGACCTTGAACTGGGGCTCTTCGACGACCTGACCGTCGACGGTGACCCAGCCGCCCTCGATGTACAGCTCGGCTTCACGGCGCGAGCAGCCGGTCAGCTCGATGAGGCGTCTGGAAAGGCGTAGGGGTTCTGACATGACTGATGGCCGTTGGGTAATAGGGGGTTTGCCGGCAGTGTAGCCGGGCGGCTCAGGCCGCTCGCCTGAACTTCAGGCGGGGCGGTCGAGAAGCATGCGCAGCATGGGGTAGGGCTGGCCCAGGCCGTCGAGCGGCGTGCGCCCGCTGATCCTGAAGCCTTGCTTCTGATAGAAGCCCAGCGCCTGCGGGTTCTGTTCGTTGACGTCCAGTTCACGGATGCCGTAGTGCTCGATGGCATGTTCCAGCAGTTGCCGGCCCAGGCCCTGGCCGCGGTGATCGGCGGCGACGAAGAGCATCTGCAGCTTGTCGTCGCTGACCCCGGCAAAGCCGGTGATCACCTGCTGTTCACGAGTACAGAACAGCGTCACGCCTTCCAGGTACTGCTCGAGCAGCAGCTTTCTGAGACGCACGATGTAGTCTTCCGGCAGGAAGTGATGCGTGGCGCGCACCGAGCTTTCCCACACCTCGACGATGCGGGGGAATTCACTCTTGTCGGGGGTATGGAAATCCATCTCGCATCCTCGATGTGCAGCATGTAAATGAAAAAGCCCTGCCAAGGGCAGGGCTGACGAAGCGATCCGGGCGCTTACAGCACTTCGGCCCAGAGGTCGTATTCGTCGGCGTCGGTGACGCGGCAAAGAATCTTGTCGCCAGGCTTAACCGGGCTGTCGTCTTCCAGACCAATGTAGACGTTACCGTCGATTTCCGGCGCGTCGAAGAAGCAGCGACCGACCGCGCCGCGCTCGTCGACCTCGTCGATCAGCACTTCGATTTCCTTGCCGATCTTCATCTGCAGGCGTGCCGCGCTGATCGCCTGCTGGTGGGCCATGAAGCGGTCCCAGCGGTCCTGCTTGACGTCGTCAGGTACTTGCTCAACGTCCAGGTCGTTGGCTGGTGCGCCTTCCACCGGCGAGTACTGGAAGCAGCCGACGCGGTCCAACTGGGCTTCGGTGAGCCAGTCCAGCAGGTACTGGAAGTCTTCCTCGGTTTCGCCCGGGAAGCCGACGATGAAGGTCGAACGGATGATCAGCTCAGGGCACTGCTCGCGCCAGTTCTTGATGCGTGCCAGGGTCTTGTCTTCGAAGGCCGGACGCTTCATCAGCTTGAGGACCTTCGGGCTGGCGTGCTGGAAGGGGATGTCCAGGTACGGCAGGATCTTGCCCGCGGCCATCAGCGGGATCAGCTCGTCGACGTGCGGGTAAGGGTACACGTAGTGCAGGCGTACCCAGACGCCCAAGGTGCTGAGCGCCTGACACAGTTCGGTCATGCGCGTCTTGACCGGCTGGCCGTTCCAGAAGCCGGTACGGTATTTGACGTCCACGCCGTAGGCGCTGGTGTCCTGGGAGATCACCAGCAGCTCCTTGACGCCGGCCTTGACCAGGCGCTGCGCCTCGTCCAACACGTCGCCCACCGGGCGGCTGACCAGCTTGCCGCGCATCGAAGGAATGATGCAGAAGCTGCAGCTGTGGTTGCAGCCTTCGGAAATCTTCAGGTAGGCGTAGTGGCGCGGGGTCAGCTTGATACCTTGTGGCGGCACCAGGTCGATCAGCGGGTTGTGCTCGTGGCTCGGCGGGACCACCTCGTGCACGGCGGTGACCACCTGCTCGTACTGCTGTGGGCCGGTGACCGACAGCACACTGGGGTGCACGTTGCGGATCACGCTCTCGTCGACGCCCATGCAGCCGGTGACGATCACCTTGCCGTTCTCGGCAATGGCTTCGCCGATCACTTCCAGGGATTCGGCCTTGGCCGAGTCGATGAAGCCGCAGGTGTTCACCACCACGACGTCGGCGTCCTGGTAGGTGGGCACGACTTCGTAGCCTTCCATGCGCAGCTGGGTGAGGATGCGCTCGGAGTCGACGAGTGCCTTCGGGCAACCCAGGGAAACGAACCCGACCTTGGGCGTCGGCGTATTGGCGGTGGACATGGCAAACCTCGGCGTAAAGGGTGGCGCCTCGGCGTAGGGCACGGGCACCGACTGGGCGCTGGTCGCGCCTCTGGTCAAAAAGTGCGCAATTCTAGCGATCAGGCGCCGCGATGACCAGAGGCAGGAGAAGAAATAAGAGCACTGCTGCGCTATGCTTCGCCGCGTTGAGCACGGCGGATGTCAATAAACTGTGCAAACTCAATTGTTTCCTGTTGTTTAGTCCTGTTTGGACCTCTGGTTCCGGCTTTGGGGAGTTTTCGATGAGTCATGCAAGTAGTCAGGCTGGAACAGGGAGTGCCACCAAGCCTTTGAGCCTGCTGGTCGCCGCCGTGGGGGTGGTGTACGGCGACATTGGCACCAGCCCGCTGTATACCCTCAAGGAAGTGTTTCAGGGCGGCTATGGTGTGGAAGTCAATCACGACGCGATCCTGGGCGTGCTGTCGCTGATCTTCTGGTCGCTGATCTGGGTGGTGTCGTTCAAATACATGGTGTTCATCCTGCGCGCCGACAACCAGGGCGAGGGCGGCATCATGGCGCTCACTGCACTGGCACGGCGCGCCTCGGCGAAGTTTCCCAAGCTGCAGATGGTCATGGTGGCCTTCGGGCTGTTCGGCGCCGCGCTGTTCTATGGTGACAGCATGATCACCCCGGCGGTGTCGGTGCTCTCGGCCATGGAAGGTCTGGAGCTGGCCTTCGAGGGCCTGGAGCGCTGGATCGTGCCCATGTCGCTGGTGGTACTGGTGGGGCTGTTCCTGATCCAGAAGCACGGTACCGCGCGTATCGGGGTATTGTTCGGCCCGGTGATGGTGACCTGGTTTCTGGTGCTGGGCGCACTGGGCATCTACGGCATCATGCATACGCCCGAGGTGCTGCAGGCGGTCAATCCGGCCTGGGGTGTGCGCTTCTTCATCCTGCATCCCGGCATCGGCGTGGCGATCCTCGGGGCAGTGGTGCTGGCGCTGACCGGTGCCGAAGCGCTGTATGCCGACATGGGCCACTTCGGCCGCAAGCCGATTTCCCGCGCCTGGTTCCTGCTGGTGCTGCCGGCCCTGCTGCTCAACTACTTCGGGCAGGGTGCGCTGGTGCTGGAGCACCCCGATGCGGTGCGCAACCCGTTCTACCTGCTGGCACCGGGCTGGGCCCTGCTGCCGCTCATCGCACTGTCGACGCTGGCGACCATCATCGCTTCCCAGGCGGTGATTTCCGGGGCCTTCTCCATGACCCTGCAGGCCATCCAGCTGGGTTATATCCCGCGCATGTACATCCAGCACACCTCCAGCGACGCGCAGGGGCAGATCTACATTGGTGCGGTGAACTGGGCGCTGATGGTCGGGGTGATCCTGCTGGTAATCGGCTTCGAGTCGTCCGGTGCCCTGGCCTCGGCCTACGGGGTGGCCGTGACCGGTACCATGCTGTGCACCACCTTCCTGGTCTCCTCGGTGATGCTGCTGCTGTGGAAGTGGCCGCCGCTGCTGGCAGTGCCGCTGCTGATCTGCCTGCTGCTGGTCGATGGCCTGTTCTTCGCCGCCAACGTGCCGAAGATCGTCCAGGGCGGTGCTTTCCCGGTATTGGCCGGTGCGGTGCTGTTCATTCTCATGACCACCTGGAAGCGGGGCCGACAGTTGCTCTCCGAGCGTATCGACGAGGCGGGTCTGCCGCTGCCGATCTTCATCGGCAGCATTCGTGTGCAGCCGCCGCATCGCGTGCAGGGCACGGCCGTGTTCCTCACCGCGCGCTCGGACGCCGTACCCCATGCACTGCTGCACAACATGCTGCACAACCAGGTGCTGCATGAGCAGGTGGTACTGCTGACGGTGGTCTACGAAGACTGCCCGCGAGTGCCGGCCAGCCAGCGCTTCGAAGTGGAAGCCTACGGCGAAGGGTTCTATCGGGTGATCCTGCACTTCGGCTTCATCGACGAGCCGGACGTGCCCCAGGCGCTGACCCTGTGCCACCTGCAGGACCTGGATTTCAGCCCGATGCGCACCACCTACTTCCTGAGCCGCGAGACGGTCATCCCGTCGAAGATGGTTGGCATGGCGCGCTGGCGCGAAGCGCTGTTCGCCTTCATGCTCAAGAACGCCAACGGCAACCTGCGTTTCTTCAAGCTGCCGTACAACCGGGTGATCGAGCTGGGTACCCAGGTAGAAATCTAGTTGGGAGAGGCATGAAAAAGCCCCGCCTAGGCGGGGCTTTTTCATGTCGGTTCAGTGGCTCAGGGCTTGCCCTGCCACTGGTCGATCTTGTGCATCAGGCGCTTGGCCAGGGCCGGGTAGTTTTCGTCAAAGTGGTGGCCGCCGGGCAGCTCCAGCACCTCGCCCACGGCAGTGGTGTCGGTGCAGCCGCTGTCCTTCTTCTCTTCGGCGCCGTATACGCAAAGCACCTTGTTGGCGGGCAGCTTGGCCATTTCCGGTCCGGTCTTGGCCTCGGTGCCGGCGTTGCCCAGCCAGCCATCGACGTGGATTTCGAAGTTGCCGCTGCGGGCGAAGGCCAGCAGGATGATGCCGTCGATACGCTCCTGGTCCTCGGGAGCCATGCGGTTGTAGATCGCCGGCAGGACGTCGGCACCGAAGGAGTAGCCGGCGAGAATGAAGCGCTTGGAGCCCCACTTCTGGCGATAGTGGTTCATCAGCTCGGTCAGGTCGGCCGCTGTCTGCTCGGGCGACTTGCGCTCCCAGTAGTAGCGCAGCACGTCGATACCCACCACAGGGTAGCCGACCTTGGCCATGTCGCCGGCCACCACTTTGTCGAGGTCACGCCAGCCGCCGTCGCCGGAAAGGAACAGGGTCACGGTGTCGCTGCTCTGGGCGGAAGGCACTTCGACGGTCGGTACGCCCGAACCGCCGGTGTCATTCTCGCCGAGCAGCAGATGGCGCAGTTCGGTGTTCAGCACCTGCGGCAACGGAATGTCATAGTCGCTGATGCTGGTCTCTGCGTTGGGTTGGTCGCGCACGAATGCGGCGCTCGGATCGTCCGGTGCGTCGTTGAAGGCGGCCAGCCAGTGCCCGTGCGGGGCTTTCTGGGGCAGGGGGACGTCGCAGATCTGTGGTGGGGTTTCGCCTTCCTCGACCTCGGGAGGCGGGTTGGAAACGTGTTGCAGGGCGAAACCCACCGAAATGGCCTGGGCCTTGTCGTTATCCTGCGTGGCCAGCCAGCGCCACGCCAGGGTTGCGCCATGGCCGATGCCGCCCACCACCTGTGCCGGGCCGTCGAGCTTCTGCAGGGCGGCCTGGAAGACCTTTTCCTGCAACACGCAGTCATCGGCGGGCAATTCGACCTGAATCACGCTGGCGCCGGCGTCGGTACCCAGTGCCTGCAGCTGCTTGTCGCTGAGCTTGTCCTTGGTACTCACGGCCAGGGCGATGCGGGTCTTGACCCGGCTGGCGGGGGTTACCCGGGTAATCGCCGTGCCGTCTTCCAGGTTGGCATGTTCCAGGGTCGCAGGCGTCGGTGGGCGGTGCCAGAACCACGCACCCAGCGCTGCAATGAGAATAATCGCCAGCACCAGGAGTACGTAGCGCCACACACGTCGAATCATCAGCGTTTCACCAGTCCAGTCAGGCCGCCTGCAATCAGGGCGGCGGTATCGGCCAGGGCCACCAGCGGATCGAGTCCGGCGGGCACGGCCATGTAGCGGGGCTCCCAGTCAGGCTGGAACTTGTCCTTGAAACGGCGCAGGCCCTGGAAGTTGTAGAGCTGCTCGCCGCGACGGAAGACCATCGAGCCGAGCCGCTGGGTCAGCGGCGCGCCACGCCGCGGTTGCAGGCCCGACAACGGCACCATGCCCAGGCTGAAGCGGGCGTAGCCCTGGGCTTTGTAGTGCTGGATCAGGCCGATCATCATGAATTCCATGGTCGACTTCGGCGCGTCCGGGTGGGCGCGCATCAGGTCGAGACTGGCCAGTTCCAGGCCGGAGGTCTCCAGCAGGTTGGCGAAGGCCACCGGCTTGTCCTGGAAGCGAATGATCGCCACGCGGAAGTAGCGCAGGTATTCCGGAGTGAAGCGGCCCAGGGAAAAGCCTTTCTCGCGTACGTTCTTGCCGGTCAGCCAGGCGTCGGAGATGGCTTTCAGTTCCTCGAGCGGCGCCTGGCCGGCTTCGTGGATCTCCAGGCTCAGGCCGTCGCGGCTGCCGCGGTTCCAGGTGTAGCGCAGGTCTTTCATCTCCTTGCCCTTGGCGTCGATATCGAAGCGCCGCAGGTCGACCCGTGCTTCTTCACCCAGCTTGATCGCGGTCAGGCCGATGTCCATGTAGTAGGGCAGGTTCTCTGCGCGGACCTGGTAGAACACCGGGCGGGCATGGTGCACGTCGCACAGATCGCGGAACTGCCAGATCAGCTCGGCGCGCTGCTGCGCAGGGCCGACCGGGTCGTACAGCGCCACCAGGCTGCGTCCACGGTGCGAGTACATCAGGAAGGCGTTGTTGTCCGGGTGAAACAGAATGGCCTTGTCACCGGTCAGCGCCAGGCCGCCGTCCGGCTGGTTGGAAGCCTTGAGAATCTCGGCAGCCTTGTCCAGATCGGCCGCGTCGGGAAGCTTGATGCCTGGCCGTGCGGTGCGCAGCAGCCAGGTCAAGGACACCACCAACAGCAGTACCGCGCTGCCCAGGGCCGAGCGCAGGCCGCGCGGGGCATCGGCATCCAGGGTGAATTGCCACCACAACTGATGGCTGTAGGGCACGTCCTGGTAGGCGAACAACAGCAGCCAGATCGACGCACCGACCACGCACATGCTGGCGATGACGTAGAGTGGCGAAAACGGCAGCTCCAGCAGGCGGCTGGGGCGGTAGAACGAGCGGCGGAAGGTGACCAGCAGTATGGCCGTGAGCACCAGCATGCAGGCCTCTTCCCAATCGAAGCCCTTGAGCATCGACAGCACGGCACCGACCAGCAGCAGGATCACCGTCAGCACCCAGGCCGCCGACAGGCGACGACGCAGGCCCTGGGCCAATAGCAGGCACAGCACGCCAACCAGGCTGGCACCGAAGTGCGAAGCGTCGATCAGACGGTGAGGAATCAGAAAGCCGACGTTTTCCAGGCGGGTGTCGATTTCTGGGGTGGCGCCGGAAAACAGCAGTACTACACCAGAAAGAAACACCAATAGGGCAAGGATCGGCGCGCCCAGCCCGGACGCCACCCGCAGGGCCTGGCGCGCGAACAACAGGCGCTTGGCTTCGGTGAACAGCAGCGTCAGACAGGCCAGCAGCAGCGGCAACACCACGTATATCAGGCGATACAGCAGCAGTGCGGCGGCCAGGGGCGCGGCGCCCAGTTCATTGGCGAACGCCGCCAGCAGCACGGCCTCGAACACCCCGACACCGCCCGGTACATGGCTGAGCACGCCGGCCGCCAGGGCCAGCAGGTAGACCAGAATGAAGGCGCCCAGCGGTGGTGCCTGGGGCAGCAGCAGGTACAACACCAGCGCGGCAGCGACCACGTCGAGCGCGGTGATGACCAGTTGCACCAGGGTCAGGCGCAGGCCGGGCAGGCGCAGTGAGCGGCGTCCGGCACTGACCAGCAGCACATCGGGAATGTCCTGCTCCGGCAGGCGGCGCCGATACACTGCCACGGCGAGGATCAGGCTGACGGCCAGGACCGCGATGGCAACGCTTGCAAGTACGTCTACCGGCAGCTTGAGCGCCAGGGATGCCCCCGGCAGGTTGCTCAGGGTGGCGATGGCCGCGAGGGGCGGCAGCGCACAGCCCAGCGACAGACTGGCGAATACGGTCATGCGGGCGATTTCGATCGCACCGATGCCGTTGCGTGAATAGAGACGGTAGCGCACCGAGCCGCCGGACAACATCGACAGACCCACGGCGTTACCGATGGCGAACGATGTGAAACCGCCCAGCAGCAGCGTCTTGGCCGGCAGCTTGACGCCAGCATAGCGGGCTGCGGAAAACTCGTAGCCCATCAGCACCACGTAACCGATGATCGCCGCCAGCAGGGCGCCACCCAGGGAAGGCAACGGCACGGCGTAGAGCGCATCGCGCAGGGCATAGAAGTCCATTTCGATGAGCATGTGACGGCAGGCGATCAGCGCCATGCCGAACAGCACCAGCATCACCCCCAGCCCGATGGCCTGGCGATATTTACTGAGCCGCTCCAGCCATCGGAGTCGCGCAGACTGTATGGGGTGATTAGCCGTCACGGCTTCGGAGGTATCAGACGAATTGTCGCGCATCATTCACGTCCTGGAGTGTGCGCGACAGGATTGAGGTCTACAGCCAAGTTACCGATCCCTACGCAAAAAGATGTCGAGATGTTAGCGCGTCAGCGGCTGACGAGCGAATAGCCAATGGAGCAGGGTTCAACTGTTCAGCCATGATTCAGAAAAAATGCTGGCCAGGCGACTGTTGGCAGCCGGCGCGAGGCTGGCGCGTCACGGTATACCGGATCAACGGTTACATCTGTTGAGACTAGTCATAAACGTATCGGCAGTGAAACGAAAATCTATCGTGGCCGATGCATTCGCCTGCCAGGCGATCATAGGGGGTTCTGTGTGTGCAGGCTAAACAGTTTTTTATCAATGACTTGCGTTCGGTTTTAAGCAAGGGGAGGAGGGCGTGACGACTTTTTTCCAGGCATGCAAAAAGGCCACTTTTTCAAGTGGCCTTTTCGTAAAGCTGGTTGCGGGAGCCGGATTTGAACCGACGACCTTCGGGTTATGAGCCCGACGAGCTACCAGGCTGCTCCATCCCGCGTCTGTGAGGCGGCATTCTACAGCCTAATGGCTGGTTGTCAAGCTTGAGTGCGAAAAAAACAGAGCGACCCCATTGGGCAGAGAATACAGGCCAAAAAAAAGCCACTCTTTCGAGTGGCCTTTCTTGAAACTGGTTGCGGGAGCCGGATTTGAACCGACGACCTTCGGGTTATGAGCCCGACGAGCTACCAGGCTGCTCCATCCCGCGCCTGTGGGTGGCAATTCTACAGAGCTGCTGAGGCGTGTCAACTGGTTTTTTTGAAAAAATGCTTTTTCTTCAATTGTTTACCGGTTTTGCACGATGGCGTAGTGGATATTTGGCGGATCTTTTCCAGTAGACGGATGCAATCTGGCGTCTCTCAGGTGGTCATTTCCTCCGCCTCGCAGGTTTCGGCCCGCGCAGGGCAGTGAGATACTGGCGCGCCTCGTTCAGTGATCCTGCGGCATGGCCCAACGCAAAATCATCCATATCGATTGCGACTGCTTCTACGCGGCCATAGAAATGCGCGACCACCCGCATCTGGCCGGTATTCCCCTGGCGGTCGGCGGGTCGGCAGAGCGGCGCGGGGTCATCGCCACCTGCAATTACGAAGCACGCGCCTACGGGGTGCGCTCGGCCATGTCATCACGACATGCACTCAAGCTCTGTCCGGACCTGACTATCGTCAAGCCAAGGATGGATGCCTATAAGGAAGCATCGCGGGAAATCCAGGCGATCTTTCGCGATTACACCGACCTGATCGAACCGCTTTCCCTGGATGAGGCCTACCTGGACGTTTCCGAGTCGCTGCGCTTTTCCGGAAGTGCCACGCGTATTGCCCAGGATATACGCCGGCGCGTCTCCAGCCAGCTGCATATCACGGTGTCGGCCGGGGTCGCGCCCAACAAGTTTCTGGCCAAGATCGCCAGCGACTGGAAAAAGCCCAATGGCCTGTTCGTCATTACCCCGGACCAGGTGGAGGATTTCGTCTCGGGCCTGCCGGTCAGCAAGCTGCATGGTGTAGGCAAGGTGACCGCGGACAAACTGGGGCGGCTCGGCATCATCAATTGCCAGGATCTGTTGGGTTGGCAGAAGTTGGCGCTGGTTCGTGAGTTCGGCAGTTTCGGCGAGCGACTATGGAATCTCGCACGGGGCATCGATGAGCGGCCGGTGCAGAGCGACAGCCGTCGACAGTCGGTAAGCGTGGAAAACACTTACGACACCGATCTGCCCGACCTGGCCAGCTGTCTGGCCAGGCTGCCGGAGCTTCTGGACTCGCTGGAAAAGCGTATGGCCCGCCTGGATGGCCAGTATCGGCCGGGAAAACCCTTCGTGAAGGTCAAGTTTCATGATTTTTCCCAGACCACCCTGGAACAGGCGGGGGCAGGCTGGGACCTTGCCAGTTATCAGCAGTTGCTGACCCAGGCCTTCGCCCGCGGCGGCAAGCCGGTAAGGCTATTGGGAGTGGGGGTGCGCCTGCATGATCTGCGCGGCGCACACGAGCAGTTGGAGCTGTTCAGCTAGCCTCAATCGTCCGCAGCGGTTGGCGCGACCAGGCGACCCGCATCGCGGGCCAGCGACTTGATCAGTTCGTCCTGCAGCTGCGGGTCATTGCGGGTCAGTTCCAGCAGGCTCTGTTCCAGGTCGCTGGCCTGTTCGTCCAGCCCCAGTTCGGCGAGGCGCTTGACCCGGTGCACCCACTGGCTGACCTCGTCATCTTCCAGGTCGTCGTAGATCAGGTCGTGTGCTTCGAGCAGCTTGCCACGCAGGTTGCGGCTGATCGGCAGGCTCTCGCTGGCGTGGGCGTTGTCCTGCTCGTCTTCGGCGCTGATGTACAGGCGAGTGATATGGCGCAGATCCTGTTCGGCGAATGGGCTATCCAGCAGGTTCAGGCGCAGCACGCCATTGCGGTCGGTACTCAGCTCGTGGGTCGAGGCGCCGGCCTTGATGCTGACCGGGCGTTCGTTCCATGGCAGGGTGGATTTCTCGATGCGCTTGTCCTGCTGGACTTCGTCGATACCGGCCAGATTCTGTTCGGCGCGGCCGTGGGACGGTGCGTTCATGAACGGGTTGAGACCTGCCAGTCCATAGCTGATCCAGTCGTGGGTCACGCTGTCTGGCAAGTTGCCGAGGGTGAAGACGTTCACCACATTGGCGCCGACGCCGGCCACCACGGCGACCGCACCAAGCGGGATCTCGTAGATCTCCCGCCAGGGCTGGTAGGGGGTGTAACGGTCGTAATGACGTGTCACTTCGAACTCGGTGACTTCGAATGACTTGTGTTCGTTGATGCGGATGCGACGTTGTGGCAGCTCCAGCGTCTTGGGCTCGCCGACATCGATCTGCAGGGTGTGCTCGAGCAGCTTGCGCTCTACGCGCTCTTCGTGCTCGCTGCGTTGCGACATGTGATTGGCGCAACCGCTGACCAGCAGGCTGGTGCATAGCGCCGCGCTGCCGAGGCTCAGGGGGCTTCGCTTGAACATGGGCTCTCTGGATATGGTGGGTGCACAGGGCTGCTGTGGCGCATCCGCCCTGAGGCGGATGCGCCATCGGCTCAGCGCTTGATGCGGCCCTGGATGAACGACAGCAAGTCGGCGAGGGCGACGGCCTGTGGCTGCGACTCGGTCCGGCTCTTGTACTCGATATTACCGTCGGCCAGGCCGCGGTCGCTGACCACGATGCGGTGCGGAATGCCGATCAGTTCCATGTCGGCAAACTTGTTGCCTGGGCTGGTCTTCTTGTCGCGGTCGTCAAGCAGCACCTCGAAGCCGGCGGCGGTGAGTTCGGCATACAGCTTGTCGGTCGCTTCGCGCACGGCGTCGGTCTCGTAGCGCAGTGGCACGAGGGCGATATGGAAGGGGGTCAGCGTGTCGTTCCAGATGATGCCGTTGTCGTCGTAGTTCTGCTCGATGGCGGCTGCCACTACGCGGGAAACACCGATGCCGTAGCAGCCCATGATCAGGTCGATCGGCTTGCCGTTCTCGCCCAGTACCTGGCACTTCATCGCCTCGCTGTACTTGGTGCCGAGCTGGAAGATGTGTCCGACTTCGATGCCGCGCTTGATTTCCAGCACGCCCTTGCCATCCGGACTTGGGTCGCCACTGACTACATTGCGCAGGTCGGCAACCTGTGGAACCGGCAGGTCACGCTCCCAGTTGACGCCGAAGTAGTGCTTGTCGTCGATGTTGGCGCCCACGGCGAAGTCGCTCATCAGCTCTACGGAGCGGTCGATGATGCAAGGCAGTGGCAGGTTCAGCGGGCCCAGCGAGCCTGCACCGGCACCGATGGCGTCACGCAGCTCGGCTTCGCTGGCCATGGTCAACGGGCTGGCGACCTGCTCGAGCTTGGCGGCCTTGATTTCATTGAGTTCGTGATCGCCGCGCACGATCAGCGCGATCAGCTTGCCTTCTTCGGCGGCATGTACCACCAGGGTCTTGACGGTTTTCTCGATCGGCAGACCGAATCCTTCCACCAGCTGGGCGATGGTCTTGGCATTCGGGGTGTCGACCAAGCGCAGTTCTTCGGTCGCGGCCGGGCGACTCTTTTCCTGTGGAAAGGCCTCGGCCTTCTCGATGTTGGCGGCGTAGTCCGAGCCGTTGCTGAATACGATATCGTCTTCGCCGGATTCGGCCAGGACGTGGAACTCGTGGGAGCCGGCACCGCCGATCGAACCGTTGTCGGCCTCGACGGGACGGAATTTCAGGCCCAGGCGGCTGAATACGTTGCTGTAGGCCTGGTGCATGCGGTCGTAGGTTTCCTGCAGCGAAGCCTGGTCGGCGTGGAAGGAGTAGGCGTCCTTCATCACGAACTCGCGACCGCGCATCAGGCCGAAACGAGGACGTATCTCGTCACGGAACTTGGTCTGGATCTGGTACATGTTGATCGGCAGCTGCTTGTAACTGTTCAGCTCGTTGCGTGCCAGGTCGGTGATGACTTCCTCGTGGGTCGGGCCCAGGCAGAAGTCCCGCGCGTGGCGGTCGACCAGGCGCATCAGCTCAGGACCGTACTGCTCCCAGCGGCCAGATTCCTGCCACAGTTCCGCAGGCTGGATGCCTGGCATGAGGATTTCCAGTGCGCCAGCGGCGTCCATCTCTTCGCGAACGATGGCTTCGACCTTGCGCAGCACGCGCAGGCCCATGGGCAGCCAGGTGTAGAGGCCCGAAGCCAGCTTGCGAATCATGCCGGCACGCAGCATCAGCTGATGGCTGACCACGACCGCATCGGAAGGGGTTTCTTTCTGTGTGGCGAGCAAAAATTGACTGGTGCGCATGATAAGCCGTGTCGGTTGCCTGGGACTGAAAAGACCCGGCATTGTACGGCGCTGTGCCAGGGGAGTACAGGGCGAGGCCTCTGCCAAGGCGCGGCTATACAAGGGCGGGTTGTATATAAAGAAGAAGCCCGGCAAGAGCCGGGCTTCGGTACAGCGTCGATCGAGGTCTGGATTACAGAACCGAGATCGGATAGTCGACGATCAGACGGAATTCGTCGATGTTGCCTTCGCCCTGGTCGGCGTTGGCACGGTGCCAGGATTGACGGATGCGGAACGACAGGTCCTTGGCAGGGCCCGACTGCAGCACGTACTTGGCTTCGACGTTGGTTTCGTGGTGCTTGCCGTCGGCGCCATACAGGCCAGTGTAGGTGCTGTTGGACGGGGTGTTGGTGCCGTCGATGTCCCAGCCCTTGACGTAACGGGTCATGAAGCTCAGGCCTGGTACGCCGTACGGTGCCATGTTCAGGTCGTAGCGAACCTGGGCGGATTTCTCGCCTGGACCGTTGAAGTCGGAGTACTGGATGGAGTTGTTCAGGAAGATCGAGTCGCCACCACGGTTGTTGTTACCGGTACCGATGTAGTCGAACGGAGTGTCACCGTTGACCTTCTGGAAGGCCACGGTCACGGTGTGGGCTGCCAGGAAGGAGTAGGCCATGGAGCCGGAGAACGCAGTGTTGCTGATCGAGCCGGCCTTGGCCGAACCTTCGTCAACAGTGCGATACAGGTTGGCGTCGAAGGCCAGGGACTGATCGCCGCCCAGTGGCAGGGCGTAGTTCACGTTGGCGTAGTACTGGTTCCATACGTCTTCCAGCTTGGCGCCGTACAGGGCAACGCCCAGGCTGTCGGTGATGGCGTATTTGCCACCTACGAAATCGGCGGACTTGGCGGTAACACCGGCGTAGGTCGCCCAGATTTCACCGCTGCGGTTGGTTTCGTCCTGGCTGGTGGTCGAAGTGAAGTGACCGCCTTCCAGATCCAGGCCGGTGATCTCGCTGCTCTGCAGGCTGATACCGTTGGCGGTTTGTGGCAGCAGGCGGGAGCCGCCTACAGCGAAGACCGGGCTGGTAGGCTGCAGGTCGCCGACTTTCAGTTCGGTCTTCGATACGCGGAATTTAACAGCGCCGCCGGCTTTGCCGTAGCTGTCCGAGTTGCGGCCCTGGCTGTCGGTCTGCAGGTTGCCGGAGCCGGAGTACTTGTCCTGGCCGTCCAGGTTGAAGCCTACATAGCCGTAGGCGTCAACGCCTACACCGATGGTGCCCTGGGTGTAACCGGAGCTGTAGTTGCCCCAGAAGCCTTGGGTCCAGTCCTTGTCGTCAACCGCGCCGTCTTTCTTGTTGCGGTTGTAGTAGTAGTTACGCGCTTTCAGGTTCAGCGAGCTGCCTTCAACGAAACCCTTGGCGTCTGCCTGGTCGCTGACGAACGGCGCAGCCGAAGCCAGTTGGGTGCTGGCTGCCGCCGCAACGGCCAATGCGATTGCGCTCCACTTCATCACTCTCATCGTGATTGCTCCTTTGGTTTTTAGAAGTTTCTCGCCGCCCCGTGCGAGTTGTGCTCCGGGGTGACTCTTTTCTTTTTTTGTATCGGCGAAACTGGACCCACGCCGATCGGGGGTGCCGATCTGTATACGTCAATTTCGTCGAAAATGATACTTAAGTCGCTGAAAATGTCGCTTTTGTGCAAGAAGTGACTTTTCTGGGTTTCAGCGCTGAAGCAATTCTCCTGCCAGCCTGTCACTGTTGCTCCCAGTGTCCATGCGTTGGCGCTATGGTGATAAAGCAACAAGCGTGCACAAAGTTCCCGAAAATGAAAAAAAATTGTGAAAAACGCAGATTTCGGATTCAGATATCCGCATAACCTAATGTTTTAAAAGGATTATTTGTGTTTTTAAGGCTGTTTTGCCAGCGATTCGATTTTTTCGGGGGCTCACAGAGCATGCGTCAAAAAGTGTTACCGGTTCATGATCGGTGGCACGCATCGGACGGTATTTGGGTATGCCAGCTACACACTCGTGGTTCTTTTTGGTGCGTGCGTTCGTCGGTGTGCCTCAAATCAGTCCTTGCTGTCGTATTGCGACGGCGGAGAGGGGGCGAGTGCTCACAGGGCTTCGTCGACGAGTGTCGCCAGGCAGGGCGCACTGACTCGTCTTGCCGGGTTTGTTATCCTTGTTGCCTGTCTTTCCTTCATTACCTGCGCTCATGGAGCTCCCCTCGTGTTCGTTCTTGATTCGCGCCTGCAGCAAGACACCCTGCCGCTGGGTGACTTTCCTCTTTGCCGTGTGCTGCTGAGCAATGATGCGCAGTACCCGTGGTTCATCCTGGTGCCGCGTCGTCCAGGTATCAGCGAAGTCTTCGAGCTGGATGTCGAAGACCAGGCCCAGTTGTGGCGTGAAACCACCGAGTTGGCGCGCCTTCTGAAGGTGGTGTTCGTCGCTGATAAACTCAACGTTGCGGCCCTGGGTAACGTCGTCAGTCAGTTGCACATGCATGTCATCGTGCGCAAGACCGACGATGGGGCGTGGCCTGCTCCGGTATGGGGCAAGTTGCCTGCACAGCCGTACTCGCCCGCTCAGGTGGCGGGCATCGTCGATCGACTTCGGGCAGCGATGCCTGCGGAGTTTCGTTTCGAGGAGGGCTTATGAGTCTTGAGTCGAGGGTCATGGAGCTGGAAAGCCGCCTGGCGTTTCAGGATGACACCATTCAGGCGCTCAATGACGTACTGGTGGGTCAGCAGCGCGTCATTGATCGCCTGCAGCAGCAGCTCATGCTGGTCGCCAAGCGGCAGGAAGAGATGAGCCATCGCATGGATGGTTTCGAAGATGATGTACCGCCGCCGCATTACTGATCGTTGTGGCATGAAAAAGCCCCGCACTGGCGGGGCTTTTTCATTTCTGCGGTGCTCAGCGGCGCGGTGCAGCTGCTACTACGTCTTCGGCTTGCAGGCCCTTGTCGCGATTCATTACCGAGAACTCCACACGCTGGCCTTCCACCAGGATTCGATGGCCTTCGCCGCGAATGGCGCGGAAGTGCACGAAGATGTCATCGCCCGAATCACGGGAGATGAAGCCGAAGCCCTTCGAGGAGTTGAACCACTTCACCGTGCCTGTATCGCGCTGGCCCACTTCATGGCTTTGCGGTACTGGTGCGGGCGAACGCTTGTAGAGGGTGGTGATCAAGTGCAGGAGGATTGCGAGCAGGGTGATGCCTAGCGCGAACAGTACGGCGGGTTGTTCGCCGACAGGTGGCAGTGGAACCAGTAGCGTCAAGGTCTGGGCGACGACGGCGAGGACCAGCAGGACGCTGACCAGGTTCTGCAGGCTGCGCCGCGGGCCTTTTTTCCAGTGCGGAATGACCGGCGCGAGCAGCAGGTTGAGCAGGCCGAAGAATGCCAGGTAAAGCGCATCGGGTTGCAGCAGGTAAGAAGAGAACGCTTCACTGCGCAGGCTGGGTATCAAGGACAGCAGCAAGGCGGCTGCCCCTGTTACCAGGTGGACGATTTTCAACATTTTATAAAGCTCGTATCAGAATGGAACACAAGGAAATAGCCGGCAGCGCGCGGTACGCTTCAAAAGAGAATGGAAGGCGTGATGCACGCGCGCTTTACCTGCCTATGGGTTACGCCGGCAGTGAACGTGCGAGATGCTGGCTGTAACGACACGCGGTGTATTTAACAGCAAAGGACGGGTCTACTCAAACGATGCCCGGGCGCTGCGGTCGTATCCGCCGTGGTGTTCGCTGCTGACGGAGTTGGGCGCGATCGGGCTATCGGTCGCGCTGGGTGGGGCAGGGATCCGGTTTTTCTATCGTGTCGATAGGGCTGCACCTGCCTCGGGCTCTGGTAGAGTGTGCTCCATCGAGTTCTTTTGAGCCTTATACAAGGAGATGAATCATGGCAATCGATATCGGTATCAGTGAAGAGGATCGCAAATCCATCGTCGACGGACTTTCCCATCTGTTGGCCGATACCTACGTGCTGTACCTCAAGACTCACAATTTTCACTGGAACGTCAGTGGTCCGATGTTCCGCACCCTGCACCTGATGTTCGAAGAGCAGTACAACGAGCTGGCATTGGCCGTGGACTCCATCGCCGAGCGTATTCGTGCGCTGGGCTTCCCGGCCCCAGGCACCTATTCGACCTACGCTCGTCTGTCGTCCATCAAGGAAGAAGAGGGTGTGCCTTCTGCCGAGGACATGATCAAGAGCCTGGTGCAGGGGCAGGAGGCGGTCGTGCGTACCGCTCGCAGTATCTTCCCGCTGCTCGACAAGGTCAGTGACGAGCCAACGGCCGATTTGCTGACCCAGCGCATGCAGGTTCATGAGAAGACCGCGTGGATGCTGCGTTCGATGCTGGAAGCCCGCTGATCTTCCGGCCTGGGGCGGCATCTCGCGATGCTGCCTTGGGTCGAGCCTGTTACAAGTTTATATATCTATTTATTGCTTTTCTCCGACTATCTTGGCGTAAGGCTGTATTACAGTCTTATTCCTTCTCATGTTGTTGTTATGTCCTACGTCGTTTGAGTGTCGGGCCTTCTGGATAAGTGCGTTGCTTTCGGGCTTTATAAAGGTGCATTTATTGTTTTCGAATGTTTCTTTCTGTTGTCTGAAATGCTTGTTCAGAGGTGGTGATTATCATGGTTCAAGGTTTGAAGCTTGAGGTCAGGGACGTTCCTTGCTCCGGCGCACTCCCTGGCGACCCGTTCATCGAGGGCTTCAGCATGGGGCTCGCGCAGCCTCATTCCAAATCGGAGAGGCTCAATGGTCTGGCAACATGTCTGCGTCTTGAGAATATCTACTGGAATATTCTCTCGGCCATTGCGCATTCAAAGAATTGCTCGATCAATGCGGTGTTATCCAATATCGATCGGGAAGTTCATTTGCGTTATGGCGGCGTCAAGAACTTCAGCGGGCTCATTCGCGTTGTCTGCGTTGCGCACCTTCTCAAGTCACAGGCTTCGTCTTGAACCTGTGAGAGATGTTCTGGAGTGGCGGTTTTCCTGCTGTGCCCCACTGGTGCGTACAGGTCAGCAGTGCAGCTCCGAACCCTCCGTATCCTCGCGGGTGGGTTCGGCGGCTGCGCGTGCTCAATTAACCCTATATACTGCTGCGTCTGCCAACAGGCATGCCTGCGCGTGGGCGGTCCGGCTTGAACTGCATGTCCCGGCTCTTGCACTATTGGGCCCACGCCAGGGAGGATCGAGCCTCCACTGAAATCGAATTACGGGAAGTGAATACACCATCATGATGCGCAGCCACTATTGCGGCCAACTGAACGAGAGTCTGGAAGGTCAGGAAGTTACCCTTTGCGGATGGGTCCATCGTCGTCGTGACCACGGAGGGGTTATTTTCCTCGATATCCGTGACCGTGAAGGTATGGCCCAGGTGGTATTCGACCCTGATCGCGCCGAGACCTTCGCTGCAGCCGATCGTGTGCGCAGCGAATACGTGGTCAAGGTGGTCGGCAAGGTGCGTGCCCGCCCGGCCGGTGCGGTAAACACCAACATCGCCTCCGGTGCCATCGAGATCCTCGGCTACGAGCTGCAGGTCCTGAACGAGGCCGAGACGCCGCCGTTCCCGCTCAACGAATACTCCGACGTCGGCGAGGAAACCCGCCTGCGCTACCGCTTCATCGACCTGCGTCGTCCGGAAATGGCCGAGAAACTGCGCCTGCGTTCGCGGATCACCAGCAGCATTCGCCGCTACCTCGACGAGAACGGTTTCCTGGACGTCGAGACGCCGATCCTGACTCGCGCCACGCCTGAGGGCGCCCGCGATTACCTGGTACCCAGCCGTACCCACCCCGGCAGCTTCTTCGCACTGCCGCAGTCGCCCCAGCTGTTCAAGCAACTGCTGATGGTCGCGGGCTTCGATCGCTACTACCAGATCGCCAAGTGCTTCCGTGACGAAGACCTGCGTGCCGACCGCCAGCCGGAATTCACCCAGATCGACATCGAAACCAGCTTCCTGGAAGAGGCCGACATCATCGGTCTGACCGAGAAGATGGTTCGTCAGCTGTTCAAGGAAGTGCTGGACGTCGAGTTCGGCGAATTCCCGCACATGCCGTTCGAAGAGGCCATGCGCCGCTACGGTTCGGACAAGCCAGACCTGCGTATTCCGCTGGAGTTGGTCGACGTCGCCGACCAGCTCACCGCTGTGGACTTCAAGGTGTTCAGTGGCCCGGCCAACGATCCTAAAGGCCGCGTTGCCGCCCTGCGTGTACCCGGTGCTGCCGGCATGGCACGCAGCCAGATCGACGACTACACCAAGTTCGTTGGCATCTACGGTGCCAAGGGCCTGGCCTACATCAAGGTCAACGAGCGCGCCAAGGGCGTCGAGGGCCTGCAGTCGCCGATCGTCAAGTTCATCCCTGAGGACAACCTCAATGTGATCCTGGATCGCGTGGGTGCGGTCGATGGCGACATCGTGTTCTTCGGTGCCGACAAGTTCAAGATCGTCAGCGAAGCGCTGGGTGCCCTGCGTATCCGCCTGGGCAATGACCTCAAGCTGCACACCTGTGAGTGGGCCCCAATGTGGGTCGTGGACTTCCCGATGTTCGAGGAAAACGACGACGGTTCTCTGTCGGCCCTGCACCACCCCTTCACCGCGCCTAAGTGCTCTCCCGAGGAGCTTGAGGCCAACCCTGGCCAGGCGCTGTCGCGTGCCTACGACATGGTGCTCAACGGTACCGAGCTGGGTGGTGGTTCGATCCGTATCCACCGCAAGGAAATGCAGCAGGCGGTATTCCGTATCCTGGGCATCTCCGAAGACGAGCAGCAGGAGAAGTTCGGCTTCCTGCTCGATGCGCTGAAATACGGCGCACCACCACACGGTGGCCTGGCCTTCGGTCTGGATCGCCTGGTAATGCTGATGACCGGCGCCCAGTCGATCCGTGAGGTCATCGCCTTCCCGAAAACCCAGAGTGCTGCGGACGTCATGACCCAGGCACCGGGTGTGGTGGATGCCAAGGCCTTGCGCGAGCTGCACATTCGCCTGCGCGAGCAGCAGAAGGCCGAGTAAGGCGCGGTGGGGCGTGTGCCACGCACACGCCCTGCAGGCCGCCCCTGTATCAGGCAGTCGATCTTCTCGCCCGTTTCGCGGGCGAGAAACCAGGGGCTGTTGACGTTGCAGCGCGTGTGTCGCGTTGCAAGGTCAACAGCCCCTTATGTATTTGCGAAAGAATCTGGAGCAAGAAATGGCAGGTCATTCCAAGTGGGCGAACATCAAGCACCGCAAAGAGCGTCAGGATGCCAAGAAGGGCAAGATCTTTACCAAGTGGATTCGTGAGCTGACCGTCGCAGCCCGCCAGGGCGGCGGCGACCCCGGATCCAACCCGCGCCTGCGTCTGGCGCTGGACAAGGCGCTGGGCGCCAACATGACTCGCGACACCATTGACCGCGCGATTGCCCGGGGCGTGGGCGCGACCGACGGTGACGATGTCGTTGAGCTGAGCTACGAAGGCTACGGCCCGGGCGGCGTGGCGGTGATGGTCGAGGCCATGACCGACAACCGCAACCGCACCGCCGCTGCGGTGCGCCATGCGTTCAGCAAATGTGGCGGTAACCTGGGCACCGACGGTTCGGTGGCCTACCTGTTCGATCGCAAGGGGCAGATCAGCTTCGCGGCAGGCACCGACGAAGATGCCCTGATGGAAGCGGCCATGGAGGCCGACGCCGACGATGTGGTGACCAACCCGGACGGTTCCATCGACGTGTTCACGTCCTTCGCCAGTTTCTATGCCGTGCGCAACGCGCTGGAGGCGGCTGGGTTCCAGGGCCACGACGCCGAGATCGTGCTATTGCCCAGCACCAGTGCGGTGCTGGACCTCGACGGTGCGCAGAAGGTGCTCAAGCTTATCGACATGCTAGAAGACCTCGATGACGTGCAGAACGTCTATTCGAACGCGGAAATTCCCGAAGACGTCATGGAACAGCTGAGCTGATCCACGTCTGGGCGGGGCCAGGGCACCGAAGGTGCGCCGCAGGAGTCTCGACTTCGCGGCGCGCCTTCGGTGTCTGTTTTCAGGTGGTATAGACAGCGGGGCCGGGCGGCAGGCGTTATGACTCTCATTCTAGGCATCGACCCCGGGTCGCGAATTACCGGCTATGGCGTCGTTCGCGATACGGGGCGAGGCTGCGTATACGTGGCCTCCGGTTGTATCCGTACCGGTGACGGCGAGCTGCATGAGCGTTTGCAGATCGTTTTTCGTGGCGTACGCGAGGTGATCCAGACCTACGGGCCGGTGACCATGGGCATCGAGAAAGTGTTCATGGCGCGCAATGCTGATTCGGCGCTGAAGCTGGGGCAGGCGCGGGGTGCCGCCATCGTCGCGGGTGCCGAGGAGAGTCTGGAGATCGCCGAATATACGGCTACGCAGGTCAAGCAGGCCGTGGCCGGCACCGGCGGGGCGAACAAGGAGCAGGTGATGCTGATGGTCATGCACCTGCTCAAGCTCACCAGCAAGCCCCAGGTCGACGCCTCGGACGCCCTGGCCATTGCGCTTTGTCATGCGCATACGCGTTCCAGTCTGGTGCCTCACGGCCTGGGTGCAGCGCGCAGTCGTCGGGGTCGGTTGCGGCTCTGATTGCATCATCCGCTCGCATTTTTTCACTTGCCTGCGGTTGGGAATGTGTCCATTTTTTCGCCTGGGCGCGGGACGATATAGGATCTGATTAGGTGATTGGACGTTTACGTGGTGCTCTGGTTGAGAAGCAGCCGCCTAACCTGGTGCTGGATGTCAATGGCGTCGGCTACGAGCTGGAAGTGCCCATGACCACGCTGTACCGGTTGCCCCATGTCGGTGAGGTGGTCACTTTGCACACCCATCTGGTGGTGCGCGAGGATGCGCACCTGCTCTATGGGTTCTTTGAAAAACGTGATCGGGAAATGTTTCGCGAGCTGATCCGTCTCAACGGCGTGGGCCCCAAGCTGGCCCTGGCGCTAATGTCGGGCCTGGAGGTCGACGAGCTGGTGCGTTGCGTGCAGGCCCAGGACACCTCGGCGCTGACCCGCGTTCCCGGTGTGGGCAAGAAGACTGCCGAACGTCTGCTGGTCGAGCTCAAGGACCGCTTCAAGGCCTGGGAGGCCTTGCCGGGCGTCTTCACCCTGGTTTCCAATGGGCCCAGCCCGATCGAGCCGGTCGCCAGCGCCGAAAGCGACGCGATCAGTGCACTGGTCACGCTGGGCTACAAACCTCAGGAGGCGAGCAAGGCCGTCTCCGCCATCAAGGAAAAAGACTTGAGCAGTGCAGAGCTGATCCGCCGCGCCCTGAAGGGGATGGCTTAAGTGATAGAAGCCGACCGTCTCATCAGTGCCGGCAGCGGGCGTGATCGAGAAGAGCAGTTCGACCGCGCCATCAGGCCGCTCAGCCTGGCCGACTATATTGGCCAGCCGGCCGTGCGCGAGCAGATGGAGCTGTTCATCCAGGCGGCGCGCGGGCGCAGTGAATCTTTGGACCACACCCTGATCTTCGGCCCGCCCGGGCTGGGCAAGACCACCCTGGCGAACATCATCGCCCAGGAAATGAACGTCTCGATCAAGAGTACCTCCGGCCCGGTGCTGGAGCGGCCAGGTGACCTGGCGGCCATCCTCACCAACCTGGAGCCCAACGACGTCCTGTTCATCGACGAAATCCACCGTCTTTCACCCATCGTCGAAGAGGTGCTGTATCCGGCGATGGAGGATTTCCAGTTGGACATCATGATCGGCGAAGGGCCGGCGGCTCGTTCGATCAAGCTCGACCTGCCTCCCTTTACCCTGGTGGGCGCTACCACGCGCGCCGGGATGCTGACCAATCCGCTGCGTGACCGCTTCGGCATCGTGCAGCGCCTGGAGTTCTACAGCACCGCCGACCTGTCGACCATCGTGTCGCGCTCGGCTGGCATCCTGGGCCTGGCCATCGACCCGGAGGGCGCCTTCGAGATCGCCCGGCGCGCCCGCGGTACGCCGCGGATCGCCAACCGGTTGCTGCGTCGGGTACGTGACTTCGCGCAGGTGCGTGGTAACGGGCACATCACGCGTCAGGCGGCGGACAAGGCGCTCAACCTGCTGGATGTCGACGAGCATGGCTTCGACCATCAGGACCGGCGCCTGCTGCTGACCATGATTGAAAAGTTCGATGGCGGGCCCGTGGGTGTCGACAGCCTGGCTGCCGCAATCAGCGAGGAGCGCCACACCATCGAGGACGTGCTCGAACCCTACCTGATCCAGCAGGGGTACATCATGCGCACCCCACGTGGACGAGTGGTCACCCGGCATGCCTACCTGCATTTCGGGCTGAATCTTCCCGGGCGTATGGGCGATTTGCCAGCGGTCGAGGAACCTGTTGATGATCGCGCCGACTAATGAGTGCCTGGCCGGCGCCGCCCCTGCAAGGGTGGGCCGGAATGGCCCTGGCGTCGAAAAGGCCGAGGGCGACAGGAAAAACCTTGAAAAACAGTTGCCTCACCCGATTGGCAACCCGAGGAGTAAGCACTAGAGTATGCGCGCGCAAAACGGGGTTCAGGCGTTCGCCCATCGCTGTCGCGTCTATTACGAAGACACCGATGCCGGCGGCGTCGTCTATTACGTCAATTACCTGAAATTCATGGAGCGGGCTCGCACCGAACAGCTGCGGCAACTGGGGTTCAACCAGTCCACGCTGGCCGATGAGAACCTGTTGTTCGTCGTGCATTCCAGTGAAGCGCGTTACCACAAACCCGCGCGCCTGGACGACGAACTGTCGATCAGTGCGCAAGTCATCGAATTGAACCGTGCCAGCCTGCGCTTTCGTCAGCAGGTGACCCGGGTCGCCGATGCGACGCTGCTCTGCGAAGGGCAGTTCCTGGTGGCGTGTGTCAGCGCCGACAGTTTCAGACCCCGCGCCATACCCGAAGCGCTGCGAACCGCGTTCGCCGAGCAGTCGTGTGGCACGGGCCAACATTCAGATTCAGAGCAGGAGATAGAACGTGGAAGCTGCTAACGTCGTCGACCATACCTCCATGTGGAGTTTGGTCAGCAATGCCAGCATCGTTGTGCAGTTGGTGATGCTGAGCCTGGTGGCGGCCTCGATCGCCTCGTGGGTCATGATTTTCCAGCGTAGCAACATGATTCGCGCGGGCCGTCGTGCCCTGGACAGCTTCGAGGAGCGTTTCTGGTCGGGTATCGATCTCTCCAAGCTCTACCGCCAGGCCGGCAGCAATCCGGACCCGGATTCGGGCGTGGAGCAGATCTTCCGTGCCGGCTTCAAGGAATTCTCCCGCCTGCGCCAGCAGCCCGGGGTCGACCCTGATGCGGTCATGGAAGGTGTGGCGCGTGCCATGCGCGTGGCCATCTCCCGCGAGGAAGAGAAGCTGGAAACCGGCCTGCCATTCCTGGCAACCGTCGGCTCCACCAGTCCCTACGTCGGCCTGTTCGGCACCGTATGGGGCATCATGAACTCCTTCCGTGGCCTGGCCACCGCGCAACAGGCCACCCTGGCCACCGTTGCACCGGGTATCGCCGAGGCTCTGATCGCCACGGCCATCGGCCTGTTCGCCGCGATCCCGGCCGTAATGGCCTACAACCGTTTCGCTGCGCGCACCGAGACTCTGATCGGCCGCTACTACACCTTCGCCGACGAGTTCCAGGCCATCCTGCACCGTAAAGTGCACACCAGCGAAGATTGAGCAGGTAATTCCCCATGGCTTTGATCGCTCGAGATCGTCGCAACAAACGCCGGCCGGTCGCCGAAATGAACGTGGTGCCCTACATCGACGTGATGTTGGTGCTGCTGGTCATCTTCATGGTCACGGCTCCCATGATCAACCAGGGTGTGAAGGTCGATCTGCCCAAGGTCTCCAGTGAGGCCCTGCCGCAGGACAACAACAACCAGGTCCTGACCATTTCGATCAAGGCCGACAAGACCTATTACTGGAACCTTGGCAGCGAAGTCGATACCGACAAGCAGATGGACAAGGCGATGACCTTGCCGCAACTGACCAGTGCCGTGACCAAGATCGTCGCGGCCGGGCGTGATGCTGGCAAGCAGACCCAGGTGTTCATCCGCGGTGACAAGGCTGTCGACTATGGATCGGTCATGGTCACCATGGGCGGCCTGCAGAAAGCGGGTATCGCCAACGTCGGCCTGATTACCGAGGCACCCTGATGCAGCCAATTCGAGAGCCATCCGCCTCGGAAAGCTACTTCTGGCCCAGTGTCTGGGCAGTTGCCCTGCACATCCTGATCTTCGGCATGCTCTTTGTCAGTTTCGCCATGACACCTGAGCTGCCGGAGGCGAAGCCTGTCGTTCAGGCTACGCTGTACCAGCTCAAGTCCAAGAGCCAGGCCACTACCCAGACCAACCAGAAGATCGCTGGCGAGGCGAAGAAGAACGCTGCACGGCAGACCGAGACCGAGCAGCTGGAACAGAAGAAGATCGAGCAGCAGAAGCAGGAAGCTGTAAAGGCGGCGGAACAAAAGAAAGCCGAAGAAGCTCAAAAGGCCCAGGAACAGAAGGCTGCCGAAGAGGCCAAGAAGGCTGCCGAGCAGAAAGCTGCCGAACAGAAAGCCGAAGAGGCCCGCAAGGCGGCCGATGAAGCCAAAAAGGCGGCTGAGGCGAAAAAGGCCGAAGAGAAACAATTGGCTGATATAGCCAAGAAGAAGGCCGAAGAAGAAGCCAAGAAAAAAGCCGAGGAAGACGCCAAGAAGGCCGCTGCCGAGGAAGCCAAGAAAAAGGCAGCCGACGAGGCCAAGAAAAAGGCCGCCGAGGACGCCAAGAAAAAAGCCGCCGAAGACGCCAAGAAGAAGGCGGCTGCGGACGCTGCGGCGAAGAAGGCTCAGGAAGCGGCGCGCAAGGCCGCCGAGGACAAGAAGGCGCAGGCATTGGCCGACTTGCTTTCGGACAAGACCGAGCGACAGCAGACCCTGGCCGACGAGGTGGGGGACCAGGTTGCGGGCAGCTTCGACGACCTGATTCGCATGCGTGCTTCGGAAGGCTGGGCGCGTCCGCCATCGGCTCGCAAAGGCATGGCTGTGGTTCTGCAGATCGGCATGCTGCCGGACGGTACGGTGACTTCGGTAACCGTCGCCAAGTCCAGCGGAGACGGTCCGTTCGACAGCTCTGCAGTCGCAGCGGTCAAGAATATTGGGCGTTTGACAGAAATGCAGGGTCTGAAGCCGGCTGAGTTCGCACCCTATCGTTCATTCAAGATGACATTCACACCAGAGGATCTAGCCTTGTGATTAACCTTCTTCGAGGACTGCTTTTGGTTCTTTGCTGCGCGGCAGGACTGGCCGTAGCGGAAGAAAAGAACATTCTGGTCACCAGCGGCAGTGACCGTGCCACGCCGATCGCTGTGGTTCCATTCGGCTGGCAGGGCGGTAACGTCCTGCCGGACGACATGGCCGAGATCATCGGCAATGACCTGCGCAACTCGGGCTACTACTCGCCGATTCCACGGCAGAACATGATCAGCCAGCCTGCCCAGGCCAGCGAAGTCATCTTCCGTGACTGGAAAGCGCTGGGTGCACAGTACGTCATGGTCGGCAACATCGTGCCGTCCGGTGGTCGTCTACAGGTGTCCTACGCATTGTTCAACGTAGCCACCGAGCAGCAGGTGCTGACCGGTAACGTGTCGGGTACCACCGACCAGCTGCGTGACATGGCGCACTATATTTCCGACCAGTCGTTCGAAAAGCTCACCGGCATCAAGGGTGCGTTCTCTACCCGTATCCTTTATGTAACTGCCGAGCGTTTCTCGGAAAACAACACTCGCTACACCCTGCAGCGTTCGGACTACGACGGTGCCCGTGCGGTGACCCTGCTGCAGTCGCGTGAGCCGATCCTGTCGCCGCGCTTCGCGCCGGATGGCAAGCGCATCGCCTATGTCTCGTTCGAGCAGAAACGTCCGCGTATCTTCGTTCAGCACATCGATACCGGGCGTCGTGAGCAGATCACCAACTTCGAAGGCCTCAACGGTGCGCCGGCTTGGTCGCCCGATGGCAACAAACTGGCGTTCGTGCTCTCCAAGGACGGCAACCCGGAGATCTACGTGATCGACATGGCCAGCCGTCAGTTGACTCGCGTGACCAACGATCCGTCGATCGACACCGAGCCGTTCTTCGGCCGTGATGGTTCGACCATCTACTTCACCTCCGACCGTGGCGGCAAGCCACAGATCTACAAGACCAGCATCGGTGGTGGTGGCGCACAGCGCGTAACCTTCGTGGGTAACTATAATGCCAACCCGAAACTGTCGGCCGATGAAAAGACCCTGGTCATGATTCACCGTCAGGATGGTTTCACCAACTTCAAGGTCGCTGCGCAGGATCTGGCCCGTGGAAGTGTAAAAATTCTCACGGATAGCAACCTTGATGAGTCACCTACTGTTGCGCCCAACGGCACCATGGTAATCTACGCCACCCGCCAGCAGGGCCGGGGAGTCTTGATGCTCGTGTCCATTAACGGACGCGTGAGGCTCCCGCTTCCTACCGCTCAAGGCGAAGTCAGAGAACCGTCCTGGTCCCCTTACCTGAACTGACGCGGCGCAACACAAGTTTTTGCTTAACACACTGGGGTTCATTAGGAGTTTCAAGATGGAAATGCTGAAGTTTGGTAAGTTTGCTGCGCTGGCTCTGGCCATGGCTGTAGCAGTAGGTTGCTCCTCCAAAGGCGGCGACAACGCCGGTGCTGGTGGTGCAGTCGACCCTAACGCTGGCTACGGCGCCAACACTGGTGCTGTTGACGGCAGCCTGAGCGAAGAAGCTGCTCTGCGCGCAATCACCACCTTCTACTTCGAATACGACAGCTCGGACCTGAAGCCAGAAGCCATGCGCGCTCTGGACGTTCACGCCAAGGACCTGAAAGCCAACGGCGCTCGCGTCGTTCTGGAAGGCAACACCGACGAGCGCGGTACTCGTGAATACAACCTGGCTCTGGGCGAGCGTCGTGCGAAAGCCGTTCAGCGCTACCTGGTTCTGCAGGGCGTTTCCCCAGCTCAGCTGGAAGTCGTTTCCTACGGCGAAGAGCGTCCAGTTGCTACCGGCAACGACGAGCAGTCCTGGGCTCAGAACCGTCGCGTCGAACTGCGTAAGTAATTCGATATGACGTGCCGCCGTGCTCTAACCGTTTTGGCCCTCGCCCTGCCGCTCACTGCGTGGGGTGCGGTTCCTGTGGTCGGTGACAATACCGGCTCTGGTAGCAGTTATCCGCCATCGGGTTATGGCACGTCCGGCGCCTATGCCGGGGGAGGGGCTACGGCCCAGCCCTCGGCACAGGGTCAGCTGTTCATGCAGCTGCAGCAGATGCAGGAAGAAATCTCCCGTCTGCGTGGCATGCTCGAAGTCCAGCAGAACGATATCCAGCGCATGAAGCAGGAAGCTCTGGAGCGTTATCAGGACCTCGACCAACGTATCGTCAGTGGTGCAGCCGCTGCGAACAACAATTCCGCTCCTGCTGGCAACGCTCCAAGCGATGCCGGCAGTGCATCTTCGGCTTCGGCCAGCCAGGCTCCAGCAGCCGGCACCGAACCTGCCGATCCGGCGAAGGAAAAGCTTTATTACGAAGCAGCCTTCGACCTGGTGAAAGCCAAGGACTTCGACAAGGCCAGCCAGGCCTTCGCCGCTTTCCTGCGCAAGTATCCCAACAGCAGTTATGCGGGCAATGCCCAGTACTGGCTGGGCGAAGTGAACCTGGCCAAAGGCGACCTCCAGGGCGCCGGCCAGGCTTTCGCCAAGGTCAGTCAGCTGTATCCCAAGCACGCCAAGGTGCCTGATTCGCTATACAAGCTGGCTGACGTGGAGCGCCGCCTGGGTCATACCGACAAGGTCAAAGGCATCCTTCAGCAGGTCGTGTCGCAGTACCCGAACACCTCTGCCGCCCAGTTGGCCCAGCGCGATCTTCAGCGTCTCTGAAGCCGCGACCGTTGCCTGTTCGAGAAAGCCGCGCCTGTCGCGGCTTTTTTCGTTAGAATCGCCCACCCGAAATATCGGTCAACATTGATTTCGCTTCATTGCATCGCGCGCTTGCGGGTGCCTTGAAGTGCCTGACGGAGGCGGACGGCCTGTTTAGCTGTTACGCCCGTGGCCCCCATGCAAGACACATTACGCATCACCGAAATCTTTCACTCGCTGCAGGGTGAAACCCGAACGGCCGGCCTGCCCACGGTATTCGTGCGGCTCACTGGCTGCCCTCTCAGGTGCCAATACTGCGACAGCGCCTATGCGTTCAGTGGCGGCACGCTCATGACCCTGGATGCCATCGTCGAGAAAGTCGCCAGCTGGCGGCCTCGTTATGTGTGCGTCACCGGTGGCGAGCCGCTGGCCCAGCCCAACGCGATTCCCTTGCTGCAGCGCCTGTGTGACGCCGGCTATGAGGTTTCGCTGGAAACCAGTGGGGCGCTGGACATCTCGGCGGTCGACACCCGGGTCAGTCGGGTCGTGGACCTCAAGACCCCAGGTTCCAAGGAAGTGGCGCGCAACCGCTACGAGAACATTGAGCTGCTGACCCGCAACGATCAGGTGAAGTTCGTGATCTGCTCCCGTGATGACTACGACTGGGCCGTGTCCAAGCTGATCCAGTACCAGCTGGACCAGCGCGCCGGTGAAGTGCTGTTCTCGGCGAGTCATCATGAATTGAAAGGTAGCGACCTGGCCGACTGGATCGTGGCAGACAACCTGCCGGTGCGGTTCCAGATGCAATTGCACAAGCTGCTCTGGAACGACGAGCCAGGGCGCTGAGAGGAGAGAAACCATGAGTGACAAGAAAGCCGTCATCCTGCTGTCCGGTGGCCTGGATTCCGCCACGGTGGTGGCCATGGCCCAGGCCGAAGGCTACACCTGCTACACCATGAGCTTCGACTACGGTCAGCGTCACCGCGCCGAACTCAACGCGGCCGCACAGGTGGCACGCAACCTGGGTGCCGCCGACCACAAGGTCATCGGCTTGAACCTCGACGGCATGGGCGGCTCGGCCCTCACCGATAGCACCATCGATGTGCCCGAGGCGCCGACCGAAGGCATTCCGGTGACCTACGTACCGGCGCGCAACACCGTGTTCCTGTCCCTGGCCCTGGGTTGGGCCGAAGTCCTGCAAGCCCAGGACATCTTCATCGGCGTCAACGCTGTGGACTACTCCGGTTACCCGGACTGCCGCCCCGAGTTCGTCGAGGCCTTCGAGCGCCTGGCCAATCTGGCCACCAAAGCCGGTGTAGAAGGGCAGGGCTTCAAGATCCGCGCGCCGCTGCAGAACCTGAGCAAGGCCGACATCATCAAGGCGGGCGTGCGTCTGGGCGTGGATTATTCGCTGACGGTGTCGTGCTACCAGGCCGACGATGAAGGCCGTGCCTGCGGCAAATGCGACAGCTGCCGCCTGCGTGCGGAAGGCTTTGCAGCGGCCGGTGTCGCCGACCCGACGCGATATTTTTAATTTTTTTTCAGGAAGGTGTTGAATTACTGAGAAAAATCAGTAATATACGCGCCATCCAACGGGTCGTTAGCTCAGTTGGTAGAGCAGTTGGCTTTTAACCAATTGGTCGTAGGTTCGAATCCTACACGACCCACCATATTCAAGGCGGTACACAGTGATAAGCGTTCCTTAAAGGAAGCGAAATCACCTCACCGTCTGGAGCGAACTTAAGGTTCAGCTCCCAGTGATGCAAATATGAAAGAACCCACCTTGAACGGTGGGTTTTTTCGTTGGGACGCGAAAATTTTTCACGGGCCGGTGATCGCCGGGGTGGTGGGGCGGCGTTTTCACTTCCGCCAGGTGAGCAAACTCCTGGCGCTGAACAGTGCTGAGCACAGGCTCGCTGCAGAGGGACTGTTGTTAAGTCACGAAACTGTGCGCATCTGCTCCGGATGCACCTTGAGATGCTTCCCGTCTAGGTTTTGTACGAAAAGTGCCTGCGCTCGGCCATGCTGCGTTAAAAACAGGCTGGATCGCCAGCCCGGTGGTGCGCCACCCGGTGGATCGCCACCCGGTCGGAATGCTCATTTACTCCAGTAAAGTCGCCCGCGACTCCGACCGTTCCTCGCCTGTTTTGACTCGCTGGCGCTCGCCCTTCGGATCAGCCTACGGCTGTTACTCGCTTCGCTCGTTGCGCCTTGCTTGACCTTCGCTCGCCGGCTTTTCGTACAAAACCTGGTCAGCGCCCGGAAAAACAGATGAATTTTATGAAGTGGGTACCACTCAATGCCTGAATACAGAATCAAGTTTTACTGCGTGCTGAGTGTTTTGTTCTTTGGCGGTGTCACGCTACTGATAGCGCCCGAAGTTTACACAGCCTTCGTCAGTGGTGAGTTGCACACTCTGGTTGGTCCGCGTGGTGACAGGCAGCCGATGGTGTTTTTGTTCAAGGATGAGCCGTTCAGCTTCGTGTTTTATTTGCTTAAGGATTCTGTGTTGTTTTCGTTCATGGCCGGGGCAGCTCTCGTCGCTTTGTGGCGTTTGATAAGGGGCCCAAAAGCGTTCAAGTTTGGCAGTCGCTGATGCCTATCAAGCGACAGTATGCTGATCAGTTTGCGATCACACGGCTAGCAACCACCTTGCAGGCTGTTGAATGGGTGGCCATTGGAGCTGTTCTGGCTGTCGCAACGACGATCACGCCACTCCCTGATGATCAACAGGTGAATTAGCAGGCAACTGACAGTTTCCATGAGCTGGAGGCGCAGACTGATTTCGTGCCGCGCACTGTAACCTCCCTGAAAATGAACTGTGTCCAACCTGAACGGTCTGCAACATTGGCGCATTCTTTCCATAGGAGGTTTCTGGTGTCCTGGAAGTCAAACCTGGTAATTCTTGCCTTATCTGCCGTTGCCTTTTCGGCGCATGCCCAATCCGATAGTGAAGTGGTCGAGGACATGGTTACGCGCTCGGCCAATGTCTGCTCAGGACACAGTGCCGAACGCACCACGCCGACGGTGAAGAAGGTACCGGTCGGCGCGCTGAGGGTCATGCTCGACCGAGGCCTGGTCATGTGCCCGGACCGCCGTCTCGATGCCGATGCACCGGCGGTGTTCTTCGGTAGAGTGGGTGTTTTCGAATGGAACCCCGAGGTGCCTGAAAGCTCGGCTGTGATCGTCAAGCAAATCGACGCCATGACCCGCAAGGACGAGTACCCCTCGGACACGTTGGTGTGGGATGTCTCGGGCAGGCCACTTGAGCAGCGTACGGTGCCTGCTTTCGAGGCCAGGCCAGGCGCCGCTGTGCTGTACAAGATGCGTTAGCCTTTCAAGGCGGCGTATGACGAAACATCGAATTGAAAACAGCCTCACCCGCACAGGTGGGGCTCGTTCATTTTTGGCTGCTACACTGGCCTGCCCATGAGTGAACACAGCAGACATCCCAGCCTGAACCGACTGGCATGTCGCCGAGCAACGGCGTAGCCCATGACCCGGACATCCCGCGTAGCCGACCCGTCCTACGAACTGATGGACGACCACGAAGGCCATTCGCTGATCTACCGTCAGCATGGCTTCCCATCGCCCCTCGTACGCTGGCACTTTCACAAGGAATATGAGCTGCACCTGATCGTCGCCAGCTCCGGCAAGGTATTCATCGGCGACTACATCGGTAATTTTTCTCCCTATACCCTGTTTCTCACCGGCCCTGGCCTGCCGCACAACTGGATCAGCCAGGTGGAGGAGGGCGAGGTGGTGGAAACCCGCGACATGCTGGTCAACTTCACCGATGAGGTGCTGGAAAGCGGCAGTGCCGTGTTCGCCGAACTCGGTGGCCTGCAGCCCTTGCTGGCTCGCGCGCAGTTCGGTATCGAGTTTCGTGACCCGCAGATGATTCGCGAAGCCGGCGTGTTGATGAGCAAGATCGCCAGCAGCCGGGGCATCACTCGCCTGGGACATTTCTTCATCCTCATGGAGCTGCTCGCGGGCAGCGAGGACTACCAGTTGCTGTCGGGCGTGACCTCTTCGCAACTGGGTGACGAGCAACATGTCGAGCGTATCAACCGGGCAGTGGACTACATCTTCCAGTACTACGCGCAGGGCATCAGCCAGGAAGAAGTTGCCGCGCACCTGGGCATGACCACCACCTATTTCTCGCGCTTCTTCAAGCAGGCCACCGGGCGTGGTTTCGTCGAGTTCGTCAACCGTCTGCGGGTCAGCAAGTCCTGCGAGCTGCTGAGCAAGAGCGACAAGCCGGTGACCGACGTCTGCTTCGAGTCTGGCTTCAGCAATATCTCCAACTTCAACCGCCGCTTCCAGCAACTCAAGGGTATGACGCCGTCGGGCTATCGCAAGCTCGCGGTGCAGCGCCTCACCGAGCGAAACCTGTACTGAGCCGGCAGCATTATCCACGCCGATATCCTCGAAAAGCCCCGTGCCAGAAAGGTCTTTGCGCAGCCATGTGGGTTTCTGTTCGTCCGTCGAGTGCAAAAAAGTATCGATCGTTGTGCGCTCAAGGATTTGTCCGCGCGAGCCAGCAGGGGGTGTAATCGAGTCCGAGCGAAACAAAAACAATAACGTTCTTCCGTAGCCGCACGAGCGCGGAAGAGGAGTTCACAAGCATGAACCACTCGATCAAAGCATTCGCAGCAGCCTCTTGCCTCTCCCTCAGCGTGGTCGCCCAGGGCGCCGAAACCCTGACCATCGCCACGGTCAACAACAGCGACATGATCCGCATGCAGCGGCTCGCCAAGACCTTCGAAGAGCAGCACCCCGATATCCGCCTGAAGTGGGTGGTACTTGAAGAGAACGTGCTGCGCCAGCGTCTGACCACAGATATCGCCACCCAGGGCGGCCAGTTCGACGTGCTGACCATCGGCATGTACGAAGCGGCGCTGTGGGGCGAAAAAGGCTGGTTGGAGCCGATGAAGGACCTGCCAGCCGACTACGACCTCGACGATGTCTTCCCGTCGGTGCGCCAGGGCCTGTCCGCCAAGGGCACGCTGTATGCGCTGCCGTTCTATGCCGAAGCCTCGATCACCTATTACCGCAAGGACCTTTTCCAGCAGGCCGGCCTGAGCATGCCTGAGCACCCGACCTGGGATCAGATAGGCCAGTTCGCCGGCAAGCTGCATCAGCCGGACAAGGGCGTGTACGGCCTGTGCCTGCGCGGCAAGGCCGGCTGGGGCGAGAACATGGCGCTGATCACCACCCTGGCCAATGCCTATGGTGCGCGCTGGTTCAACGAGCAGTGGCAGCCCGAATTCACCGGCAGCGAGTGGAAGAGCGCGCTCAACTTCTACGTCGACAATATGAAGAAGTACGGCCCGCCGGGTGCCTCCAGCAACGGCTTCAACGAAAACCTGGCGCTGTTCAACAGCGGCAAGTGCGCGCAGTGGGTCGATGCCAGCGTCGCCGGCTCGTTCGTGACCGACACCTCGCAAAGCAAGGTCGCCGACTCGGTCGGCTTCACCTTTGCCCCGACCCAGGTCACCGACAAGGGCGCTTCCTGGCTGTACTCCTGGGCGCTGGCGATTCCCACCAGTTCCAAGTCCAAGGACGCTGCCAGGACCTTCAGCGCCTGGGCCACCTCCAAGGCCTATGCGCAGCTGGTCGCCGAGAAGGATGGCGTGGCCAACGTGCCGCCAGGTACCCGCGCCTCGACCTACAGCGATGCCTACATGCAGGCCGCGCCATTCGCCAAGGTCACCCTGGAATCGCTGAAGAAGGCCGACCCGGCCAACCCGAGTGCCAAGCCGGTGCCCTATGTGGGCATTCAACTGGTGACCATCCCCGAGTTCCAGGCCATCGGCACCAGCGTCGGCAAGCTGTTCGCCGCTGCGCTGACCGGGCAGATGCAGCCTGAGCAGGCACTGATGGCCGCCCAGCAGAGCACCGAGCGAGAAATGAAGCGCGCCGGGTATCCGAAGTAGCCGTCGCGCAGACCCTGCCTCAGCCCACCGGGGCTCTGCGTGAGCCGGCGGTAGGCGGGGCATGGCGCCTGGGCCATGCCTGGGCGATCCGCTTTCTGCTCACGTCACCACCCATTACGCCCTCGGAGGCATGATGAACTCTACGGCTATCAACACACCTGCTGCACAGGCCGGCACGCCCGGCGGGCGCAAGCCCCGGCGCCTGGCGCCCGGCTGGTTTCTGGTCAGCCCTTCGGTCGCCCTGCTGTTGATCTGGATGATCGTGCCGCTGGGCATGACCCTGTACTTCTCGCTGATCCGCTACAACCTGCTGTATCCCGGCGAGAACGACTTCGTCGGCCTGGAGAACTTCCACTACTTCGTCACCGACGCCGCGTTCCTCTCCGGGGCTGGCAATACGCTGTTGCTGGTCGGCAGCGTGCTGCTGATCAGCGTGGTGTTCGGCGTGCTGATTTCCGCGCTGCTGGAAGCCTGCGAGTTCTTCGGGCGCGGCATCGTGCGGGTACTGCTGATCTCGCCGTTCTTCATCATGCCCACGGTCAGCGCGCTGCTGTGGAAGAACCTGATCTTCCATCCGGTCTCGGGAATCCTCGCCGCCGTCTGGCAGTTCTTCGGTGCCCAGCCAGTGGACTGGCTGGCGCAGCATCCGTTGTTGTCGATCATCCTGATCGTGTCCTGGCAGTGGCTGCCGTTCGCCATCCTGATCCTGATGACCGCCATGCAGTCGCTGGACCAGGAGCAGAAGGAAGCTGCGCGTCTCGACGGTGCCGGTCCCATCGCCATTTTCTGGCACCTGACCCTGCCGCACCTGGCGCGGCCGATCGCCGTGGTGGTGATGATCGAGACCATCTTCCTGCTCTCGGTGTTCGCCGAGATCTACACCACCACCAGCGGCGGCCCGGGTTACGAGTCGACCAACCTGGCCTACCTGATCTACAACCAGGCCCTGCTGCAGTTCGACGTCGGCATGGCCTCGGCGGGCGGGTTGATCGCGGTGGTCATCGCCAACATCGCCGCCATCGTGCTGATCCGCATGATCGGCAAGAACCTGACCGACCAACAGTGAGGGCAATCGGATGCTGACGCTGAAACAATCCCGTCGCCTGCAGAGCCTGATCATCGGCGTCCTGGCCTGGGCCATCGCCGTGGTGATCTTCTTCCCGATCTTCTGGATGGTGCTGACCAGCCTGAAGACCGAGATCGATGCCTTCGCCACGCCGCCGCAGTTCATCTTCACCCCGACGCTGGAGAACTACCTGCACATCAACGAGCGCAGCGACTACTTCGCCTTCGCCTGGAACTCGGTGCTGATCTCGGTCTCCGCGACCCTGCTGTGCATGCTCCTGGCCGTTCCGGCGGCCTATTCCATGGCGTTCTTCGAAACGCGGCACACCAAGCGCACGCTGTTGTGGATGCTGTCGACCAAGATGCTGCCGCCGGTGGGCGTGCTGGTGCCGATCTACCTGCTGGCCAAGCAGTTCGGCCTGCTCGACTCGCGCCTGGCGCTGATCGTCATCTACACCCTGATCAACCTGCCGATCGTCGTGTGGATGATTTACACCTACTTCAAGGACATCCCCGTGGACATCCTCGAAGCGGCGCGCCTGGATGGCGCCACCACCTGGCAGGAGATCGTCCGCGTGCTGCTGCCGATCGCCCGCGGCGGCCTGGCCTCGACCATGTTGCTGTCGCTGATCCTGTGCTGGAACGAGGCCTTCTGGTCGCTCAACCTGACCAGCTCCGCCGCGGCGCCACTGACTGCCCTGGTGGCGTCCTACTCCAGCCCGGAGGGGCTGTTCTGGGCCAAGCTTTCCGCCGTCTCGACACTGGCCTGCGCGCCCATTCTGATCTTCGGCTGGATCAGCCAAAAACAACTGGTACGCGGCCTGTCCTTCGGCGCGGTGAAATAACAGGAGACCTTCCACATGGCTAATCTGAAGATTCGCAACCTGCAAAAAGGCTTCGATGGCACGGCGATCATCAAGGGCGTCGACCTGGATATCCGCGACCGTGAGTTCGTGGTCTTCGTCGGCCCGTCGGGCTGTGGCAAGTCGACCCTGCTGCGCCTGATCGCCGGGCTGGAGGAGGTCAGCAGCGGGCGTATCGAACTCGACGGTCAGGACATCACCGACATGGCCCCGGCGCGCCGCGACCTGGCCATGGTGTTCCAGACCTACGCGCTGTATCCGCACATGACCGTGCGCAAGAACCTCTCCTTCGCCCTCGACCTGGCCAGGGTGGGCAAGCAGGAGGTCGAAGCCAAGGTCGCCAACGCCGCGCGCATCCTGCAGCTGGAGGCGCTGCTGGAGCGCAAACCCAAGCAGCTCTCTGGCGGCCAGCGCCAGCGCGTGGCCATCGGCCGCGCCATCGTGCGCAACCCGAAGATCTTCCTGTTCGACGAGCCGCTGTCCAACCTCGACGCCGCCCTGCGCGTGCAGACCCGCCTGGAGCTGGCGCGGCTGCACAAGGAGCTGCAGGCCACCATGATCTACGTGACCCACGACCAGGTCGAAGCCATGACCCTGGCTGACAAGGTGGTGGTGCTCAATGGCGGGCGGGTCGAGCAGGTCGGTTCGCCGCTGGAGCTGTATCACCATCCGGCCAACCTGTTCGTCGCCGGGTTTCTCGGCACGCCGAAGATGGGCATGCTGCGCGGCACCCTGAGCGGTGTCGAGGCCGAGCGCTGCCAGGTGCAGCTGGACTGCGGCCCGCGCCTGGAGCTGCCGCTGTGCGCTGCGGGCCTCAGCGTTGGCAGCAGCGTGACCCTGGGCATACGCCCGGAACACCTCAACGTGGTCAGCGCCGGTAGCGGACGCATGCAGGTCATTGCCGATGTCAGCGAGCGCCTGGGCAGCGACACCTTCTGCCATGTGCGCTGCACCTCGGACGAGATGCTCACGGTGCGCGTGCGCGGTGACTTCGCCCCGCGTTATGGGGACGACCTGACGCTGGATTTCGACTTGGCGCACTGCCACCTCTTCGACGCCGACGGCCAAGCCGTCGCCAAACCATTGCAGCAGGCCGCCTGACGCCGCTTTACCAAGGGATTTTCCAGATGAAACTCAATCGCCAGCAGCTTTCCGGGCTGGGCGGCGCTGTCGCGCTGCCCAGCTATACCGCCGACATGATCCGCACCGGCATCGCCCATATCGGCGTTGGCGGCTTTCACCGCGCCCACCAGGCGGTCTACACCGATGCCCTGATGAACCAGGGCCTGGCGCTCGACTGGGGCATCTGCGGGGTCGGCGTGCGCGCCGCAGACCGCGCCATGCGCGATGCCCTGGCCAGCCAGGACTACCTCTACACCCTGGTCGAACTGGGCGACCAGCCGAACCTGCCGGTGCGGGTGATCGGCGCGATCAACGACATGCTGCTGGCCGAAGAGTCGCCCCAGGCATTGGTCGAAAAACTGGCCGATCCGGCGATTCGCATCGTCTCGCTGACCATCACCGAAGGCGGCTACTGCATCGACGACAGCACCGGCGAGTTTCTCGCCGAGCTGCCTGCCATCCAGCACGACCTGCGCCACCCCGAAGCGCCGCAAAGCGTGTTCGGTATTCTCTGCGCCGCCCTGGCCAAGCGTCGCGCGGCCGGTATTCGTGCCTTCACGCTGATGTCCTGCGATAACCTGCCGCACAACGGCGCTGTCACACGCAAGGCGCTGCTGGCTTTCGCGCATCTGGCCGACCATGAACTGGCCACCTGGATCGACCACCATGTCAGCTTCCCCAACGCCATGGTCGACCGCATCACACCGATGACCAGCGCGGCGCACCGCCAGCAACTGGCCGAGCAGCACGGCATCGACGATGCCTGGCCGGTGGTCTGCGAGCCCTTCGTGCAATGGGTGCTGGAAGACAAATTCGTCAACGGCCGCCCGGCCTGGGAAAAGGTCGGCGTGCAGTTCACCGACGACGTCACCCCCTACGAGGAAATGAAGATCAAGCTGCTCAACGGCAGCCATCTGGCACTCACCTACCTGGGCTTTCTCAAGGGTTACCGCTTCGTTCACGAAACCATGAACGACCCGCTGATGCGCGAGTACGTGCGCACCTTCATGGACCTCGACGTGACCCCGCAACTGGCCCCGGTGCCGGGCATCGACTTGAACACCTACAAGGACACGCTGATCGAGCGCTTTTCCAACCAGGCCATCGCCGACCAGCTGGAGCGCGTGTGCTCGGATGGTTCGTCGAAGTTTCCCAAGTTCATCGTGCCGACCCTCAACCGCCTGATCGCCGACGGCCAGCCGCTGGAGCGGGGCGCCCTGGTGGTCGCCGCCTGGGCGATGTACCTGAAGGGCGTGGATGAGAACGGGGTGGACTATCGTATTCCCGACCCACGCGCCGAGTTCTGTCAGGCGTTGGTAGCCGATGACGCTCAGGTGCGCGAGCGGGTACTGGGCGTCGAGGCCATCTTCGGCACGGCCATTGCGCAGTCAACCGAGTTCGCGGCGGCCTTCGAGCGCTGCTACGAGAATCTGCGTACGCTCGGGGTGACCCGCACCCTGCAGATCGTGCTGGGTAACTGAGCATGTACCTCGGTATCGACTGCGGCACCCAGGGCACCAAGGCGCTGGTGCTGGATGCCAACAGCGGCCAGGTGCTCGGCGCCGGCAGCGCCAGCCATACGCTGCACAGCGGCGCCAATGGCCGACGCGAGCAGCAACCGCAGCAGTGGCTGGACGCTTTCGAACAGGCCACCCGCGAAGCACTGGCCACCGCCGGTATCAGCGGTGAGCAGATTCTGGGTATTGGCGTTTCGGGTCAGCAGCACGGCCTGGTGCTGCTCGATGAGCAAGGCACGGTGCTGCGCCCGGCCAAGCTCTGGTGCGACACCGAGTCGACCCCGCAGAACCGGCTTCTACTCGATCATCTCGGCGGCGAGGCGGGGTCGCTGCAGCGCCTGGGCGTGGCCATCGCACCGGGCTATACGGTGTCCAAGCTGCTGTGGACGCGTGAGCACCACCCGGACCTGTTCGCCCGCATCGCGCATATCCTGCTGCCGCATGACTACCTCAACTACTGGCTCACCGGGCGTGCCTGCAGCGAGTACGGCGACGCCTCCGGCACGGGCTATTTCGATGTCCGCACGCGCAACTGGGACCGCGCGCTGCTCGACTTCATCGACCCCAGCGGGCGGCTGCAGCGCGCGTTGCCGCCGTTGCTCGAGGCGCACCAGCCGGTGGGCCGCATTCGCCCGCAGATCGCCCGCCAACTGGGGCTCAACCCCGAGGCCGTGGTCGCCAGTGGCGGCGGCGACAACATGATGGGCGCCATCGGCACCGGCAACATCCGCCCAGGGGCGATCACCATGAGCCTGGGTACCTCCGGCACCCTCTACGCCTATAGCGATAAGCCGATGGTCAGCCCGCATGCGCAGGTGGCGACCTTCTGCTCGTCATCCGGTGGTTGGCTGCCGCTGATCTGCACGATGAACCTCACCAGCGCTACGGGGTTGGTCCAGCAACTGCTGGAGGTGGATCTGCAGCGCTTCGGCGATCTGGTCGAGCAAGCGCCGATCGGCGCCGAGGGCTTGCTGATGCTGCCGTTCTTCAATGGCGAACGGGTGCCGGCACTGCCCGACGCGCGTGCCAGCCTGAGGGGCATGGACGGCGGCAACCTGACCCGCGCCAACCTGTGCCGGGCAGTGGTCGAGGGCACCAGCTTCGGCCTGCGCTATGGCCTCGATCTGTTGCGCGCCAGCGGCTTGCAGAGCCAGACCATCCAGTTGATCGGCGGCGCGGCGAAGAGTCCGGTGTGGCGCCAGGTGATTGCCGACATCATGGGCACCCCCTTGGTTTGCCCGCAGCACACCGAAGCCGCCGCGCTGGGCGCTGCCATCCAGGCCGCCTGGTGCGTGATGCCCGGTGCGGATCGCCAGGCGCAGCTTGCCGCGCTGTGCGAGCGTTGCGTGCAGCTCGATGCCAGTACGCACACCCAGCCAGACCCGGCGCGCACGGCGCAGTACGAGCGCGTCTATCAGCGCTACCGTGAGCAGGTCAGCCTGCTGGCCGAGAACCCATTGGCGTGAGAACGCCTTGAAGAGCACCTTTGAAAACGCCGGTCGTTGGCGCAGGTGCCTGTGAACCGATAGGGAGACACCCATGTACCTGGTCTGTGGCGAAGCGCTGTTCGATGTGTTCATCCAGAACGACGGCCCGCGTAGCAATGAGCTGGCTTTCAAGGCCATCGCTGGTGGTTCGCCGTTCAACGTGGCGTTGGGGCTGCGCCGTCTGGGCGCCGCGTCGGCGCTGTTCACTGGCATCTCGTCGGACAGCCTCGGCCAACGGCTGCGCCGGGTGCTGCACGAGGAGGGCGTCAGCGACGCCTGCCTGATCGCCAGCGATGCGCCGACCACCCTGGCCATGGTCGGCCTGGACGCCGAAGGCTCGCCGCATTACTCGTTCCGTGGCGAAGGCTGCGCCGACCGCCTGCTGCGCGCCGAGCATCTGCCGGCACTCGATGCCCAGGTGCGCGGCCTGCATGTCGGTTCCTTTTCGCTGGTGGTGGAACCGGTGGGCAGTACGCTGCTGCAACTGGTCCAGCGCGAACATCAGCAGCGCCTGATCAGCCTCGACCCCAACGTACGGCTCGGCCCGGCGCCGGACATCGCGCGCTGGCGTGAACGCGTCGAGGCCTTTGCCCGCTATGCGCACCTGATCAAGGTCAGCGAGGAAGACCTGCAACTGCTGTACCCCGAGCGCGACCCGCAACAGGTCGCGGCGGCCTGGCGCAACGAACGCTGCCAACTGGTGTTCCTCACCCACGGCAGCCAGGGCGCCAGCGTACACAGCCGCCACGGGCAATGGTCAGCGCCCGCAGTGGCGGTCGCCACCCGCGACACCGTCGGGGCCGGCGACACCTTCCAGGCTGCGCTGCTCAGTTACCTGGCCCGCCACGCACTGGATACCCCCGAGGCGCTGGCGACGCTCAGCCGTGAGCAGATCGACGCCATGCTGCGCCTGGCCATCGAGGCGGCCGCCGTGACCTGTTCGCGAGTCGGCCCGGACTTGCCTTACCTGCACGAACTGAGCGGCGATCATTTGGCAGTGCGTTGAACATCCGTGAGTCGGAGTGCGGTATGGCGTGCTAGCCTGCCGGCTCCACTGCCCCGCACTCAATCTGGAACGATCATGCCCAACGCCGAAGACTTGACTGCACATTCCATCGATTTGCGCTGCCGCGTCCATCTGGGGGTGATGGAAATCCCCGTGCATTACATGCGCGGTGGCACTTCCACCGGGGTGGTGATCTGGGAGCCCTTGCTGCCGAAGGATGAAGCGCTGCGCGACGAGTTGCTGCGGCATCTGATGGGTGTTCCGCAGGCGGGCGAGGCTCCGGGCAATCGGCAGATAGCCGGCCTGGGGCGTGGTCCGGCGACCAGCAACAAGGTGTTCTTGGCCAGGGTCGAACAGACGCCGGCCGGGCCGCGACTGGTCAGTACGCTGGCGCAGCTGGCCAGTGGTCATGCCGGCATCGACTGGAGCGTGAACTGCGGGAACATGTCTTCGGCCTTGCCGCTCTGGGCGTTCGACAGCGCGATGATCGAGGCGCCCAAAAAAGGCGCCTGCGAGGTCGAGATTTTCAACAGCAACACCGGGGTCGTCACCCTCAGCCGCATGTGGCGGGGCGATGACGGTCGCTTTGCGCTGGCGGACATTCCTGGCGTGCTCGGAGCCTTCCCACGGGTCGATCTGTTCTTGCAGGATCCGGTGGGCAGCAAGACCGGGGTGCTGCTACCGACCGGCGCAGTGGTCGATGAGATCGAAGGCCATGAAGTGTCCTGTGTCGACGTGGCGGTGCCGATGGTCATCGCCAAGGCGGCGAGCTTTGGCAAGACCGGCCATGAATCGATCGCGGAGCTGGAAGGCGATGCGGCCTTCATGGCCGAGTTGCGCAAGGTCTGGGTGGCGGCGGGGTTGAAAATGAAGCTGCGCCGTCGCGACGGCGAGCTGATGACCCGCGCGGAGATCGAGCGCAGCGAAACCATTCCCAAGGTCTGTATCGTTGGCGCCCCGACCGAGGGCGGCAATATCACGGTGCGTTACTTCACGCCACAGACCGGGCATGCCTCCATGGCGGTCTCGGGAGGCTGCTGCCTGGCCGCAGCCTGCCTGTTGCCGGGCAGCACGGCGCATCAGGTGGCGCAACGGGTGAGCGCACCTGGCGCGACCTTTGGCGACATAGAGGTGAGCATCGAGAACCCGGCCGGCAAACTGGATGCGACGGTCACCGCCCGGTGTGTCGAACAGCGAATCGAGATCCAGGCAGCCGCCTATCGCCGCAGTACGCAGATTCTCCTGCGCGGGCATGTTCCCCTGTATGGCGCTTCAGCGGCGTTGCTCGATGCCCTGATCGGAGCACTCTGAATACTGGCTGCAAAAAGCCTCGGCAAGATCGAAAGGCGGCCTTCAAGGCCGCCGCAACCGGCACTTGTAACCTGAGTCGTTCTTATTGAAACCGGCGCGCAACAGGCTTGGCTGTCGGACGTGCAAATCTTTTGATCGAAGCGCCAGGAAAACCTTGCGGATAATGGTGAATTGCCATTAATAATGTCCGGGCACCTCACGACTGGGGCTCTGCAGCAAGCAACTTGCTGCCGATGAACGGGGCCTGGCTGGGCTCAAGAAGGTATTTCTCAAGACGATAGTGTTATTGGATCTCATGCCTCCGCCGCTGGACGACGGTGCCATGTGCCCTGGCTTAATGAATAACAGGAATAAGAAATGGCCACGATTCGGATCCGCTACACCCTCATGTTCCTTGCTTTCATCGTTGCCACCATCGCGGCCACCGTCATCGGTATTCGCCTGTGGGTAACGCCGGACCTGGTCGCCGCCGGCGAGGCTTCGGTGCTGACCCGGGTCAACGATGTCGGCACCCGTATCTACCGCGAGCTGAATCAGATCCAGTCGCAGCAGCGAGCGATCACCCAGGCGGTGCCGCTGCTGGACAGCCCGATGATCGATAAAGTGCTACCGGGCCTGGTAGACCAGTACGGTGACGTCAAGGTATTCGGCGGCGGTATCTGGCCATTGCCCAACCAACGCGAGCAGGGGCGTGACAAGTTCAGCACCTTCTACCACCGCGATGCCTCCGGCAAGCTGATCGTCAACACCCACTGGAACTCGGCCGAATCGCTCAACTATTGGGAACAACCCTGGTACCTCGCCGGCCTCAAGGCGCCCGCCGGGCAGTGCGCCTGGGCGGCTGCCTACAAGGATGCCGCGAGTGCCGAACCGCGCACCAACTGCGCCATGGCCATCCAGCGTGATGGCAAGCCTTACGGCGTGGCGACCATCGACATGACCCTGGGCTTCTTCAATCCGCTGGTCAACGACTTGCGCAAGAGCCTGGACGACACCGACATGATGATCGTCGAGGCAGACGGCAAGATCCTCAGCAACCTGACCGAGCTGGGCGACTCGCAGATCCTCAACAACGTTTCCGCCTATGCTGGCCGTTCGCCCTTCGTTGCCGCCATCCAGCGCAACCTGGGCAAGCTGCAAGGCGATGCCGTGGTGCGCGATTTCTACGAAGACGAACACGGTACGCCGCACAGTTTCTTCCTGCGTCCCCTGGCCGGTACGCCCTGGCTGCTCGCCACCGCATTGCCGACTTCACTGCTGCACGCCACCAACACCAGCATTCTGCAGACCCTGGCGCTGATCCAGTTGCCCCTTGTGGTACTGCTGGCAGCGATCATGGTCCTGGCGCTCGGCAAACTGATGGGGCGCCTGGGCATGCTGCAACGCAATATCGAATCCCTCTCGGCTGGCGATGCCGACCTGACCCGTCGTGTGCCGGTGCAGGGCAAGGACGAGGTGGATGCCGTGGCCGGTGCGGTGAATACCTTCATTGCCTACCTGCAACGCCTGATGGGCGAGGTGGGCGACGCGACCCAGCGCATCAACAGCGGTATCCGGCAGTTGCACGGGCAAGCCCAGCAGACCAGCTCCATCCTGGGCCGCCATGCCGCCGAGACCGACCAGGCGGTGACCGCCATCACCGAGATGAGCGCCACCTCCGACTCCGTATCGCGCAGTGCCAGCGACACCGCCGACCTGACCCGCGCAGCCAACGGCCAGGCCGAACATTCACGGCTGACCGTGCAGCAGGCTTCCAATAGCGTGTTGGCGCTGGTCGAGCAGGTGGACGACGCCACGCTGAAGGTCAAGGCCATGGAAACCGATGCCGAGCGCATCAACCAGGTGCTGGGGGTGATCGGCGAGATCGCCGGGCAGACCAACCTGCTGGCCCTCAATGCCGCTATCGAAGCTGCGCGGGCTGGCGAGCAGGGCCGCGGGTTCGCGGTGGTGGCCGATGAGGTGCGGGCGCTGGCCGGGCGTACCCAGCAGAGCACCGCCGAGATCAACGAGATGCTCGGGCGGTTGCAGCAGGGCGTCAGCTCGGCGGTTTCGGCCATGGAAGTGACCAAGGCCAGCTGCCAGAGCACCGCTGACAAGACCCGTCAGGTGACTGCCGGCCTGGATGAAATGAGCGGTTCGGTGGCGCGCATCAGCGACCTGTCCACGCAGATCGCGACCGCTGCCGAGCAGCAGAGCGCGGTGGCTGGCGAGATCAACCAGAACATGGTCGCGGTACGCCACATGGTTGAAGAACTGGTGACCAGTGGGACGCGCACTGCCGAAGGCACGACCGCAGTGCAGCAGTCCAACGAGCAGTTGATCGCTCTGGTCGGCCGCTTCAAGGTCTGACCGCTACCGATGAAGGCCTGAGCGGTCGCTGCTCAGGCCTTTTCGTTTCAGTCGCGGCAGACGAATTCGAGCACGCGCTCGAGCATGGCGTCACAGGCGGCCAGTTGCTCGACGCTGACGAATTCGTCGGGCTTGTGGCCCTGGTCCATGCTGCCGGGACCGCAGACCACCGTCGGCACGCCCGCCTGGTCGAACAGGCCGCCCTCGGTGCCGAAGGCCACCGTACCGAAATCACGCGAGCCGCAGAACTGCGCCAGCCACTCGGCGGCCGGGCTGTCCGGTGCGGTGTACAGCCCCGGGTAGCTGGACAGTTCATGGAAGTGGATGGCGCTCTGGCCGCTGACCGCCTGCATGGCCGGCAGCAGGCTGTGCTGCGCGTAGTCGCGCAACTGTTCCAGCACGCGGGCCGGGTTCAGCGAGGGCAGGGCGCGCACTTCGAAGTCGAAGCGGCAGTGTTCCGGCACGATGTTCAATGCCTGGCCACCCTGGATCACGCCGGTCTGCACGGTGGAGAAGGGTGGGTCGAAGTTCGTGTCGCACTGTTCCTGCGCTTTCAGGGTCTCGGCCAGGCGGCCCAGCTCGCCGATCAGCCGTGCGGCGTATTCGATGGCGTTTACCCCTTGCGGGGTGTAGGCCGAATGGCAGGCCGCGCCTTTCACTTCGCAACGTACCGCCAGCTTGCCCTTGTGCCCCAGCACCGGCTTGAGTTCGGTGGGTTCGCCGATCACGCAGAGCATCGGTTTCACCGCGCGCTGGCTCAGTTGCGCAAGCAGGCCGCGCACGCCCAGGCAGCCGACTTCTTCGTCGTAGGACAGCGCCAGGTGCAGGGGGCGGCGCAACGGTGCCTTGACCGCCGCCGGCACCAGCGCCAGCACGCAGGCCAGGTAGCCCTTCATGTCGGCGGTGCCACGCCCGTAGAGCCTGCCCTCGGCTTCGGTGAGTTCGAAGGCCGGGCGCGTCCAGGCCTGGCCGTCCACCGGCACCACGTCGGTGTGGCCGGACAACACGATACCCGGATGCTCCTGCGGGCCAATGGTAGCGAACAGGTTGGCCTTGGTACGGCTGTCGTTGTAGGTCAGCTCGGCGCTGACACCGAACGCGGCCAGGTAGTCGCGCACGTAGTCGATCAGGGCCAGGTTGGATTCGCGGCTGGTGGTGTCGAAGGCCACCAGCCGCGCCAGCAGGGCACGGCTGTCGTTCATCGGTCGTCTCCCGGAACGCCGTAGCCCGGCGCACGGTCCGGGGCCAAGGCGCGGTCGATGTAGTCCTGCAGTTGCGGCCGGTAGGCCTGCCAGAGTTTCGCCAGTTCACCGATAGGGTCCTGCTCGGCCCAGTCGACGCGCAGGTTGACGATCGGCCAGCTGGGCTCGCCGACCACCAGCACGGCCGCCGAATGCACCGGGCCGGCCTCGCCACCGGCGGCCATGGCCGCCTGCATGGCGTGGATCAGGCGTTCGGCGAGCGGCCCGGTTGACTGTTCGAAGGCTTCGACCAGCACCTGGACCACGCGCGGGTCCTTGAGCATGTTGCCCGCCCCGACACAGTCCCGGCCGCTGAGCGCGTGGTTTACGCCGAGGGTCTGGCTACCGTTGAAATGTGCCGTGCGGCCCTGCGCGTCGATGACCGTCACCTGGCGATAGGCGCTGTAGGTGTCCTCGGCCAGGCTCAGGCGCAGTGCCTGTTGCGGGTCCTCGCCATGGCCCAGGTGGTCCAGGGTACGCGGGCCGAGCGCCGGCAGGGTGATGTTCTGCGAGCTTACCGCCCCTACACCCGGACGCAGCCACGGGCAGCGGGCGCCCACGGCGATGCTCGACGAACTGATGGCGATGCCCAGTTGGCCGGTCTTGGCGCAGCGCGCCGTGATGGAAAAGGTCATGCGCGCCTCCTTATTCGGGAATCACCGCGATCACGTCGATTTCCATCAGCCACTGCGGCTGGCCCAGCGCGGAGACCACCAGGCCGGTGGAGATGGGGAACACGCCCTTGAGCCATTTGCCGACTTCCTGGTACACCGGCTCGCGGTAGCGCGGGTCGATCAGGTAGGTGGTGGTCTTGACGATGTGGCTCAGGTCGCTGCCAGCCTCTTCGAGCAGTTGCTTGACGTTCTTCATGGCCTGTTCGGCCTGGGCACGCGGGTCGCCGAGGCCGACCAGGTTGCCGTCGAAGTCGGTGCCCACCTGGCCGCGCACGTAGACGGTGTTGCCAGCGCGTACCGCCTGGCACAGGTCGTTGTCCAGGGTCTGGTTGGGGTAGGTGTCCTTGGTGTTGAACATGCGGATGCGGGTGTGGGTCGGGGTGCTCATGGCAGGCTCCTGAACAGGGTAGGGCGGCATGCGCTCGGGCATGCCGCAGCAGGGAACATCAGGCGATACGCGACTGGGCGGCCGGCTCGGCGCTGGCGGCGGCGGGCGGATAGTTCTGGTATTTGCGCTGGATGGCGATCTGGTCGGCGACATGCCGGGCATCGTGCCAGGCGCCCCAGATGAACGCCGATCCGCGACGGCTCAGCCAGGGCAGGCCGACGAAGTAGATACCCGGTTCGGCACCCACGCCCCGCTGGTGGCGCGGCTTGCCGTTGGCGTCGAAGGTGTCGACCTGCAGCCAGCTGAAATCGTTGGCGTAGCCGGTCGCCCAGATCACCGAAGTCACGCCGTGGGCCGCCAGGTCCAGTTCGCGCAGCGGCTCGCGGATGCACGCCGCATCCGGCACGCGCTCACGCGCCCCGGGTTCCTCTGGCAGGTCCAGGCCGTTGCGCGCGACGTAGGCGTCGGCGGCATCCAGCAGGGCCAGGTAGTTGGCGTCGCCGGCATCGAGGTTGTGCACCAGGTCGTCCTTGAAGCGCACCTTGCCGTCGGCGAAGGTGTCGGTCAGGCCGACCAGGGTCATGCCGGCCTGGGCCAGGCGGCGGAAGTCCACGGTGTGCCCGCCGCGTGCGCCGCTGACGGCGATGGTCACGTGCTCGCGGCCCTTCTGCATGGTCTCGGTGTCCCACAGGCCGAGCACGCCCAACCACCAGCAGAAGTCGCGGCCGCGATAGGCGCGCGGCGGACGGTCGTGCGGGCCGACCGACAGGTAGACACGCTTGCCGGCGCGCAGCAGTTCGTCGGCGATCTGTACGCCGGACGAGCCTGCACCCACCACCAGGACCGCGCCTTCGGGCAGTTGCTGGGGGTTGAAGTACTGCGCGGAGTGGATCTGGTACAGGCCCTCGTCTTGTGGGGCGATGGCCGGAATCACCGGTTTCTGGAACGGCCCGGTGGCCACCACGACGCGTTGCGCATGCACGCTGCCTGCCGAGCTTTCGACGATGAAGCCGCTCTGGCCTTCACAGCGGCTGACCCGGGTCACGGCCACGCCGGTGCGGACCGGTGCCTTGATGTGGCGGGCGTAGGTTTCGAAGTATTCGGCGATTTCGTCCTTGCCAGGGAAACCGTCCGGGGGCGTCTGGAATTCCAGGCCCGGAAAGCGATCGTGCCAGGCCGGTCCGTTGGCCACCAGCGAGTCCCAGCGCCCGGTGCGCCAGGCTTCGGCAATGCGGCTCTTTTCCAGCACCAGGTGCTCGATGCCCAGGCGGCCCAGGTGCTCGCTCATTGCGACGCCGGCCTGTCCGGCGCCCACCACCAAAGTGTCGATCGTGGTCGGTAATTTGTTCATGACGGTACCCTTCGGCCGCCCGCTGGGGGTTCGGCCGTAAATCAGACAGTAGGAATCGAGTACGCGGCCCTGCTGTTGACTGCGTCCGGGCCGACGTCTTGTGTGCGTCTCAGTCCAGCACGGAAGGGTCCGCCTGGATCATCAGCGCCTTCATTTCGGCGAAGTGCTGCTCGGAAAAGTCGGTGATCTTTTCCCAGGCGCGTGCGGTCTTTTCCGCCACCTCGTCGGACAGCACGCGCAGCGGCTGGCCGGTGGACCAGGCGGCGACCAGCACCTGGCAGGCACGCTCCAGGGTCCAGATGTCGTCGAAGGCCTCGCCGATGGTCGGTGCGATCACCATCACCCCATGGTTGCCCATCAGCAGCCGCCGCTTGCCATCCAGCAGCCCGGCCAGGCGCGCGCCCTCGGCTTCGGTGTCGGCCATGCCGCCATACAACTCGTCGATGGCCAGGCGCTTGAAGTAGCGCGCGGTGTTCTGGTCGATGGGCGGTACGTGCGGCTTGGCCAGGCAGGCCACCGCCGTGGTGTAGACCGGATGCAGGTGCAGCACCACACGCGCTTCGGGCAGACGCCGGTGGATCTGTCCGTGAATCGACCAGGCGGTGGCGTCCACGTCGTCACGCTCGGCGTTGTGCGGGTCGTCCGCGTCGAGCAGCAGCAGGTCGCTGGCGCGGATGCGCGAAAAGTGCTTCCACTTCGGGTTGAGCAGGAAGCGCTTGCCGTCCTCGGACACGGCGGCACTGAAATGGTTGGCGACGGCTTCGTGCATGCCCAGGTGGGCAATGACGCGGAAGGTCGCCGCCAGGTCGATGCGCAGCTGTTCCTCGTGGGAGAGTGCCATGGTCTTCACTCCAGAAGGGTCGTCTGCCAAACGCGGACGACCGGTGAGGGGTCAGGGTTTGGGCATCAGCTCGGCGATGTCCGCTTCGGTGGGGGCCTGGAAGTTGTACTTCTTCAGCAGGGCCGCGTATTCGGGGGTTGCGCTGTATTGCTTGAGGGCGTCGACCAGTGCGGTCTTCACCTCGTCGTTGCCTTTCTTCACGCCGAAGCCGTTGAGCACCGGGTAGATCAGCGTGTCCGAGGAAATCACCAGGCGGTTGCCCAGCTTGTCGATCACCCCACGGGCCACGGCGGCGTCGGTGATCTGCGCCTCGACGGCCTTGGACAACAGCGCCTGGGTGGTCTGCGGGTCGGTGCCGAACTCGCTGATGGCGATCGGCTGCTTGCCGTTCTTCACGCAGTACTCGTCCGAGAGCTTGTGCAGTTGCTGCAGCCAGGAGGTCGCGCCCATCGAGCCGATCTTGTGGCCGCAGAAGTCTTCGGGGCGCTTGGGCTGATAGCTGCTGTCCTTGAGGGCGATGATCGACTCGCCACTCTTGAGGTAGGGAATCATGTCGATGACTTTCATGCGCTCGGCGGTGATGTACATCGACGAGTTGACGATGTCGAAACGACCACCCTGCAGCCCGGTGATCAGGTTGGGAAAGCGCGTGTCGAGGGTTTCCACCTTGCGCCCCATGACCTTGCCCAGCCCGTCGAGGAACTCGATGTCGAAGCCGGCCGGCTGGTTGTTGTCCATGTACTCGTAGGGGAAGAAGGTCAGGTCCGAGCCTGCGCTGAGCTTGCCGGTTTGCTGGAAGGCCGAAGCGCCTGCCGAGGCCAGGGTGATCGCGGTGCCCAGCAGGGCGGTGGAAAGTGTTCGAGTCGAGACGCTTGGTCGTTTCATGACGATGCTCCGCTGAGTGGGTAAAGGATCAACTGGCGGCCTGGTCGAGCCCGGCCTGTTGTACGAAGAAGGAAGCGCCGCGGGGCTTCTGCGGCAGGCGCACGCTGTTGGCGACGCTGCGTACCAGGCCGCTTTCCTGACCGGCGACCAGTACGCCGCAATGCTCGCTGGGCAGCGGGTTGTCGCCGAAGGGCAGGGCGTCCTCGGCGGCGTACACGCTGATGAACAGGGTGCGTGGCAGTTCGGTGTTGTTGGGGCTGGAGGCATGCAGCAGGCGGGTGTGCATGAAGCACACCGAGCCGGCCGGGCCGTAGCAGGCCACCGGCTGGCCGCAATGCTCGGCCACCACCTGGTCGTCGACGGCGCCGGTGAAGCGCCCGTCCTGCCAGTGCGACCACAGCGGGCCTTTGTGGCTGCCACGGATCACAGTCAGCGGACCGTTCTGCGGGGTCACTTCGCTGACCATCAGCAGGGCGGTGACCACGTCGTCATTGCTGTGCGGGGTGAACAGAAAATCCTGGTGCCATTTCACCTGGGTGGCGGTGTGCGGCAGCTTGGAGTTGATCTTGCTGTGGTGAAAGCGCGTGCCGCTGCCGCCGATCAGTTGTGCGGCGATGATGGCCATCCGTGACTTGAACGCCACTTCGCGGTAGGCCGGTGAGATTTCGGTCGGCGAACTCACCCGGCGCAGCGAGGGGTGAGTGGCGCTGTGATCGCTTTCGATGTCGAAGCGCGGGCGGCCGTCCTGGGTCTTGCCCCAGGGCTGGGTGTGGCTGCGGCTGTCTTCCACCCACAGGTCGAAGTCGCCCTGCAGGGCAATGAGTTCTTCCTCCGACAGCACGTTCTCGACGACCAGGAATCCGTCCCGGTGAAACTGTTCGATCTGCGATTGTTCGAGCATGGCTTAGGTTTTCCGAGTAAGTGGGTGGAAAGCTCAGGCGAGCGACACATCCTTGAGAAAGGCCTCGACCCGTGGGTGCTGGCCATTGCGCAGAACCTGGGGGGCGTCGTCGCACACCACCCGGCCCTTTTCCATGAAGACGATGCGGTCCGAGACCTTGAAGGCGAAGTTCATCTCGTGGGTGACGATCACCATGGTGATGCCCTCCTGGGCCAGCGACTCGATCACTTGCAGTACCTCGTTGACCTTCTCCGGGTCGAGGGCCGAAGTCGGCTCGTCGAACAGCATGATCTGCGGGCGCATCATCAGCGCGCGGGCAATGGCCACGCGCTGTTGCTGGCCGCCGGACAGCTGGTGCGGGTACTTCCAGGCGTGATCGAGCATGCCGACCTTGTGCAGCAGCGCGTAGGCCTGCTGCTTGAGCGCGGCGGGTTCGTCCAGGCGGTGGTAGCGCGGGGCGAGCAGCAGGTTGTCGAGCACGCTCAGGTGCGGGAACAGGTTGAAGCTCTGGAACACCATGCCGATGTTCAGGCGGTGCTCGGTGTGTTCGATGAAGCGGGGCTTCTGCGCGCCGTCCTTGCGCAGGTGGATGAACGGCTGGCCGTTGATCTGGATCTCGCCGTTGTCGAGCTGTTCCAGGCCATTGAGCAGGCGGATCAAGGTGGTCTTGCCGGAGCCCGACGGGCCGATCACCGACACCACTTCACCGGGCTTGACCTGCAGGTTGACCGAGCCGAGCACCTCGACATCGTTGTACGCCTTGTGCAGCCGCGCAGCCTGCAGGGCGGGGGTGTGCAGGTCGAGTGCCGGGCGCTGCACGGCGGCGGCCTGCTGGGTGGCCAGGGCTAGCACCTGCTCGTCGGGGGTGCGGGTCACTTCACGCTGGGTGACGTCGAGGAAGCGTTCCAGGCGCTTGAGCAGGAAGTCGAACACGGTGACGATCAGCACGTAGTAGAAGGCCACGGCAGCCATGGTTTCCATGACCAGGAAGTTCTGCGAATACAGGCGCTGGCCGACCATCAGGATCTCGGTCAGGGAGATCACCGAGACCAGCGAACTCAGCTTGACGATGGAGATGTACTCGTTGGCCAGCGACGGCAAGGCCACACGCAGCGCCTGGGGGATCACCACGCGCCATTGCGTGCCCAGAAAACGCAGGCCCAGCGCCCGCGCCGCTTCACCCTGGCCCTTGGGAATCGACAGCAGGCCGCCACGGTGGATCTCGGCGACGTAGGCGGTCTCGCAGATTACCAGGGCGATGAGACCGGCCCAGAAAGGGTTGGCCAGCACCGCCGAAGTGGCCGGGATGGCCTGCGGCAGGTTGTAGATGAAGATCAGCAGCACCAGCAGTGGCACGCTGCGGAAGAACCAGATGTAGCCCCGCGCGGGCAGGTTGAGTGCGGGCAAGCGGGACTGCTTGGCCAGGGCGACGAAAAACCCCAGGGCGATGCTGATGACCCAGGTCAGGGTGCTGAGCTTGATGACCGTCCAGGTGGCCAGCCAAAACTGTGTATCGCCAAAAAGGCCGAACATGTATTTCCAGTCGAAAGTCATCGTTATCAGGCCCGTTTGAGGAATGTGAAATGCACGCTTAGTTGTGAGCGCCGTGTACCGATGCCTACAGAATCAATAACCGAGTGACTTATCGTCAATTAGAAAATTACGTGCCTTTGCATAGGATTGTCCTATGTTAGTTATTGAGCTAATTACTCGGTTGACGCTGTTCAGTAATATGCTCTACGAGGGTGCGTGGCACTGCTCATGGCCCGGATTTGCAGTATTTTGGTGCGCGTGGACAGGCCGGGTTCGGGTGTGGTTTTTAGCCATGTAGCGGATTTAACGGCGGTTTTACTTGGCGTGGCGGGCGTGGCACGGCTTTCGCTTGTGGATTGCAAACTATTCAGAAATCTGCACTGAAAAGTTTTTGGCTATGGAGTTGTGATGACCCACTTTACGTTGAGACAACTTCGATACTTTGTCGCCGTGGTCGAAGAAGACAGTATTGTCGAGGCCGCTCGACAATTGCATATCTCCCAGCCGTCCATTTCGGTGGCCATCAAGAATCTTGAAGAAAGTTTCAGTCAGAAGTTATTCATTCGGCATCACGCCCAAGGCGTTTCGCTGACCGCCAGCGGTCGCCGGCTGTATGAAAAAGCCAAGGAATTGCTGAGGCTCTCCTACGAGCTTGAACAGAACGCTCGTGCCGAGAACGAAATGGTCTCCGGCACCATCGCCATTGGCTGTTTCGAGTCGGCAGCGCCGCTGTACATGCCGCGCCTGGTGGCCGGTTTCAAGCGGCATTACCCGGAGATCACCATCCAGCTGCACGACGGCGAGCAGCACGAGCTGATGCATGGCGTGCACCGGGGGCGCTTCGACCTGGTGTTCCTCTACGACCTGGAGCTGGGTGACTCGATCAACAAGGAAAAGCTCAACGCCCCGCACAAGCCCTATGCGCTGCTGCCGGCGGCGCATCCTCTGGCCGGCAAGAAGGCCGTGACCCTCAAGGAGCTGAGCCGCGAACCGATGATCCTGCTTGACGTGGTGCCAAGCAGGAACTACTTCATCGACATCTTCAAGGAGAAGGGCTATCACCCGACGGTCGCCTACAGCTCGCCCTCGATCGAAATGGTGCGTTGCATGGTCGGCCAGGGCCTGGGCTTCTCGGTGCTGGTCACCCGCCCGACCACCGACCTGACCTACGACGGCAAGCGCCTGGCGCAGGTCAACATCCATGACGAAATGCCTGCGTCGACCTTCATCATGGCCTACCTGCGCAACAACGAACCCACCAAGGCCACGCGGCTGTTCATGGACTACTGCCGCGATTTCGATCTGTCGCCGGTCATCAAGGAAGACGAGCCGCACGCTGTATGAGGCGACGAGGCGGCCCTTGTGCAGCGCAGGTCTTTTGTTGTGTAAGGCAGCCGCACGCTGCCTGTCTGGGCGCTGGCCTGTTCTAATGGCGGTTTTCCCGGCTCAGGTAGCATGCCCTTGACTCGATCCGCCTTCGCTCTACTGCTTGCCCTTGTGGCGTCCCCTGTTCTGGCGGCCGATGAAGCACCGCTTTATCGCGACATCAAGGACTGGCTGGTGGGTTGCGACAATACCCGCGCCTGCACCGCCATCGCGGCCGTGCAGGCACGTGACGACACCGGCACCGACACCTACAGCCTGCGCGTGACCCGTGAGGCGGGGCCGGGCGGTGAGTTGCGCGTGGGGCTGTTCAGTTACAACCCGCCCACCGGCCAGCCGCTGCTCGACGGCCAGCCGCTGAGCATTCGCCTGGGCCCCGGACGGCCCGATACCGGCGATGTCGGGGAAGTCTTCGCCGTGCAGGGCGACAGCGCACAGCGTCTGCTCGCCGAGCTGCGCAATGGCAAGCAGCTGAGCCTGCCGGTGGCTGACGGCGTGGTCGTGGCCTCGCTGTCTGGCATGAGCGCCGCGTTGCTGTTGATGGACTCCGTACAGGGGCGGATCGGTTCCACCACGGCGCTGCTACGCCAGGGGCCGGCGCCTGCCGCGAGCGTACCGACGGCACCGGCGCCCCCCTCGTTGCCGGCCTGGCAGGCTCCGGCGCCGCTGAGTCCGGCCGATAGCCAGCGGCTGTTGGATACGGTGATGGCCACTACGCGGGCGCAATGGCAGGCCGAGGTGTATGAGGACAGCCCTCCCGAGGGCAAGGCGTTTGCCCTTACTACGAACCAGGCGCTGGTGATCATCAAGACCGGTTGTGCGGCGTATAACTGCACCTACAGCCTGTACCAGGTGCCGCTCGCGCACCCTGACCAGGCCCGCCCGATCAATATGGCCGAAATGTCCCGCTGGCCGGACCTGCAGCCCACCGGCGAGGTGGACTTCGACCCGGTCACTGGCGAGTTGAGCAGCCTGCAGCTGGCCATGGGCATGGGCGGTTGTGGCACTTCGGCGCGCTGGCGCTACGACGGTGAGCGATTCAGGTTGACGCACCTGGCGCAGATGGGCGTTTGCATGGGGCTGAATGAAGCCCAGTGGCCGGTGTTGTGGCGCACCGTGGACGCGCCATGATCGACAGGCCGCTCAGCGGCCCGCCACGGCACCGCCAGCCTGTTCTTCGTCACGCAGGCCGGCGCTCAGCTCATCGCAACTGGCTGACCAGCGTGCCAGCCACTCGGGCAATGGTGGTGAATGCTGCAGCCCCATTTCGGCGATGAGTTCAGCGGGCGCGAGGTTGCCCTTGGGGCCGCGAAACAGACCGCGCATGATCACCACCCCAACGGTGCGCTCATCCTTGACGAAGCGGTGCTCGATGAAGCTCCACTTGTCGTCCCAGCCCAGCAGGCGTGTGTGAATCTCGAAACGCTCGAACAGTTTCAGTTCTCGCCTGAACTTGCCCCAGACATCACCGACGATCGGCCGCGCCCGATGCCGCAGCGCGGCGCGGAAGGCACCGCTGCGCAGCACGTAGTCCATGCGCCCCACGTCGGCGAGGGTGAAGTAGCGGCCATTGGTGACGTGACGGTTCAAGTCCAGGTCCAGCGGCCATACGCGCATCGGAATTACCGTGACGGCCAGGCCGTCGACCGGTCTGCGCCAGGGACGGCGCAGCAGCATGAAGATCAAGCGAAACCACAGATTCATGAACGAGCCCTGCATGGCGAATGGAAGACTGCACTGTACGGTGTGGCCAGGGCATTCTGTAACTGCAGAAATGACTTATTCCAGGCGATTTGTGCAAGCGCGGCTTGCGCTGCATGCCAGGCGGCGTACAGGCGTGAAAAAAGCATTAGGAATCATTGGCATACAGGCGGGTAAAAAGCTGTGTTAAAGGCGCGCATTAGCGTTAGAATCGGCGCGCTTTCGCCCTGGCGCCGCGCTGGCCGGATGGCCTGCGGCCCGACCCGCCGAGGGGCGGGCTTCTCCACCTGTTATACGGGTGTAAACTTGCATGACGCGCCCGCGCGCACTCAGGTCCAGCCAACATGACGCAGATTTCCGAACGCTTTCTGGTGCAGGCGCATCTGGCCGCCAAGCAGCCGAGGGTGTTGAGCCCCGAAGAACAAGCCGATTACCGCGCGCAGATCGCCGCCGAACTCAAGGCGCGCGATGCCGTGCTGGTGGCTCACTATTATTGCGACCCGGTGATCCAGGCCCTGGCCGAGGAAACCGGCGGGTGTGTCGCCGACTCGCTGGAAATGGCGCGCTTTGGCAAGAATCATCCGGCCAGCACCGTGCTGGTGGCCGGGGTGCGCTTCATGGGCGAGACCGCGAAGATCCTCACCCCGGAGAAGCGCGTGTTCATGCCCACCCTGGAAGCCACCTGCTCGCTGGACGTCGGTTGCCCCATCGACGAGTTCTCGGCGTTCTGCGACCAGCATCCGGAACGCACCGTAGTGGTGTATGCCAATACCTCGGCAGCGGTGAAGGCGCGTGCCGACTGGGTGGTGACCTCCGGTTGTGCACTGGAGATCGTCGAAAGCCTGATGGACAACGGCGAGAAGCTCATCTGGGCGCCGGACAAGCACCTGGGTCGCTACATCCAGCGCCAGACCGGTGCCGACATGCTGCTGTGGGACGGTGCCTGCATCGTGCATGAAGAGTTCAAGTCCAAGCAGCTGGAAGACATGAAGGCGCTGTACCCGGAGGCTGCGATCCTGGTACACCCCGAGTCGCCGGAATCGGTGATTGCCCTGGCCGATGCCGTGGGCTCCACCAGCCAGATGATCGCCGCGGCGCAGCGCCTGCCGAACAAGACGTTCATCGTCGCCACCGACCGCGGCATCTTCTACAAGATGCAGCAGCTGTGTCCCGACAAGGTGTTCATCGAAGCGCCCACCGCCGGCAACGGTGCGGCCTGCCGCAGTTGCGCACATTGCCCGTGGATGGCCATGAACACCCTGGAGCGGACCCTGCAGTGCCTGCAGGAGGGCAGCAACGAGATCTTCGTCGACCCGGCGCTGATTCCGCATGCGGTACGCCCGCTGCAGCGCATGCTGGATTTCACCCAGGCCGCGCGCCTGAAGCTGTCCGGCAACGCCTGACCTCGCGTGCATCAACGAAAAAGCCCGGCATCGCTGCCGGGCTTTTTCGTTGTCAGTTCATCATGTCCTTGACCAGGCGTTCCTGCTCGGCCAGTTCCTTCTGCCGCGCGTCGATGCGCGAGGCCAGCTGGAAGTTGTTGCTGGCGCGGCGCTTGGCGAAGTCCAGTTGCTGGATGGCCTGGCGGAAGTCGCCCATCAGGGCGAAATATTCGGCACGCGCCTGGTGCAGGCCGACGGTATTGCCGGTCAGGCCGCGGGCTTCGGCCACCTGGTACCAGATGTCCGGGTCAGCCTGGCGGTTCTTCAGCAGCGCATCCAGGGCCTTTTCCGCTTCGGCGTTCTTGCCTTGCTTGAGCAGGGCATCGATACGCGCCTGGTTCAGCGGGTAGTTGCCGGGGTACTGCACCAGCAGGCGTTCGGCCCGCTGCTGGGCGTCGGCCAGGCGGTTGCTGGTGATGTCCAGGTCGATCTGCGCCAGGTTGTAGGTGATGTCGTCGGGGGCCTTGTCCAGCAGCGTCTTCAAGCCTTCGCGGGCTTCGTTGAGCTGTCCGCCCTTGATCTGCGCGATGGCCAGGCCGTAGCGGGCGTAGTCGGCCTTGGGGTTCTCGGTGAGCTGGGCGCGGAAACGCTTGGCGGCGATGCCAGGGGTTTCTTCGTAGATCAACGCGACCCTGGCGCGCATCAGCTGGTAGCGCATGCTGTCTTCCTTGCCCCCCGGCGGTGCCTGTTCGGCGCGGTTGCGGGTGTCGGCGATACGCGATTCGCTGACCGGGTGGGTGAGAAGGAATTCCGGCGGCTTGGCGTCGTAGCGGTACTGGCGCATCAGGCGCTCGAACATGGTCGGCATGTTACGCGGGTCGTAGCCGGCCTTTTCCAGGTTGAGAATGCCGATGCGGTCGGCTTCCTGTTCGTTCTGCCGCGAGAAGCGACGTTGTTCCTGAATCGCGGCGGCCTGAGAGCCGGCGATGGTGGCGATGCCGGCATCGCCGGCACCGGCGGCGGCCATGACGATACCGGCCAGCATCGCGGCCATGACTGGCACCTGCATGCGTTGCTGTGCCTCGACCCCCCTGGCGAAGTGGCGTTGTGACAGGTGAGCCAATTCGTGGGCCATCACCGAGGCGTACTCGCCCTCGGTCTGCGCATAAAGGAACAGCCCGCCGTTGACCCCGATGATGCCGCCCGGTGCCGCGAAGGCGTTGAGCTGCTTGCTGTTGATCAGGATGAACTCCAGGCGCCGGTCCTGCACCTGGCTGGTCTCCGCGAGCCGGTAGACCGAAGTTTCCACGTAGTCCTTGAGCTGCGGGTCAGAGAGCTGGTCCACTTGCGAACGCAACATGCCCAGCCAGGCGCGACCCAACTGGTGCTCCTGTTCGGGGGAGACGATCGACGAGCTGGAATCGCCCAGCGACGGCAGGTCATCGGCCATGGCTGGGGAGGCCAGCAGGCAGGCCAGGGTGAGCAGTGTAGGACGCAGGAAATTCATGCACGCGGCTCTGGACGAATGAACACCTACTGTAGCTGCCTCAATGGCTTGCTGACCAGAGTGCGGTATTCTTCGAGGCCTGTACGCAACATGCTGAACACTTTTTGCCAGGTGGATGTGCCTGGCTGGAGAGAAACGATGTCTGACGCTGTAGCTCCGCCAATCTGCGATGCCGAACTGGACGCTCGCGGGTTGAACTGCCCCTTGCCACTGCTCAAGGCCAAGATGGAACTCAATCGCCTGGACAGTGGCGCCGTGCTCAAGGTGCTGGCCACCGACGCCGGCTCGCAACGCGACTTTCGCAGTTTCGCGCGCCTGGCCGGTCATGCGCTGCTGCATGAGAACGTGGAGGGTGGAACCTATACCTACTGGTTGCGCAAGGCCTGATCTGGCACGGCGCCGCTTCACCGCACAAAAGGATGCTTGATGTACAAGGTGCTTCACGACTGGATGCAGCGCTACTTCTCCGACGAGGAGGCGGTGGTGCTGGCCGTTCTGCTGTTACTGGGCTTCACCCTGATTCTCACCCTCGGTGGCATGTTGGCCCCGGTGCTGGCCGGGCTGGTACTGGCCTTTCTGATGCAGGGGGTGGTCAACCTGCTGGTGCGCCTGCGCCTGCCGGAGCGTCTGGCGGTCGGGCTGGTGTTCACCCTGTTCATCGGCGGCCTGCTGGTGTTCCTGCTGGTTCTGGTGCCGCTGTTGTGGCATCAGCTGATCACCCTGTTCAACGAGTTGCCGGGCATGCTCGCCAAGTGGCAGTCGCTGCTGCTGTTGCTGCCCGAGCGCTACCCGCACTTGGTTTCCGACGAGCAGGTGCTGCAGGCCATCGAGGTGGCGCGGGGCGAGGTGGGCAAGTTCGGCCAGCTGGCGCTGACCTTTTCACTGTCGAGCCTGCCACTGCTGGTCAACCTGATGATCTACCTGGTGCTGGTGCCGATCCTGGTGTTCTTCTTCCTCAAGGACCGCCAGCTGATGCGCCGCTGGGCACGCGGCTACCTGCCGCGTGAGCGGGCGCTGCTGACCCGGGTGGCCAAGGACATGAACCGGCAGATCGCCAATTACATCCGTGGCAAGGTCATCGAGATCTTCATCTGCGGTGCAGTCACCTACGTGGCCTTCGTGGCCCTGGGGCTCAACTACGCGGCGCTGCTGGCGCTGCTGGTGGGGATTTCCGTGGTGGTGCCCTATGTCGGCGCGGTGGTGGTCACCGTGCCGGTGGCGCTGATCGGGCTGTTCCAGTGGGGCTGGGGCGACCAGTTCATCTACCTGATGGCCATCCACGGCATCATCCAGGCGCTGGACGGTAACGTGCTGGTGCCCATGCTGTTCTCCGAGGCGGTGAACCTGCATCCGGTGGCGATCATCTGCGCGGTGCTGCTGTTCGGCGGGCTGTGGGGCTTCTGGGGGATTTTCTTCGCCATCCCGCTGGCCACGCTGTTCAAGGCGGTGCTCGATGCGTGGCCGCGGCAGGAACCGACAGTAGCGCCGATTCTCTGAAGGGCGAGGGCGGCAGCGGCTGCCGCCCTCCGCTCAGGCCTGGTTCAGCTCGCGGGCGCGGGCCAGGACCTCGTCGACATGGCCAGGCACCTTCACGCCGCGCCATTCATGACGCAGCACGCCGTTCTTGTCGATCAGGAAGGTGCTGCGGTCCACACCGAGATATTCCTTGCCGTAGAGCTTCTTGAGCTTGATGACGTCGAACAGCGCGCACAGCGCTTCGTCCTTGTCGGAAATCAGCTCGAACGGGAAAGCCTGCTTGGCCTTGAAGTTCTCATGGGTCTTGAGGCTGTCGCGGGAGACGCCGAACACCAGGGTATTGGCCGCTTCGAATTCCGCCATGGCATCGCGGAAGTTCTGGCCCTCGGTGGTGCAGCCCGGGGTGTTGTCCTTCGGGTAGAAGTAGATCACCACCTGACGGCCCTTCAGGCCGGACAGGCTGACGGTCTGCCCGCTGGTGGCGGGAACCTGGAAATCGGCAACGGGTTGGTCGACTGCTACGGCCATCGGGGACTCCTTTACATGGGGGCTTGTGGGCGCCAAGGCTCGATCAGTGCATCGAGGTTCAGCGCATCGGCGAAATCCAGGAACTGATCACGCAGCCAGCTGATCTGGGTGCCGGCCGGCAGGGTCACGGTGAAGGTCGCGTTGAGCATGGTGCCGCCGGTCTGCGGTGCCAGGTAGGTATCGCAAGTGAGGTTCTCCAGTTCGACGTTGTGGTCGATGAAGAACTGGCACAGCTCGTTGACGATGTCCGGGCGGTAGGCCGAGCTGACGTAAGCCACGTAGGGCAGGGCCTCGGGACGGTTGTCCAGGGCCGCGCTGCGCACCACGCTGATGGTGAAAGCGTGTTTCTTGCTCAGGTTGGGCAGTGCGGCCTCTAGGCGAGCCAGGGCGTCCCAGCTGCCGGACACCTGCAGCACCAGTGCGCTGAACTCGCCGTGACGGGTCAGGCGCGAGCTGACCACCGAGCAGCGGCTTTCATGACTGGCCCGGCACAGGACGTTGGCCAGTTCCATGGGGCTGGCGCCCAGGGCGCTGATGACGAGGAATTGTTCGCGGACGGAGGGGGTGGAGGACATGCAGCATTCCTAGATGATGAACGGTCGGTATCTGGCCTGCCTGGTGCGGACGATCGACGCGGCGGGCTGCACGACGAGGACCTCGAAGCCTTGGGTCGTGGCCTGCCGGGGCAGGGGCGCGACGCGCTGGAACGGGGCTGTCGGAGGGCAAGGCCGGACGATTGGACTCAGTGCGCAGGCGAACGATATCGAGCAAAGGGCCAAGGGTAGCGAAATACGGCGCGCAGGGGAATGCCGGGCGCGCTCCAGTCGCCTGACGGAATCGCGCCCGACAAGCTGCCCATGCGCAGCGAGCTGCGCCCAAACGCCTGGCGCCGCCAGCTTGTACAAGGCTGATGGCGCCAGTACCATTACGGCTCTCTTTTTCCGGCAGGAGCGGTTGCATGATTGCGGGCAGTATGGTGGCGCTAGTCACACCCATGGATGCGCAAGGTAGTCTGGACTGGGACGCCCTGAGCAAACTGGTGGACTTCCACCTGCAAGAGGGCACCAACGCCATCGTTGCCGTGGGCACCACGGGCGAGTCGGCGACGCTGGATGTGAATGAACACATCGAAGTGATTCGTCGCGTGGTCGACCAGGTGGCCGGACGTATACCGGTCATCGCCGGCACCGGTGCCAACTCCACCAGCGAAGCGGTTGAGCTGACCCGCAATGCCAAGAGCGCCGGTGCCGATGCCTGCCTGCTGGTCGTGCCGTACTACAACAAGCCGACCCAGGAAGGCCTGTTCCAGCACTTCAGCCATATCGCCGGTGCCGTCGACATTCCGCAGATCCTCTACAACGTTCCTGGCCGTACCGCCTGTGACATGCAGGCCGAGACCGTGATCCGCCTGTCCAAGGTGGACAACATCATCGGTATCAAGGAAGCCACCGGCAACCTGGAGCGCGCCAGGCAGATCATCGAAGGCGTGAGCAGCGACTTCCATGTCTACTCCGGTGACGACGCCACCGCCGTGGAACTGATGCTGCTGGGCGGCAAGGGCAACATTTCGGTCACCGCCAACGTCGCCCCGCGCGCCATGAGCGACCTGTGTGCCGCCGCCTTGCGCGGTGATGCCGCCGCTGCCCGTGCCATCAACGACCGCCTGGCGCCGCTCAACAGCGCGCTGTTCGTCGAATCCAACCCTATCCCCGTGAAGTGGGCGCTGCATGAGCTGGGCCTGATGCAGACCGGTATCCGTCTGCCGCTCACCTGGCTCAGCCAGTCCTGCCACGAACCGCTGCGCCAGGCCATGCGCCAGGCCGGTGTACTGGTCTAATGAGGAAGTACAACGCAATGAAGCGATTGGCCGGACTTTCCGCACTTGCCCTGATCATCTCCAGCACCAGTGGCTGCGGCTGGCTGTGGGGCCCTGACGGGTACTTCCGTGATCGCGGCAGCGATTACCTGGAAGCCACCCAGACCGCACCGATGCAGGTGCCTTCCGACATCACCAGCGTCAAGCGCATGGATCCGCTGTTGCCGATCCCGCGTAATGTCGCCGACAGCGCGCAGAAGAGCGGCGAGTACCAGGTACCCCGTCCCCAGCCGCTGAGCGTCGATTCCGCGCAGTCCAGCGACTTCAGCCTGCAGCGCAATGGCGATGCGCGCTGGATCCTGGCCCAGCGCCCACCGGCCGAGGTCTGGCCGATCGCCCACCAGTATTTCGAAGACAACGGCTTCCGCATCGCCGAAGAGCGCCCGCAGACCGGTGAGTTCACCACCACCTGGCAGCGCAGCGACGAACTCTCCGCGCCTGTGGCGCGTCGCCTGGGCGCCAGCGGCACCGCCAGTGACGCCGAGACCCGCGTGCGCGTGCGTATCGAACCGGGCGTGCAGCGCAACACCAGCGAGATCTACGTGGTCAGCGTCAGCCGTCCGGCGGGCAGCACCAGCGAAGTGGAATTCCCGGCGCGTACCGTCAACCTGGGCGTCGACTCGTCGCTGACCGATGACCTGCTGGCCAGCATGAGCCGCAACGCCGAGCAGGGCGGTTCGGTGTCGCTGCTCGCTGCGCGTGACTTCGATGCGCCAAGCCGCGTGAGCCTGAGCACCGACGGCAACGGCAACCCGGTGCTGAACGTGGGTGAGGACCTCGACCGTGCCTGGTCCAGTGTCGGCCGTGCCCTGGACCAGGGTGACTGGCGTGTCGAAGACATCAACCGCAGCCTGGGCCTGTACTACATCAACCTGGCCGAGCGCGCCAAGCAGCCTGACGAGAAGCCCGGCTTCTTCAGCGGCATGTTCGGCAACAAGCCGACCAAGGAAGAGCTCGAGGCCCGTGCCGAGCGCTATCAGGTGCGCCTGAGCAAGGTCGGTGACAGCGTGCAGGTGACCGTAGAGAAGAACATCAATACCGTGGCGCCTGCCGATGTGGCACGCCGTGTATTGAGCGTCATTCAGGACCACCTGGGCTAAGTGCGTTTTGCGGTGCTGGGCAGCGGCAGCCGTGGCAATGCCACGCTGGTCGCGAGCCGCGATACCTATGTGCTGGTCGACTGCGGCTTTTCGCTGCGCGAGACCGAGCGGCGCCTGGCCAGGCTGGGCGTCGCAGCCGAACAACTGAGCGCGATTCTGGTGACCCACGAGCATGCCGACCATGTGCATGGCGTGGGTTTGCTGTCTCGGCGCTACAATCTGCCGGTGTATCTCAGCCGTGGCACCTTGCGCGGGCTGCGCAAGCCGGTGGAGGCCGCAGGCCTGCTCAATGCCGGCGAACGGCTGCGCATCGGTGCGCTGGACATCGACGTGGTGTCGGTGGCCCACGATGCCCTGGAGCCGACCCAGTTCGTCTTCAGTGACGGTCAGCGGCGTTTCGGCGTGCTGACCGACCTGGGCTCCTACTGCCCGGGCGTATTGCAATGCTATCAGGGCCTGGATGCCCTGATGATCGAGGCCAACCATTGCCGCGACATGCTTGCCAGGGGACCGTACCCGGTCTTTCTCAAGCAGCGGGTGGGGGGCGACACAGGACATTTGAACAATCACCAGGCCGCGCGCCTGGTGAGCGAGCTGGGATGGCAGACACTGCAACACCTGGTGCTGGCCCATCTGAGCAGCAAGAACAACCGGCCGCAGCTGGCCCGGCAATGTTTCGTCGACACCCTCGGGTGCGACCCGGACTGGCTGCAACTGGCCGATCAAGATTGTGGGCTCGACTGGCGCCAGATCGCCTAGCCGCAGTCTCAACCTCAACGCAAGCGGAGCCCATCATGGAAAAACGCGAAGAACTCTACCGCGGCAAAGCCAAATCGGTTTACAAGACCGATGACGCCGACCGCCTGATCCTGCTGTTCCGTAACGACACCTCGGCGTTCGACGGCAAGCGTATCGAACAGCTGGACCGCAAGGGCATGGTGAACAACAAGTTCAACGCCTTCATCATGCAGAAGCTCGAAGAAGCCGGCGTACCGACCCAGTTCGACAAGTTGCTGGGCGACAACGAAGCGCTGGTGAAGAAGCTCGACATGATCCCGGTCGAGTGCGTGGTGCGTAACTACGCAGCCGGCAGCCTGGTCAAGCGCCTGGGCGTCGAAGAGGGCGTGAAGCTCAACCCCTACACCTTCGAACTGTTCCTCAAGGACGACGCCAAGGGTGATCCGTTCATCAACGAATCCCACGTCGTGGCCTTCGGCTGGGCCAACGCCGAGCAGCTGGCGCGCATGAAGGAGCTGTCGCTGAAGGTCAACGAGGTGCTGAGCAAGCTGTTCGACGACGCTGGCCTGCTGCTGGTCGACTTCAAGCTGGAGTTCGGTGTGTTCCACGGCCAGATCGTCCTGGGCGACGAGTTCAGCCCTGATGGCTGCCGTCTGTGGGACAAGGAAACCCGCAAGAAGATGGACAAGGACCGCTTCCGCCAGGGTCTGGGCGACGTGATCGAAGCCTACGAAGAAGTCGCGCAGCGTCTGGGCGTGCCGCTGTAAGTTCGCAAGCGCTTGATAGCACAAAAAAAATTGCAGAAAAGACTCGACTTCTGCAATCAGGCTGGTATCATACGCGCCATTGGAGAGATGCCGGAGTGGTCGAACGGGACGGATTCGAAATCCGTTGTGTCAGCAATGGCACCTAGGGTTCAAATCCCTATCTCTCCGCCATTTTAAAGGCCCCGAGCGTTTTGACGCTCGGGGCTTTTTGCATTTGGGGGAATTTTGGGGGAATGGGGGAGCGTGCCATTCCCCCAGGTTCTCGCTATGATCCTGCCCATGGCCTACTACGAAAAGCGCGGGGACGCCTGGCGAGCCCAGATCCGCCGCAAGGGATATCCAACACTGACTGCCACCTTCGATACCAAAGCCGAGGCCCACCGCTGGGCGGCGGAGATCGAGGGCGATATGTCGCGGGCGCGATTCGTCGACATGCGGGAAGCCGAAAGCACCACCCTCAGCGAAGCGCTTGAGCGCTACCTGTCCGAGGTGACCTCTACTAAGAAGGGCGCCAAGCAGGAAGAAACCCGCATCAAGAAGTGGCAAGCCTCCAAGTACGCCGACAAATCGATGGCCGCGATCCGTTCCAGTGACATGGCCGCGTATCGGGACGCCGAGCTGAAGGAAGGCAAGTCTACTGCCACCGTTCGGCTCGACCTGGCTGTGATCAGCCACCTATACACCGTAGCGACCAAGGAATGGGGCATTGAGGGGCTGACGAACCCGTGTCGCGCCATTCGCATGCCGAAGGGCAGCAAGGAGCGTGATCGCCGACCTTCGCCAGGGGAGCTGCTGGCGCTCTACAAGGCTGCAACTGACCTGCACCATGAGATGCCTATCTTTATCGAGCTAGCGGTGGAGACGGCTATGCGGCGTTCTGAGCTGCATGAACTGCGCCGGGATCAGGTGCGCGGCAAAGTGGCCTACCTTGAAGACACCAAGAACGGCGAGCGTCGAGCGGTGCCGTTGTCGTCCAGGGCGATGGCGCTGCTGCAGATGCTGCCGGTTCCGATTGGTGGAGGGCGATATTTCACCCTGGCACTGAACACGATCAGCAACTACTTTCCTAAGGCGTGTGAGGCGGCCAAAATCGATGGTCTGCGCTTGCACGACCTACGTCATGAGGCCACAAGTCGTTTCTTTGAGCGGGGCTTCAGCACGATGGAGGTGGCCAGTATCACCGGGCACAAAACTTTGGCGATGCTCAAACGGTATACCCATCTGAGCCCGCAGGATTTAGCCGAGCGGCTAGGGTAGATTTTTTGGTTGCCATTTGCCATTATCGCAGGCTTTGAGATTTGCAGGGACGTGAGAATGTTTGCGGTCAGTGATAAAAAGATCTTGTGGCTTATATATACCGTGCTGTTAGGGATGGTACCTATTTTCATGAGATTGATTGTCGCAAACTTGGTTAATGGAGAACGGATACCAGTTGTTGCAGCATCTGATTTTATTTCTCTTGGGATCGTGATACATATTTCCGTTTTGGCCGAAATAAGGTATAGCGATACCCATGGCGCTACATGGAAACAAGCGGTGACTGGGGTTACAGTTCTGGCGCTTATATTCTATTCGGTATTATATGCAGCCTCGGTCTTTTCGGAGGTGTCGAATGAAGTTAATACGTCAGGTATACTTTGGTCATCTATGTTCATGGCAGTGGTGTCTTTCCTGGTCAGTCTTGTTGTTTACGACAGATTGGCGTACGCGCCTGAGGCGCCAGTCGAGGTGGCAAATGATTAACCTTTTGGTTTTATTGGTCGCACCGATTTTTGCTGTTGTAGTGGCAGTGTTTGGATTTTGGTCAATAAAAGATACTCGCAATCGAGAGTCTCTTAAGCGGGAAACTCGTCAGCGGCATTATGATGAATACATGAAAAGGAAGTCTGAGCGTGAAAAGCTTCGTTTACCTCGATGAGTATAAGATGTATTCGTTATCCTCGCAAATTATGGAGGGGGTAACGGATTACGTTTTAAAAGAGTCTTCTCGCAAAGATTCTGATACCGAGGAGCAACTCGGTCCAGATGATAGCGGCAAGAAAATGGGCGAGATTATTCAGACTACGGCAGCTAGTTTTGAGAAGAAATTTCTCCATGACTATGCGTACTCGCTTTTTGAACAGAGGCTTGAAGAGCTGAAAAAAATCAATCACTTTTCTGCGAGCTCTTCTTTTGATGAGTTAGTGAACTCGATTCACGACAGTAGAATAGTAAAGCTCAAGGCTCGGGCTAACTTTGTAGATGCGGGGGGTACCGTAGAAACACTTAACTCCTTTGTTGAATTGCAGGCGGCTGGCGCAATTTTATCTACTATGGATGAGAGGGCGGCGCTAATAGAGGAGCTGATTGAGGCGCAAGTTTTAAATAAAAAAACTCACAATTTGACCTCGGAGTTAGCCCGCCTTTCTAAATCCCCACTTCCTAAGGAAGTCATTGCTAATGAGCGGCTTCAATATGAGAGTATCGCTGCTGTACTTGCGCATGGCTACAAAGGGCGAGTCGATATTAATATGCAAATGGCTGACTGTAATGTTTCGGCTGATCTCAAGCGAGCGTACTTGAAGGATGAGCTTGATTCATTATTCAAAAGCTATTCCAGGGCTACCGATGTTGAACTGGTTATGGTGGGTATTGTTACGCGTGTGCGCTCGGGGGATAGCGAGGACAGTGATGATGACGGCAGTATGTGGGATAAAGAATATATGAGCGAAATACTGATGCAGGCCTCCAAAGCTATTGGTCATATTGAAGGTCTCTTTACAAAGCTGAACGGTCACCACGTTATCGTTGATCCGATTGCAATCTATCTAGATCTTTAATTTCTAGTATTAGAAGGTGCTTGGATGCGCTCTGGGCACTAGGGATTCTCCGATCAAGTCAGCACAGGCCATCTGACCTGTGCTGAAATAGCCCTCCGTCCAACTGCTTTCTACAAGCCCGCCATCCCATGAGCCAGATGAGCTTTTCCGATTTCGAGTATGCCGGTAAGCGCAAGCAAACCCGTCGCGAGCGTTTCCTGGCCGAGATGGAACAGGTGGTTCCGTGGAGCGGGTTGGTAGCGTTGATCGAGCCTCACTACCCAAAGGCTGGCTGTGGCCGCAAGCCGTATCCACTGGAAACCATGCTGCGCATTCACCTGCTGCAGAATTGGTTCTCATTGAGTGATCCAGCCATGGAAGAGGCGCTGTACGAGATTACTTCGATGCGCCAGTTTGCTCGTCTGACGCTCAGCGCTCCGATTCCCGAAGACACAACGATCATGAATTTCCGGCACCTGCTGGAGAAGCATCAGTTGGCGGCGGGCATCCTGGAAACCATCAACAATTACCTGCGAGACAAGGGCTTGTCGTTGCGCCACGGCACCATTGTCGACGCCACAATCATCCACGCACCCAGTTCGACCAAGAACAAGGAAGGTAAACGCGATCCCGAGATGCATCAGACGAAGAAAGGTAACCAATATTTCTTTGGCATGAAGGCGCATATCGGTGCGGATGCCGAGTCGGGTCTGGTGCACCACGTCCACGGCACAGCGGCGAATGTGGCTGATGTAACGGAGGTCGCTCACCTGTTGCATGGCGATGAAAATTTTATCTGTGCCGACGCGGGTTATACCGGCGTGGAGAAGCGGCCGGAGCATGAAGGAAGGCCGGTGATCTGGCAGATTGCGGCTCGTCGTAGCACCTACAAGCACTTGAGCAAACGCAGCGTGCTCTACAAAGCCAGACGCAAGATCGAGAAGGTCAAAGCGCAGGCGCGAGCGAAGGTCGAACATCCATTCCGTGTGATCAAGCGCCAATTCGGCTATGTGAAAACCCGCTTCCGTGGCTTGGCCAAGAACACGGCGCAACTGACCACGCTGTTTGCCCTGTCGAATCTGTGGATGGTGCGCCGGCAATTATTGCCTGCTGCGGGAGAGGTGCACCCGTAAGGACAGAAAACCAAGGCTATGCCTTGGTTTTCCAATAATTAACGGCTGAAAATCGGGTTTTTCGGCATCCCTAAGCCGTCCATTTCCGGCTGATGGGCAACTTGTTCGGAGTTTCCATAACGGCATATCCTGGGCTGAGATTTCAAATGGCTCATTAAAAAACATCATGAGTGGCGGCGGTGCTGCAATCCCGTACGGAATCGCAAACGATAGGCGCGGGAACTGGCTTGTGGTCGTAAGTCAAGGCTCGACGTACAAGACAAGGAAAAACACCAAGGGTCTAACAAGTTGGGACGCTCTCCCTGACAACCTTGGGATTTCGGCCTTGGGGTACAAAGGCGACATTCTATTGTTTGGCGCTGGGGCCAACTATCAGCGCGGCGTGATCGTGCCTTCATACAATCCGGCCACACAGTTCTATGTGCCGCCCCTTGGACCTGGCGCATGGCTTCGTGCTCGTTGAGGAGATCATAAATGGTCAAAGTTGAAGATGGTGTGGCAAAGCGCGAACCGATCCCAGACTTCTTACAGGGGCTTGCCCCGGAGTCGCTTGCCGACCTGTCGTGGACTGATCCTGCTCTTGGCGTCCACGGTGCTGCTTGGTGGCCCGAGATCGACGAGTCGGGTGAGCTCGGCGACGGCAAGAAATGGGGCGCAGAGACCCTGAGCGTGGACAGCGGTCGTAAGGTCGTGGTCGTCAAGCGCCAGCAGGTCAACATGACTGCGGCAGAGAAGGCGGAGCGAGACGCGGCATTGGCGGCCGAATGGCTGCCACTCATTGCTGCTCGCCGTTACCAAGCCGAGACCTCAGGCATTGAGCTGCAGGGAATGCAGGTGGCCACCGACGACCGCTCCAAGCTGCTCATCAACGGCGCTGCGCTCCGGGCCTCCCGCGAAGATGGATACACACTGCGCTGGAAGACCGACGAGGGCTTTGTCGATCTGCCCGGCGACCAGGTGCTGCTGATGGCTGATGCGGTCGCGGACCACGTCCAAGCCTGCTTCGACCGTGAAGCCGAGCTGCTCGCTGCTGTGGCTGATGGCTCGATCACGGCAGAGATGCTGGAGCGGGGCTGGCCGTAGATGACATCCCGAGTGGCGTTTGGGCATCATGGACGCATCATTGACAAGGGTGCACGAATGGAAATTAGGGACGTAATACACCGATTCGAAGCGGAGTTCTCAGTCATTGCTGATCGGTTCCACATCCGACAGCTCGCCGTATCTGAGGCCGCTGCATGCGCAGAGGACTATGTGGCGCATCCTGGCGTGTATGTGTTCTGGCGGCCCGGCGGTGTAGTCAAGGTCGGCCGCCACCTGACGAACGCCCGCAAGCGGGCTCTTGAACATATCGTGGCGAACACTGGCGGATCTATGGCCGAACTGATCACTCAAAGCGATGCCCGACTACTGCTATTTTCGCTGATCAACCCTGCCGACAGGCATTGGGCTGCAGCTGTGGAGATCTATCTGGAGTCTCAGCTCAATCCAAGCGTGAAGGCAGCCCGCCTTGGGTGAGGTGTCTGGCGCCGAGAGAGGCGCTTAAGGCCGCCAAGCGACTACAAATTCCGGTAACCCAGCCCGCCACTGAGCGGGCTTTTTTTCGCCCAAAGGAAAGTACCCGTGCTGAAACAAATCCGCGCCTCGGCGATTGCCCCGGCGCTCGCTCTGCTGCCTGCGAGAATGTCTGGCCGACGTGCTGAGCAGATGCTGTTGACCGTCGGCCTGCAAGAGAGTCGCCTCGAACACCGCCGTCAACTCGGCAATGGCCCGGCCCGTGGCCTGTGGCAGTTCGAGAAGGGAGGTGGTGTGCGTGGCGTGCTAGAGTTCCACACGACCAAGGCCCTGGCACGCTCGGTGTGCGAGGCCCGTGGCGTGGCGCCGACCGCTGATGCCGTGCACGCGGCGATGGAGCATGACGACGTGCTGGCCGCTGCGTTCGCCCGCCTGCTGCTGTGGACCGATCCCGCGCCGCTGCCAGCGGTTGGCGAAGTCCAGCAGGCCTGGGCGCTGTACGTCCGCACCTGGCGCCCGGGCAAGCCGCATCGGCACACGTGGGATGGGTTCTATGCCCAGGCGATGGAGGAGCTGGCATGAAGCGCCTTGTCCTGCTGATCGCCATTGCCGCCATGCTCCCCGGCTGCGCAGTCCAGGCCCTGAGCTACGCCGCCAACGCCTACTGCTCGGTGCCCGAGCCTGCCCGCATGGCCAATCGGATCCTTGTGAATGCATCCATTGCCCCCAACCGGGTGCAGGTCACTTGTTCGGGTGAATCCGAATGAGTGACCGGTTCCTCGACCCGCTGGTGCTCCAGGCCTACGCCAAAGGCGAGTGGGTGCTGATGAGCGACTTCCGGTACCAGGCCGCTGACGGAACGATCTACACGGCGCCGAAATACTTCATCACCGATCTGGCCTCAACGCCCTGGATCGTCAAGCCGCTTCTGTCTGGCATTGAAGACCGAGCCTGTGGCGTGATCCACGACCTGCTGTACTGCGACAACCGGCTGCCCCGCGTCGTCTGTGACGCACTGTTCTACGAAATGTTGCTGGTGGCCGGGGCCGACAAGAAACGGGCAGGGCTGATGCACCTGGGCTTGCGAGTCGGTGGCGGCCCGCGATACGCCGCCTGTGCGGGCGGCATAAAGGTCGAGGATCTGGCGTTTGAGCTGATGTCTGAGGTGGAGCGGGTGGCGTGGCGCGGAAAGCTGCAACCCGCGCTTGTCATGGCGCGGGATTGAGGTCGAACAGTCTGGCTGGCTGGCAGAATGCCCGATTCTGTTAGGAACCGCTGCTGCCTGGGCCCCATATTTTGGCAATCACGTCCCAGTACTTTACCGCCGCGCCGACGATGCCGCCTGACACGATGATCAGCGTGGTAATCCAGTGAGCTTTGATCTGCTCGATAATGTACACCGGATGGATGCCATTCACATCGAACCAACTGCCGCTGGTTTTCAGGTTCTTCGCGTGCATCCGTTCGAATATGTTGGAAAACATATCCAGTTTCCGCAGCGTCGATTGATGCAGTTTCAGGTACTCGCCTTTGACGAAGGCTTCGGCCTCTTGGGCGCCGGTTAGGCCATCTTGATCTGCGATGTGGTTCAGCTCGACAATGCTGAAAATTCGTCCCTTACGCCCAGACGCTGACGTGTGAGAGGCGTACTGCCTCCCGTATATTTCTACAAGGATGCGAGCAAGGTCTACCTTCTTATCATCCTGCAGCTCGAAAGGGGTACCCCCGAGCGCCCGCAACCTATGCTCCAGAGCAAAGAAACCGTAATTCTCATCGCGCATGTTCCAATGAAGAAACCTGCAATGGCTGTTCTGCTGGAGGAAGCCGAAATATCCTTCGAGCATAGCCTTTTCAAGAGCCGGGAAATTTTCATTAATTTTGTCCAGGCAATGCTGGAGCTCGGCCGATTTGTGTATGGACCACGATCTGGTCTGTGCAGTCCTCAGGTTGCGGATGGCGATGGATGTAACCCTGGTTGACCCCCCAGTGGAGTTCTCATAGAACGACTCGCAAGAATAATGCACTACGTACACACGCTGGGAGTCTTCAAACAAATCCTCGACGAGCTTCCTGCTTGCGGATCGCTGCTTTACCCGCGCCACCTCTGAACCCATGATCGTGCCCGCTCCCTAAATGATGGACTATCTAAAAAACGGGCAGATTGCCAGCTTTTCACTGGCGTGATCCTAGCAATTTTCATGGGGGAATTTTGGGGGAATCGCTCCCCCGAGTGGTGTGGAGTGCTGGTTAATCATGCTGTGTTTAAGACGTTGAAAAATAAGGATTTATAATTTTTAGTCCAGATTTTTCTGATGCCAAAAACGGATTCGAAATCCGTTGTGTCAGCAATGGCACCTAGGGTTCAAATCCCTATCTCTCCGCCATACATCGAAACCCCGTGAGTTCAGGCTCGCGGGGTTTTTCGTTTGTGGCGGATTTTTCCGCGCGCTCCTCAGTCACGCCATGGTTGGCAATTTTCAGGCGCCAATCGGCTGACGAAACTTCTCGTTAGTTACAGGCAGCCAGCAACTTTAGAATACCGGCGGTGCGTACGGTTTTATTGTCGGACAGTTCTGTCGCGGTATTTAAAAGTGGGTGGTTTGAAGCGGGCTTCCATCGCTAAGTTTTCAACCCCATTCAGGCTCGGTAAGTTTCGCGAACGTATTGAAAACTGTCGCTCAGCAATTCTGAGGCTCTAGGTTTTGTACGAAAAGTCGGCGAGCGAAGGTCAGGCAAGGCGCAACGAGCGAAGCGAGTAACAGCCGTAGGCTGACCCGAAGGGCGAGCGCCAGCGAGTCAAAACAGGCGAGGAACGGTCGGAGTCGCGGGCGACTTTACTGGAGTAAATGAGCATTCCGAGTCTGTTTTTAACGCAGCATGGCCGAGCGCAGGCACTTTTCGTACAAAACCTAGGTCGGCCATGTAAGCCGACCTGTTTTTCGGAATGAGATCAAGGCAGCCGCTGTTCGATCACACCCAGCCAGCCCATGCCCGGATAAGTTTCGAAGCCGGGTGTCAGTGAATAGCCCTGGATGCTGTTCTGCGCCAGGGTGCTGTAGCCGGTCGCCTGGTCCGACCGGGTCTTGAGGGCGATACTCTGCCCCAGCGGAGCCTGCGGGTCCGAGCTGGCAATGATCCGGTGGCTGGCATCGACCATCATCACTCGGGTGCGGGTGCGCTCTTCGTCGCTCAGGCGCACGCCATTGATCACCGAGTCCGACTGGTTCTTCCAGTCGAAGAAAATTCCGATGACACCGACCGCCGACGAGTGCTTGCTGGCATTGCTGCGCACGGCGGCGCTGAATGCACAGGTCTGCAAGCCATTGAGCAGGGGCTCCGCTGACACTTCACCCGCAAAGTACTGGTCGCCTGAGCTGTGCCGTATGGCCTGCTTGAACCAGGGGGTCTCGCTGACGTTGGCGCCGATTACCTTGCCGAAGGTATCGGGCCGGCCGGAGGCGATCACGGTGCCCGTGGTATCGGCCACCCAGATGTCGAGGTACACCGTGTAGCTGTCGAGGATGACCCCCAGGCGCTCGCTGCAGTGGGCGCGGCTCTGCGGCGTCGGGTTGGTCAGGGCGTCGACCAGCGAGGCATCGGTGGCCCACCAGCGCACGTCGCAAGTGCGTTCGTACAAGTTGCGGTCAATGATTTCGATCAGGTTCAGTGCCAGGTCGGCCAGCCGCTGTCCCCGTACATCGAAGCACATGCCCTGGCCCAGTTCGGTCAGTTCGTTGACGGCAGCTTGCAGGTCTTGCGTCAGGCCGCTGGCAATTCTGGAAATCTGTTCGGAGATGTTCTTCACTTCTTCGGCAACCACGGCAAAACCTTGCCCGGCTTTGCCTGCGTGGGCCGCTTCGATCAATGCATTGATCGCCAGCAATCGAGTTTGACGGGTAATCAGTTGTATATCGCTGACGCCACGAGTCGCGAGCGACTCCACTTCACGCGACAGGGTCACAATCCGTTCGGGCTCGATCATTTTCTTTATGCTTCAATAAGTTGTAGTTGGCGGCAGCCGATGCACTGTAATTGTGCAGAAAAGAGCGAGTGGCATCATTATTATTCATAGGCCTGGAAGTCTGTGCTTCCTGTTTTAATTGCTGTTTGTCGCCGTGCCCTCGACTTCGCTAATGTAGTTTTTAAGGTAATTGGCCTGCAAGTATTCCTTCCTTTTGTTTGAGAAGTATTACTGCTTGGCATTCATCCTGTGGTCTGTGCGAGTGAGCGCCCGATCGCTTGCCTGTTTTGCGAAGGTCGTTCTAATGGCTCTATTTCGGGGTGAACCGAGATACGCTCGATCATTCGTCATGAAAAGGCGCCGAGCGGAGCCTGAGCAGGCTCCCGTGCCCTATACACCGCCTGCCAGGTCTTTGGTCTGCGATACGAAGCGAGTCGCTGTTCTTGCAGCAGCCTTCGCTTGCATGTCATCAGGCTTGTCTATTCTTGGTGCAGGTGCTGACGTCAGGTTGGGAAAATTCCTAGCCGACGAGAGGCGCCATTCATTGCCCGTCGCGTGTGCGGCTTGGGCTCAGTTCCGATGTATGCCAAGGAGTTGCAGATGAGCGATGCAGAGCAAACCGCGCAGGCGCCAGACCAGGGTTACCAGCAGTTGATCGCCCAGTTCCAGGCCCAGGGGCGGCAGATCGACTGGTTGCTGCAGTGGCTGGTGAAGTTCGTGGTCAATACCAAGGTCGAGCTGGGCGTAACCCTCTCGGTCGGCGGCAATCTGATTTCCGGCCATCTGATTGGGCATGACGCCTATTTCGAGCAACTGGCCGATGACCTGGCCGCGCCGTTCGGCCAGTTTCACAATGGCACCGACCAATCGATGAAAGAGATGATCCTGTCGTTCAAGCCCGGTGAACTGGCCGAGGACGACAACCACGCCTTTCATTTCATTCATCTGCGGGACTGCAAGACCTATTCTTCGGATCAGAGTCCGATCTGCGAGAACGGTGTGCTATGGCGGGGCCGCATCGCGGCGGTGGAAGGCTTCAGCATCGGGCGTATCGTGACGCACTGAGTCGCCGTCAAGCGGACAAAGAAAAGCCCGCCGATGGGGGAGCGGGCTTAAGTTCACACTTGGGAGCGACTTCACGATGCAACATCGGCTGTGAAAACTTCGTGAAGTCGCCAGCGCCGCCAGCATCTTTTTTCAGGCCCGCGTTGTTCGAGGCGCCGATCACCTGGCTGTCCTCGGACGGTCATGAGGGGCTGGCAGGATGAATGGCTAAATAATGTCGTTTTCTCGCGACAAAATGTCGCGCCGCACCAAAGGGCGAGTAATATATGCGCCCATCACCGATTGCTCCGGTATGGCCTGAGATCACTGGCACGAAAAATCGAATAGAAACGCCAGGTTGTACGCCCCGGTCTTGTACAGAATCAATGAGAGACGAAAAGGCGAAGAAGAGATGACCAACACCACCCGTCCGCTTTACATTTCCTACGCGGGCCCATCCCTGCTCGAAATGCCCCTGCTGAACAAGGGCAGTGCGTTCACACCGCAAGAGCGTATCGATTTCAACCTCATCGGCCTGCTGCCGCAGAACGTGGAAACCATCGAAGAACAGGTGACCCGGGTCTACAGCCAGTATCAGCAGTGCGCCAGCAACCTGGACAAGCACATTTACCTGCGCTCGATCCAGGACAACAACGAGACCCTGTTCTTCCGCCTGCTGGACGCGCATCTGGAAGAGATGCTGCCGATCATCTATACCCCCACCGTGGGCCAGGCCTGCCAGGAATTCTCCAAGATCTACCGCACCCATCGCGGTCTGTTCATTTCCTATCCTGACCGCGACCGCATCGACGACATCCTGCGCAGCGCCACCAAGGACCGTATCAAGGTCATCGTGGTCACCGACAGCGAGCGTATCCTCGGCCTGGGCGACCAGGGCATCGGCGGCATGGGCATCCCGATCGGCAAGCTGTCGCTGTACACCGCCTGTGGTGGCATCAGCCCGGCCTATACCCTGCCCATCGTGCTGGATGTCGGCACCAACAATCAGGAGCTGCTCGACGACCCGATGTACATGGGCTGGCGCCACGAGCGCGTGACCGGCCAGGAGTACCAGGACTTCGTCGCACTGTTCATCGAGGCCGTGCAGCGCCGCTGGCCGGACGTCCTGCTGCAGTTCGAAGACTTCGCCCAGGCCAACGCTATGCCGTTGCTGGACAAATACCGCGACGAGCTGTGCTGCTTCAACGACGACATCCAGGGCACCGCGTCGGTGGCCGTGGGCACGCTGCTGGCGGCCTGTAAGGCCAAGCAGGAAAGCCTGGGCCAGCAGAAGGTGGTGTTCCTGGGCGCGGGTTCGGCGGGCTGCGGTATCGCCGAGCACATCATCGCCGCCATGCAGGTCGAAGGCCTGAGCGAAGCCGAGGCGCGCAAGCGCATCTTCATGGTCGACCGTTTCGGCCTGCTCACCGAAGGCATGGACAACCTGCTGGACTTCCAGAAACGCCTGGCGCAACCGGCTGCCGACGTGGCTGGCTGGGCGACGGGTGGCGAGTCCTACGCGTCCCTGCTGGACGTGGTCAGCCACGCGGGGGCCACCGTGCTGATCGGCGTGTCCGGCCAGCGTGGTCTGTTCAGCGAAGCGGTGATCCGCGAGCTGCACAAGCACTGCCCGCAACCGCTGGTGATGCCGCTGTCCAACCCGACTTCCAAGGTCGAGGCGACTCCCGAGGAAATCCTCACCTGGACCAACGGCCAGGCCCTGGTCGCCACCGGCAGCCCGTTCGCACCGGTGAGCATCAACGGTCGCACCGTGCACATCGCCCAGTGCAACAACTCCTACATCTTCCCCGGTATCGGTCTGGGCGTAGTGGCCTGCAAGGCGTCGCGCATTACCGACCGGATGCTGATGGCCGCTTCCAACGCGCTGGCCGAGTGCTCGCCGATGGTGACCGGGGAGGGCGACGCCGTACTGCCGCCGCTCAAGGACATCCAGCAGGTCAGCCGCAAAATCGCCCTGGCGGTGGCCAAGGAAGCGCAGGCCGAAGGTCTGGCGCTGGAAACCTCCGAAGAGCATCTGCTCGACGCCATCGAGCGCAACTTCTGGGTGCCCGAGTACCGTAGCTACCGTCGTCGTTCCAACTGATCGACCCTCGCCGGAGCGCCGTCAGCGCGCTCCGGCACCTCTGGCCATCGGCCAGCTCAGATGAAGATCCGCCAAAGACTTGCAGCCCGGCGCGCGTCAAGCGGCGCTGGCGATATATACTGCGCGCCATTATCCAAGGGAGAGCCTTGTGGCCATCGATATTCACTGGGTCCGCGACGACGACAGCCTCGCCCGCCAATGTGCACACTGGCAGTCGCTGCCATTCATCGCCCTCGACACCGAGTTCATGCGGGTCGACACCTTTTATCCGATTGCCGGCCTGTTGCAGGTCGGTTACGCCAATGACGCCTGGCTGATCGATCCGTTGCTGATCGAAGACTGGCGGCCCCTGGCCAGGCTGCTGGAAGACAGCTCGGTCACCAAGGTGCTGCATGCCTGCAGCGAAGACCTCGAGGTCCTGCTGCGCCTCACCGGCAGCCTGCCGGTGCCGCTGTTCGACACCCAGCTGGCTGCTGGCTACCTGAACATTGGTTTCTCGATGGGCTATTCACGCCTGGTACAGGCGGTGCTGGACATCGAGCTGCCCAAGGCCGAGACCCGCTCCGACTGGCTACAGCGACCATTGTCCGAAACCCAGATCAGCTACGCGGCCGAAGATGCCGTGCATCTGGCCGAGCTGTTCGAGCGGCTGCGGGTGCGCCTGTCCGAGGAAAAACAGGCGTGGTTGCTGGAAGACGGCGCCGAGCTGGTGGCCAACCTGCGTCGCGAGAGTGACCCGCGCGAGGCCTATCGCGACACCAAGCTGGCCTGGAAGCTGTCGCGCCAGCAACTGGCGGTGCTGCGGGAGCTGTGCGCCTGGCGTGAGCAGCAGGCCCGGGCGCGCAATCAGCCGCGCAATCGCATCCTGCGTGAGCAGTCGCTGTGGCCGCTGGCCCGCACCCAGCCGGACAACCTCACGGCACTGGCGCGTATCGAAGACATGCACCCGCGCACCGTGCGCCAGGATGGCGAGTTCCTGCTGCAACTGATCGCCGGCGCAGCCAGGCAACCGGCGCAGCAGTGGCCCGAGCCGCTGCCCGAGCCGTTGCCCATCGAAGCTTCCGGCATCCTCAAGTCGCTGCGCGCCATCGGCCAGCAGCACGCCGAACGCCTGGACATGGCGCCGGAGCTGATGCTGCGCAAGAAAACCCTGGAGCAGCTGCTCAAGAGCGGTTTCCCCCAGGGGCCTTACCAATTGCCCGACTCACTGCGTGGCTGGCGCCGTGAGCTGATGGGCCAGGCATTGCTCGACAGCCTGGCCAATTGAGGAGAACAGCCTTGAAACGTATCTGCTCCATCTACCGCAGCCCGAAAAAGAACGAAATGTACCTGTACGTGCTCAAGAGCGACGTGCTGACCCGCGTGCCCGAGGGCCTGCTGACGGTCTTTGGTACCCCGCAACACGCCTTCGACCTGGTCCTGACCCCGGAGCGCAAGCTGGCCCGTGAGGACATCGCCAAGGTGCTGGAGAACCTCGACAACCAGGGTTACCACCTGCAGATGCCGCCGCCTGAAGACGAGTACATCGAACACCTGCCTGAAGAGCTGCTGCGTCGCAACGACCCGGCATGATTTCACCTGCTCCCGGCACCCGTGCGGCGCCGGTCGAGCGAGGCTTCCCATTCCCGTTTGCCAGACGTCTAAGTCTCCCCGGATTGCCCGCATGCGCGTTCTGATCGCCGAACATGATTACCTTCTCTACACCCGTCTGCTGCAGGAAGCCGCACCCGATATCGAAATTCTCAGCAGCGGCGACTCCGCGCAGCTGGCGGCGATGGCCCCTCAAGCGCAGGTCTGGCTGGGCCAGCCCGACCTGCTGGCCAGCCTGCTGCTACAGGGCAGCAAGCCGCAATGGATACAGTCCACCTGGGCCGGGATCACCCCGCTGCTGGACGAGCGCCTGCCGCGTGATTACCGGCTGAGCCGGGCGGTGGGCATCTTCGGCCAGGTGATGGCCGAATACATGCTCACCTACATGCTCGGGCACGAACGTGAGGTCCTGGCTCGCTTGATGAGCCAGGTCGAGCGCAAGTGGGACAACCGTCCGGGCCAGAGCCTGGCCGGGCGCAAGGTGCTGATCGTCGGCACCGGTGACATCGGTCGCAGCGTGGCGCAGTTCCTCAAGCCGTTCGGCGTGCAACTGTATGGCGTGGCGTCCACCGCGCGTGAGGAGCGGGGTTTCGAACAGGTGGTCAGCCTGCAGGACATGCCCGAGCTGCTCGGTGACATGGATTACGTCATCAACCTGCTGCCCAATACCCCCCAGACCCATGACCTTTACGATGCACGACTGTTTGCGTGCTTCAAGCCCACGGCGCTGTTCATCAATGCCGGGCGGGGTGTGGCGGTGGTCGACGCGGACCTGGTGGCGGCGTTGAAGGATGGCCTGCTGGCCGGTGCGGTGATCGATGTCTGCCGCCAGGAGCCGCTGCCGCAGCGGCATCCGTTCTGGACCGCCTATGGCCTGCTGCTGACCGGGCACAGCTCGGCGCCGACCTCGCCGGCGGCCATGACCGGGCTGTTCCTGGACAATCTGCGAGCCTTTCAGGCCGGTGAAACGCTGCGCGGCGAGGTGGACTTCAACAAGGGCTACTGAGCCCTGAGCCAGCCAGGAGCAGCTTCAGCCGCAATACTGGCCAGTTAGACCGGGTAGGAGCGGCTTCAGCCGCGAAGCGACCTCCTGTTCACAACAGATTCAGTGAATTTCCTGGCCCTTTCGCGGCTAAAGCCGCTCCCACCGGGCCACATGCCGCTTAAGCGAACAGTATTGGCTTCAGCCGCGAAAAGAGTCTCGGCTGAAGCCGGTCCCGCAGGGCCGTAATGCACCTTACAGGCTGAAATCACCCTCGGCGGCCAGTTCCTTGACCGGGCGACGCGGGCTCGGGGCTTCGCGGCCTTGCAGATACTCCGGCAGGCTGGCCTTGTCGCCGGCCTTGCCGACGGCGATCACCGCGTGAATGGCGTACTCGTCGGGAATCTTCAGCTCGCGGCGCGTCAGGTCCTGGTCGAACCCGGCCATGCCATGGGTATGCCAGCCACTGAGGCTGGCCTGCAGGGCAAACAGGCCCCAGGCCGAGCCGGTGTCGAAGGTGTGCCACAGTGCCGGGCTCTCTTCGCTGGCGCCGGGTGCTACGAAGGTGGTCTTGGAGATGACCACGACCAGCGCCGAGGCATGCTGCGCCCAGCTGCGGTTGAATTCGTTCAACAGGCCCAGGTAACGCTCCCAGCTCGGGGTGCCACGACGCGCATAGAGAAAGCGCCAGGGCTGCGAGTTGTAGGCCGAAGGCGCCCAACGCGCGGCTTCGATGAAGCTGAGCAGGGTTTCTTGCGCAATCGGCGCGTCGCTGAATGCGCGCGGCGACCAGCGCTGGGTGAATTGCGGGTGGATTTCGAAATCGGTTACGCGAGGATTGGTGCTCATGGCTGTCCCGTGAGTGAACGATTGAAGGGCATGGCTTGGATGGGCCGTGGTCGGCAGGCATCGGAAGGGGGAAACCAGCCAAAGCTACTGCGACAAGACGTCACTGACAAGCGGCACGAACGACGACCAGCCCTTGGCCCGCTGCACACATGCCACTAGACTGGCGGCCTTTTCACGCACCGGATTCACTGCCCGCGCCATGACCTCCGCCGACCCCTTCTGGACTCGCAAGACGCTCGACCAACTCAGCCCGCAGGAATGGGAATCGTTATGCGACGGCTGCGGCTTGTGCTGCCTGCAGAAGCTCGAGGACGAGGAAGACAACAGTGTCTATTACACGCGTATCGCCTGTCGGCTGCTGGACCTGAAGACCTGCCGTTGCAGCGATTACCCCAATCGCCGCGAGAAGGTGCCGGACTGCATCCAGCTTACGCCGGGCCAGGCAGAGTCATTCAAGTGGCTGCCACCGACCTGCGGCTACCGCCTGGTCAGCGAAGGCAAGGACCTTCCGGCATGGCACCACTTGGTCAGCGGCGACCCGAAAGCGGTGCACCGCAAGCGCATCTCCCAGTCCGGTCGCATGCTCAGTGAAGACAGCGTGCCCGAGGAGGACTGGGAGGATTACCTGATCTTCCGCGCCGGCTGAGGGGGTCAGACGCCAGTCTTGGGTTCGGTGATCGCGTCGACGATCTTCGGTGCGGCCTTCTCGGCCTGTTTCTTCAGGTCATGCAGCTCGGCGCCGGCGCGTTCGATGTCGGAGCGTGCGCTGTACAGGTCCTGGCGGCCCTTTTCCAGCAGGCTCTTGGCCGAACAGTGGCCGGTGATGCCGCGTGCCAGTATCGCGCCGCCGAGGGCCAACTGCACCAGGCCCAGCAGGCCGCCGCGGCGCACCCCTTTGCCCATCAGTGCCACGCCTCCAGCCAGCGAGGTGATGCGTTCCCAGCCCTGTACGTTCTGCTCGGGACGCGGGGCGGGCAGTGGACGGTCGATGCGTTCGATGATCGGGGTCTCGCTCATGATGGCTCTCCAGTCTGTTGAATCACAACTGACTGCCAGGCCTGTCGACCGTTCCCGCCAATTGCGTCACTGGCTGCCGGAAGGTGCCAGCTTGTCGCGACCGAACTGCGGGCCGGAGCGGGTGTTGTTGCCCTTGACCAGGCGGTCGTAGAGCACCACGTTGACCGTTGCCGCGAGGTTCATGCAGCCCTCGGTGGGGATGTACACCACGTCCTCGCACCAGTCGCGAATTTCCTGGTCCAGCGAGCCGTCCTCGGGGCCGAAGATGTACAGCGCGCGGTCCGGGTGGGTGTACTCGGGCAGCGGGCGGGCGCCTTCGACCAGTTCCACGGCCACCGGGGTGCAGCCCAGGGGCAGGATCTGGCGCAGGTCTTCAATGCCGATCAGCGGGATGTCCTGGTGGATCTTCTTGGTATCGGTGACGAAATCCCGAGCCCGCTCGTAGCGCTTGCCGGTGTAGAACACCGAGGCGGCGCCGTAGCAGCCGGCGGCGCGCATCACGGAACCGACGTTTTCCGGTGACTTGGGGTTGTACAGGCCGATACAGGCGTAGCGTTTGTTGCCCACGGTGAAGGTGCTCTGGAAGAAAGCCCGGCAGTATACGCAATACTTTCAGCGCCTGCGGACTCCTGTGGGAGCGAGCTTGCTCGCGAAGGCTGTGTGACTCAGAACCAGAATCGCACCCCCAGCACCAGTCGCGCCTCGCTGCGTGGATCATCCGCAAGCTCTGCACTCTGGCCATGCAGGCGTTTCCAGGTCACCCCGACATAGGGTGCGAATTCGCGGTGCAGCTCATAGCGCAGGCGCAGCCCCAGCTCGCTGTCGGCCAGGCCGGTGCCGACTTCGCGCGCCGGGTCATTGCGACCGTACAGGTTGAGTTCGGCCATGGGCTGCAGAATCAGCCGCTGGGTCAGCAGCAGGTCGTACTCGGCTTCCAGGCGCAGCGCGGTCTGGCCGCCTTCGCCCAGGTAGGCGGTGGCCTCGGTTTCCAGTCCGTACAGCGGCGTGCCCTGAATGCCGAGTGCTGCCCAGGTTTGCGGGCTGCCGGGCTGGAAATCCTGGCGCAGGCCGCCGAGCAGGTCCCACCAGGGTGAGATCGCGTGGCCCCAGAGCGCCTGCACCTCGGCGTGCTCGGTGCGGCCCTGGCTGCGTTCGCCCTCCGACCGCAGCCACAGGCGGTTGATATCGCCACCGACCCAGCCGTCGAGGTCCCACGCCAGTGCACTGCCATGCCGGGCGTCTTGCCATTCCAGGCGGTCCATCCGCAGCTGATGACGCCAGGCGTCGTCGTGCATGCGGTGACCGGCGGGGTCCTGATACACCGCCGCGCGGTCGGCGTCGGTCAGGGCGGGCACCGGGGAGGGTGCGCCAGGCTCGGCCGGAGCGTGGTGGCCGGCGTGCGCATCAGGCTGTCCTGCCGCAGGCATCGGGTGATCGGCATGCGCGGGCGCTGCGACGCTGCCGAGCGGTGGTGCTCCCATATCCATGTGGCCGGCGTGGTCCATGGCCGCTTCGCCGCAAGGCGGCAACAGCGCCAGGCTGGCACCCAGCAGCAGGGTAGGGCCGCGCCAGACGGGCATGCGCTTCATTCTTCGACCCTCACTTCCCGGAACATGCCGGTTTCCATGTGATACAGCAGGTGGCAGTGATAGGCCCAGCGGCCCAGGGCATCGGCGCTGACCCGGTAGCTGCGCCGCGTGCCCGGCGGCATGTCGAGGGTGTGCTTGCGTACCTTGAAGCGTCCGTGCTCGTCTTCCAGGTCGCTCCACATGCCGTGCAGGTGAATGGGGTGGGTCATCATGGTGTCGTTGATCAGCACGATACGTACCCGCTCGCCGTAGGTGAGGCGCAGCGGCTCGGCATCGGAAAACTTCACGCCGTCGAACGACCAGGCGAATTTTTCCATGTGCCCGGTGAGGTGCAGTTCGAGGGTGCGGGTCGGCTCGCGGCCATCGGGGTCGGCGAAGGTGCTGCGCAGGTCGGCATAGGTCAGCACCCGCCGGCCGTTGTCGCGCAGGCCGATGCCGGGATCGTCGAGCCTGGCGGTGGGGTGGCTGGCCTGCATGTCGACCAGCGGATTGTCGGCTTCGCTGGCCGGGTGGTCGATGGACGTGGAGGGCTGGCTCATGCCGGTGTGGCCCATGGCGGCGTGATCCATATTCGCCATGGCGCCGTGTGTCATGCTGTCCCGACGCTTGCTGTCGTGCTGCATGCCAGGCATTTCGCCGTGGTCCATGCCCATGTCGCTCATGCTCAACAGTGGGCGCGGATCCAGCGCCAGCAGCGGCGCGCGAAGGCCGCGGCGGCTGGCCAGGGTGCCGCAGGCGAAGCCGCTGCGGTCCATGGCCTGGGCGAACAGGGTGTAGGCCGGCGCGCTCGGCTCGACGATCACATCGAAGGTTTCCGCCACGGCGATGCGCAGCTCGTCGACGACCACCGGTTCGACGTGCAGGCCGTCGGCAGCCACCACGGTCATCTTCAGGCCGGGGATGCGCAGGTCGAAGTAGCTCATCGCCGAGCCGTTGATCAGGCGCAGGCGCACCTTCTCGCCCGGCGTGAACAGCCCGGTCCAGTTCATGCCCGGGGGCAGGCCATTCATCAGGTAGGTGTAGGTGGCGCCGCCGACGTCGGCGATGTCGGTGGGGTTCATGCGCATCTGGGCCCACATGCGCCGCTCGGCGACGGTCTGCTGCCAGCCATCGCGGCCCACGTTGTCGATGAAGTCACCCAGGGTGCGCTGGTGGCGGTTGTAATAGTCGCCCTGTTGCTTGAGCTTGCGCAGCAGGGTGGCGGGTTGTTCGTCGGTCCAGTCGCTGAGCATCACCACGTGCTCGCGCTGGTACTCGAAGGGTTCCGGTTCGCGCGCGTCGATGATCAGTGGCCCGTAGACGCCGGCCTGTTCCTGCAGGCCGGAATGGCTGTGGTACCAGTAGGTACCGTGCTGGCGGATCTTGAAGCGGTATTCATACAGCCCGCCGGGGGCAATGCCGGCGAAGCTCAGGCCAGGCACGCCGTCCATGTTGGCCGGCAGGATGATGCCGTGCCAGTGGATGGAGGTGTCCTGGTTCAGGCGATTACGCACCCGCAAGGTCACCGTGTCGCCCTCGCGCCAGCGCAGCAGCGGGCCGGGCAGGCCGCCGTTGACGGTCAGCGCGGTGCGTGGCTGGCCGGTAAGGTTCACCGGCGTCTCGCCGATCCACAGGTCGAATTCGTTGCCGCGCAGTTCCTGCAGTGCGGTATTGCCGGCGGCGCGCAAGGGCAGCGGCCACAGGCCCAGGCCGCCCAGCAGGCTACCGGCCGCCAGGCCCTGAACGAAGGTGCGTCGTGAAGTATTGAAAGCCATGGCGGTGAAGTCCGTCCTTCGCAAGCGATGCGTCGGACGGGACGATGCCACACGGGGCCGGGGCGGGTGATTACATTTGTGTCAGCTCACCGGCACGGGCGAGGTGGCGGCGCGAGACGCTGCGAATTCGATCAGTCGTCCTTCTTCATCAACCCGGCCAGGGCTGCAAACGGGTTGTGCGTGGCCTTGGCGATCTTCGGCGTGCTCAGCGACTCTTCGCTGAAATACTGCTGGTCGGTGTAGCGGGCATGCTCGTTGTCGTGGCAGTACAGGCACAGCAGCTCCCAGTTGGAGCCGTCCTGCGGGTTGTTGTCGTGGTTGTGGTCACGGTGATGCACGGTCAGCTCGCTCAGGCGCTTGCCGGAAAACTCCCGGGCGCAGCGACCGCAGACATGCGGGTACATGCGCAGGGCCTTTTCCCGGTAGCCCCTTTCGCGTTCGCGTTGGGTTTCGGCAAGGATGCGGTCCAGTTTGGAGGTGTTCGACGGGGTGGTCATGGGCGTGCCTGATGCGAAAAAGAAATACCCCGCCAGTCTAGTCGCTGGCGGCGTGTTTCACACCTGCTGTGCGAGCAATTGGCCATCCACCATGCGCAGACGCTTGGACAGCGAGATGGCCAGGGCGCGGATGATCCGTGCGGCCATCTTGGGCATTTCCTCGATCATCTTGTCCAGCGAGTCGCGGCCCAGGGTCAGCAACTGGCAGTCACTGGCCGCGATGCAACTGGCCGAGCGGCGCTCGCCGTCCAGGACCGCCATCTCGCCCAGGGCGCGTCCGCGGCGCAGGGTGGCGATGTCCACCGGCTTGCCATCGGGGTTGAGCTTGCGCACCACCACGCTGCCCTGGTGGATGATGCACATGAAGGTGCCGGCATCGCCTTCGTTGAAGATCACCTGGTCGCGGGTGAAGTCAGTGATGCTGAAATAGCCGGCGACACTGGCCAGGTCGCTTGGCGGCAGCGAGTCGAACAGGCCGCAGTCGAGCAGCATGTCGTAGATCGCGGTATTGAGGTTGGACGGTTCGGACATGGTTCGGTCTTGTTCCGGTTGATCCTGTAGAGGGCCGCGTGGCCATGCCTGCCCCGAACGGCGGGGCAGGCGGCCGGGATTCAAGGGGTCAGGCCGAGTACCTTGAACACGAAGCCGTATTCCAGTGCGACATCGCGCAGGCCCTGGTAGCGCCCGCTCATGCCGCCATGTCCGGCACCCAGCTCGGTCTTGAGCAGCAGCAGGTTGGCGTCGGTCTTCAGTTCGCGCAGCCTGGCGACCCACTTGGCGGCTTCCCAGTACTGCACGCGGCTGTCGTTGTAGCCGGCGATCACCAGCAGCGCCGGGTAGGCCTGGGCCTGCACGTTCTCGTAGGGCGCATAGCCCTTGATGCGTGCGTACACCTCGGGCTCCTCGGGATTACCCCACTCATCGTACTCGGTGACGGTCAGCGGCAGGTCCGGGTCGAGCATGGTATTGAGCACGTCCACGAATGGCACTTCGGCAATCGCTGCGCGGAAAAGTTCGGGGCGCTGGTTGAGCACTGCGCCGATCAACAGGCCACCGGCGCTGCCACCGCTGATCACCAGCTGATCGGCGCGAGTGACGCCGCAGGCGATCAGGTGTTCGGCGCAAGCGATGAAGTCGCCGAAGGTGTTGTGCTTGTGTTCCTGCTTGCCGGCCCGGTACCAGGCTTCGCCCAGCTCGCCACCGCCGCGCACATGGGCGATGGCGAAGGCCACGCCGCGGTCGAGCAGGCTCAGGCGTGCATGGGAAAACCACGGGTCGAGGCTGGCCCCGTAGGCACCGTAGCCATACAGGTACAGCGGCGCTGGCTGGCCCACTCGGTCGCGGCGCATCACCAGGCTGATCGGTATCTGGGTGCCGTCGGCCGCGGTGGCCCACAGGCGCTGGCTGACGTAGGCATCGGCGTCGAATTCGCCGAGCACCGGGGTCTGCTTGAGCACCTGCTGCTCACCGTTGGCCAGCAGCAGCTGGCGCACCTGCGCTGGGCGATTGAGCGACTGGTAGCGCAGGCGGATACGGTCGCTGTCGAACTCCAGGCTGTCCTGCACGTACAGGCTGTAGGCGGCATCAGGCAGTTGCACGCGATAGGCCGGCAGACCTTCGGGGCGCACCTCGATGACCGGCAGGCCGCCTTCGCGCAGGCTCAGGGTGAGGGCCTTGGCGTTGAGGGTCAGGCCGTCGAGCATCACCGTATCGCTGTGCGGCACCAGCGGCTTCCAGTCGCTGCGCTTGGGAATGGAGGTGGCCGGCGCCTGGTACAGGGCGAAGTTGATGCCGTCTTGGTTGCTGCGGATGAACCAGGTCCACTGGCCGTTCAGCAGGCCGTGGTCGACGTCGTACTCATGGCCTTCCTCGCGCGGCGCCAGGCAGGTGAAGGCCTGCTGCGGCTGGTCGGCATCCAGTACCCAGGCTTCGCTGGTGGTCTTGCTGCCCAGTTGCAGGAGCAACTGGCGCTCGGAGCTGCTGCGCCCGCAATGCAGGAAGAAACGTCCGTCCGGCTCGCAGAATACCTCGGTGGCCGAGGCGTCGCCCAGGCGGTGACGGTAGAGCTTCCAGGGACGGTGGGTGTCGTCCAGCTCGCCGAAGAACAGCGTCTGGCTGTCGTTGGCCCAGGTCATGCTGCCGTCGCAGTTTTCGAAGGGCAGGGCGCGGACTTCGCCGGTGCCCAGTTCCTTGACGAACAACTGGTAGATCTCGTCGCCCGAGGTGTCCAGGCTGTAGGCCAGACGCTGGTGGTCGGGGCTGATGCTGAAGGTGCCCAGCGAGAGGAAGCCGCCAGCCGCCAGTTGGTTGGGGTCGAGCAGCAGTTGCTCCTGGCTTTCGTCGGCTTCGCAGCCATTGCCTGCCGGACGCGGGCAGCGGTAGTGGCGAGCATATTCGTCGCCGGCGGTGGTACGCGTGTAATAGAGGTACGGCCCCCAGGGCGAGGGCAGCGACAGGTCGGTTTCCTGGATGCGGCCCTTGATCTCCTGGAACAGGGTTTCGCGCAGTGCCTGCTGGTCCGCCAGGTTCTGATCGAGGTAGGCGTTCTCGGCCTTCAGGTGTTCGAGGACCTCGCTGGTGTCGCGTTCCTGCAGCCAGGCGTAAGGGTCTGCACCGTCGCCCTTGCGGGCCACCGGAGGGGTAACGGGAGTAGCGATAGAAGACATGCCGTGCTCTCTTGAACGTGGTTCACATCCCGGGCGCGCCGGGGCGGTGAAAAGCCGTTATCATAAGCGCCTATTCGACTGGCTTACACGTACGACATGACTGAACACGACTATCTGATCGCCTGGGGTGTCTACGCCTTCGCCGCACTGGGCTGCCTGCTGGTGCTGTTTGTAATGACCGGCTGGATGTGGCGCTACCTGAAGGAACCGCTGCGGGTGGTCGGCGCTGTGCTGCTGTTCACCCCCACGGTGGTCGACCCGGCCCGCGACCTCTATGCCCCGGCAGTGGCGATTTCCGCGCTGGACCTGCTGTTCAAGGTTGGCAGCAACGTCTGGACCGCGGTCCTCGACCTGGCCATGTACGGCCTGTGTGCCTTTCTCGCCTATCTGGTCTTCGTGCTGGTGCGCTGGCCGATCGAGAACAAGCGCAAGGCCCGCGCGGAGCGTGAAGAGGCGCGCCGCAAGGCCTTGCAGGCCGATGACGCCGAGGACGACCAGCCACCGGCTGCAGAAGCCCGGCCTGTCGCGCGCCCGGCCCCTGCGCCGGCATCGGCGGCGCGCACCCGCGTGGAGCCGCGTCTTTAAGTCCAGCCTTACCCTGCAGCGAGAACCCTGAGCATGTGTGAACTGCTGGGCATGAGTGCCAATGTCCCGACCGACATCGTTTTCAGCTTCACCGGGCTGATCCAGCGCGGCGGTCGTACCGGGCCGCACCGCGATGGCTGGGGCATCGGTTTCTACGAAGGGCGCGGCCTGCGCCTGTTCCAGGACCCCGCAGCGAGCAGCGAGTCTGAAGTCGCGCAGCTGGTGCAGCGCTACCCGATCAAGAGCGAGGTGGTCATCGGCCATATCCGCCAGGCCAACGTCGGCAAGGTGTGCCTGGCCAATACCCATCCTTTCGTCCGTGAGCTGTGGGGGCGCAACTGGTGCTTCGCCCACAACGGCCAGTTGGCGGAGTTCGCGCCCCGGCGCAGTTTCTACCGTCCGGTCGGAGATACCGACAGCGAAGCCGCCTTCTGCGACCTGCTCAATCGCGTGCGGGAGACGTTCCCGGAGCCGGTGGAGGTCGAGCAACTGCTGCCTATCCTGGTTCAGGCCAGCAGCGAGTATCGCGGCAAGGGTGTGTTCAACTGCCTGCTCAGTGATGGCGACTGGCTATTTTGCTTCTGTTCCACCAAGCTGGTGCACATTACCCGCCGGGCGCCATTCGGCCCGGCGCGGTTGAAGGATGTCGACGTCATCGTCGACTTCCAGGCCGAGACCACGGCGCACGACGTGGTCACGGTGATCACCACCGAAGCCCTTACCGAAAACGAAACCTGGACAGGTTACCAGCCCGGACAGTGGGGGCTTTGGCGCAAGGGCGAGTGCGTGGCCGAGGGGACGGCCGAGTCTGAGCGAACCCACCCATAGAACAAAACGACAATGAGGGACCTCAATGCTGCGAAGTTATCTGCGACTGGTACTGTTCACCGCTGCCCTGTTGTTCGGCGTCCAGGCGCCGGGCCTGATCAGTGACTACAGCAAGCGGGTCGAGGCCCACCTGATCGAGGCCCAGCAGGCCATCAAGGGCTTCAAGGCCACGGCGCAGCAGTTCTTCAACGGCGACATCCAGGCCTTGATCCAGCATTACCGCAACAGTGACGACCCGGTGTTCCGCAATGACGCGACCAACATCGAGAACCTGCTGGCCCGTACCCAGGTGCTGGAGCGTCAGTGGCTGGGCCTGCAGGGCTCCTGGGCGGCCAAGGGCTGGCACGTGGTCACCGCTGCCGACCCCGATATCCGCCGCGAAACCCTCGACGGCTACACCTGGCAGGTGCTGCTGGCCCCCGCAGTGATCGTCTGGGGCATCGCCAGCGCCTTTGTCGTCACCTTCCTGGTCGAAGGCCTGTTGCTGCTGCTCGGCTGGGTGGTCAACGGTGGCCGTCGGCGGCCGGCGATGCGCGCAGAGTGGCGCTGAGGCACTGCTCCCTCAGCAGACCACGCGGGTCTGCCCGTCAATGAAGGCCGCTACCTGCTGCGGCGCGTTCCACATCAGCACGTCGAGAATCGACAGGTTCTCGATGAAGGGGTAGGGCCCGGTGTCATAGGTCATCGGGCTCAACTCCAGAAAGCGCAGCTCGATCTGCCGATCCCGCCATTCCTCCTGCCTGAAGATCGCTCGACCGCCCGGCGCGTTGATGTAGCGCTGCGCGTGCAGCAGGTCGCTGATTTCCAGCGCCCATTGCCCGGCGTGCTCGATCGGCGGTAGCGGCAGGCGCAGTTGTGAGCAGCGTTTCCAGGTGAAGTCCATGCCCAGGTAGTCGCACACGGTCTGCAGGCTGCGTGCATTCAGCTCGGTGAGGCGGTCGCCCTGGCACAGGGCAAAGGTGCGTTCGACCATCTCCAGAACCTGCTTGAAGAACGGCGCCTTGTGCCGGTAGTGCTCCAGCTGGCCACGAATCCGGCGTCGTGCGGCATCGGCGTCGATGACCCGGGTCTGCTCGATACGGTGACCTTCGGCGCGGCTCACCGGTACGGTGATGTACTGCCAGCCGCCGTGGCCATCCTGAATGCGGTTGCGGTTCATCCAGCTCTTGCGGTGGTAGTCGACGATGTCGAACAGCAGACCCTGTTCGACTGAAGCGATGAGTTGGTAGTAGCCCAGATACGGAAAGAAGTAAGGCTGCATGATGCCCAGGGTTTTGATCATATGCGCGTGCGCACCTGTCCGGAGCGGCGGACCGCTCGGTTCTTGGGGACTGCTCGGTGTGTGCGAAGCGCAGATGACGCGAGGGGGAGGAGTGGCGGGACTGCGGGCGATCCGTTCCAGGCCTTGTGCTTGCCAGCCCCCTCAGGTTAGACGGGTGGCTGGGGCAGCCGGGGCCGCCCGTCGGGCGGTGGCTGCGTCATGCGGGCGCGGTGTCGGGCGGTTTCACTTGGCCAGGTAGCGAATGCCCTCGTCGAGGCCTTCAAGGGTCAGCGGGTACATGCGCTGTTCCACCAGGTCGCGGATGATGTGCGTCGAAGTGGTGTATTCCCAGGCATGCCGGGGGTAGGGGTTGATCCAGATGAGCTTGCGGAACTTGGCCATGAAGCGCTGCATCCACAGGTAGCCGGGCTCTTCGTTCCAGTGTTCGACGCTGCCGCCGGGCTGGCTGATCTCGTAGGGTGCCATGGCTGCGTCACCGACGAAGATCACCTTGTAGTCGGCGCCGTAGGTGTGCAGTACGTCCTGGGTAGCGATGCGCTCGGCGTTGCGGCGCAGGTTGTCCTTCCACAGGGTCTCGTACACGCAATTGTGAAAGTAGTAGTACTCCAGATGCTTGAACTCGGTCTTGCAGGCCGAGAACAGTTCTTCGCAGACCTTCACGTGGGCGTCCATCGAACCGCCGATGTCGAACAGCAACAGCAGCTTCACGGCGTTGCGGCGCTCCGGGCGCATCTGGATGTTCAACAGACCGGCGTCGCGGGCGGTGTGCTCGATGGTGCCGTCCAGATCGAGCTCTTCGGCAGCGCCTTCGCGGGCGAATTTGCGCAGGCGGCGCAGGGCCACCTTGAGGTTGCGGGTGCCCAGTTCGACCTGGTCGTCGAGGTTGCGGTACTCGCGCTGTTCCCAGACCTTCACCGCCTTGCCCTGGCGCTGCCCGGCATCGCCGACGCGGATGCCCTCGGGATGGTAGCCGCCGGAACCGAACGGGCTGGTGCCGCCGGTGCCGATCCACTTGTTGCCACCGGCGTGGCGTTCCTTCTGCTCGGCCAGGCGCTGCTTGAAGGCTTCCAGCAGCTTGTCGAGCCCGCCGAGGGACTGGATCTGCGCACGCTCCTCGGGCGTCAACGAACGCTCGAACTCCTTGCGCAGCCAGTCTTCGGGAATCAGTGCCTGCAGGGCCTCGTCCAGGTCCTGCAGGCCGTTGAAGTAGGCGCCGAAGGCGCGGTCGAACTTGTCGAAATGGCGCTCGTCCTTGACCAGGATCGCCCTGGCCAGGAAATAGAATTCATCGATGTCGGCGAACACCACACGCTGCTGCAAGGCCTCGATGAGGTCGAGCAGTTCGCGCAGCGAGACCGGCACCCTGGCGGCGCGCATTTCGTTGAACAGGTTGATCAGCATGACGATGGGCCTTTGTCCGGGGTGCGCTCAGCGGTTGCCGCGGCGGCTCATGAAGGCCAGGCGTTCGAGCAACTGCACGTCCTGCTCGTTCTTCACCAGGGCACCGGCCAGCGGTGGAATGGCCTTGGTCGGGTCACGTTCGCGCAGCACCTGCTCGCCGACTTCATCGGCCATCAGCAGCTTGAGCCAATCGACCAGCTCCGAGGTGGAGGGCTTTTTCTTCAGGCCCGGCACCTTGCGCACGTCGAAGAACACGTCCAGCGCTTCGCTGACCAGGCTCTGGCGAATGTTGGGGAAGTGCACGTCGACGATCTTCTGCAGGGTCTGGCGGTCGGGGAAGGCGATGTAGTGGAAGAAGCAGCGGCGCAGGAAGGCGTCGGGCAGCTCCTTCTCGTTGTTGGAGGTAATGATGATGATCGGCCGGTGGCGGGCCTTGATGGTTTCGTCGGTCTCGTAGACGTAGAACTCCATGCGGTCGAGTTCCTGCAACAGGTCGTTGGGGAACTCGATGTCGGCCTTGTCGATCTCGTCGATCAGCAGGATGACCCGCTCATCGGCTTCGAACGCCTCCCAGAGCTTGCCCTTCTTCAGGTAGTTGCGCACGTCGTGGACCTTGTCCACGCCCAGTTGCGAGTCGCGCAGGCGGCTGACCGCATCGTACTCGTACAGCCCCTGGTGGGCCTTGGTGGTGGACTTGATGTGCCAGGTGATCAGCCGGGCGCCGAAGGCTTCGGCCAGCTGTTCGGCCAGCAGGGTCTTGCCGGTGCCGGGCTCGCCCTTGACCAGCAGGGGGCGCTGCAGAGTGATGGCGGCGTTGACGGCCAGCTTGAGGTCGTCGGTGGCGACGTAGGTGGAAGTGCCTTCGAACTTCATTGTCGGTCCTCGGATTAAAGGCGTGACTATAGCGCAAGGGCGCGTTGATTCGTGGCGGTGAGTCGCGGCTGGAACCGTTCCGACCTTAGCCACAATACTGGTCAGTTAGGCCGGGTAGCAGCGGCTTCAGCTGCGAAGCGACCGCCTGTTCACACCAGATGCAGTGAATTTCCTCGCGCTTTCGCGGCTAAAGCCGCTCCCACCGGGCCACATGCCGCTTAAGCGAACAGTATTGGCTTTAGCCGGGATGGATACCCGATGATCAGGGCTGAAGCCGCTTGTGCAGCGGCCAGGGCGAGCGCCTCCTGGTTCACTCCGTTCCCTCATAGCGGGCATTGAAAGCCTGGATGAAGCCGTTGCGCAAAATGCCCCAGAACGCCTGCAGGCCGCTGATGTTCTGCTGCTTGACGCTGCCACTGAGTTCCACACGGGTGGCGAACTGGTTCTTCTGCTGGTTCTTCAGCACCGTTTCGCTGGCGCCCACCAGCGCTTCCCAGACCGAGCGGAAGAAGCCCTTGTTCTGGTTTTCGACATCCTGCTTCCAGTTGAACACCTCGACATCGCGCAGCAGTGGCTTGATATAGCCGTTCAGGCGCCCGTCCACGGCCTGGGCTTCGATGACCAGGTCGCCATGCCCGGCATTGAAGTCGAAGTTGCCATAGGCCGAGGCGAAGTCGTTCATGCGTTTGAGTTCGATACCGGTGGCGCGCAGGCGGAAGTCGAAGTCCTGGAAATTGTTCATCGGGTCGAAGGTGGCGTTGGTTTCCAGGCGCGCGCTGTCCAGCAGCCGCGCATTGCCCTCGAAACGCGCATCACGTGGGCCTTCGACATCTACCACGTTGGTCAGGTTGTACAGGCTGGCGTTGACCCGGTCGGCCTTGATGCGCACTTTGGGCGAAGTGTTGAAGTTGTTGAAGGTAATGGTGCCGTCGTCGATACGCAGTTCGTTGAGGGTAAAGGGCAGCAGCTTGTCCAGCTGTGCGCGCCAGTCAGTGCCCTGGCCGGTCTGCGAGGCGCTGCGATCCTGGCCACCGTCGACGAAGTTCAGCTGCGGCTGGCTGAAGGTCACTTCGCCCACCACGGCGCGGTCGTACCACAGCGAGTGCCAGCTGACCGAGAGGTCGATCAAAGGCGCCTGGAGGAAGGGCACGGGCACCTTGCCGTCGACCTTGACGATCTCCAGGGCCTTGATCCGGTAGGCGCCGCGCCACCAAGCCAGGTCCACCTCGGCGATCTGCCCACGGTAATCGCCCATGTCGGCCAGCTTGCCGTTCAGGTAGTCACGCACCAGGTAGGGCAGTGCCAGATGCAGGGCCAGCAGCAGGGCGGCCACACCGGCGAGGGTCCACAAGGGCCAGCGGTAGCGACGTTTCATCTCGAAAGCCTCAGGATGCAGTGAACGATTGACCGATGAGAGGGGCTATCGGTTGCATCGACTGGACGCGCAACAGTGACGGGAATAGGCTGTTGGGTCTTTCTTACCCGCCTTTGCAACAAGGACACCGCCATGAGCCGGATCTACGCAGATAACGCCCACTCCATCGGCAATACGCCGCTGGTGCAGATCAACCGGATAGCCCCGCGCGGCGTGACCATCCTGGCCAAGATCGAAGGGCGCAACCCCGGTTATTCGGTCAAGTGTCGCATCGGCGCCAACATGATCTGGGACGCCGAAAGCAGCGGCCGCCTCAAGCCGGGCATGACCATCGTCGAGCCGACCTCCGGCAATACCGGTATCGGCCTGGCCTTCGTTGCCGCTGCACGTGGCTACAAGCTGATGCTGACCATGCCAGCGTCGATGAGCCTGGAGCGACGCAAGGTACTCAAGGCGCTGGGCGCCGAGCTGGTGCTCACCGAACCGGCCAAGGGCATGAAAGGCGCCATCGCCAAGGCCGAGGAACTGGTGGCCGGCAACCCCGAGCAGTACTTCATGCCGGCACAGTTCGACAACCCGGCCAACCCGGCCATCCATGAAAAGACCACCGGCCCGGAAATCTGGCAGGACACCGATGGCGCCATCGATGTGCTGGTGGCCGGCGTCGGCACTGGCGGCACCCTGACCGGCGTGTCGCGGTACATCAAGCACACCGCTGGCAAGCCGATCCTCAGCGTGGCGGTCGAGCCGGTGACTTCGCCAATCATCGCCCAGGCCCTGGCCGGTGAAGAGATCAAGCCGGCACCGCACAAGATCCAGGGCATCGGTGCCGGGTTCATTCCGAAGAACCTCGACCTGTCGCTGGTAGACCGTGTCGAGGCGGTCAGCGAAGAGCAGGCCAAGGACATGGCGCTGCGCCTGATGCAGGAAGAGGGCATCCTCTGCGGCATTTCCTGCGGCGCGGCGATGGCGGCTGCGGTGCGCCTGGCGGAAAAACCTGAAATGCAAGGCAAGACCCTGGTGGTGATCCTGCCGGACTCCGGCGAGCGCTACCTGTCGAGCATGTTGTTCAGCGACCTGTTCACCGAGCAGGAGCTGCAGCAGTAAGTGCCGTGGGGCCGTCAGCCACGGCCGCCTGTCCCGTGCGCTGGCGATTCGCCTGCCACCGGCTTCTGGCCGGGCGGCCAAGGCGTTACTATGGCCGGCTGACGGGAGCGCCTCGGGCACCCGAGCACCCATAGCCGGCCCGGCCGGCTTCATGATCCGAATCGAAGGGCGGCCTGCATGGGCCGCCCGGCGGTTTTTAAGGAGAGTTCCATGACCTTATCGTTCGCTGCCAAGGCGTCGATCCTGCTGTTGTTCGTGGCCAGCACCCTCTACGTGCATCTGCGCGGTCGGGCGCGCTTGCCGCTGTTGCGCCAGTTCGTCAACCATTCGGCGTTGTTCGCTCCTTACAACAGCCTGATGTACCTGTTTTCCCGCGTGCCTTCCAAGCCGTACCTGGACCGCAATGAGTTTCCCGAGCTGGATGTGCTGAAGAACAACTGGCAGACCATCCGCGAAGAAGCCATGCGCCTGTTCGACGAGGGCTATATCCGTGCGGCGGCCAAGGACAACGACGCCGGCTTCGGCTCGTTCTTCAAGAAGGGCTGGAAGCGCTTCTACCTGAAGTGGTACGACAAGGCCCTGCCGTCGGCCGAGACGCTCTGCCCGCAAACCGTGGCGCTGGTCAACAGCATCCCCAACGTCAAGGGCGCGATGTTCGCCCTGCTGCCCGGCGACAGCCACCTCAACCCGCACCGCGATCCGTTCGCCGGTTCGCTGCGTTATCACCTGGGGCTGTCCACGCCCAACTCCGACGCCTGCCGGATCTTCGTCGACGGCCAGGAGTACGCCTGGCGCGATGGCGAGGATGTGATGTTCGACGAAACCTACGTGCACTGGGTGAAGAACGAGACCAGCGTGACCCGGGTGATTCTGTTCTGTGATGTCGAGCGTCCGCTGACCAGCCGGCTCATGACCCGCATCAACCGCAGCGTCAGCGCCTTCCTGGGGCGTGCCACCGCACCGCAGAATCTCGACGACGAGCGCGTCGGCGGCATCAACCGCGCCTATGCTTTCAGCAAGCGCTTCAGCAATGTCATCAGCGGTAAGGTCAAGCAGTTCAAGCGCAGCAACCCCAAGGCCTACCGCATCCTGCGTCCGGTGCTGGCCATCGCCGTATTGACCCTGCTGGGCTACTGGCTGTTCGGCTGATCGCGTCGGCCATGAAGTATCGGGGTGACTTGACTGGGCGCTCATGAGGGCCGCGCATGTCGCCCCAACCCGTTGCTCTGGCCATCGCCCGGCTGATCCTGGCCGGCTTCGACGACTACCGTCGGCACTTCAAGCGTCTCACCGACGGTGCCCGCGCGCGCTTCGAGCAGGCGCGCTGGCAGGCCATCCAGCACGCTTCTGCGCAGCGCATCGAACTCTACGAACTCAAGGTCAACGCCACCCTGGCGCGGCTGCACGAGCGCTTCGCTGGCCCAGGCTGGCCTGGAATCAGCGCCTGGCCGCTGGTCAAGACCCTGTTCATCAGCCTGATCGTCCGGCGGCGTGACGCCGAGCTGGCGGAAACCTGGTTCAACTCGGTGTTCTGCGGGCTGTTCAGCCACGAGCTGATCAGCGATGGCTGCATGTTCATCCACAGCACCCGACCGCCACTGCGTCGCACCGGACGCCTGGCCCAGGTGCGTCGCTATCGGCCAAACGCCGACTGGCACGGCTGGCTGGGGCGGTTGTTCGCCGACTATCGCTTCGCGGTGCCCTACGCCCACCTGGAAGCCGACCTGCAGCGCCTGCTGGCGACCTTGCAGCATCACCTGCCGAGCTGGGTGTTGTGCGACCCGGCCTTGCGCGTCGAGCTGTTCGGTTGTGTGTTCTACCGCAACAAGGGCGCCTACCTGGTCGGTCGGCTGCTCAGCGGCGATGAGCAATGGCCACTGGCGATTGCGCTGCTGAACCCGGACGGCCAGGGCATCGTCATCGACGCGCTGATCCTCGACGAGGCCGAGGTGTCGATCATCTTTTCCTTCACCCGTTCCTATTTCATGGTCGAGGTCCAGGTGCCCCGGCAGTTCGTCGCCTTTCTGCAGTGCATCCTGCCGGGCAAGCAGCTGGCCGAGCTGTACAGCTCGATCGGTTTCTATCGCCAGGGCAAGTCGGAGTTCTACCGCGCGCTGATCGGCCATCTGAATGGCCGCAACGACCGTTTCGTACTGGCGGCCGGGGTGCCGGGAATGGTCATGAGCGTGTTCACCCTGCCGGGCTTCAATACCGTGTTCAAGATCATCCGCGACCGCTTCGCGCCGGCCAAGCAGGTGAACCGCGCCACGGTGATCGACCGCTACCACCTGGTGAAGAACATCGACCGGGTGGGGCGCCTGGCCGATACCCAGGCGTTCGCCGACTTCCGCTTTCCGCTGACCTGTTTCGAACCGGCGTGCCTCACTGCGTTGCTGCAGGCGGCGCCGGCCACGGTCAGCGTGGAAGGCGGCGAAACGGTGCGCATCCGCCACTGCTGGACCGAGCGACGCATGACGCCTCTGAACCTGTACCTGGAGCAGGCCAGCGCCACTCAGCAGCGCGAGGTGCTGGACGACTATGGGCTGGCAATCCGGCAACTGGCGGCGGCGAACATCTTTCCGGGCGACATGCTGACCAAGAACTTCGGCGTGACCCGTCATGGCCGGGTGGTGTTCTACGACTACGACGAGATCTGCCTGCTGACCGAGGTCAACTTCCGGCGCATTCCACCGCCGCGCACCCCCGAGGACGAATGGGCCGCCGAACCCTGGTACGCGGTGGCGGCGCACGATGTGTTTCCCGAAGAATTCCCGACCTTCCTGTTCCCCGGCCCGGCCCTGCGCAGGCTGTTTGCCAGCATGCATGGCGAGCTGTTCGACGCCGCCTGGTGGCAGGGCGTGCAGGCCGATATCCGCGCCGGCCAGGTGCTCGACGTGTTTCCCTACCGGCGCGGTCAGGCCAGGCTGACGTGACGGCTCAGCAGCGCGCGCAGCGCTGCCGGCTTGACCGGTTTGGGCAGGTAGTCCAGGCCGGCGGCATGCACCTGGGCGACCAGTTCCTGGCGACCGTCGGCGCTGATCAGCACACCCGGTACCGGTTCGCCCAGGCGCGTGCGCAGCCAGGCCATCAGCTCGGTGCCGGTCTCGCCGTCGTCCAGGTGATAGTCCACCAAGGCCAGTTGCGGGCGGATGCCCTGGTCGAGCAGCGCCTGGCATTGCTCACGGTTGCGCGCCGTCCACACCTGGCAGCCCCAGCGGCTGAGCAGGCTGTTCATGCCGATCAGGATGCTGTCTTCGTTGTCCACGCACAGCACCTGGGTGCCGTTGAGCGGTTGGCGCTCGGCCTCGCTTGGCGGCGCAGCAGGAGCTGGCACATGGCGCGCCAGCGGTACTTGCACGCTGAACACGCTTCCGCGCCCAGGCCAGGAGCGCACTCGCAGGCGGTGGTCGAGTACCCGGCACAGGCCGTCGGCGATCGCCAGACCCAGGCCCAGGCCTTTCTCGGCGCGGGTCTGGTGGCTGTCCAGGCGCTTGAATTCTTCGAAGATCACCCGCTGCTTGTCTTCGGGGATGCCGGGACCGCGGTCCCAGACCTCCAGGCTCAGATGGCTGCCCCGACGCCTGACGCCCAGCAGTACCGGCCCCTTGGCGTAGCGGAAGGCATTGGTGAGGAAGTTCTGCAGCACCCGGCGCAGCAGCTTGATGTCGCTGTCGATGCGCACGGCGCTGCCGCGCACGCGGAACTTGATGCCCTGGTCGCGGGCCAGGGCGGTGAATTCCGCGCCCAGGGTGTCGAACAGGTTGTCCACCGCAAAGGCCTGGTGGTCCGGCGTGATCTTGCCGTTTTCCAGGCGCGAGATGTCCAGCAGGTCGCTGATCAGGTCTTCGGCTGAACGCAGCGAGCTGTCGAGGTGCTGGATCAGTTGCTGCGCATCGCTGGATACCCCGTCCGGCTGCGCCGACAGTGCCGCAGAGAACAGTCGGGCGGCGTTGAGCGGCTGCATCAGGTCGTGGCTGACCGCCGCCAGGAAGCGGGTCTTGGATTCGTTGGCCGCCTCGGCGTGGGCCTTGGCTTCACTGAGTGCCTGGTTGAGCTTGGACAACTCGTGGGTACGTTCGGCCACACGCTGTTCCAGGCGTTCGTTGACGTCCTTGAGCACCTGTTCGGCCTCACGGAACGCGGTGATATCGGTGAAACTCATGACGAAACCGCCGCCGGGCATGGGGTTGCCGATCAGTTCGATGACCTGGCCGTTGGGGAACAGTCGCTCGGACGTGTGCGCGCGGCCCTGGCGCATCCAGTGCAGGCGCCGCGCCACATGCACTTCGGCTTCGCCCGGGCCGCACAGGCCGCGTTCGGCGTTGAAGCGGATGATGTCGGCAATGGGCCGGCCGACGCTGATCAACCCCTCGGGGTAGTCGAACAGCTCCAGATAGCGGCGGTTCCAGGCCACCAGACGCAAGGACTGGTCGACCACGCTGATGCCCTGGCTGATGTTCTCGATGGCGCCTTGCAGCAGGGCGCGGTTGAACTCCAGCACCTCGGAGGCTTCGTCGGCGATGCGCACCACGTCTTCGAGCTGCATTTCGCGGCCTTCGATGGCCGCCTTGACCACCGCTCGCGCCGAGGAGGTGCCCAGTACACCGGCCAGCAGGCGCTCGGTATGGCCGATCCATTCGCTGTTGGCGTTCTGCCCCGGGTTGAAGTCCTGGCCCTGGCTGTAAGCGAAGCGGATGAAGCTCTTGCTGGCGCGGTCGTCACCGACGAAGCGCGACGACAGGTTGAGCAGGTCTTCGACCTGTACCGCCAGCAGCGACCGGCCACTGGCGCGCACGTTGGTCTGCTGGCCGATGAAGCGCCCGGCCTGCCAGTGCTCGGTGACCCGGGTGCGCGAGAGGATCGACACCCAGGCGAACAGCGTGCAGTTGCCGGCCAGCGACAGAACCACGCCCTGGGTCAGGGTGCTGATCGGCAGGTCGAAGGGGTTGCCGTTCAGCCAGGCCAGCAGCGGGAAGCTTTCCAGCGCCCAGCCCATGCCATGCGCAGCCACGGGCAGCACCAGGGTGTAGAACCACAGGAAGATGCCCGCAGCCAGGCCGGCGAACACGCCACGGCGGTTGGCCTGCTTCCAGTACAGGGCGCCGAACATCGCCGGTGCCAGTTGGGTGATGGCGGCGAAGGCGATCTGCCCGATGGTCGCCAGGCTGGCGTTGGAACCGAGCATCCGGTAGCTGACGTAGGCCAGCAGCAGGATCACCACGATGCTCACTCGGCGCACGGTGAGCATCCAGTGGCGGAAGGCTTCGAAGGGCCGTTCGGTGTTCTTGCGGCGCAGCAGCCAGGGCAGCAGCATGTCGTTGGAGACCATGGTCGACAACGCTACGCTGGCGACGATCACCATGCCGGTGGCCGCCGAGGCGCCGCCGATGAAGGCCAGCAGCGCCAGGGCCGGGTGGGCGTGGCCCAGCGGCAGGCTGATGACGAAGGAGTCGGGCAGTACCGAGGCGGGTAGCATCAGTTGCCCGGCCAGGGCGATGGGCACCACGAACAGCGCCGCCAGCGCCAGGTAGGCGGGGAACACCCACTTGGCCAGGTTGAGGTCACGCGGCTCGATGTTCTCCACCACCGTGACATGGAACTGCCGGGGCAGGCAGACGATGGCCATCATTGCGACGCCGGTCTGCACGATCATGGCCGGCCAGTCGACGGTTTCCTGCCAGTACTGCTGCAGTTGTGGTGCCTGGCGCGCCTGGTCGAGCAGGTCACCGAAACCGTCGTAGAGCTGGTAGGTGACGAAGACACCCACTGCCATGAAGGCCAGCAGCTTGATCACCGCTTCGAAGGCGATGGCCAGGACCATGCCGCGGTGGTGTTCGGTGACGTCGAGGTTGCGTGCGCCGAACACGATGGTGAACAGCGCCAGGATCAGCGACACCACCAGCGCGGTGTCCTGGGCGCGGGTGCCGGTGGAGTCCGGCCCGGCGCCGATGAGAATGTTGACGCCCAGCACGATGCCTTTGAGCTGCAGGGCGATGTACGGCAGCATGCCGACCAGGCAGATGATCGCGACCATCACCGCCAGGGACTGCGACTTGCCGTAGCGCGCGGCGATGAAGTCGGCAATGGAGGTGATGTTCTCCTGCTTGCTGATCAGCACCATCTTCTGCAGCACCCAGGGCGCCAGCAGCATCAGCACGATGGGCCCCAGGTAGATGGGCAGGAACGACCACAGCTGCTCGGCAGCCTGGCCCACCGCGCCGAAGAAGGTCCAGCTGGTGCAGTACACCGCCAGCGACAGGCTGTACACCCAGGCGCGTTGCGCCGGGCGCAGCGCGTTGCTGTAGCGGTCGCCGTAGAAGGCGATGGCAAACATGATGGCCATATAGGAAAGGGCGACGAGAGCGATCAGCCCGCTGGACAACGACATGCTGGAATCCACGACCGGTAAATGATCGCAGTCTGGCATGGCGCGGCGCTTTCGTCTTTGTCGACCATGGTCGAGCGCGGTGGGCTTGCCGGATGGCATGACACTTCGCCGGACTGGCCTATCGACATCCATCCCTCGAACGTCTTCAATGTGTCGCGGATTGAGGTTCGATCTTCAATCAGTCATAGCCATTCAGGACCCGGATGATGAGCCAGCAGTCACAGTTCGACCTTCTCCGCCGGCGGCGCTTTTTGCCGTTCTTCGTTACCCAGTCCCTCGGGGCCTTCAACGACAACCTGTTCAAGCAGGCGGTGATCCTGGCGATCATCTACAAGCTGGGCATCCAGGGTGACTCGTCGTTCTACGTCAATCTCTGCGCCTTGCTGTTCATTTTGCCGTTCTTCCTGTTCTCGGCGCTGGCCGGCCAGGTTGGGGAAAAGTACCCCAAGGACGCCTTGATCCGCCTGATCAAGCTGGCCGAGATCGGCATCATGGCGGTCGGTGCGGCAGGCTTCGTGTTCGGCAATCTGGCCATGCTGCTGCTGACCCTGTTCGCCATGGGCGCACACTCGGCGCTGTTCGGCCCGGTGAAGTATTCGATCCTGCCCCAGCACTTGCGCCCCGACGAGCTGGTAGGTGGCAACGGCCTGGTGGAAATGGGCACCTTCCTGGCGATATTGGCCGGCACCATCGGCGCCGGGATCATCCTGTCCTTCGACCGCTACGCCTGGTTCGCCGCCGCCGGCATCCTGCTGGTCGCCAGCCTGGGCGCCATCGTCAGCCGCTTCATTCCCGCTGCGCCGGCCGCGACCCCGGACCTGCGCCTGGACTGGAACATCTTCAAGCAATCCTGGGCGACCCTGCGCATGGGCCTGACCCAGACTCCCGCGGTGTCGCGCTCCATCGTCGGCAACTCGTGGTTCTGGTTCGTCGGCGCCATCTACCTGGCGCAGATTCCCACCTACGCGCAGAACCTGCTGCACGGTGACGAAAGCGTGGTCACCCTGATCCTCACCGTGTTCTCGGTGGGCATCGCCCTGGGCTCGCTGCTCTGCGAGCGGCTCTCGGGGCACAAGGTGGAGATCGGCCTGGTGCCGTTCGGCTCGTTCGGCATCACCCTGTTCGGCCTGCTGTTGTGGTGGCACTCCGGGCATATCCAGGCGCCGGCCGGCCAGCATGGCTGGCAGGACATTCTCGGCCTGGCGGCGGGGCGCTGGATCCTCTTCGATATCCTCGGCATCGGCCTGTTCGGCGGCTTCTATATCGTGCCGCTGTACGCCCTGATCCAGTCGCGTACCGAAGAGAAGCAGCGCTCGCGGGTGATCGCCGCCAACAACATCCTCAATGCGCTGTTCATGGTGGTCGCGGCACTGGTGTCGATGCTGCTGCTCAGCGTCATGGGCCTGTCGATTCCCGAGCTGTTCCTGGTGGTGTCGCTGCTCAACGTGGCGGTCAACGTCTACATCTTCCGCATCGTGCCCGAGTTCACCATGCGCTTCATGATCTGGCTGCTCAGCCACTCCATGTACCGCGTCGAGCACCGCGATCTCGACAAGGTGCCGGAGGAGGGCGCGGCGCTGCTGGTGTGCAACCATGTATCGTTCGTCGATGCCTTGCTGATCGCCGGCGCTGTGCGGCGGCCGATCCGCTTCGTGATGTACTACAAGATCTACCAACTGCCGGTGCTCAACTTCGTGTTCCGCACCGCTGGCGCCATCCCGATTGCCGGGCGTAATGAAGACCTGCAGATCTACGAGCAGTCGTTCCAGCGCATCGCCCGCTACCTGGCCGACGGCGAGCTGGTGTGCATCTTCCCGGAGGGTAAGCTGACCACCGATGGCGAGATCAGCGGCTTCAAGAGCGGCATGAGCCGCATCATCGAGGAAACCCCGGTGCCGGTGATCCCCATGGCCCTGCAGGGCCTGTGGGGCAGCTTCTTCAGCCGCGATCCGAACAAGGGCCTGTTCCGCCGCTTCTGGTCACGGGTAGTCCTGGTGGCCGGCGCACCGATCGCTGCTGATGTGGCGAAGCCGGTGGATGTGCGGGAAGAGGTGAAGCAATTGCGTGGGGATAAGCGCTGATATGACTGGAGCCCTTCAAGCTTGGGGGAAGCGCTGGTGATTCGGAAAAAGCTGTGGGTTTTTTCCGGGTCGCTCGTAGTCACTCTCTAATTTGCGCTGAGAGCATTTTTTTGCGCGCTGAGCAACGTTAAGAATGCTGACCTTTAGGCTAATAAGGGTTGGTCATGACTGTTCCCATGTCTCCTCCAGGCGTATCGCTAGAGTCCAACATGAGCAGAGCGCGTGAGCAAAGGAATTACTTCAGTCGCGGCGGAAGTGCTTTTTTGTTGAGTTGGTTCTATACGCAGGTCAGGAATCGAGGGCCATGGGACTTCAAGCAACAAGGCGCTCAATATGAAAACTTCGGGAATTTCCATTACGGCGCTGTGGGGACCGCTGCGGGTATAGGCAAAGAGCTTCTTTTGCGTGCGGCTGGAGCCGCACAGTCGCGGGCAGGTACCCACCGTGATGAATTCGGCAGCTGGTGGTCTAGCGCACCTTTTGGTGACGACCCGAAGGACCAGCACTGGATCAGTAAAGGTATCGAGTATGCTGAAACGATGGGCTATTAGATTAGTTATCTCTCTCCTGGGCTTGGTGGTCATCGCGGAGTCTGCATGGCTGTTATCGAGCCGTCCTGCAGCACCCGTGTTGTCACGTGTTGTTGCCAGCCAGTCGCTGGAGGAAGGCGGGATGTTGTACGTCGTCCTTAGCGATGCCGGCGGGGCGACTGTGCCCTATACATGGCGGTACTACGTTCATTCGCGGATCGACGATAGTGCCAAGGTGCTGGATGTGCTGCGTGACGAGGCTGAGGCGTTTCTGGTTACCCGGGACGGCAAGGCCCAGGTCGAGGTGCAGGGCACCACGGTCAAAATTACGCTAAACGGCGCGGTCTACAGCTTCCGCAATCAGACCCTGTTTCGTCATGCGGGGGGATATACGCCTGTGAATATCTGGCTCGCAGCCAGCCCGCCATCTGGATCGCCTTAAGGTCCGACGACCGGGCAGGAGCGGCCAGATCCGCACCTGCCGATCGCGATGACGGGATCGATCAATGCGCCTGTGGCCGCTCAGCGGCTGGCTGCGGGTCGTCTTCCGGCATCTTGCGGAAGTAGGTCGACAGCAACGCGCCGGAGATGTTGTGCCACACGCTGAACAGCGCGCTGGGCACCGCCGCCAGGGGCGAGAAGTGCGCGGCGGCCAGGGCGGCGCCGAGGCCGGAGTTCTGCATGCCGACTTCCAGGGCCAGCGACTTGCGTTGTGGCAGGCGCAGCTTGAACAGCTTGCCCGTGAAGTAGCCGAGCAGGAAGCCGAAGCTGTTGTGCAGGATCACCACGGCCATGATCAGCAGGCCCGACTCGGCGATCTTCGCCTGGCTGGCGGCGACCACCGCGCAGACGATCATCACGATGCTGACCACCGAAATCAGCGGCAGCACGTCCACGGCATAGCTGACCCGCGCGCCGAGCAGGCGCTGGGCGACCACGCCGAGCACGATGGGCAGCATCACCAGCTGCAGGATCGAGGTGAACATGTCCATGAACGACACCGGCAGCCAGGCCGAGGCCAGGAACCAGATCAGCGCCGGGGTCAGCAGCGGGGCGAGCAGGGTGGTCACCGCCGCGATGGCCACTGCCAGGGCCAGGTCACCCTTGGCCAGCCAGGCCATCACGTTCGACGACGTGCCGCTGGGGCAGCAGCCGACCAGGATCACGCCCACGGCAATTTCCGGCGGCAGGTGGAAGACCTGACAGAGCAGCCAGGCCACACCGGGCATGATCACGAAATGCGCGACCACGCCCAGCGCCACGCGCCAGGGGTTGCGCGCCACCTCGGAAAAGTCTTCGAGCTTGAGGGTCAGGCCCATGCCGAACATGACCAGGCCCAGCAGCGGCACGATCCAGCCCTTGAGGCCGATGAAGGCCTGCGGAAACAGGAACGCCAGGATGGCGAACAGCAGAACCCAGTAAGCGAAGGTATTGCCGACGAAACGGCTCAAGGCGGCCAGGGCGCGCATGGTGTTGTTCCTTTTTATGAGTGTCGGTCATGAAAACGCCGCCTGGCAGGCGGCGTCGATGTCGCGAAGCGGGCGCGCTCAGATGCCTTGCGGGATCTCTTCGCCACCCAGCGCTTCGAACAGTTGCGGCAGGAATTCGCCGAAAGTCAGCATCATCAGGGTGAAGCTGGCGTCCAGCTGGCCCAGGGCTTCGTCGCCGCCGTCCTGCTCGGCCTGTTCCTGCAGCATGTCTTCGAACTTCAGGCGTTTGATTACCATCTTGTCGTCGAGGACGAACGACAGCTTGTCCTGCCAGGCCAGCGACAGCTGGGTGACCACCTTGCCGGTGTTCAAGTGCAGCTGAATTTCGTCACTGGTCAGATCCTGGCGCTTGCAGCGTACGATGCCGCCGTCTTCATGGGTGTCGCGCAGCTCGCATTCATCCAGCACGAAGAAGTGCTCGGCAGCCTGCTGGGTCTTGACCCAGTCGGTGAGGGTGGCGCTGGGCGAGACCTTGACGGTAAGCGGACGCACCGGCAGCGAGCCGATCACTTCACGCAGGGTCGACAGCAGGTCTTCGGCGCGCTTGGCGCTGGCCGAGTTGACCAGGATCAGGCCCTGCTTGGGCGCGATGGCGGCCCAGGTGACCGAGCGGCGAATGAAGGCGCGGGGCAGGAAGGCCTGGATGATTTCATCCTTGAGCTGGTCGCGCTCTTTCTTGTAGACCTTGCGCATTTGCTCGGCTTCGATTTCGTCGACCTTTTCCTTGAGTGCGTCGCGCACCACGCTGCCGGGCAGGATGCGTTCTTCCTTGCGCGCGGCGATCAGCAGGAAGTCCTGGCTGACATGCACCAGCGGGGCGTCTTCGCCCTTGCCGAACGGAGCTACGAAACCGTAGGTGGTCAACTCCTGGCTGGCACAGGCGCGTGCGGGCTTGCTGGCCAGGGCGGCTTCCAGGGCCTCGGGTTCGAAGGGCACGTCCTGGGTCAGCCTATAGACAAGCAGGTTTTTGAACCACATGGGGTCAGTCTCTCCTTCATACAAAAGGAGGGCATTATTCGCTTCCTTTGGGCTTGCGGCCAACCCTGCGCTAAGTCTTTGGAAAATTTATAAATTTTTTGAAAAAAATGCTTGCCAGGGTAGAGGGTGCTCCGTAGAATGCGCGCCACACCGAGAGACGAAGGGTGATTAGCTCAGCCGGGAGAGCATCTGCCTTACAAGCAGAGGGTCGGCGGTTCGATCCCGTCATCACCCACCATTCTCAGTGTCATGCGCAGCGGTAGTTCAGTCGGTTAGAATACCGGCCTGTCACGCCGGGGGTCGCGGGTTCGAGTCCCGTCCGCTGCGCCATATTCGATGCAGGCTCACTGAACGGCCTGTATCACCGTCAGAAAGGCGACCTTCGGGTCGCCTTTCTGCTTTCTGCTTTCTGCTTTCTGCTTTCTGCTTTCTGCTGACTGTTCGGTGCGGGGCACGCGCCTGGCAGGGCAGTGGCGGCCTGGCGAACCGGGTGTAGCGCAGAAAAAACCTTGGCAAATCGATCAAGTGCTTGCCAGGCGTGCATTCACACCGTATAGTGCGCGCCGCACCGAGAGACAAGGGTGATTAGCTCAGCCGGGAGAGCATCTGCCTTACAAGCAGAGGGTCGGCGGTTCGATCCCGTCATCACCCACCATTCTCAGTGTCATGCGCAGCGGTAGTTCAGTCGGTTAGAATACCGGCCTGTCACGCCGGGGGTCGCGGGTTCGAGTCCCGTCCGCTGCGCCATATTCGATGCAGGCTCACTGAACGGCCTGCATCACCGTCACAAAGGCGACCTTCGGGTCGCCTTTGTGCTATCTGCCCCAAGCGCTCTGCGACGGGCTCTCGACCTGTCCGTTGCGGCAGTGCTCACTGAACCTCCCCTGAATGACTCGCCGCCCACCTGCATGCAGACGCTATTTGCCTGAACTTATTGAGGTTTTGGCTCTCTTATGGCGGTAGCCATTGATCGCGGCAGCCTGATAAGCTCGCGGCTTTATTCGTTTGCCCTTTCGGCGCATGAACAAGGAAACAGCATGAAACAGCATCGGTTGGCAGCGGCGATTGCCCTGGTTGGTCTGGTACTCGCAGGTTGTGACAAACAGGCCAGTACCGTCGAGCTGAAAACGCCGGCGCAAAAGGCCTCCTACGGTATCGGCCTGAACATGGGCAAGAGCCTCGCCCAGGAAGGTATGGACGATCTGGATTCCAAGGCTGTTGCCCTGGGTATCGAAGATGCCATCGGCAAGAAAGAGCAGAAGATCAAGGACGAAGACCTCATCTCAGCCTTCGCTGACCTGCAGAAGCGCGCTGAAGAGCGCCTGGCCAAGCAGAGCGAAGAAGCCGCTGCGGCGGGCAAGAAGTTTCTCGAAGAAAATGGCAAGAAGCCTGGTGTGATCACCACCGCTTCTGGCCTGCAGTATGAAGTGGTGAAGAAGGCCGACGGCCCTCAGCCCAAGCCTAGCGATGTGGTCACCGTCCACTATGAAGGCAAGCTGATCGACGGCAAGGTCTTCGACAGCTCCGTCGAGCGCGGCAGCCCGATCGACCTGCCGGTTGGCGGCGTGATCCCGGGTTGGGTCGAAGGTCTGCAACTGATGCACGTGGGCGAGAAGATCAAGCTCTACATCCCGAGTGAGCTGGCCTACGGCGCGCAGAGCCCGAGCCCGGTGATTCCGGCCAACTCCGTGCTGATCTTCGACCTGGAACTGCTGGGTATCAAGGATCCGTCCGCTGCTCCAGCCGGTGCCGCTGACGAGGAAGAAGAGGCCGCTCCGGCCGAAGCACCCGCCAAGAAAGACCAGGCCAAGAAGTAATTCTGGCCTGTCACTCGAAACGCCCCGCATCGCGGGGCGTTTTGCTTTCCGGGCGAACGCTTTATGCTCGGTGCAGTCCCACTACCAGGCACCCCGTAAAGCTTCTGTCTGACAATCGGGCCAGCGCCCCTTGAGCTAAGTCAACGTTTTAACAGGACTTTTCCGGTGGCCAAAAAACGCCCGATTTGAAGGCGACCCCCGTAGTCCGGGGCACTCAGGCGGGAAAAACACGGCTGTTCACAAGGTTATCCACAAAATATGTGGATAACATGACACACATCCAATGTTCATACGCAGCGCCCGAGGCGGCGACCGGTACGTCGCTGTTGCGGTGCCAGATGGGAGTGACCATGAAAGGCCCCTGGAACTTCGTTCGTTTCCTGCCCGGTGCACGCCGCCTGCTGGCCGCCGGACGTCTGCCGGCGCTGCTGTTCGCCGTGGCCCGCAAGGGCTCTAGCGAAGGCAGCCGTCTGGGGCGCATCAAGGATGATCTGCGCCTGTTGCAGGCCTTGTGTCTGGCCTATTGGCGGGGTGAGTACCGTGCCATCAGCACCAAGGCCATCGTTTCCATCGTCGCCGGCCTGATGTATTTCCTCAGCCCGCTGGATGCCATTCCAGACTGGATACCCGGCCTTGGCATGCTCGATGACGTCGCCGTGCTCGCCTGGATCATGAAGCACCTCACTGACGAACTGGATGCCTTCCGCGCCTGGCGTGACCAGCAACCCCCGGAAAAACTCGTGGTGGTCGAGCGTCTGCCGGCCACTCAGGCGCTGCTGGAGCAGGAAAAAGGCAAGGCCTGAGGGTCCGACGCCATCCGTCCGGCACGGGCGGGTGGGCAAGACCCCCTCGTGCACTGTTAAGATGTGGGCCATATTTTCTTGATAAGTCCACATCCAGCACAGGGGGTCGTATGGATCTTCAGGTCATTTCTCGTGACGGCGAGCCCGAATACGCCGTGCTGCCTTGGGCACAGTATCAGGCGCTGCTGAAGGCTGCCGGGGTCGCCCGACCCTCTGCGTCGGCAGCTGCCGCTGCGCCATCGGCCAGTGCCGAACTGCCCGGTTTCGACCAGGTGGCGGCGCTGCGCCAGGCCAAGGGGCTGGAACCGGCCAGCCTGGCCCGTTCGGTGGGCATCAGCCCCTCCTACCTTGAGCTGATCGAAAACGGCACCCGCGAACCTGATGCCGCGATCAAGCGCAGCCTGGCCTGGCACCTGGGGGTGGCCGGCTGGCGGGGTGACTCATGAGCGTGCGTATCAGCCGCCAGAACTGGGAACAGTTGCTGAGCGAGCTGGACCAGGCTCGTCATCAACGTCATCTGGTCACCTATCGTGCGCTGCTGGAGCGTCTGCAACTGCCCAGCCCGGCCATGCAGACCCTCACCGCCGCCCTTGAATACCTCGCCGCCCTGGACGCCAAGGCCGAGCAGCCGCTGCGCAGTTCATTGGTGATCAGCCAGGGTGCCAGCCGTCTGCCGCGCACCGGTTTCTTCGAGTGTGCCGAGCGGCTGGGACGCTTCAGTGGGCCATCGGACGGCACCGCGGCGGCGGCCTGGCATGCCTCGGAAGTGGTGCGGGTGTTCGAATATGCCTACCCGCAAGCGGCCGAGGCGCAGGTCGCGGCCAAGGGCTGAAGCCAGGCAAAACACCCCGACCGGCCAGCCGTCGGGGTATTTTTCTTTCACCCCAGCCTGTTCAGGCGACGGCGAAGTAGTGCTTCACGAAGCTGGCGCTGAGCACTTCCCAGAGCACTGGCGTGCCTTTGGTCACGAACCAGCTGTCGCCAGCCTGGTAACGACTGGTCTGGCCGGTACTTTCATCGGTCAGCTGCAGTTCTCCGGTCACCACGGTGGCGTGTTCGTCGAAGGGGTAGACCATGCGGAAGCGGCCCTGAGTGGCGCCAAAGTAACCGCTGCTCACGGCATCGTCCGGCGTGCCTGAGGTCATCCGGCCGAAGATCCTGACCTCACCTTCGAGCCGTTCCGCCCCCAAGTCCGTGACGTCGCCCCAGGGCTCGAGGTCAGCGAGCCGGACGTGCTTCTCTATTACCGTCAATGCCATGGGGGCACTCCTGTGTGAATGCGGGTCATTGGACAACCGGCTGCCAGCGGTTGTCTTGTCCCTGGCTGACCCCGACGTTGTCACTGCGTGCCAGGGCCAGCCCGGCTCAGTCCAGGCTTGCCAGGGTTTCCGGCAAGGTGGCGCCGCCGTCGACGATGAGGGTCTGGCCGGTGACATAGCCGGCCAGGTCCGAGGCGAGGTAGAGCATGGCCCCGGCAATGTCGGCCGGCGCGCCGAGCCGGCCAAGTGGCACGGCATTGGCAATGCGCTGGCTGAGCGTCTGGTCGCCGAGGTTGCCCATCGCGGGCGTGGCGATCATCCCGGGTTCCACCCCGTTGACCCTCACGCCATGCGGCGCCAGCTCCAGTGCCGCGCTACGAATGAAACCATTGACCCCGGCCTTGGAGGCGGCGTAATGGCTCAGGCCCGGAAAGGCCACCCGAGGGCCGGTCACCGACGAGGTGACCAGGATGTTGCCGGCACCCTGACGCTTGAACAGCGGCAAAGCCGCCTGGGTCAACCAGAACAGCGCCGCCAGGTTGACGTCCAGGGTGCGCTGCAGAATTGCCGGGGTGATCTGTTCCAGCGGCGTGAGAGGAAAATAAGCGGCGTTGTGCACCAGCACATCGAGTCGCTCCAGGTTGCCCAGCAGTCCATTGATCGCCTGGCCGTCGGCCAGGTCCACCTGGCGTGCTTCGGCCGGGCGACCCTGGCGCTGCAAGCTGTCGGCCAGCGCTTGCGCGGCACCGAGGTTGAGGTCGGCGATCACCACCCGCGCGCCGCGCCGGCTGAAGGCTTCGACGATGGCCTGGCCAATGCCCTGAGCACCGCCGGTGACCAGTACGGTCTGGTGAGTGAAATCCAGCATCAGGCACCTCCCAAGCGTGTGTAGGCCAGTGTCGGTACGTCGACGATGCTCGAGCCGCCGTCGGCGACCAGGGTCGTGCCCGTGAGGATGCTGGCCTCGTCGCTGATCAGGAAGCGGCACAGGCTGGCGATTTCCTCCGGCAGGGCGGGGCGACGTAGCGGCACGTCGGCGGTGACCCGGGCGTAGGCGGTGTCCAGGTCTTCGGCGTAGTGCTGCATCAGCAGTTGCATCTCTTCGTCGGCCATTGGCGTGCGGACCCAGCCGGGGCACACGCAATTGACCCGTACACCCTGCGCACCATAGTCACGCGCCAGGGAGCGGTTCAGGCCGAGCAAGGCATGCTTGGCGGTGGTGTAGCCGCACACCTGCGGGCCGGCGGCCAGAGAGGCGATGGATCCGAGCAACACAATGCTGCCGCGACGCTCGGCCAACAACGGCAGGCAGGCCCTGGCGCTGTAGAAGGCGCTGTCGAGGTTGCTGCGCAGGGCGGCCTCCCAGGTCGCCGGGCTGGTCTGCGTGGCACTGCCCAGGCCATGACCGCCGGCGCAGGCCAGCAGGGCATCGAGCCCGCCGCAGTGCTCGCGCACCTGCTCGATGAAGCCGTTCCAGGTCTGTGGGCAGGCGGCATCGCCCGCCAGCACCAGGCCGCCGGTCTGCTCGGCGACCTGCTGCAGCGCCTCACGGCGCCGCCCCACTAGCACCAGGCCGACACCGTCCTCGGCCAGGCGCCGGGCGCACGCGGCACCGATCCCGCTGCCGGCGCCGGTGATCAGCACGGTCCTAGTCATCGAGGCCGTACTCCGTGGTGTTGAGCACCCGGCAATAGGAGGCCACCGGGAAATTGCTCAGGGTGTCGAAGCGGTCACCGGCGTAGCCGAAGATCTTGCCGTCGCTGCGGTGCTGCTGCAGGTCGATGACGATCAGGCCCAGGGTCGGGACGATCTTTTCCCGCCAGACGAACAGGTAGAGTTGCTCGGCAAGCTTGTAGTAGTGCGCGCGGTCGGTGTCGCACAGGCCTTTCTCGACACCACTCAGGCACTGCCAGCTGTAATAGTCGCCGTTCAGGTAGACGTGCTCGTAGACCTCGGTGGGGCTGTAGCGGTACAGGTTGCGCAGGCCCACCAGCTCGAGGGTGGGCGCATGCGGACAGGCGCCTTCACGCCAGGGCGTGTCCAGGCTGCCGTGCAGGAACTGCACCTGCACTCCGGTGAGTGGCTTGCCGGCCAGGGCGCGGTGGTACAGCCCCTCATGGGTGGTGGCCTGGTCCGGCAGACTGCCGATCACCGCCGTGAACGAAGCGCTGAGGGTGTCGAGCACCAGGCTGATCGACCAGTCCCGGCCGTCTTCGTGCTTGAGAAAGTCCACCAGGTAGATGCCATTGCGCAGCGAGGTGGCCCGGTAGGTCGCGCTGCCCTGGCTGTGGCCGTCGGCCGCCTGCCAGTGCACCTGTGCGGCGTCGAAGCGATGGCTGATGCGCCAGCCGTTGGCGAAGTGCAGCTCGAAGGCGCGACCGGCCAGCTCGGCCAGGTTGGGCAGAATGAATGCTTCGGGGGCGAAGCCGTCGGCCAGGGCGCCGACGGTGATCCAGTCTTGATGGGTGCTCATCGGGTGGTTTCCTTGGGAGGTGATGAGCACGATGGTGCAATGCGGCAGGCCGGGCGGGTATCAACCGGAAGGTTGAGCTGCCTGGCCGTTGCCGTGTTTCTTCAGCCGGTAGGCAAACTGGGCGCGGCTCAGGCCCAGTAGCCGTGCGGCGGCGGCCAGGTTGCCGTCGGCCTTGGCCAGTGCTTCGTCGAGCAGACGCTTCTCCAGCCCGTCGAGATCCGGGGTGATCTGCAAGGCCTGCAAGCGCTCCAGCAGCGAGCCGGATGCGGCCTTTGCGGGCGCCTCGACGGCTGTAGTCAGCGTGCCGGCCTGGCTGATCGAATACAGTTGCGGGGGCATGGGTTCGTTGTGGAACAGGTGCACCAGATCAATGGGGCGCCCCTCGTCACTGGCGATCAGGCCGCGTTCGATGAGGTTCTGCAGTTCCCGGACGTTGCCGGGAAAGTCGTACAGTAGCAGTGCCTTCAGTGCGCGCATGGTCAGGCCGGCTGGCGTGCGCCCATAGTCGCGGCAGTAACGGGTCAAGAAGGCATCGGCGAGCAGTGGGATGTCATCGCGGCGCTCGCGCAGGGGCGGCAGGGTGATCGGGTACACATTGAGGCGATAGAAGAGGTCTTCCCGGAAGCGCCCGGCCTTGACCTCCTGGCGCAGGTCGACGTTGGTCGCGGCGACGACCCGCACGTCGACGCGGATCGGCTGGCCACCGCCGACCCGCTCCACCTCGCGCTCTTGCAGAGCGCGCAGCAGCTTGCCTTGGCCGGGCAGGCTGAGGCAGGCGATCTCGTCGAGGAACAGGGTGCCCTGGTGAGCACGCTCGAAGCGTCCCGGGCGTGAGTGGCTGGCGCCGGTGTAGGCGCCCCGCTCGACGCCGAACAGCTCGGCCTCGATCAGGTTCTCGGGGATCGCGGCGCAGTTCAGGGCCACGAAGGACGCTTCGCTACGCGGGCTCAAGCGATGTAGCTCGCGGGCGAACAGTTCTTTGCCCGCACCGGATTCGCCGCCGATCAGCACCGTGGCCGGTGTCGGTGCCACACGTTGCAGGGCATGGCGTGCCGCAGTGAATGCCGCACTGGCGCCGATCGGCACCAGTTGGTCGGTGGTCACCGCCTGCGCACGGGGCGCGGTCGGTGGCGCCGTGGGCGCTGCTGCGCTGCTGTCAGTGGCGTACAGGCAGGCGAGGTCGGCACTGACGTCACCCCATTGTTCGGCGGTCTTGCCGATCACCCGGCAGACCTTGTGGCCCATGGCCCGACACTCCACCTCGCGGAAGATCACCAGGCGCCCGAACAGGCCGCTGACATAACCGGTGGCATAGCCGATCTCGGTCCAGCACGCCGAGTCCTGGCCGATGCCGCACGCCGCGATGTGCTCGTCGGCCTCGCACGAGTGATGCCAGAGGAACTCGCCTTCATAGAAGCCTGAATCGGCATCGAACTTGAAGTGCAGGGGTTCGACCTTGGTCATACCTTCCAGGCTGTGCAGCCGAGTACCGGCGAAGAACACCGCAGTGCGATCGGCGTTCGGCCAGCGGGTCCTGATGAGTTGCGCGTCACGCGCTCCGGACTGATAGCCGGTGCGCGTGAACAGACCGCGGGCACGCTGCAGACCCATGTGGTCGATGAATTCGCGTCGCAGCGCGCCGAACGACGAACTGTGCATCAGCAGCATGCGCTGATCGTTGAGCCAGATGCGGCCATCTTCGGGGGAGAAGAACAGGCATTCGGCCAGTTCGCTGGAAGTGGGTGATTGGGTTTCCTGCCACTGCGTGCTGTCGCCGCGGATCGGCGTGTCGTCCGCGGCCGAGTCGTGGAAGGGGGCGCTGGCGGGTTGCCGGGGAGCCTGCATGCCTTCACCTGCTGAAATGATCATGGGGTGAAGGGGTAATTAACATAAGTTTCATCATTTGCGTATCTCGCCGAGTGGCCGAACAGCCGGCCTTTTTTACCTGCGGTTTGCTACGCCCCGAGATAGAGCCTTCACGCCCGTACTGCCGAGAAGCGGGCACGCGCCTTGCTCAACAGCCCTGGAGAGCCGGGCGCTTCATGCAATGAGCAGCCAAGGCGTTCTCCACGAAAACAAGAACTCGGGGTGTCTATGTCTGCAATCAATCGCACCGGCTTTCTGCAGGAAAGCCAGTGGCATGCAAAGCTCTTCAACGGTGCCTGGGTCGAAGCGCGGGGCGGAACCAACCCGGTGCGCGAGCCGGCCACGGGCCAGTGCCTGACCCAGACTGCGCTGGCCAACGCCGAGGACGTCGCCGCTGCCTGCCAGGTCGCGCACCGCGCTCAGCCTGCCTGGCAGGCGCTGGGGCCACGCGACAAGGCGGAAGTGTTTCGCCGTGCGGCGCAGCTGGCAGAGATCCATTTCGACGAGCTGGCGCTGTTCGTCGCCCGCGAGACCGGCGGCAGTCTGCTCAAGGGCAGCCACGAGGTCCGCGAGGCCGTCGTGCTCCTGCACCAGGCCGCTGGCCTGCTGTCCCAGGGCCATGGCCTGATCCTGCCCAGCGCCGCCGGGCGTCTGTCTTACGCCCGACGCCTGCCCCACGGCGTGGTCGGGGTCATCTCGCCATTCAACTTTCCGCTGGTGCTGTCGTTGCGTGCGGTGGCGCCGGCGCTGGCAGCGGGCAATGCGGTGGTGCTCAAACCAGATCCGCAGACGCCGGTCAGCGGCGGCTTCCTGATTGCCCGGCTGTTCCAAGATGCCGGCCTGCCGCCCGGTGTGCTGCAGGTGCTGCCGGGTGGGGCGCAGGCGGGCGAGGCGCTGTGCGAGGACCCGCGGGTGGGCATGATCGCGTTCACCGGCTCCACCGCCGCCGGGCGCAAGGTGGCCGAGACCGCCGGTCGCAACCTGAAGAAAGTCGCCCTGGAGCTGGGCGGCAAGAACTCGCTGATCGTGCTGGAAGATGCCGACCTGCCGCTGGCCGCCAGCAATGCCGCGTGGGGCGCCTGGTTGCACCAGGGGCAGATCTGCATGGCCACCGGACGCATCCTGGCACATGCCTCGATTGCCGATGAACTGACCGCGTTGCTGGTCGCCAAGGCCAACGCCTTGCAGGTCGGCGATGCTGCTCAGGGCCAGGCGCAGGTCGGCCCGCTGATCAACGAACGTCAGCATGTGCGGGTTTGCCAGATAGTCGAGGCCAGCGTCGCCGCCGGGGCGCGGTTGGAGACTGGTGGGCCGGGCGAGGGGCTGTTCTATCGACCGACGGTGCTCTCCGGGGTGCGGCCGGGCATGGCGGCGTTCGAACAGGAAATCTTCGGTCCAGTGGCCTGTGTGGTGCCGTTCGAGAGCGACGAACAGGCCATCGAACTGGCCAACGCCACTGAGTACGGCCTGTCGGCAGCGGTGATCTCGCCCTCTCTCGGGCGTGCCATGGCCATCGGTGAGCGCCTGCGCTGTGGCCTGCTGCACATCAACGATCAGACCGTGGCTGACGAGTGCATCAACCCGTTCGGTGGGCGCGGCCATTCCGGCAACGGCGGCAGTGTCGGCGGCCCCGCCGATTGGGACGAGTACACCCAGTGGCAGTGGGTGACGGTGAAGAACGAGCCGCCGCGTTACCCCTTCTAGTTGCCCGCGCCTGACCCCAACAACGACGACACAAGGACGCACGCTATGAATCTGCAAACCAAGACCCTGGTGGTAACCGGCGTCTCTTCGGGGATCGGTGCCGAGACCGCGCGCCTGCTCCGATTCCTCGGTGCACGGGTGATCGGCCTGGACCGTGATCCGCCGCGTATCAGCCTGGATGAATTCATCGAGATCGACCTGGCCTCGCCGTCGGCCATCGACCACGCCGTCGCCCGGCTGCCCGAACGCCTGGACGGTCTGTGCAACGTCGCTGGCGTGCCGGGGACCGCCAACCCGCGCCGTGTAGCCCAGGTCAATTACCTGGGCCTGCGTCACCTGACCCAGGCTCTTTTGCCGCGCCTGACCCCTGGCGCGGGCATCGTCAATGTCGCTTCGATCCTGGGCGCGCAGTGGCCGCAGCGCCTGGAGCTGCACAAGTCGCTGGCGGCCACGGCCGATTTCGCGGCGGGGGAGGCCTGGCTGGCCGCCAACCCGGTGCCGGACGAGACCTGTTACCAGTACTTCAAGGAGGCGCTGATCGTCTGGAGCCAGGTGCAGGCCCAGCCGTGGTTTCTCAGCCATTCGGTGCGCATGAACTGCGTCGCGCCAGGGCCGGTGTTCACCCCCATCCTTGCCGATTTCGTGCAACTGCTGGGGGCCGAGCGCATCGAAGCCGACGCCGGGCGCATGAAACGGCCCGCCTACGCCGACGAAGTGGCGGCGGTCATCGTTTTCCTGTGCTCCGACCAGGCGCGCTGGATCAACGGTATCAACCTGCCCGTGGATGGGGGGCTGGCCTCGACCTACCTGTAAGCCCGGACCACCCCCTGGGTGGCCATTGATTCCATACAAGAACAACAACGAGGATCGCTATGAAACGTCTGCATTCACGTAATGCCCTTCCCTCACTCGCGCTGGCCCTGGCTGGTAGCCTGAGTGCCGAAGCCGCGCAGATCGACCTGGGCAGCAGCGACTGGCAATTGCGCTGGGACAACACCCTCAAGTACAGCCAGGCCTGGCGTTTGCACGGTGCCGATGAGCGCTTGCTCAATGCGCCCACTGCCGGCGGCCTGTACCCCTCCATCCAGAGCCAGGGTGACCGCAATTTCAGCCGTGGCCTGGTCTCCAACCGCCTGGACATCTTTTCCGAGATGGACCTCAGCCACCGTGACTATGGCCTGCGCGTGAGCGGCGCGGCCTGGTACGACCAGGTCTACAACGACGACACCGACAGCCGCAGCCAGCCGCACTTTCTGTCTGATACCCGCGAGCTGCACGGCCGCGATGCCGAGCTGCTGGATGCCTTCGTCTACCTGCGCGGCGAGCCGGCCGAGGACATGCAGGGCGTGGTGCGCCTGGGGCGGCACAGCCTGGTGTACGGCGAGAGCCTGTTCTTCGGCGGCAACGGTATCGGCGCGGCCCAGGGGCCAACCGACGTGGTCAAGTTGCTCAGCGTACCGGGCAGCCAGTTCAAGGAAATCCTGCGCCCGGTCAATCAGTTGTCGGGCCAGTTGCAGATCAACCCGCGTCTGTCGGTTGGGGCGTACTACCAGTTCGAGTGGGAGCGCTCGAGCCTGCCCGGTGCCGGCAGCTACCTGAGCGACAACGACGCCATCGGCAAGGGTTCGGGCGACCTGACCGAGGTGTTCGGCAACACCACCGTGCATGGCCGCGACATCGAGGCCCGCGATGGGGGGCAGGGTGGGGTGCAGATGCGCTTCAAGCCCGAGGGCACCGAGCTGGAGCTGGGCCTGTACGCAGCCCGCTACCACGACAAGGCACCCAGTGGCTTGTATGCCTATCTTGACGGCCCGGCGGCGGCGGCCAGCGGGTTGCCGATTCTCAACCAGTACCGGCAAGTGTTCGCCGAGGGCATCAAGACGGTCGGTGCCAGCTTCTCTACCGCCTATGGAGACTTCAACTTCGCGGGTGAAACCTCGCTGCGCTGGAACGCGCCGCTGGTCAGCAACCTGCAGGTGGTGGCACCTGGGCAGGCGGCCGGTAACGGTAGCGATGCGTTGTATGCCAAGGGGCACACCGCCCACGTCAACCTGTCGACCATCTACCTGCTGCCACCTTCGTCATTCTGGGACGGCGGTTCGGTGCTGGCCGAGCTGGCCTGGAACCGCACGCTCAGCGTGACCGACAACCGCCAGGCCCTGGATAGCAATACCACCCGTGATGCAACCGCGCTGCGCATCCTCGCCGAGCCGGCGTATTTCCAGGTGGCCGACGGGGTGGATCTCAGCGTGCCGGTAGGGCTGGGGGTGGTGCTCGACGGGCGCTCCTCGGCGGTCAGCAAGTCGGGCTTCGGCAACACCCATTCCGGTGACTGGAGCGTCGGGCTCAAGGCCACCTACCTGCAACGCTGGGAGATGGGCCTGAACTACGTGAATTTCTTTGGTGCCACCGGGGCTGGGCTGAACCAGGCCGGGGACTTCAGCTACCGGCAGTCGCTGGCTGATCGCGACTTCGTTTCGATGTACGTGAAAACCACTTTCTAAGAACAACAAACAGGTTCAATCGCCATGCAAACATCCAGATTCCTTGTCTCGCTGCTGGGCTTGACCCTGGCCGCCGCCCAACTGGCCCAGGCTGCCGTGTCCCCCGAGCAGGCCAAGCGCCTGTCCAGCGAGTTGACGCCCATGGGCGCCGAGCGCGCCGCCAATGCCGACGGCAGCATCCCGGCCTGGAGCGGCGGATTCACCCAGGCACCGGCAGGCTATGTCAGCGGTGCCAAGCGCGCCGACCCCTTTGCCGGTGAAAAGCCGCTGTACAGTGTCACCGCCGCTAACCTGGGGCAGTACGCCGGGGTGCTGGCCGAAGGCACCCAGGCGCTGCTGCGCAAGTACCCTGACTATCGCCTGGACGTGTACCCGACCCATCGCAGTGCTGCTGCGCCGCAGTGGGTGTACGACAACACCCTGGCCAACGCCACCCGCGCGCAGCTGGACGTCGCCAGCGAGAAGGTCAGCAACGCCTATGGCGGCATTCCCTTCCCGATTCCCGGCAATGGTGCCGAGGTGCTGTGGAACTACCGGCTGTCGTGGCAGGGCGGCGACACCATCAGCTCACCCTTCGACACCTGGCTGATGACCGCCGGTGGGCGCAAGGTCCAGGCCACCCGGGCGCAGTACACCTATCAATTTCCCTATTACTTCCAGGACGGCAGCCTGGCCAGCTTCAACGGCAAGTACCTGCTTGGCCGGCTGTACACCGAACTGCCTTCGTCCAAGGCCGGTGAAGGACTGATGACCCACTGGGACCTGGACCCCTCGGTGCGTGCCGCGTGGCAATACCTGGTCGGTCAGCGTCGCGTGCGTCGGGCGCCGAACATCGCTTACGACACCCCGGACTTCGTCACCTCCGGTGTCGGCCTGTTCGATGAGGCGTTCATGATCTTCGGCCCCACCGACCGCTACGACCTCAAGCTGGTGGGCAAGAAGGAACTGCTGGTGCCTTACAACAACAACCGGGCTGCCCTGGCCAGCAGCGATGCGCTGGTCAAGCCGCGCTTCCTCGACCCCGGCCTGGTGCGGTGGGAGAAGCATCGGGTGTGGGTCGTGGAGGCCAACCTCAAGGCCGGCCAGCGCCATGTGGTGCCGCGCCGCACTTACTACGTCGACGAGGACTCCTGGCAGGTGCTGCTGGTGGATGGCTATGACGCGCAAGGTCGTCTGGGTCGACAGCAGTACAGCCTGACCCTGCTGGCACCGGACCTGCCGGCGCTGACTGCCCAGGTGATGTGGGGCGGCTACAACCTCGACACCGGCGCCTACTTCCTCAATTCGTCCAGCAACGACCTGAGCGTGCAGTACCAGAAGGTGCCGCGGCCGAGCCCGGCGTTCTTCACTCCGGACGCCATGGCCAACGCCAGCGCCCGCTGACCCGTGCGCGGGCGGGCGAACGCATCGTCCGCCTGCAGGAGGAATGCTCATGAAGACACTTTGCCAATGGCTGGTGATGCTCGCTGTGCTGTTCGGGCCGCTGGCGGTCCAGGCTCAGCTGCGCCCGGCCGTTCTCGACACGCCGGCGCTGGACGGCATTGGCAGCGACCGATCGGCGATCCTCGGCCTGGCCCGTGCCGGCTCGCGCCTGGTCGCGGTCGGTGCGCGAGGCGTGGTGCTGCTCTCCGATGACGAGGGGCGGCACTGGCGCCAGGCCCGGGTGCCGGTGAGCAGCAGTCTGACCGCCGTGCAGTTCGTTGACGCCGAGCATGGCTGGGCGGTCGGCCACCTCGGCGTGGTGTTGTACAGCGAGGATGGTGGGCAGACCTGGTCGCGCCAACTCGATGGTCAGCAGTTGGCACAGCTAGCGTTGCGAGCGGCCCAGGCAGAGGGCAGTCCGCAGCGTGTGCAGGAGGCCGAGCGGCTGGTCGCAGACGGGCCGGACAAGCCCTGGCTGGACCTGTATTTCCAGGACCGCCAGAACGGCTTCGTGATCGGTGCCTACAACCTGATCCTGCGCACCCGGGATGGCGGGCGTAGCTGGGCACCCTGGATGGGGCATCTGGATAACCCCGAGGGCTTGCATCTATACGCGATGCGCGCGGCCGACGGAGCACTGTTCATCGCTGGCGAGCGCGGTCTGTTGCTGCGCTCGCGCGATGACGGGGAGAGCTTCCAGGCGCTGGCATCACCCTATGCCGGCAGCTTCTTCGGCCTGCTGGCGCAGGGGCAGCAGGTGCTGGCCTTCGGTCTGCGCGGCAATGCCTGGCGCAGTCTCGACCAGGGCGAGCATTGGCAGGCGCTGGCCAGCCCTGTGCAGGCCAGCCTGGTCGCCGGGCTGACCGCCAACGATGGCCAGGCGCTGTTGCTTTCACAGGAAGGCGAACTGCTGCGCGTCGAGGGCGCGCAGCTGGTGCCGGCCGGTCGCCTGCCCGGCGGCGCATTCGCCAGCCTGTTGCAGGCCGCCGATGGTCGTCTGATCGGTGGCGGCCTGGGCGGCTTGCAGCGCTATCCGAACGATCCGGCCTTGGCCGGTGCGCAATCGCAGTAGGAGTACGACATGCACTACGAGAAACCGCTGAGCACCGGGCAGGCGGTGGTCGCTCACCTGGGCGCCTTCGACCCTTCCAGCGGCAACCGCCTGGAGCGGGCCATCTTCAATCATCGGCCGTGGATCGTTCTGGCCTGCCTGCTGGTGACCCTGTTGCTGGGCTGGCAGAGCACGCGCATCGAGGTCAACGCCAGTTTCGAAAAAAGCATTCCTGGCAGCCATCCGTACATTCTCAACTTCCTCGCCGGGCGCACCGAACTCAGTGGCCTGGGCAACGCCCTGCGTATCGCCGTGGAGGTCCGCCAGGGCGATATCTTCAATCGCGAGTACCTCGATACCCTGGCGAAGATCAACGACGAGATCTACCTGTTGCCTGGGGTGGACCGCCCCTACATGAAGTCCTTGTGGACCCCCACCACGCGCTGGACTGCAGTGACCGAGGAGGGGCTGGACGGCGGTACGGTGATTCCCGATGACTACGATGGCTCGCCACAGAGCCTGGAGCGGGTACGTGCCAACATCGCCCGCTCCGGCGAGATCGGCCAACTGGTCGCGGCCAACTTCAAGTCCAGCGTGATCTTCGTGCCGCTGCTGGACGTCAACCCGCAGACCGGCGCAGCACTGGACTACGGTGAGCTGTCGCGGCAGCTCGAAGCCTTGCGTGCCAAATACCAGAGCGACCAGTTGAGCCTGCACGTCACCGGTTTCGCCAAGATCATCGGCGACCTGATCGAGGGGCTGGCTCAGGTCGCGGTGTTCTTCCTCATCGCCGTGCTGGTCACCGTGGCGGTGTTGCTGGCCTATACCCGCTGCCCGCGCAGTACGCTGATCGTGGTCACCTGCTCGCTGGTGGCCGTGCTCTGGCAACTGGGTTTGCTGGCCAGTCTCGGTTACCCGCTGGATCCATACTCGGCGTTGGTGCCGTTCCTGGTGTTCGCCATCGGCATGAGCCATGGCGCACAGAAAATGAACGGCATCATGCAGGACATCGGTCGTGGCACTCACCGGGTGGTCGCCGCGCGCTATACCTTCCGGCGTCTGTTCGCTGCCGGTATCACCGCGTTGCTGTGTGACCTGGTGGGTTTCGTGGTGCTGTTGCTGATCGATATCCAGTCGATCCGCGACCTGGCCATCTCCGCCAGCCTGGGCGTGGCGGTGCTGGTGTTCACCAATCTGATCCTGCTGCCGGTGCTGCTCAGCTACCTGGGCGTCAGCCCCAAGGCAGCCGCACGCAGCCTGCGTGCCGAGGTCGCTGGAGGTGAGCCGGGCGCGGGCAACCGCTTGTGGGCGCTGCTGCTGCGCTTCACGGCGCCGCCTGCGGCGCTGCTGGCCCTGGGCACCGGCCTGGCCCTGGCGGTACTGGGGTTCGTCACCAGCCTGCAGCTGCAGGTCGGCGACCTCGACCCGGGTGCGCCAGAGCTGCGCGCCGACTCGCGCTACAACCGCGATGCGGCGTTCATGACTCATAACTACGGGGCCAGCTCGGACATCTTCGTGATCATGGTACGCACCGGTGAAGACCAGTGCACGCGCTACACCACCCTGGCGGCGGTCGATGAACTGGCCACCCGGCTGGAACGCCTGCCGGGTGTGGAAGCCACCGCATCGATGGCGGCGCTGAGCCGTATCGCCGGGGTGGGCTACAACGAGGGCAACCTCAAGTGGTACGAGCTGATCCCCAATGACGGTGCCCTGGGAGCCGTGCAGACCCGCGCCCCGCGCGAGCTGTTCAACCAGGGCTGCTCCTGGCTGTCGCTGTATGTGTACCTGGCCGATCACAAGGCCCAGACCCTGGAGCGGGTGGTGGCGGCCAGCGAGGCGTTCATCGCCGAGCGCCAGGTGCCGGGGGCGCAGTTCCTGCTCGCCGCCGGGAGTGCCGGCATCGAGGCGGCGACCAACATCGTGGTACGCCAGTCCATGCGCGAGATGCTGTTCTGGGTGTACGGCGCCGTAGCGGTGCTGTGCCTGGTGACCTTCCGCAGCTGGCGAGCGACGCTCTGCGCGCTCTTGCCGCTGATGCTCACCTCGGTGCTCTGCGAAGCGCTGATGGTGGCGTTGGGCATGGGGGTCAAGGTCGCCACCCTGCCGGTGATCGCCCTCGGCGTCGGCATCGGTATCGACTATGCGCTGTATGTACTCAGTGTCCTGCTGGCGCGTCTGCGTGCCGGCGACACCTTGGCCCAGGCTTACCACCAGGCTCTGTTGTTCACGGGCAAGGTGGTGCTGTTGACCGGGGTCACGCTGTCGGTGGCGGTAGCGACCTGGGCGTTCTCACCGATCAAGTTCCAGGCCGACATGGGCGTGCTGCTGGCGTTCATGTTCCTGGTCAACATGCTCGGCGCCTTGATTCTGCTGCCGGCTTTGGCCTGGCTGCTGCTGCGGTCCGCGCCAAGGCCACTTGCCAGCTAGAGAAACAGGCGGGCCACCAGCTCGGTGCGGCTGCCCACCCCGAGCTTGCGAAACAGGTTGATCAGGTGGGTCTTCACCGTTGGCAGGCCCAGCCCGAGCTGACGGGCCAGCGCCTTGTTGCTGGCGCCGTCGCGCAGCAGCAGGGCGATCTGCCGTTCACGTGGGGTCAGGCCGTGCAGGCGTTGCTCGTCGCTCGCCGCAGGCAAGCCCTGCGCGGCCAGTTGCATGAGCCCGTGCAGCGGCAACAGGCTTTGCAGTTCGTCGGGCTGGAACAGGCCTTCCCGACGATGGCGCAGCAGCGACACACCGAGCGCCGGGCGGCCATCGACCTGAGCGATGATTTCCACCACGTCGACCACCTGGTGCCGGGCCAGGAAGTCGCGGTACTGGCTGCTGGTCTGAGTGTCCTGGCGTGCCAGCGCCTCGCGCAGCGCGATCACCGGCTGGTCGATGGCCGCGCAGACCTTGGGCTGTAGCGGGTCGAGCCAGCGATAGTGGTCCAGATAGGCGTCGTGCATGCCTGCTTGCATGCCCTGCAATTGAAAGTCGCAGGCCTGCAGGCCGGCGTCGATCCGGTAGAAGGCGCAGCGTGCCGCCGGGACCTGGCGGGTGAACGCGCTCAGGCAATGGCGGGCCAGTTCATGCCGGGTATCCATTTGCTGATTTCCTGAGGCGGGGATGACGGTGCAGTATCGGCCCCGCCTGCCGGGCTGTCTTGACTCTGCCTGCCAGGCGCAAGTGTCAGTAGACTCCGCCACCGCGGGTCGGCGCCGGGGCGTTCTTGAAGGCGCCGGCCAGGGTCTGCAGGCCACGCATCAGCACGGTGGTGTCGACGCCGACGGCAACGAATTTCGCCCCCAACTCGATGTAGCGACGTGCCAGCGCCTGGTCGGCGCTGAGGATGCCGGCTGCCTTGCCGGCCCGCACGATACGCAGGATGGCGTCTTCGATGGCGGCCTGCACCTCGGGGTGCCCGGGGTGGCCGCGCCGGCCCATGGCAGCGCTCAAGTCGGCAGGGCCGATGAATACACCGTCCACGCCGTCCACGGCGAGGATTTCGTCGAGATTGGCCAGGCCTTCGAGGTTTTCGATCTGCACCAGCAGGCACATCTGTTGGTCGGCTTTGTCCAGGTAGTCGGGGATGGTGTTCCAGCGCGATGCCCGCGCCAGTGCACTGCCCACCCCGCGCACGCCGCTGGGCGGGTAGTGGATGGCGCGCACCAGTTCGCAGGCCTGGGCGGCGCTTTCGACCATGGGCACCAGCAGGGTCTGCACGCCGATGTCGAGGATCTGCTTGATCAGCGCGGTGTCGCCGAGCACGGGGCGGATCACCGGCTGGCTGGCGTAGGGCGCCACGGCCTGCAACTGGGCGAGCAGGCTGCGCAGGTCGTTGGGCGCGTGTTCGCCGTCGATCAGCAGCCAGTCGAAACCGGCGTTGGCAGCCAGTTCCGCACAGTAAGGGTCGGCCAGGCCGAGCCACAGGCCGATCTGCGCATCATCCGATTGCAGGCGTTGCTTGAAGGTGTTGATGGGCATTTCCATGAGAGAACTCCAAGGCTCTATCGGGCCGTGGGAGCGAGCCCGCTCACTCCCACGAGCATCACCGGGCGGTTAAGGCATCAGATGAAACGGCAAGCGATGCTGCCGAGCTGATCGTAGTCGACGTGGAAGGTGTCGCCGGGGTTGGCGGCCACCGGCCGGGTGAACGAGCCGCCGAGGATCACCTGGCCGGCCTCCAGGGTCACGTCGTAAGGGGCCAGTTTGTTGGCCAGCCAGGCCACGCCCTTGGCCGGGTGGTTGAGCACGGCGGCAGACACGCCGGATTCTTCGATCACGCCATTGCGGTACAGCACCGCCGGCACCCGGCGCAGGTCGATGTCTGTGGGGCGCACGGCACGGCCGCCCATCACCACGCCGGCGTTGGCGGCGTTGTCGGAGATGGTGTCGAAGACCTTGCGGGTGGCCTGGGTCTGCGGGTCGACCTGCTGGATGCGCGCATCGATGATTTCCAGCGCCGGGATCACCCATTCGGTGGCGTCCAGCACGTCGAACAGGGTGACGTTGGGCCCCTTGAGCGGCTTGCCGAGAATGAACGCCAGTTCCACTTCGACGCGCGGCACGATGAAGCGCTGGAAGGGGATGTCGCTGCCTTCGTCGAAGAACATGTCGTCCAGCAACGCGCCGTAGTCGGGCTCGGTGATGTTCGACGAAACCTGCATGGCCCTTGAGGTCAGGCCGATCTTGTGGCCGACCAGCTTGCGCCCGTCGCGGATCTTGCGTTGCACCCAGGCGCGCTGGATGGCGTAGGCGTCTTCGATGCTGATGCCGGGGTGATCGAGGGAGAACTGCCGGACCTGCTCGCGAGAGCGTTCGGCCTGGTCGAGCCGCTCGGCGGCCTGCTGGATGATCGAATGGTCGAGCATGGGAAAGTCCTTATTGCGGATTGACGATGGCGGCCGGGGTGCGCAGCACCAGCAGGCCGCCGAGGGCGATGAGTACGGCCAGCACATAGAGCGCCAGGCTGGCGCTGTGGGTGGTGTCGCGCATCCAGCCGATCAGGTAGGGCGCGAGGAACGAGGCGATACTGCCGAACGAGCTGATCAGGCCGATGCCGGCCGCTTGTGTGCGTGCCGAGAGAAACGCCGGCGGCAGTTGCCAGAACATCGGCAGTGCGGCGCTGGCACCCATGCCGGCGACCACCAGGCCGGTCATCACCGGCAGCGCACTGCCGGGTGCCAGGCCGGCCAAGGCGATGCCGATGGCGCACATCAGCAGGGGAATGCACAGGTGCCAGCGGCGTTCGCGCTGACGGTCCGAGGAGCGCCCGCAGCCGAGCATGAACAACACACCGGCCAGGTAGGGCACGGCGCTGAGCAGGCCCACGCTGCTGTCGCGGGCCACGCCGGCGCCGTGAATCAGGGTGGGCATCCAGAACGCCAGGGTGTTCACCGCCAGCATCACCGCGAAGTAGATCGCCACCAGCAGCCACACGTGGCCGTCACGCAGGATGCCGCTGAAGGAGGTGATGGTCTTGCGCTGTTCCTCGCCGGCCAGTTCGGCGCCCAGTTGTTGCTTCTGCGCGTCGCTGAGCCAGTGCACCTTGTCGAAGCGCTCCGGCAGCACGCGCCAGACCAACAGGCCGAGCAGGATCACCGGCGAGCCTTCCAGCACGAACATCCACTGCCAGCCACGCAGCCCGCCGGTGCCGTTGAAGGCTTCGAGGATCAGCCCTGACAGCGGGCCGCCGATCACGCCGGCCATCGGCACGGCGATGGCGAACAGCGCGGTGATCTGCGCGCGCCGGCGCGCCGGATACCAGCGGTTGAGGTAGACCAGGATGCCGGGAAAGAAGCCGGCCTCGGCGACCCCGAGCAGAAAGCGCAGGGCATAGAAGCCGGCGGGTGTGTGCACCAGGAACATGCTGGTGGAGAGCAGGCCCCAGACCACCATCAGCAGGGCGATCCAGCGCCGTGGTCCGACCCGGTCCAGGGCCAGGTTGCTGGGCACGCCGAACAGCGCGTAGGCGACGAAGAACAGCCCGGCGCCGAGGCCGTAGACGGTGTCGCTGAACTGCAGGTCGGCGCTCATCTGCATCTTCGCGAAGCCGATGTTGATGCGATCCAGATGGGCGAACAGGTAGCACACCAGCAACAGCGGCATCAGCCGCCAGGTCACGGTGCGGTGGGTGCTGTCGCTGGCGGCCTGGTCAGGCGTGCCAGCAGTAACGGAATGAACGGTGCTCATGGTCTTGTACTTTTTGTGAGGTGAGACAGCGTCAGGGGGACGAGGGCGCTCAGGCCCCCTTGTTGAACAGCGGGTGCAGGGTGCTGTGCTTGCCGTCGTAGACCTGGTTGTGGCTCTCGTCGATCTGCACGGTGATGCCCACTGGGCGGCGTTGCAGGATCGGCTCCAGGTGCTGGCGCAGCACGTCGGTCAACCCTGTGCCGACGGCCTGGTGGACGGCGGCACTGCGCCCGTTGCCCATGCGCAGGTTGGCGTACAGGAAACCGTAGTCACCGGCGCCGTCGGCCACCGCGCAGTGCGCGGCAGGGTAGGCCAGCACCCGGGTGCCGCCGACGGGAAACACCGCCTTGCCGTGTTCGTCGCGCTGTTCGAGCAGGCTGTCGGCCAGGGCGCGGCACAGGCCGGGGATGTCGGCTTCGCGTTCCAGGTCAGGGGTATAGAGCAGCACCAGGTGGGGCATGGTCGGGTCCTCGCAAAAGGCAGCTGCGGCCGGGCCGCCGCTGCGGGGTTCGGGCTCAGAGGCGGCTGGTGGAGACGACGCCAGCGGGGTTGGCGGCCTGGGCCGGTGGAATGGCCGAGCCGTCTTGCGGCGTGACCGGGAACAGGGCGTTGATCTGCCCGGTGCCCGAAGAGCCGAAGTAGGGGGTCAGCACTTGCACCTGGCCGTCGTAGGCCGACCAGCCCAACGCCCCGAGCAGCATCGCGGTGTCGTGCATGAAGCCTTCGCCGTGGCCCTTGGCGGCGTACTCCGGCAACATGCCGCAGAATTCCGGCCACTCGGCGTTTTCCCACATGTTCACCACGCGGTGGTCGAGGGTTTCCAGGAACGGACTCCAGACTTTGGTCGCGAAGTCCGGCGCCTGGCCGTTCTGCGCGAAGCGGTGCGACAGCGAACCGCTGGCCAGGAATGCCACGGTGCCGTCGTAGTGGTCTTCCACCGCCTTGCGCATCGCCCAGCCCAGGCGTGCGCTGTCGTTGAGGTAGTGCGAGGTGCACAGCGCCGAGACCGAGATCACCTTGAAATGCTGGTCCTGGTTCATGTAGCGCATCGGCACCAGGGTGCCGTACTCCGGGCCCAGCGTGGTGGCGTGGTGGGCCATGGTCTCGACGTCGAAGCGGTTGCAGGTCTCGGCCAGCAGCTTGCCCAGCTCGGGGTTGCCGGGGAACTCGTATTCCATGTTGCTGATGAAATGCGGCAGTTCGTTACTGGTGTACACGCCCTTGAAGTGGGGCCCGCACAGCACGTGGTAGTTGGCGTTGACCAACCAGTGGGTGTCGAACACCACGATGGTGTCCACGCCCAGTTCACGGCAGCGTCGGCTGATTTCGTAATGCCCGTCGATGGCCGCCTGGCGAAAGCCCTGGCGCGGGCCGGGCAGTTCGGACAGGTACATCGAAGGCACGTGGGTGATCTTGGCAGCCAGAGCGAGTTTGCCCATGGGGGTTTCTCCTGTTGTTCTTGTTGACGCCCGCGTCAGGCTGCAAGCCCTGAAGCGCCATGTCGCAGGTTGCGGATTCGTGCATGACGGCTTGCAGCTTGTCGCTTGAAGCTTGTAGCGGCCTCACGCCCCCCAGCGAGGAATGTGATGGCTGCCCATGGAAATGCATACGTTCTTGATCTCGGCGAACACCTCGAAGCTGTACTGGCCGCCCTCGCGACCGGTGCCCGAGCCCTTCACGCCACCGAAGGGCTGACGCAGGTCGCGCACGTTCTGGCTGTTGATGAATACCATGCCGGCCTCGATGCCACGCGCCAGGCGGTGCGCCTTGCCGATGTCCTGGGTCCAGATGTACGAGGCCAGGCCGTATTCGGTGTCATTGGCCAGCTGCAAGGCTTCGGCCTCGTCCTTGAACGGAATCAGGCACACCACCGGGCCGAAGATTTCTTCTTGGGCAATGCGCATCTTGTTGTTCACGTCGGCGAACACCGTGGGCTGGATGAACTGCCCGCGTGCCAGGTGCGCCGGCAGGCCCGCCGGGCGCTCCAGGCCGCCGGCGACCAGGCGCGCCCCTTCTTCGAGGCCGATGCGGATGTAGCCGGTGACCTTGTCGTAGTGTTGCTGGGTGATCATCGAGCCGACCTGGGTCTTGGGGTCGGTCGGATCACCGACGATCAGGCGCTTGGCGCGTGCGGCGAATTCCTCGACGAAGCGCGGGTACACGCTTTCCTGGATGAAGATGCGGCTGCCGGCTGTGCAGCGTTCGCCGTTGAGCGAGAAGATGGTGAACAGCGCGGCATCCAGTGCGCGGTCCAGGTCGGCGTCCTCGAAGATCAGCACCGGCGACTTGCCGCCCAGCTCCATGGAGTACTTCTTCAGGCCTGCGGTCTGCATGATCTTGCGCCCGGTGGCGGTGCCGCCGGTGAAGGAGATGGCGCGTACGTCCGGGTGACGCACCAGCGCATCACCGGCGGTGGCGCCGTAGCCCTGGATCACGTTGAGTACGCCGTTGGGAATGCCGGCCTCGACGGCCAGGCGGCCGAGTTCGTTGGCGGTCAGCGGCGACAGCTCGCTCATTTTCAGCACCGCCGTGTTGCCCAGTGCCAGGCACGGTGCGGTTTTCCAGGTGGCGGTCATGAACGGCACGTTCCACGGCGACACCAGGCCACACACGCCCACCGGCTGGTAGAGGGTGTAGTTGAGCATCTGGTCGTCCACCGGGTAGGTATGGCCGTCCATGCGCGTGCACACTTCGGCGAAGAAGTCGAAGTTGTGCGAGGCGCGCGGAATCAGCACGTTACGGGTCTGGTGGATCGGCAGGCCGGTGTCGAGGGTTTCCAGTTCGGCCAGCTTCGGCACGTTCTGCTCGATCAGCTCACCCAGCTTGCGCATCAGCCGGGCGCGTTCCTGGGCCGGGGTGTTGGCCCACTTCGGAAAGGCCTCCTTGGCCGCCGCGACGGCCTGCGCGACCTCTTCGGCGCCGCCGCTGGCGACTTCGCCGATGGCTTCGCCGGTGGCCGGGTTGTAGTTGACGAATACGTCTTTGCTCTCGACCTCACGGCCATTGATCCAGTGCTTGATCATCTGCTTCACGCCTTTTGTAGTTGGGTTTGCCGGGCGAAGAACTCGGCTTCGCTGACGATGCGGTTGACCAGTCGGCCCACGCCTTGCACTTCCACCACCACTTCATCGCCGGGCACGACATCGGCCAGGCCCTCGGGCGTACCGGTGGCGATCATGTCGCCCGGCTGCAGGGTCATGAAGCTGGACAGGTATTCGATCAGGTAGGGGATGTCGAAGATCATGTCGCGGGTGCTGCCTTCCTGTTTCAGCTCGCCGTTGATCCAGGTGCGCAGCTTGAGGTCGGACGGGTTCGGCACGTCGGCGGCATCGACCATCCACGGGCCGACCGGGGTGGTGGCGTCGCGGTTTTTGACCCGCAGGTTGGGCCGGTAGTAGTTCTCCAGGTAGTCGCGGATCGCGTAGTCGTTGCATACGGTGTAGCCGGCCAGGTACTGCAAGGCGTCCTCGCGCTTGACGTTGCGCGCAGGCTTGCCGATCACCGCGACCAGTTCGCACTCGTAATGCATGTAGGCGACGTTGTCCGGGCGCCAGGTGACCTGGTTGTGGCCGGTGTAGGTGCCGGGCGATTTGATGAACGCCAGCGGCTCGGTCGGCGGCTTGAAGGCCAGTTCGGCGGCGTGGTCGGCGTAGTTCAGGCCCAGGGCGAACATGTTGCCGGTGGCCGGTGGCAGCCATTGCACCTGGTCTTCGCCGAGCAGACGCCCGTCGGCCAGGCGCACGGCGTTGTCGGCTTCCACCAGGACCTGGTGAACCTCGCCTTCGAAGCGGATGCGGGCGTGTTTCATGGACGTGGCTCCTGTGCGGCGACGATGTGGTTACGCAGGCTGCCCAGACCGTCGATCTGTACTTCGACGCAGTCACCGGGCTGCACGTCCACGCGGCCTTCCGGGGTGCCGGTGATCAGCACGTCGCCCTCATGCAGGGTCATGAACTCGGTGATCTCGGCGATCAGTTGCGGCACGTTGCGCACCCAGTTGGCGGTGCTGTTTTCCTGGCGCGGCTCACCGTTGACCAGCAGGCGCAAGGTCAGTTGACCGGCCTCGCCGAGGCGCTCGACGGGCACCAGTTCTGGGCCCAGGGCGCAGAAACCATCACGACACTTGGCCTTGATCGCCGGGCGGTAATAGCTGTCTTCGGGCAGGCTGAACTCGTTGACGATCACGTAGCCGGCCACGTGCGCCAGCGCCTGGTCTTCCTGTACCCGGCTGGCGCGCTTGCCGATCACCACGCCCAGCGCCGGACCCGGTTGCAGGCGTTCGCCGGCCGGGTGAAGCACTTTACCGTCATGCACGTTGCGGGTGTTGGGGGTCTTGATGAACAGCACCGGCTTGACCGGTGGCTTCTGGTAAGGCGCTTGGTTGAATTCGGCGTGACGTTGCTCCAGCAGACCCCGGTAATTCAGCGCAACGCCGAACAGGGTGCCATGGGCAATGTCGTGCAGGGCACGGCTCATGCTCTTCTCCTGGCAGTGACCAGGCAGAGGCTGCCTGATCGATTAATTGTTAATGTGTTAACTTTATAAGTTAAGATGTTAACGATCGTCAAGCGGCCTGCCGCAAAGCCTCTGGTGGTCGCACCCGAAAAGGCGGAGCATAGGCCGCGGCCGTGGCGCGCCCTGACAACAAGATCAACAACGAGAACCGAGCGATGCAGCAGCGACAGCCGATCCCCAACATCAACATCGGTCAGGTCTACGACCAGCGCTACAGCGATGCCGAGGTGCATTACGACAAGCTGGGCAACCTCGCGGGCTTCTTCGGCCGCAACATGCCGGTGCATCGCCACGATCGCTTCTTCCAGGTGCATTACGTCAACAGCGGCACGGTGCGCGTTTATCTGGACGACCAGCAGTACGTCGAGTCCGGGCCGATGTTCTTCCTCACCCCACCGACCATCCCGCATTCCTTCGTCACCGAAGCCGACAGCGACGGCCATGTGCTGACCGTGCGCCAGCAACTGGTCTGGGCGTTGATCGAAGCCGACCCCAGCCTGGCGCCAGGGCCGCAGCTGCCGGCTGCCTGTGTGGCGATTTCGCGGCTGGGGCCGGAGTTCGCCGGGGAAGTGCGTCGCCTCGAGTTTCTGTTCGAAGAGCTGCGCACCGAGATCAATGCCGCGCAGGCTGGGCGTGGCATGGCGCTGGACAACCTGACCCAGTTGATCATGACCAGCCTGTTGCGCCTCTGCGCGCGGTCGCTGCAGGCTCGCCCGGCGCGCCACGAAGACCTGCAGATCTTCCATCGCTTCAATGAGCTGATCGAAAGCCACTACCTGGAGCATTGGCCGCTGCCGCGCTACGCCAGTGGCATCGGCGTCACCGAGGCGCGGCTCAACGATGTCTGCCGGCGCATCGCCGACCTGCCGTCCAAGCGGCTGATTCTCGAACGGCTGATGCAGGAAGCACGACGCCTGTTGTTGTTCACCGGGCTGTCGGCCAACGAGATCTGTTACCGGTTGGGCTTCAAGGACCCGGCGTACTTCAGCCGCTTTTTCCTGCGCTACGCCGGCATGACCCCTGGCGAATACCGGCAGCGGCAACCGGGCCTGCGTTGAATGCGGCATGGAGCGCTCCTGCCGGGGCGGTAAAAAAGCCGCGCGAACGCGGCCGAAGCAATGAGAGGTTGATCCAATCGTCCAGGGCAACGGGCATGGCCGTCTGGTTGCGTGCCGCTGCCATGGAGCGTTTGTCCGGGAGCCATGATCCGGCCAGGCAGATGGCCGGGAAATGGCTTTTGCACAGGACGGCTTGTACTTTTCAGGGGGCACCGGGGTAGGGTCGTGCAAGCGGCTGTATGGCTGGGGGAAAGGGCGTTGGTTCGTTTACTTGTTAATTATCATTGGGCTATAGTCCCCGGCGTTGCCTGACAGTCCAAGCCCTCCCATCGCCGGTCCCGCATCGGCCATCGTAAAAAGATCATGCCGACCCCAAGACCTTCCCTGACCCTTACCCTGTTACAGGCCCGCGAAGCGGCCATGGCGTTCTTCCGCCCCTCTCTGAACGAGCACGGCCTGACCGAACAGCAATGGCGGGTGATCCGTATCCTGCGCCAGCATGGCGAGATGGAGAGCTATCAGTTGGCCGAGCAGGCCTGCATTCTCAAGCCGAGCATGACCGGGGTACTGGCGCGCCTGGAGCGCGACGGTATCGTGCGCCGCTGGAAGCCGCCGCACGACCAGCGGCGCATGCTGGTCGGGCTCACCGAGCAGGGCCAGCAGTGCTTCGTGGCGATGAGCGAAGACATGGAGCGCAACTACCAGCGCATCCAGGCCCAGTTCGGTGAAGAGAAGATGCAACAGTTGCTGGACCTGCTGCACGAACTCAAGCGCATCGAGCCTTGAGTACTGCGCCAGGCATGAAAAAGCCAGACCCGCGGGTCTGGCTTTTTCGTTGCGGCCTGTGCGTCGTCAGGCGGTCGCGACGCGTGGGCCTTGTGGCCGGCTCAGGCGCAGCGCGGTCAGGCTGCCGACGATGGTCAGCGCCGCCAGGGTATACAGCGCCACGGTGGTGGAGCCGGTCTGGTCCTTGATCCAGCCCACCAGGTAAGGGCTGAGGAAGCCGGCCAGCTGCCCGATGGAGTTGATCAGGGCCAGCCCGGCCACCGCCACGCTGGCGCTTAGCAGGGCGGTCGGCAATGGCCAGAACATCGGCAGGCCGGTCAGCGCGCCCATGGTCGCGATGCACAGCCCGGCAATCGCCAGTACCGGCACGGCGGCGAAGTTGGCGGCCATCATCAGCCCCAGTGCGCCCATCAGCATCGGCACCACCAGGTGCCAGCGGCGCTCGTTGCGCAGGTCGGCCGAACGGCCCACCAGCAGCATGAACACGCCGGCCAGCAGGTAGGGCAGGGCGCTGATCCAGCCGATCACCAGGTTGTCGCTGAAACCCAGGTTCTTGATGATCGACGGCAGCCAGAAGTTGATCGCATACACACCGCTCTGGATGCAGAAGTAGATGAAGCCCAGTACCCAGATCAGCGGGGTGGTGAGTACGCTGGCGATGGACGAGTTGGCCTGCACCGGGCGCGCCAGTTCATCCTGGGTGACGTCATGGCGCACACGCTGGCGCTGTTCGGGAGTCAGCCAGCCGGCGTCCTCGACCTTGTCGCACAGCAGCACGAAGGCCATCAGGCCCAGCACCACGGTGGGCAGGCCCTGGATCAGGAACATCCACTGCCAACCTTCCAGGCCGCCCTGGCCGGCGGCGAAGTGGTTGAGGATCCAGCCCGAGAAAGGTCCACCCAGCAGGCCGGAGACCGGAATGGCCGACATGAACAGCGCCATGATCCGCCCACGCCGCTGGTTGGGGTACCAGCGCGACAGGTACAGCACGATGCCAGGGAAGAAACCGGCCTCGGCCATGCCAGTGAGGAAACGCAGCACGTAGAACTCGGTGGGCGTGGTGACGAACAGCAGGCAGGTGGAGAAGGTCCCCCACGTGATCATCATCAGGCCGATCCAGCGCCGCGGGCCGAAGCGGTTGAGTGCCAGGTTGCTGGGCAGGCCGCACAGCACATAGCCGATGAAGAAGATCCCGGCGCCCAGGCCGTAGATCGTCTCGCTGAACTTCAGCGCGTCGAGCATCTGCAGCTTGGCGAAGCCCACGTTGACGCGGTCCAGGTAGTTGAACAGGTAGCAGACGAAGATGAAGGGAATCAGGCGCAGGGTGATGCGGCGATAGATGGCGTTGCCATCCTCGTCGCCGATCGCGCGGATCGGAGAATCGGACATGACAGTCGGGCCTCGAGGCTTGTTGTTGTTAGGCAGCCTGCCGATCTTATGGCCCTGTCAAGCAAAAGGCTTTGGCGCCTTGCACTGTTGCATGGCGCCGTTGTTGTTGCCTTGCACAATGCCCGGACCGACCCCAAAGACCGGCCGAAGGCATTTCAAGCGTCAGATCATTCCACCGCCTCGTAGGGCAATCCCACGTAGTTCTCCGCAATGGTCTGCCGCCCGGCCTGTGAGCCGACGTAATAGTCCAGCTCGGTCTGCTGGATGCGCTGGCTGAAGGCGTCGGTGTCTGGAAACTTGTGCAGCAGCGAGGTCATCCACCAGGAGAAACGTTCGGCCTTCCACACCCGGCGCAGGCAGATCGCCGAGTAGCGTTGCAGCAGGTCGGTGCGGCCTTCGCGGTAGACCTTGAGCAGGATGCGATACAGCGTGCTGACATCGCTGGCGGCCAGGTTCAGGCCCTTGGCGCCGGTGGGCGGGACGATGTGCGCGGCGTCGCCGAGCAGGAACAGGTGGCCGTACTGCATGGGCTCGGCGACGAAGCTGCGCAGCGGTGCGATGCTTTTCTCGATGGACGGGCCGGTGACCAGGCGTTCAGCCAGGTGGGTGGGCAGGCGGCGCTTGAGTTCTTCCCAGAAGCGCTCGTCGGACCAGTCTTCGACGCGCTCTTCGGCGCTGACTTGCACGTAGTAGCGGGTGCGGGTCGGCGAGCGCATGCTGCACAGGGCAAAACCACGTGCATGGTTGGCGTAGACCAGTTCCTCGTTGACCGGCGGCGTGTCGGCCAGCACGCCCAGCCAGCCGAACGGGTAGACGCGCTCGAAGACCTTGAGGGTCTCGGCCGGGATCGACTGGCGCGACACACCGTGGAAACCGTCGCAGCCGGCAATGTAATCGCAATCGACGCGTACGCGCTCGCCGTTCTTCTGGAAGGTCACGTAAGGGCGCTCGCCCTTGAGTTCGTGCAACTGGACGTCTTCGGCGTCGTAGACGGTCAGTGCACCGGCGGCCTGGCGGGCCTCCATCAGGTCGCGGGTGACTTCGGTCTGGCCGTAGACCATCACGGTCTGGCCGCCGGTGAGGCTCTTGAGGTCGATACGCTCGCAGCGGCCGTCGAAGGCCAGCTCGAAGCCATCGTGAACCAGGCCCTCGCGGTCCATGCGTGCGCCGACGCCGGCCTCACGCAGCAGGTCGACCATACCCTGTTCCAGTACCCCGGCGCGGATACGCGAGAGGATGTAGGCGGGGTCCTTGCGTTCGATGATGATGTTGTCGATGCCGGCACGTTGCAGCAGTTGGCCCAGCAGCAGCCCGGAGGGGCCTGAGCCGATGATCGCGACTTGGGTTTTCATTGTTGTTGTCCTGTCTCGTAGCCTTCTGCACGGCAGGCCGGCGGAGGCGGTTTGTTGTTGTCTCCTGCATTTTTAATGGATGAATGGCGGATAAGAAGGCACTATCGAGCGCATTACCTGGACTTTTCGAGGATGCCTTCTTCCCATGATTAAGCCGCCTGCCAGTCCTGTTCCGGTCTTCAAACTCTATGGAGAAACCACCGCCTGGCCCACACCAGACCTGATCCACTGCGAATCCATTGCCGAGCGCAGCAGCCTGCACGATTGGGAAATCAAGCCGCATCGGCACGGCGATCTGGTGCAACTGCTGTTCGTGCGTACGGGGCATGCGCATTTGAAGGTCGAGGACCAGGTACATGAAGTGGACGGCCCGGTACTGCTGGTGGTGCCCGCGCTGAGCGTGCACACCTTCAAGTTTGCCGAGGACATCCAAGGGCATATCCTGACCCTGGCCATGCCGCTGGTGGAACGAATGGAAGCGGCCCTCGATGGCCTGGCGCTGGGTGAGGCGCGCTGTCACCGGCTGGCAGGCGACGGGCAGCCGGTGGATCGGCTGTTCAGCGCTATTGTCGAGGAGTACCTGCAACTGCGCTCGGGCCGTGAACTGATGTTGCAGGCGCTGATCAGTCAGTTGATGGTCTGGCTGCATCGCCAGGGCGGCCAACCAACCGCAGAGGTGGCCGCTCCGGATCGCGGACGTGAGCATCTGCAGGCGTTCATGCATCAGCTGGAGTCGAGTTTTCGCCTGCACTGGCCGATCGACGAGCATGCCCGGTGCCTGGGTATCAGCGCAGCGCACCTCAATGCGTTATGTCGGCGCCTGAGCGGCCAGTCGGCGTTGCAGGTGATCAACCAGCGGCTGCTGCTGGAGGCACGGCGCAACCTGATCTACACGACCATGACCATCAATCAGGTGTCCGACAGCCTGGGGTTCTCGGAACCGGCCTATTTCACACGGTTCTTCAAGCGCGCGACGGGTATGTCGCCCCGGCAGTTTCGCGAGCAGCGATAAGGGGCAGGAGAGCGATGCGGCAGTGGGCGCGACCGGAATCGCGCCCACAGACTGTCAGCTGACGACGCGGTAGCAGGGCTCGTAGGCCGCGCCACCTGGCAGCTTCATGCGGTGCTGTTCGACGAAGGCCTGCAGCAGCTTGTCCAGCGGGCCCATGATCGCCGGGTCGCCGTGGATCTGGTAAGGCCCGTGCTCCTCGATCAGGCGGATACCCTTGTCCTTGACGTTGCCGGCAACGATGCCGGAGAACGCGCGGCGCAGGTTGGCGGCCAGCTCGTGGGGCGGCTGGTCGTGGTCCAGCTTCAGGCGTGCCATGTTCTCGTGGGTCGGGTCGAAGGGGTGCTGGAAGCTTTCGTCGATCTTCAGCAGCCAGTTGAAGTGGAAGGCGTCGTTGCGCTCGCGGCGGAACTGCTTGACCTCCTTGAGTGCCTGGGCCATTTGCCGCGCCACCTCGGCCGGGTTGTCGATGATGATTTGGTAGTGCTTCTGCGCCGCTTCGCCGAGGGTCGCCAGAACGAAGGCATCGAGCTGGCGCAGGAAGGGTTCAGCGCTCTTCGGTCCGGTGAGAAATACCGGGAAGGGCAGGTCCTGGTTGGCCGGGTGCATGAGGATGCCGAGTAGGTAGAGGAACTCTTCGGCGGTGCCGGCGCCGCCGGGGAAGATGATGATGCCGTGGCCGACGCGCACGAAGGCTTCCAGACGCTTTTCGATGTCCGGCAGGATCACCAGCTCGTTGACGATCGGGTTGGGCGCCTCGGCGGCGATGATGCCCGGTTCGGTCAGGCCCAGGTAGCGGCCGCCGTGGATGCGCTGCTTGGCGTGGGCGATGGTCGCGCCCTTCATCGGGCCTTTCATCACGCCCGGACCGCAGCCGGTGCAGATGTCCAGGCTACGCAGGCCCAGCTCGTGGCCGACCTTCTTGGTGTACTTGTATTCCTCGGTGTTGATCGAGTGACCGCCCCAGCACACCACCAGCTTGGGCTCGACGCCGGCACGCAGGGTGCGGGCATTGCGCAGCAGGTGGAAGACGTAGTCGGTGATGCCTTGCGAGGAACTCAGGTCGATGCGCTGGCTGTCCAGCTCGCTTTCGGTGTAGACGATGTCGCGCAGTGCGCTGAACAGCATTTCCCGGGTGCTGGCGATCATTTCGCCGTCGACGAAGGCGTCGGCCGGGGCATTGAGCAGTTCCAGGCGCACGCCACGGTCCTGCTGATGAATACGGACTTCGAAGTTCTCGTAGGCTTCCAGAATGGTCTTGGCGTTGTCGACGTGGGCGCCGGTATTGAGGATGGCCAGGGCGCACTGGCGAAACAGGGAGTACACGCTGCCGGAGCCGGCGGCGGAGAGCTGCTGGACCTCGCGCTGGGAAAGTGTTTCAAGGCTGCCCTTGGGGCTGACCGAGGCGTTAATCACTTGTCTTGGGATCATTCTATTTTCCATTAGAGCCATGCCGCGGGCCCTGGGCCCTTGGCATCTTGATGGTGAGCATCAGGGACGTTCACGCCTGGGGACTATTCTTGCTGGCTGCGTGACAGGAAAGCAAACCGCCCGAGCACTGCCGCTGCACAAGTCGCCGCCGCCGGTGCCGGACCGCCGGCGTGGCGTGCCCGCCAGCACGGAAAATTGACACGACCGCCGGCCGGTAGTGAACCTGACACCTTTTGCAGGGTCTGTAGACCGATGGATTTTCCACGGCTTGCACCCGCCAGCGCTCATGAAGGGCTGGCGAAGCGTCTGTCTCAGCAGACATCCGGCTCCTGTGGGAGTTGCACAGCCAATGCCCATCGTGCGCTGGCCCGTTCCAGGTCTTGTATGTAAAGGCGGCTTGCCTTGGCTTCACTTGCCGATTGTTCATGCAACACCGACGGAGCCTTTGTTTCATTCAGTCAAGATAGTCAATGCCATGCCCCGTCACCTTTCCGCACTGCTGGCCCGCGTTCAGACCCTGAACCTCTCCGATTCACCGCGCCGCTGCCTCAAGGCCGGTGCATTGCTGGCTGCCCTGGGCCTGCTGCTTCCCCAGACACTGCAGGCTGCCGAAAATGATCGGTGGGTCAGCGACAGCCTCAACACCTATGTACGCAGCGGGCCTACCGATGGTCACCGTATCGTCGGTACGCTCAAGTCCGGGCAGAAGGTCGAACTGCTCGGCACTCAGGGCGCCTACAGTCAGATTCGCGGCGAGGGCGGCAGCGTCGTATGGATCCTCACCAGTGACCTGCAGGACGAGCCGGGCCAGTTCGAACGCCTGCCGCAACTGAAGGCCGAGGTCGCGCAACTGACCGACCAGTTGGCGAAGATCGACGACACCTGGAAGAACCGCGTGCAGGGCATGCAGGAAACCCTGGACTCGCGCAAGGCGCTGGTCGACGAGCTTGAGGCGCGCAACAAGGCGCTCTCCGAACAACTGAGCAAGGCGCAATCCGAGCTGCGTGACACCCAGGCGCGTCTGGGGGTCGAGAACCAGCAGGCGCTGATGAGCTACATGGTCTACGGCGGCAGCATCGCCGGTGCCGGTTTGCTGGTCGGCCTGATCCTTCCGGCGATGACCCGACGCAAGAAGCGCAACGACGGCTGGGTCTGATCGCACCGCTATCGCAGCCGCCTCGACTGCAGAAACTGTCTGTGGTCGAGGTTTCGGCCTGTCTGTTTCCGCACTTTTGTGATCCGTCGCTACAGTTTCCCGCTTGCAGGTCGAAAAACTCATTGGCTTTGCTAACTTGTGATGACAGGCCGGCGGCCGAACGGGTGTTCGAAAATCGTTTGATGGCGTTATGCCGTTGGTTATGATCGGCGCCCTCAGAATCGGGTCGGGTTGTCGGGCGTTCATCTGCCTGGCTTCTGGCCGCTATGGAGACGGGACACTGGATGCTGGCGTACAACCAAAAAAACTTTCTGATCGTCGATGACTTTTCCGACTTCCGCAGTTCGGTCAGGTCCATGCTGCGCGAACTGGGCGTCAAGGAAGTGGATACGGCCGACAACGGTGAGCAGGCCCTGCGCATGTGTTCGCAGAAGCGCTATGACTTCGTCCTGCATGACTTCAACCTCGGCGATGGCCGCAAGAACGGCCAGCACGTGCTCGAAGACCTGATGACCGAGCGGCTGCTGAGCTATGAAAGCGTATTCATCATGGTCACCGCCGAGAACAGCCAGGCGATGGTCATGAGTGCTCTGGAATGGGAGCCGGATGGCTACCTGACCAAGCCCTTCAACCGCGCCGGGCTGGCGCAGCGTCTTGAGAAGCTGGTGCAGCGCAAGAACCTGCTTCGGCCGATCTTCCAGGCCCTGGATCGCGGCAAGCCCGCTGAAGTGCTGGCGGCCTGCGTCAACCTGGCCAAGCAGGACCCGCGTCTGGCGCCGCTGTGCCTGCGCTACAAGGCTGCCGCCTTGCGTGACCTCAACCAGCACGAACCGCTGGAGACCCTGCTCAAGTCGATCCTCGCCGACCGCCCGACGCCCTGGGCCTATGGCATGCTCGGCACCTTGCTGCTCAAGCGTAACCGCACCGCCGAGGCCGAGACGGTCTATCAGGAAGCCAGCAAGGCGTTTCCGATGTTCCCCGCCTTGCTCGATGGCCTGGCCGAGACGCTGATCGCCCGTGGCGACACCAAGCGTGCCCAGAGCGTGCTGGAAAGCGCCGTGCGCCTGTCGCCGCTGGCGGTGCGCCGGCAGACCATGCTGGGCAAGCTGGCGATGGACAACCAGGACTTCGACAGCGCCTCGCGGGCCTACCGCCAGGCGGTTTCCCAGGGCCAGCATTCGCGCTTCAAGAACCCGGAAACCAACCTGGGCCTGGCCCATGCGCTGATCAACAAGGGCGGCGATGCCGGGCTCGATGCCCGTGCTCGGGTGGAAATCAACCAGGCACTGGGCGACGTGGCCAAGGAGCACGCCGAAGATGAAGGCCTGCAGGTGCGTACGCGACTGATGAAGGCCGCCAGCCTGCAGCATTCGGACCCGGAAACCGCCGCCAAGCTGACCGAGCAGGCGGTGGCACGGCTGGGCAACATGGAACAGTTCCTGAGCGCTGACGCGGCCATGCTGGTGGCCACCCAGCTCAAGCAGCTGGGACAGGAGCAGGCGGGTGCCAGCGTGCTGAAGAACACCGCCGAGATCTACGGTGACGATCCGCAGGTCATGAAGAGCCTGTCGAGCCTCACCGATGATCCGGAGATCCTGGGTGCCAACAAGACCGCCCTGGACCTCAACGTCCAGGGGGTTCGCAGCTACAAGGCCGGCCAGTTGGCCGAGGCCCAGGAGCTGTTCCGCAAGGCCCTGGCCCTGCAGCCGAAGAACATCAGTATCGCCCTCAACCTGGCTCAGGCATTGTTGCATCCCGGCCAGACCCTGACCGCCGCGAACCTTCAGGAATGCCGCACCTGCCTGACCATGGTCGGCAAGATGCCAGACAGCGACGCGCGTTTCGAGCGCTATCAGAAACTCAAGGAAAGGGCCTTCGGAGCATGAGTGAACAAGAGCAGGGACTGGATTTCTCCATGGTCATCGCCTCCACGGTACACGACATGAAGAATTCCCTGTCGATCCTGAGCCAGGCGCATAGCCACTGGCAGGAGCGCCTGTCTCCCGAACAGCTCGACAGCCCCGAGCACGGCGTGGTCGAGTTCGAGTTCGCGCGGCTGAACAGCATGCTGGTGCAATTGCTTGGGCTCTACAAACTGGGCGTCAACCAGCTGCCGATGCGCCCGGATTACCACGACCTGGATGACTTCCTCGAGGCTCAGCTCGTGCATCACCAGGATGTCCTGAACAGTCGCGGCCTGACCGCCAGCTACGAAGTCGACCCGCAGAGCCCGCTGGGTTTCTTCGACCGCGAGCTGGTCGGCTCGGTGCTCAACAACGTGCTGGTCAACGCCATTCGCTATGCGCAGCGGGCCATCGTGATCCGTGCTGGCGAGCAGGGCGGCCAGTTGACCATTAGCATCAACGACGATGGCCGCGGTTTCCCGGAGGCGATGATCGAGCAGCAGCAGACCCTGGTGCAGGGCATCGACCCGCTGAACGGCAGCACCGGCCTGGGGCTCTACTTCGCCGGGCACATCGCCGCGCTGCATTCGCGCAATGGCGTGCCGGGGCGCGTGGAGCTGGCCAACGGTGGTGAGTTGGGTGGCGCGTTGTTCACGCTTTACCTGCCTTGAGAGACCGAACAGCCATTCGTGCAATAGCGTGTGAACTGCTATACCTCTAAAGGAGGCCAGGCAATGTCCATGGCCTTCTGGCGGGCGGTGTACCGTAAGCCAAGCGGGTAGGGATAGTTATTGAGTCGTTAAGTATTTCTATTTGAAGTGGCTGGCCATGAATCCTTTTGATGTGGGTTATTACACCGAGCACGAACTGCGCGACTTCGGCTTCAAGAGCCTGGGCAGTAACGTGTTGATCGCCAAGAACTGCACCATTCTGGGCTTGCACAATATTGCCATTGGCAACGACGTCAGAATCGACGGCTACACCACCATCGTGGCAGGTGACCAGGGAGGGCTGACGCTCGGCTCGTTTATCCACATCGGCGGCTATTCATTGCTGTCTGCCGGGGCTGGCATCACCATGGAGGACTTCAGCGGCCTGTCGCAAGGTGTCAGGATCTACAGCCGCACCGATGACTACACGGGGCGGTTTCTGACCAACCCTACGGTCGATCCGCAATACACCGGCGTTACGGCAGGCCCCGTGAGGCTTGGCCGTCACGTGATCATCGGTTCCGGTACGGTGATCCTGCCCAATCTGAGCATCGGTGAGGGTTCGTCGGTGGGGGCCTTGTCACTGGTCAGCAAGGACCTGCCCGAGTGGGGGGTGTACTTCGGGACACCTGCGAAAAAGCTCAAGGACCGCAAGAAGGACCTGCTGGAACTGGAAAAGGATTTTCTGGCTTCGCGCGCCGCGCTCTGATCCGCTCGGCAAGGCCATGACTGCAACGGCGCCATCCAGGAGCTGAGGTGGCACCGATACCCGCGTGCCACGCTCCTTCCCAGTCATCCATCGCTGTTACGAAGGTGCTCCACTCATCTTATCGAACCAGGCCGCCAGGGCTGTTGTGTCCAGCGCAGCCTGTCGCTCCACCGCCTGTCTCAGTTCTTCACCGTTGTGCGCACATTGTTCCCGGCGGTCGACATGCGCGAGGATCGCATCGATCCAAGCCGATGGCTCATCACTCACCTGTGTCACCGGCAGGCTGCGGCTCGGCAGCGAATCGCTGACGATCACTGGCGTGGCGCACGCCGCAAACTCCAGCAGCGCGACAGGGTCACGGCTGCGATTCAGCGGGTGGGCAGGGGCCGGAACAACCGCCAGGTCAAGGTCGAGTTCTGCAAGCAGGCCTGGGTACAGGCTGTCTTCAGGGATGGCATGCAGCTCGGTAACGAAGGGCTTCAGCCAACGCGAGCAGGTCCCCATGATCACCCAGTCGACCTTGTCGCCCAGTTGTCTGATGGCGGTATCGAGTGGTGCCTGGTCGGCGGATTGTCCAGCTCTGCCAATCCAGCCGACCCTCGGCTTGCTGCGTTGGGCGCGGGGTCGCTGGCGGGACAGCCAGGTTTCCGGTTCCAGGCGGGTTTCAAGCACTTGCACATCGGGATGGATGCCCTCCAGCAAGTCTGCCAGCCCCTGGGTGGGTACTGTGATGCGGTCGGCCTTGGACAGGCTATGGCGCAGCGCGGCATGGACCTCCAGCAGCGGCGCCGCCACGACACCCAGTTCGGCGAACGGCGGGAACTCCACCAGGTCGTAGACCACACGGGCGTTGGTGTGCTCCTTGAGCAGTTCGATCTGTTGTCCGTCGGCAACGCTGCCACGCCCCTGAAGCACCACCAGGTCAGGGCTCAGGCGCGCAATTTCCGGAAGCGACAGGGTCTGACAGGCGATGATGCCGTCCACGGCGGCAGCGCGGCGCAGGGCTCGTAGCGGAGCCGCCAGGCGATTGCCGGTAGTACCGGCGTCCACCGGCTGCACCAGGACCACTGGCAGGGGGCGGTGCGAGAGCGGTCGCCAGCCAAGCTCGGGATCAGCTTGTGCTTCGAAGGGGGCGCCATCCAGGGCGAGCGCGCGGTTGTACGCCGGGTCCCAGGCCAGGTAATGCAACCAGCGGTGATAGAGCGCTCGGGTGGCGAAGTCCAGCGACGGCGCGGCGGATGGTTGCAAGGCGTTGCGGCTGGCCAGAATGGCGTGCGGAGTCCACACCACCAGGTGACCGGCCTCACGCACCTTGAGGCACAGATCGACATCATGCAGGCGCTCGGCGAACAGCTGTTCGTCCAGGCCTTGCAGATCCTGGAACAGGCTCGTCCGCACCATCAGGCAGTCTGCGCTGACCGCGCTGTAGTTCTGCTCAGTGTCGAGCCGCTCGGCAAAACTGGCATTGGCCGCCTGCTCGCCGGTGAGTACCGACACCGAGCCATTCACGCCCAGCACCATGCCGGCGTTGACAATCCCGCCATCCAGGCCCACCAACTTGCCGCCCGTGACCCCGACTTCCGGACGCTGCGCCTGGTTGAGCAAGTGATGCAGCCACTCGCGCTGGATGATGGACGTGGCGTTGTTCAGCAACAGCAGGTAGTCGCCGCGTGCCTGGCTGGCGGCAGCGTTGATTAGCGCCGCCTGGCTCAGGCGTTCGCTCTGGCGCAGGATACGGATCTGCTCGGACTGCAGCTCGCTCATGGAGTCGAGCCACTGCACGGTCTGAGCATCCTGACTGGCGTTATCGGCGATGAGGATCTCGTAGCGAGGCCAGGCGGTCTTCTCCAGGATGCTTTCCACACAGGGCAGCAAGGTCTGCAGGTCGTCGGTGCAGGGCACCAGGATCGACACCAGGGGCTGGCTGTCGTGGCCGTAGTCGATCTGGTACTGCCCCGGCGTCGGGCTGCGCAGTTCGCAGTTCAGGTAGCCACGGGCATGCAAGTGGCGCTGCAGGGTGCGAGCCTCATGCGGGTTTTCCAGGGACAGCGGCGCCGGTGCGACCACCAGCGGCTCGCAGCAATGTGCAAAACCGGTGAAGTCCGGGTGCTCGATCAGGCGCAGGATCAGGTCCAGTTCCAAAGCGTTGGCCTGCTCGTTATCGAAACCGCCCGCTGCCAGGATGTGTTCGCGATTGAACAGCCAGTGCCGGGCGAGGCTTGAAGGACGGGCCAGCAGATAATCCAGGCTGAAGTCCGGACGCGATACCAGTTTGGCGGCCTGCCCGGCATCGACCTGGACCTCGTCGCCGAACAGAGCGCTGGCCTGTGGAATCTCCAGCAATTGCAACACCGCCTGCAGCAGTCCGCTGTGGGTGAACGTGATCCCGGCATCGACCATCATCCACCAGGCGTGCGGGTTGTCCTCCAGTAACTGGTTGATCACTTGGCCACGGTTTTCTCGGGTGGCACAAAGCCAGGGCAACTGCGCCTGCAGCGGCGTCTGGTGGTCGCGGTCGTAGTCGGCCAGGACGAATACCTTGATCTTGTCCAGCAACGGCGCCTGTGCGCCGAGGCTCTGCAGGGTGCCGAGGACACTTTCGGGCTGATTGTTGAAGTCTGAAATCACAATGGCAATGGCCGGCCCGCCATCGTTCGTTGCGAGGTGTTCACTTAGCAGCGCGCGCTCGGCCTCGGACGGCTTGCGTGTGTCCAGCCAGAGTGCAAGCTCTGAGGTCTTGCGTGCCGACTCCGAGCGGCGATCGAACCAGGCGCGCAGGTCCAGGGGCTGGCTCGGTTCACGCATCGCCAAAGGCGCAACCCGGACTGTTCCGTTCTGTTCGCGAGGACGCAGCCAGCCCAGTTCACGGGTCAGGCGGTAATGGTTGGCGTGGCCTTCGCTGGCTTTTCCAGGGTTCATGCGCAAGTCTTCGCTGGTCTGCAGCTCGGAAACGCGGAAATACGACAGGGTCCTGGACAGAAGCGCCAGGTTGCCCTGACGCAGCAGCTTCAGGTACATCGCCATGTCGCCCAGGCCGACGATCAGGGTCTGCTCCAGCGACATGATCTGCTCGCCGAACGGCAGCAGGTCACGCCGACGGCACATGACCGAGCTGGGTTCGCCGATGAAGTTGACTGGATTCTGTGCCAGGAACGACACCAGGTCCGGGCCATTGATCATCACATTGCGACCAAATGGATTCAGGGTGGCCAGGTTATCCGCCAGTGGATTGCCTTGGCCGTCGATACGCTGGCGGCGGCCGGAGGCCAGTTTGATGTCGGGCTGCTGATGCAATGCCTCGAACAGCAGGCGGGTGCAATCCGCAACCAGAATGTCATCGTCGTAGAGAAACTTGATGTATTCCCCGCGCGCTTCGCGTACGCCACGTGCGATGTTGCGCGCTTCGCCCAGTGACTCGGGATTGCGCAAATAGCGTATCGGCCAGCGACTGCCCGGTGTCAGGCGTTCGACGATGCGCTGGATGGCATCGGTGGGGCAGTCGTCGCAGACCAGAATTTCGATCTGATCATGGTTTTGCCGCAGGGCGCTGATCAGCGCCTCTTCGAAGAAATCCGCCTTGTAGGCGGGAATGACAATACTGACCAGGCGTGATGAACTCATCGCGATACCCGTTTTGAAGAATGAGGGCCAGCCAGGGGCAGGCCGCTTTGAAATGGCTTACTTGCGGCCGACGTAGAGCACCGATTGTTCGGTGATGCCATGCTCCCGGAAGGTCCCTGCGCCGAAGGCGAGGGTGTCCAGGGCCTCGACGTGAAAGCCGCCGTGCCGCAGGCGCGCGACGAAGTCATGCTTGGCGTACATGCGCACATGATCGTCCTGGCCAAAGCGTGCCCAGCGTTCATCTTCGCTGCGCTCGTCAGGGTCTTCGTCAGTGGTGTCGATGGTCAGCAGGATGGGCACCATCAGAATCGCCGAACCGCCCTTGGCCAGCACCCGGTACAGCTCGGCAATGGCCCGCGCGTCATCACGTACATGTTCCAGCACGTGCGAACAGACGATGAAGTCGAATGACTCGTCCGCGTAGATGTTCATGTCCATGATGTCGACCTTGTCGTCGGCCAGTGGCGAGAACAGGTCGGCAGAGCGGTAGCGGGCATTGGGCAGGCTGCGCAGGAAAGCCGAGAGCACCGGCGCGGGGGCGATGTCGAGAATGCGCAGGGGTTGCCCTGGTGGGTGATTCATGTGGTGCATCGCATACAGGGCGTACAGCCGGTCGCGGTCGGAGGCATTGCACTCCGGGCAGCTGTACTGGCCGAGGTTCAGCGTTTCGAAATCTTCAATGGAGTAGAAGACGCCTAGGCGGTTGGTGATCTCCAGATGCCCTCTGGACAACGGGTAGAAATTCGGGAAACGGCAAGAGCAGACCGGGCAGGTACGCATGAGTTAGTTCTCTTTACTCGCAGTGACGATGACCTGGATGATGCGATCGAACTGGGCATCGTCCAGCCCATCGAAAATAGGCAGGCAGAGGATCTGCTGTGACAGTTCGGTGGCAACCGGCAGGCGATCGGGCCTTGCCGAATCCAGGCCCCGGTACATCGGGAAGGTCGAGATCAGTGGATAGAAATAGCGACGCGCGAGGATATTGTCGTCACGCATGCGTTGGTAAAGCGCATCACGGCTGATCGGGAATTCAGGGGTGACCAACACCGGGAAATAGGCGTAGTTGTGTTTTTCGCGGCTCTCCCAGACGATTCGGATGCCTGGAATCGAGGCCAGCACCTCGCGATAGCGTTCATCGATACGCTGGCGACGCAGCAGGGCCTGGTCGATGTGGCGCAACTGCACCAGCCCGAAGGCTGCGTTCACTTCGCTCATCTTGCCGTTGATGCCGGGCGCGACCACCGTGACCTCGTCGGCGAAGCCGAAGTTCTTCAGGTAGTCGATGCGCTGCTTGGTCTTGGCGTCCGGGCTGATGATCGCCCCGCCTTCGAAGGTATTGAACACCTTGGTGGCGTGGAAACTCAGCACCGAAAGGTCGCCGTGGCGCAGCAGGCTTTCGCCCTGATGCTGAACGCCGAACGCGTGGGCGGCGTCATAGATCACTTTCAGGCCGTAACGGTCGGCGATCTGTTGGATGCGGTCGACATCGCAGGGAATGCCGTAGCAGTGCACCGGCATGATTGCGGTAGTGGCAGGCGTGATCGCTTCTTCGATGCGTTCGGGCGCCAGGTTGTAGGTATGCGGATCGATATCCACGAATACCGGTGTCAGATCGTTCCACAGCAGGGAATGAGTCGTCGCGACGAACGAGTAGGGTGTGGTGATGACTTCACCCTTGATACGCAGCGCTTGAATCGCCGTCATCAGCGCCAGCGTGCCGTTGGAAAACAGCGAGAGGTGTTCGACCCCCAGATACTGAGCCAAGGCAGCTTCAAGTTGCTGGTGAAAGGGGCCGCCATTGGTGAGCTGATGGCTGTCCCAGATCTGCTCCAGATAGGGAATGAATTCCTCAAGCGGCGGAAGCAGGGGGCGGGTGACAGGAATGGGTGCACTCATGGACAACTCTCGACGCATGATCTGAAGGATCGCCGCTGCCGATGTCAGAGAAGCCGCACCGACAGGATCGCATGGCGGGGAACGACATAAAAATGACAGCCGCGCTTTGTGTGCTCTGGAAATAGCAAGAAACCGGCCAATGTGGTCTCGCTGCCTCTGGTGCTGCCTGGTCCGGATGTCGCGCTTGAAATTCTCGCGACGCGCTGCTTATGGTGTAGCCCTTGCCGCTTGGCGGTATGAGTGACGAAGGATCCGAGAAATGACTCGCGACGAATCCACGGCCGTGCAGGATGGTCTGGCCGGGGTAGATGAAATCGAATGCGTCACGCCCGACCTCAACGGCGTACCGCGTGGCAAGGTGATGACCGTCGAAGGTTTTCGTGCCGGGCGGCGCCTGCAGATGGCGCGTGGTGTGCTGCTGCAATGCATCATGGGCGGCTATCCGGCCACGCGCTTCTATGGCAGCGATGACGGTGACCTGGCGTTGAGCGCCGACATTGCGCAGGTCCACAGGCTGCCCTGGAGCGAAAATGGCCTGGCCCTGGCCATCTGCGATGCCGACGAGCTGGACGGCAAGCCTTGCCCGCTGTCGACCCGGGCGCAGCTCAAGCGGGTGCTGGCGCGCTATGCCGAGCGTGGCTTGGCGCCGGTGGTCGCGACCGAGCTGGAGTTCTACGTGTTCGCGCCCAACCCGGACCCACAGCAAGCCTTTGTGCCCCCTATCGGGCTGGACAGCCGTCGCGAGCAGGGGTTCTCGGCATTCAGCGTTAGCTCGCACAACGGCCTGCGGCCGTTCTTCGCCGAGGTACGCGCCTGCATGGCCGCGCTGGGCCTGCCGGGCGACACCTTCATGCACGAAATGGGCGTCAGTCAGTTCGAGATCAACCTGTGGCATGGCGATGCCTTGCAGCTGGCCGACCAGACATTCCTGTTCAAGCACCTGCTCAAGGAAGTGGGCCTCAAGCACGGCCTGAACGTGGTGTGCATGGCCAAGCCCTTGGCGCATGCCGCCGGCAGCTCCATGCACATTCACCAGAGCGTGGTGGAGGTGGAGTCCGGGCGCAATATCTTCAATGATGAAGAAGGCCAGCCGACCGCTGCCTTCAGGCATTTCATCGGTGGCCAGCAAGCCTGCCTGGCGGAATTCACCGCACTGTTCGCGCCTAACGTGAACTCCTATCAGCGGCTGTTCCATCCCTATGCCTCGCCCAACAATGCCTGCTGGTCGCACGACAACCGCGCGGCAGGACTGCGCATTCCGGCCAGCGCGGGCGAAGCCCGGCGCGTGGAGAACCGCCTGCCGGGCGCCGATGCCAACCCGTACCTGGTCATTGCCGCCAGCCTCGCAGCGGGGTTGCATGGCCTGGAGCATCAGCTGGAGCCCAGCGAGGCGCTGCAGGGCGACATCGAGGTGCCAGAACACCTGGCCCTGCCGACCAGCCTGCAGGACGCCTTGCAGCGTCTGCGTCACAGTCAGACGGCACGGGAACTGTTTGGGCCGGAGTTCATCGAAGGCTTCATTGCCACCAAGACCCTGGAGCTGACCAGCTTCCTCGACGAGATCACCCCCTGGGAGCGTCGGGTGCTGGGCAGCCAGATCTGATATGGGCAGGTCGCCCCTGATTCGGGGCGGCCCTGCAAAATCCTGTACACCTTGTCGAACCTGCCACCTGACAGTCGGAAATCCCATGCGTCAAATCTGGAAATCCTTTCGCGCCCTCTATTTTGCCTCGCTGATGATGCTGATCGGTTCCGGTCTGCTGAGCACCTATCTGGCGCTGCGTCTGGCAGCCGATCAGGTCGACAGCCTGTGGGTGGGTGCCCTGATGGCCGCCAACTATTTCGGGCTGGTGCTGGGCGGCAAGGTGGGGCATCGGCTGATCGGCCGGGTCGGGCATATCCGCGCCTATGCCACCTGTGCCGGTATCGTCGGCGCGGCGGTGCTGGGGCATGGATTGACCGACTGGCTGCCAGCCTGGCTCGGGCTGCGTCTGATCGTTGGTCTGGGAATGATGTGCCAGTACATGGTGATCGAGAGCTGGCTCAACGAGCAGGCCAGTGCCAAGCAACGCGGTCTGGTGTTCAGTGGCTACATGATCGCCTCTTACCTGGGGCTGGTGCTGGGTCAGCTGATCCTGGTGGTCCATCCGCAACTGGGGCCGGAACTGCTGATGCTGGTAGCGATGTGTTTCGCACTGTGCCTGGTACCTGTGGCGCTGACCCGTAGCATCCACCCCGCACCGCTGCGTCCGGCTCCCCTGGAGCCGCTGTTCTTCATGAAGCGCGTGCCGCAGTCGCTGACTGCCGTACTGGGCGCCGGCCTGAGCCTGGGCGCTTTCTACGGCCTTGCTCCGGTATACGCCGCCAGTCATGGCATGCCCACCGATCAGGTCGGCCTGTTCATGGGCTGCTGCATCCTGGCCGGTTTCGTGGTGCAGTGGCCGCTGGGAATCCTGTCGGACCGCTTCGACCGTATCCGACTGATCCGCATGGTGGCGGTGCTATTGCTGCTGTTTACCCTGCCGTTGGTGATCTTGTCCGACGTGCCCGTCGAATTGCTGTTCGTCATCGCTTTCGTGGCGGCACTCATGCAGTTCAGCCTCTACCCGCTGGCGGTGGCATTTTCCAACGACCACGTCGAGGCCGAGCGTCGCGTATCGCTGACGGCCATGCTGTTGATGACCTACGGTATCGGCGCGAGCATCGGGCCGTTGCTTGCCGGTGTGCTGATGCGCACCTTTGGCGGCAATATGCTCTATGCGTTCATCAGTGGTATGGCAGCCCTGCTGGTGGTGCTGATCCGGCCCAAGGCCGTTACGCGCTTGCATGAGGTCGAGAACGCGCCGCTGCACCACGTACCGATGCCCGACAGCATGGCCAGTTCGCCCTTGTCCGTGGCCCTTGACCCGCGGGTTGACGAACAGGTGGTCCAGGAAAAGATGCAGGTTGAAGAAACTCACACCGACGAGCCTGCCGAGGCGTATCAGCAACCTGTGGCCGAGACGGCCGATGACGAGGTCAGGCAGGCCGAGAAGCAGGGCTAGGAGAGGGGTTGGTGCGTAAAGGGGGAGGGCTGTTCCAGGTGCCCGCAGCGCATTGCCGGAGAACGGCGCTGGCGGGCTGCCTGGTGGTGAATCAGAAGTCGTCGTCTTTGTCGAAACGGCGCGCTTCGCGCTGCAGCTGATACACGAAGCGTTCCACCTGGCGCTGTACCAGGCCGCTCATGTTGTGGAAGCGCACGCCAGCGAAGGTGGTGTTGAAGCGCTCTTCGAAGTGCAGGTAGCGCAATTCGACCGGTGCAGTCATGGCGCCGAAGGGCAGCTTGGCGACAAAGCGCTCGTAGACTTGGCCCAGTTGCATGCGTTCGGAAACATCACCGTCGAAGCGCAGCTTGCAACCGGTGGCGGAGATGTCCAGCAGCTTGCCGGTCAAGGGAAACTTGAGCTTGTCACCGCCGATTTCGATGTCGACCAGTTGAGTCAGCTTGAGGGCGGCGCGGAAGGCATTGCGACGCTGGTGGTAGACGACTTCCTCGGGCATCGGGCCGCGATAGAGGCGCTGCTCGTCAGTATCGATGACGGTCATGGGGGTCGTGCATTCCCAGGCGATGCGCACACCATCGTGGAAGCCTTCGACACGGAACGACTCGCCCGCCGCCAGGTAGCGTTCGCCGTCGCGTGGAATCATTTCGTCCAGGCCGATCTGCCCTGTATCGCGATCGACTTCAACCAGGTAGCTCTGGAAGCGCTGGGAACGTTCATGGAAGCTGATGATCAGCGGGTCGTGACTCTCCATGAGTAACCGCAGGTTCGAGGCAATTTCCAAAGGCGTATTGAGAACCTTCGGGGGTTGCGGAGCATCATCCGCAGCTAAACCATTCACGTCTAAGCATCTCCAGGCAAAAAACTACAGCAACGCAATGATGGGCATTCTGCCATCACCTTTGGCGCGTTGAAATAACAGGTTACGCCTGACTGAGTGGGCGTGGCCTGGCTCTTCCTGCTGTCGAGCCACGGCTGTCATACAACGTCGGCGTGTCGCCGCCATTCAGGATGCGCAATTGATGCGCCGTTGTCACCTGTTGAAGCTGGATGAGTTTGCCGTTCTGCTCGTTGAGTGCCTGGCACTCTGCGATGAGCGTCGCCAGTTCATCACCTTTTTGCAGCAGCGCCTCGCCAATCGGAGACTGGCTGGCCAGTTCTTCGAGGCCCTTGCGATTGGTCGGCAGCCCGAGGCTCGCCAACACCTGGCTGCGCAGCCGGCCGTGTTGCTCGAGAAGTACCACCAGCGCCTGCTTCTGCGCCAGGACCTGCTCCATTTCGACCATGTTGCGGCCGTGCAGGATCAGCGATTCGGCCTGGAGCAGGTCAAGCAGCTGGCGGGTCGGGACGAGATCGTCCGTCATCATCTGGAGCAAAGTCGTATCTTGCATGGCGTGCTCTGGTTTTCAGCGTCCTGAAGGTCCCGCGCGATTAGCGAAGGGCTTCGAAATTGAGCAGTTTGCCGGCCAGGCGGTTGCTGTCCACCTTGTAGCTGCCGTCTGCAATCGCCTGTTTGAGCTCGGCTACGCGAGCACTGTTGACGGTCGGCAGGTCACGCAGCTTGTCGGTGATACTCTGCAACTGTTGAGCCTCACTGCTCAGGTGTACGGATTCGCCGGCGCTTTTCACGTCAGCGGATGCACCGACAGGCGATTGCGCATCGGCCTTGCCGGTTTCCTTGGTACTGCCGGTGCGGGAAGTCCCGCTCACTGGCTGTGAATTTCCTAGTCGACTGAAGTCTATGGGCATGATCTTTTACCTCTGGGTGTCTGGACGCTTGCCTTGTTTTCGGCCACCCCTGGCAGAACTTTAGGCTCAATCCACCAGATGCCTGAAAAACAGACAGCACACCGCTGAAAATGCTCCGCAGTCTAAGAAAAACCACCCGGTTGTACCAGCATCAATCCTTGCTACATGGCGACCTCAACCTGCCCAGGGCCGGTGATGTTGGCCTTTATCACCTTCTGCGAATTCAGGTTTCGAACCCGGATCTGTTCATTGAAACCCCCGTCAGACAAGGCTTCGCCGGGCATGCGCACGGCCAGGCTGTTGCTGCGCGCGATGATTACTACATGGTCGCCTTTGCGCACCATGGCGGGCTGTTCGAGAAAGTTGGGCGCCAGTACCTGGTCGACGACCGTTGGTCGGGTCAGTTTCTGCCCCACCACCTGATCGACCGCCGTCAGGTAGCCCAGGCCGAGCGTGCCGATATCCCGTTCACGCAGGGCGACGTCCTGCTCGCTCAACACCGTGCCGCGCTTGAGGGGGCGCAAGGTGGTCACCACCTCGCGGAACAACTGCACCTGAGCGGGGACGTACACGGTCCATGGCGATGAACCTTCGCAGCGCACTCGGACCGACACTCGGCCGATGGGGCGCGCGCTTTCCATCGATGCTGTCAAATCCTTGTCACAGTGTGCCAGGCGCATCCGCGGGTCCAGTTGCTTGACGCTGATCTCGTAGCGCCCCTCGATCTGGCCGCTCGATAAATACTCTTGCACGCTGTACTCAAGAAATCCCTGAGTCGCGCCGATAAGTTGTTCAGGCAGGGTGAAGTTGTCCGCCTTGCCGGGTGCCGCTACGAAGAAAAGGCAAAGCAGGGCGATTGCGCCCAGCCATTTGCGGGTTTCTAATGCAGCGTGTCGAAAAATTGTCGTCTTGGCGTTCATGACGTATAAAAAGCAAGGCCCGTGCCGCTTGCCAAGCCTGGTACGTGGTGAACGATGGCTGAAAGGGGGCAGGGCATGGCAGGAGTGATGGATTCAGTTAACCAGCGCACGCAGCTGGTGGGGCAGAATCGCCTGGAGTTGCTGTTGTTTCGTCTGCAAGGCAACCAGCTCTACGGCATCAACGTGTTCAAGGTCAAAGAAGTACTGCAATGCCCCAAGCTCACCATCATGCCGAAGTCGAGCAGGATCGTGCGTGGCGTGGCGAACATCCGCGGCGGCACCATCCCGATCATGGACCTGGCCATGGCCACCGGTTCGGCCGGAATGATTTCCCTGCAGAATTCCTTCGTGATCATCACCGAGTACAACACCAAGGTGCAGGGCTTCCTGGTGCATTCGGTCGAACGCATCGTCAACATGAACTGGGAAGAGATTCATCCACCACCCAAGGGCACCGGTCGCGATCACTACCTCACGGCGGTGACGCGGGTCGATAACCAGTTGGTGGAAATCATCGACGTGGAGAAGATCCTCGCCGAGGTGGCGCCCATCACCGAATCGGTGTCGGCGGGTCTGGTCGACGAAGCGACCCAGCACAAGGCGGTTTCACTGCGTGTGCTGACAGTCGACGACTCCTCCGTGGCGCGCAAGCAGGTCAGCCGCTGCCTGGAAACCGTGGGCGTGGAAGTGGTCGCGCTCAACGACGGGCGCCAGGCGCTGGATTACCTGCAGGGCATGCTCGCCGAGGGCAAGAATCCCGAGGAAGAATTCCTCATGATGATTTCCGACATTGAAATGCCGGAGATGGATGGCTATACCTTGACGGCAGCCATCCGCAGCGATCCGCGCATGAAGAACATGCACATCACCTTGCATACCTCGTTGTCGGGGGTGTTCAACCAGGCGATGGTGAAGAAAGTGGGGGCTGACGATTTCCTGGCGAAATTCCGCCCTGACGATCTGGCGGCCCGTGTGGTCGCGAGGATCAAGGCAGCAGACCAAAGCTAGGGTTTCCCTGGTGTTCACATGATTTGAGAGGCGGCACCTTGTCTACGGGTAATTTGGATTTTGAACAGTTCCGGGTCTTTCTGGAAAAAGCCTGTGGCATCCTGCTGGGCGAGAACAAGCAGTACCTGGTTTCAAGCCGTCTCAACAAGCTGATGGAACAGCAGGGCATCAAGTCCCTGGGCGAGTTGGTGCAGCGGATCCAGTCGCAGCCTCGCGGCGGTTTGCGCGAGCAGGTGATCGATGCCATGACCACCAACGAAACCTTGTGGTTTCGTGATACCTACCCGTTCGAGGTGCTCAAGAACAAGGTATTGCCCGAGCAGATCAAGGCCAGCCCCGGCCAGCGTCTGCGGATCTGGTCGGCTGCCTGCTCTTCGGGGCAGGAGCCGTTCTCGTTGTCGATGTCCATCGATGAGTTCGAACGCAGCAATCCGGGTCAGCTCAAGTCCGGTGTGCAGATCGTGGCCACCGACCTGTCGAGCGCCATGCTCAACAACTGCAAGACCGGCGAGTACGACAGCCTGGCCATCGGTCGTGGTTTGTCGAGCGAGCGGCTGCAGCGCTATTTCGACACCAAGGGTCCCGGGCGCTGGGCAGTCAAGGCGCCGATCAAGAATCGCGTGGAGTTCCGCCCGATCAACCTGCTCGACAGCTACGCCAGCCTGGGCAAGTTCGATATCGTGTTCTGTCGCAACGTGCTGATCTACTTCTCCGCCGAGGTGAAGAAAGACATCCTGTTGCGCATTCATGGTGTGCTCAAGCCGGGTGGCTACCTGTTCCTGGGGGCATCGGAGGCGCTCAACGGCTTGCCGGACCATTACCAGATGGTGCAGTGCAGTCCAGGGATCATCTACAAGGCCAAGTAATCACGACATGGCTGCTTCCGGGTCGTACCGGAAGCTTGCGCGGGAGCGACACCGTCCTCGAAAGAGGCGCCGGTTTCGCTCCCGTCTTCGTTTCTGGGTGCGGGCAAGGGCGGCAGTGGCACTGGCAAAAAAACGGCACCCGTCTTGCCGCCTTCCTCGTGTGCAGGGGAAAAGACTTGCCGCTTTTCTGGCATCACTGCCGTGGAGTGGCGGTGCAGGCCCTGTAAATCAAGGGTTTCAGGAAGTGGCACGCTGATTGCTTTCTCCATTGCACGAACATCAGGTCAACCGGAAAGGTTTCCCGACATGAGCATCAGCTTCGATAAAGCGCTTGGTATCCACGAAAAAGCCCTGAGCTATCGTGCGCAACGTGCAGAGGTGTTGGCCAACAACATCTCCAACGCCGATACCCCGAACTACAAGGCACGTGACCTGGAGTTCTCTGCGGTACTGGCGGCCGAGAGCGAGAAGGCCAGCAAGGGTCAGTTCGCCCTGAACACCACCAATAGCCGTCATATCGAAGCCCAGGGCATGGGCGGTGACAACGAGGGGGTGCTGATGTATCGCACGCCGTCGCAGCCGTCGCTGGACCAGAACACCGTCGATGCTCAGGTCGAACAGGCCAACTACACCGAGAACGCCATGGGTTTCCAGGCCAGCTTCACGCTGCTCAACAGCAAGTTCAAGGGGCTGGTCTCGGCCCTTCGCGGAGAGTAATCCATGTCACTGTCCAATGTATTCAACATTGCCGGTAGCGCCATGAGTGCCCAGACCACGCGTCTGAACACCACGGCCAGTAACATCGCCAACGCCGAGACCGTGTCTTCGAGCCTGGATCAGACCTACCGTGCCCGTCACCCGGTGTTCGCCACCGTGCTGCAGGGTCAGCAGTCGATCTCCGGTGGCTCGCTGTTCCAGGATCAGGGACAGGCCGGGCAGGGTGTGCAGGTGGCGGGCATCATTGAGGATCCTTCCAATCTCGAGGCGCGCTACGAGCCCGATCATCCATCGGCCGACCAGAACGGCTACGTCTACTACCCCAATGTCAATGTCGTCGAGGAAATGGCCGACATGATCTCCGCCAGCCGGTCGTTCCAGACCAACGTGGAAATCATGAACACCGCCAAGACGATGATGCAGAAAGTCTTGACCCTCGGTCAGTAAGGAGCGGTAGAACATGGCCGTTGAAAACGACGTTTCGAAAAACTTCGTCAACTCGCTGCAGAACCCGACTTCCTCCGCCAAGAGCGAGCAGAAGACCGGGACCAGCGCACTGGGCAAGGATGCATTCCTGCAATTGCTCGTGACCCAGATGAAGAACCAGAACCCGCTGGATCCCCAGGACAACACCGAGTTCGTCTCGCAGCTGGCGCAGTTCAGCAGCCTGGAAAGCATGCAGAACCTGACTTCGTCGGTGGATGCCATCGCTACCAGCTACAAGTCTTCGCAGGCACTGCAGGCTTCTTCGCTGGTGGGGCGCTCGGTCACTGTGGATACCGGTACTGTCTATCTGGATCCGGCCAAGGGGCTTACCGGTTCGGTGGTGCTGCCTGCTTCCAGCGCATCGACCACCATCAGTGTCTACGACGCCGACAACAACCTGGTCGATACCATCGACCTGGGTGCTCAATCGGCAGGTACCCAGAGCTTCACCTGGGATGGCACGGGAAGCGACGGTGCTGCCCTGGCGGCAGGTAATTACACGTTCAAGGCCAATGCCTCGATCAGTGGGACCGGCACTGCCCTGACCACCTACCTGCCGGCCACCGTCAATAGCGTGACGACCGCCGCCAGTGGTTCGGACATGACCCTTAATCTGGCAGGCGGTAGCAGTATCGCGCTGTCCAAAGTACAGACCATCGGATTGTAAGAGCCGACCAAACGGCGAGGAGTGGTAAATGTCATTCAATATCGGCCTGAGTGGGCTCTACGCAGCGAACAAGAGTCTGGACGTGACCGGCAACAACATTGCCAACGTCGCGACGACGGGGTTCAAGGCGTCCCGTACCGAATTCCAGGACCAGTACGCGCAATCCATTCGCGGCACCTCCGGTAACGTCAACAGCGGTAGCGGCGTGGTCGTGGGTGCGGTGGCTCAGCAGTTCCAGCAGGGCAACCTGACTACCGGTACCGGCAATAGCCTGGACCTGGCCATCAACGGCAACGGTTTCTTCCAGCTGAGCAATAACGGCGAGAAGCTCTACACTCGTGCTGGTGCCTTTCACACTGACAAGGATGGTTTCGTCGTCAACAGCTCGGGTATGAACCTGCAGGGCTACAACGTCGACGAGAACGGCAGTGTAGTGGTTGGTACGCTGTCGAATCTGCGTGTCGATTCTTCCAACCTGGCGCCGAGCGTGACCACGGCCATCACCAACGTGGCGAACCTGAACACCACGACGGCGGTGCCTTCGATCGCTACGTTCGATCCGACCGATACCAAGAGCTACAACCTCAAGTACGATACACCGGTGTATGACTCCCAGGGTAACGCGCACAAGCTGGAAAGCTATTTCGTCAAGACCGGTGTCAACACCTGGGACATGTACAGCTTGATCGATGGGCGGATTATCTCCGATCCGGCAGCCAACCCTACCGGTTCTGCGCTGACCGACGACAAGGTCTCGCTGACCTTCGATGCGGCGGGCAAGCTGATCCTCAGTGGTACTGGGGTGCCCACCAGTGGTACTAACGTCGAGTTCAATACCGACGGGACTTTTTCCATCAAGAACTGGGTGCCGGGCGTTCAGACTGCCACTACGCCTGCCGTAGTCTGGGCCGCCAACGGTGCCTCTGGTCCGGTAGACTCCACTGGCGCAGCTTCGTCCATTCGCCTGGACATGACTGGCATCACTCAGACCGCCTCGGTTTCCGGACTGGTCACCCAGAGCCAGAACGGCTATGCCACCGGCCAGATCAGCGCCCTGAGCATCGACGCCACCGGCAACATGTTCGCCACCTACACCAACGGCCAATCCAAGGTGATTGGCCAGGTGTCGCTGACCAGCTTCGCCAACGTGCAAGGCCTGGCTTCGGCGGGTGGTACCAACTGGCGTGAAACCTTCTCCTCCGGCGTGCCGGTGAGCGGTACGCCGCAAAGCGGCACCCTGGGTTACATCACCGGCCAGGCGCTGGAAGACTCCAACGTCGATCTGACCGCCGAGCTGGTGAACCTGATCAAGGCGCAGAGCAACTACCAGGCCAACGCCAAGACCATTTCCACCCAGAGCACCATCATGCAGACCACTATCCAGATGACCTGATAGCGGCTCTACCGAAAAACCCCTGCCTTGTTGCAGGGGTTTTTTGTTTAAGGACCAATACTGCTCGGTTCACCGGGTAGGAGCGGCTTTAGCCGCGAAGCGACCGCATGTTCACAGCAGGTGCGCTGAATTTCCTGGGGCTTTCGCGGCTAAAGCCAATGCTGGTCAGTTAGGGGCTGATCTGACTTTTGTTGGAGCGAGCTTGCTCGCGAAGAGGCCGGCAAAACCCATGCATCTGTTGTAAACGTGACGCAGCCATCGCGAGCAAGCTCGCTCCAACGATCCAATCGATCAGTATTGGTTTCAAGGAGGCTCAGATCGAGCAGTCGGACTTCACATAGGAGCCGTTCAGGCGTTTCCAGCCCCAGCCTGGGCTGGTCTGAGCGCACACCACGCGGTCGGCGCCTTGCCATTTGTAATAGCGGGCAGGGGCAGCCTCGGTGACAAGGGCGGCGCAAAGCAGGGCAGTGCTGAACATGGTGGTGATGGGTATGGGGAATCGCATGTCGATGCCCTCAAGGTTGCGATGCCAACACGATAAAACACCGTTCTGGCAATGGCAAAGCCGAGTCGCGCAGTTTTTTTGGCGGCCCGTAGGCTGATTCCTGTCGCGGGGCGGCAGGACTTCGCCGCTGCGTGAGTGGAGGCATATTGCCACTTTCTCGCAAGCGCCCGTGAATGCTGGGGGTTGGCGTATTTTCAGCGGGCTTGGAAAGTTGGTTCAAAAATTGCTTTGCCTGTTTCAGTACAGCTACAGGCGGCAAGTGCCTGTCGGAGGAGACAGACTGTGGACAAGTTGCTTTACGTCGCGATGAGCGGGGCCTCGGAAAACGCCCTGGCGCAGAAGGTACGTGCCAACAACCTGGCGAACGTATCCACCACCGGTTTTCAACGTGACTTCGAACAGGCGCGTTCCATGCCGGTGTTCGGTGAGGTCATGCCGTCGCGTGCCTATGCCATGAGCGAGCGGCCAGGCACCGATCTTTCCGGCGGGCCGCTGATCGAGACCGGTCGCGACCTGGATATTGCGGTGAAGGGTGATGGCTGGATCGCCGTTCAGACTCCCGATGGCGGCGAAGCCTATACCCGCAGTGCCGGCATGAACATCGATGCCTTGGGCATGCTGCGCGCTGCCAACGGCTTGCCGGTCATGGGCAACGGCGGTCCGATCGCCGTGCCGCCGCAACAACAGATCGAGATCGGTTCCGACGGCACCATCAGTGTCCGCTCCCTCGGCGAAAGCCCGCAGGTGATGGCGCAGATCGACCGTATCAAGCTGGTCAATCCGGGACTGAACAATCTGGAGAAAGGTCCGGATGGCCTGATCCATACCAAGAACGGCCAGGCCGCCGAGGTGGATGCCAACGTGCGCGTCGAGTCGGGTGTGCTGCAGGCCAGCAACGTCAATGCGGTCGAAGAAATGACCTCGATCCTGGCGCTGTCCCGACAGTTCGAACTGCACGTGAAAATGATGAAGACCGCCGAAGAAGACGACCAGGCCATGGCTCGCGTCTTGCAGATTGGCTAACCATTGACAGCTCGCGCCGGTAATTCGGCGCCCGAGGAGAAACTCCATGCTTCCAGCTCTCTACGTCGCCAAGACTGGCCTGTCTG